>NZ_JBEYEI010000002.1:0-547287 GCF_040633895.1 Streptomyces sp. NPDC007863
TCTGCCGCTTCTTGACGATCCTCGGCTCGAACGAGCCGTCCCGGTCACGCGGCACGGATATCTCCACCGGCCCGACGTCCGTCAGCACGGTCTTCGCCCGGGTGCCGTTGCGGGAGTTGCCGCCGTTCTTCCCCGCCGGGTCGTGCTTGTCATAGCCGAGATGGTCGGTGATCTCACCCTCCAGGGCGGACTCCAGCAACCGCTTCGTCAGCTGCTGGAGCAACCCGCCCTCACCCGTCAGCTGCAGACCCTCGGCCTGGGCCCGGGACACTAGCTCATCGATCAGCCGGTCATCCACCACCCTCGACGGCTGCGGCTCAGCCGCCTCGACGGACTCGCCCTCGGGCACGTTCTCACTGGTCATCGATGCATCCTCCATGATCGGGAGTTACAAGTACAACGAGGAGTCCAGCCTTCCCGGCGTGGCCTTCCGTGCGATCAACGAGGCATACCCGGAGAGCACCGGCACGCTGAACCAGCGCGTCGAGACGCTGGCCATCCTGGGAGGTGACGCCGACGTGGACAAGTTCATCGTCCAGACGCGAGGGAACCTCAACGATCAGCGTGCGATTCAGACCCACATGAAGGTCAAGGCCGCCTCGATTCACTTCGCCGACCAGTTCTTCAACGGCGACGTCGAGGTCAACCCGAAGGGGTTCGACGGTCTTCACAAGCGGCTGGTCGGGCGCCAGGTCATCGACGCCGGAGGGAAGGGCGCCGTTGCCCACGGTCATGACTTCTTCGATCTGCTCGACACTCTGACGAATCAGGTGCGGGGCATCAACGGCACGAACGGCGCGTTCTACATGAACGCCGCGCTGCGCGCCAAGATCGCATCCGGTTTCCGGCGTCTCGGTGGCAGTGAACTGCTGACCGTGGACATAGCCGGTAAGCCCACGGTCATGTGGAACGGCATCCCGCTGCTGGACGCCGGCCAGCGCCTTGACGGCACGGACGTGCTGCCGCTGACGACCGGGACCGGTGGTGCGGAGACCGGTGACATCTACGCCGTTCGCTTCGGCGCTACCGAGGCGGACGCCGGTGTCTCCGGACTCACCAACGGTGGCGTTCAGGTCACCGACCTGGGCGAGTCCCACGACAAGCCGGTCTACCGAACCCGCATCGACTTCTACTGTGGCATCGCGCTCTTCGGTGGTAAGGCAGCCGCACGCCTCACCGGTGTACTGAACGGCTGATGCCGCCATACGGCCCCTGTGTCTCTCTCCCTCGCCGGAGAGGGCGCAGGGGCCTTTCGGTGTTTCCGCAGCAAGCCGGACGGTCAGCCGAGCGATGACAGGGCGGATGTCACGAGGGTGCGTGCGGCAGCTCCCCGTGCCGATCCTTGCGACAGTCGGTCGAAGGCTCGTGCATACAGATCGACTTGGCTTGGCTGCGTCAGCGTGGACGCGGCATCCAGGGTGTCCGCGTGCACCCTCGTGTCGTCGAAGATGGTGAAGGTCGGCATGGGCCAGACAGTCCGCTGCGACGAGAACGGGACGATGCCCACAGCCACGTTCTGGAGGTCCATGACCGCCAGGAGGTGACCGAGCTGCGCTGCCATCGTCTCGACGGTGCACAGCCGGTAGCGCAGGACCGATTCCTCCAGGACGAACGAGAACCGGTGCGCCGCGTTGTTCAGTACCGCATTCCGTCTCATGCGGACTTTGACTGCCTCTGTCACGTCGTCCGGCGTTCCCCGGAAGTCCGCGATGGACGACAGGAGCGCGGTCGCGTACCCGGGTGTCTGGAGGAAGCCGGGGATCACGTCGGAGACGTAGACGCGGAAAAGGTGGGTGCGCCGGTACAGGCTCTCCGTGGATTCCTGCACGTGCCGTAGGCCGCCTCGCTGGAGGCGTTTCCATTGGATGTGGGCGTCCGCGGATTGTCTGTTCGCTGCGATGAGGTCCGGCGCCTGGTCGTCGGCTTCGCACGCCTGGCACCATGCCCGGATGTCGGCGTCGGACGGAGGTGTCTTGGCGTTGCCGATGCGCGACACCTTCGAGTCCGACCAGCGAAGCCTGACGGCCAGCTCCCGCCCGCTGATTCCGGCATCCCTGCGTAGCTCGCGCAGTCGGCCCGCGAGTGCTTCACGGGCTTGCTGAACGCTCGATGAGGGGTGTGGGGGCATGGAGCTGGCTGTCCTCAGATCGCGTACAGGTGGTGCGGGACGGCCCGGTCCCAGACGGCTTCGAAGGCCGATGCGCAGAGTTTCACCGTCGCCGGGTCGTCCGTGATTTCGTCTTCGACCACTGCGCCGTCGCCGGAGAAGTGGTGCACGCGCAGGAGTTCGCCGTCGAAGAGCCAGAAGTCATTGCCGGGGAGGGCGATGTCCGTGGCCCGGCGGCGCGGCAACCAACGGACGTCCTCGCCGGCCGTGACGTTGGCCTGGGTGACGTAGTGCTCCCACCGGATGTACTCCGTCACGGGCTCGGAGACGATCCGGGCGCGACGGATCGACACTCCTCGCGCCACGGTGTCCGTGATCAACTGGTCGTACGGGTGCCACCAGGACGCGCGGTCGTCCCAATCGATGCGCTCGCCCCGCTTCCACGCTTCGAACCTGTCGGTGGACGCGTACGAGTCACGCATCTCCAGGTGCACGGCGGACCGCGCGCACCGGCCCAACAGCTCAGCGAAGCTGGGCACGCTCGATGGCATCGCACGCCTCCCGGATCATCGGAATCATGCGGGCCGGAAGCCTGACGATCGCCTCACTGTCGGGAACCGGCCCGTTCGCGGGGCTGCTCGCCTCGCATCGGGCCTGAGTCTCGCTGTCCGGCTTCCAGCCTTGCAACAAGATCTCCTGAGCTTCCGCGTCCGCCCACACCGTCGGGCAGTGATCGCGGTCGGTGTTCGGGTCGATGCCTACGAACTCTACGGCCATGGCTGACTCCCTGGTCCAGGTGATTGCGTGGGCTTGCATGAACCATGTCGACCTGCACTTTGAACGTCAACGCGTAAATGAGACAGGCGATTTGACATGCAAACTCATGCAAGCTCATGGAGCTTCCGTCTGGTGTCTTCCTAGCGTCCTCGGCAAGGACGCAAACGCACCGAGGGGACGACGACATGCCCGGCAAGGCTCAGGAACGCGAAACGGACGCACGGCAGTGGGAGTACACGACCTACGCCCCTTCGGGAGAGGTGTGTCCCGCCTGCAATAACCCGATCGCCTCGCTCGAACGCTGTCGCCGGGGAACGCTGCGCGAGCCGTCCCAGCCCGACAGGGCCGTCTACCAGCACGTGAAGTGCCCGAGGTGATCGGCCCGGACGACATCGGCCGGCGGGTCGAGGACGGCGCGGGAAGGGTCGGCATCCTGCGTGACGTGATCCGGGATTACGAGGACCCCGCCGAGCTGCCCAGTGAGCGCCGGAAGCGCCCCATGGCGTTCCTCTGGCCCGAGCGCGGCGGGCGGGAGTGGCTGGTCCCGCCCGACCATGTGCGGCGAGCGTGAGGGACGCCTGGGCCGAGGGCTGGGGCTGGCGGCTTCTAGGCTGGCCGACCATGGCGGCACTCACGGTGTGAAGCTCTATGTGAGTGGCTTGACCCATTCGTTGATCTTCACGATGCTCATGAAAGGCAGGATATGACCGGGAACGGCGCGGCCGTGCGGGCGGGGGCGGTACGGGAGTTGGCCGGGTGGCTGCTGCCGGGGGACGCGGCGCGGGACTTCGTCGGGTCGCCGGCCGGGCTGTGGGTGGCGCTCGGCGCCGTGGCGGCGGGGGCGCGGGGGCGGGCCGCCGAGGAGCTGCGGGCGGTGCTCGGGGTGGCCGGGGAGGAGGCGGGCCCCGCCGTCGCCGGGGTGGCGGCCGAGTGCGCGCGGACCTCGGGCGTCTTCGCCGGGGTCGCGGTGTGGAGCCGGGTGTCGGTGCGCGCGGCGTACCGGAGCGGGCTGCCGGGCGTCGGGTTCGGGGAGCTGGGCGGGGACGCGCGGGCGGAGCTGGACGCCTGGGTGGCCGAGGTCAGCGGAGGGCGGATGGACGGGCTGCCCGACGCGCTGGACGGGGGCGCCGACCTGGTCCTGGTCGGCGTGGTGGCCCTGGGGGCGGTGTGGCGGGAGGCGTTCGACGCGAGCCGGACCCGGCCCGCGCCGTTCACCGGGGCGGACGGGAGCGTGACGGAGGTGCCGACCATGCACCGGCGCGTTCCCGCCTGGTCGGCGTGGCGGGTCGGGGACGGGGACGGGCACGGGGACGGGCACGGGGTCGTGGTGGAGCTGCCGTGCGCGGGGGAGCGGGCGCCGAGGGTGCGGTTCGTGCTCGGCCCCGTGGGCGCCGGGCCGGACACGGTGGTGCCGCTCGCCTGGGCGGACGCCGTGCCGGAGCCGGTACGGGGGTCGGTGCGGGAGTCGGCACGGGACGGCGGACGGGAGCCGGTACGGGACGGGCGGCGGGGGCCCGTGGGGGCCGGGGGCGTCGAGCTGGCGCTGCCCCGGTTCGCGCTGCGGGGCAGGATCGACGCGCTGGCCTGGCTGGAGTCGGTGGGGGTGACGGCCCCGGCGCGGCCCGGTGCCGACTTCTCCGGGCTCTCGCCCGCGCCGCTGTACGTCTCCAAGGCGCTCCAGGAGGCCGTGCTCGAGGTCGGCGAGACGGGGGTGGAGGCGGCGGCCGTCACCCAGGTGGAGATGACGCGGAGCGCGGCCCGGCCGCTGCCCGTCGAGCGGATCGCCTTCGACCGGCCCTTCGGGGTGGTCGTCCTCGACGCCGACGGGCGGCTGCCGCTGTTCGTGGGATGGCGGGCCGGGGGATCTCCGGTCAGGCCGTGACGCGGGCGATGAGGAGCCCGTCGTGGCCCTTCGTGCCGACCGTCTGGAGGGCGGTCGCGTCGAGGCGCGGCTCGTTCGCCACGAGCTCGAACATGGCGCGGGTGCCGGTGATCGCCGGGTCCGACGGGTCCGGGACGGCGACGCGCCCGGCGCGGACGACGTTGTCGACGACGATCAGGGTGCCGGGGCGGGAGAGCTTCAGGGCCCAGGCCACGTAGTGCGGGTTGTTGGCCTTGTCCGCGTCGACGAAGACCAGGTCGAAGGGGCCCGCGGCCTCCTTCTCCAGGAGGGGAAGGGTGTCCAGGGCCGCGCCCGTGCGGACCTCGACGCGGTCGGCGAGCCCGGCGCGGGCGAGGTTGGCGCGGGCCACCTCGGCGTGCCGGGGGTCGTACTCCAGGCTGATCAGGCGCCCGTCGGCGGGCAGCGCGCGGGCCAGCCAGATGGTGCTGTAGCCGCCGAGCGTGCCGATCTCCAGGATGCGGCGGGCGCCCTGGACCCGGGCGAGGAGGTTCAGGAACTTGCCCTGGTTGGGGGCGACGGCGATCTCGGGGAGACCGGCCGCCGCGCTGTCGGCCAGCGCGGCGGTCAGGGCCTCGTCGGCGGGGACCAGCAGGTCGGTGACGTACGCGTCGACGTCCTGCCACTGAGGGTTCGTCATGCCGTCGACGGTACCCGGCGGCGGCGGTTCGCCCGCGCGGTCAGGAGCACGGTCAGTCCGGCGATCACCGCCGCGCCCGCGCCCGCCGTCAGCATCCAGGCCGGGATCCCGGCGAACGTCAGCAGCCGGTCCCGGTAGACCACCTGGCGGTACGGCGTGTCGGCGACCGTCCGCAGGACGTGGTCGTCGTCGATGCGGGAGGGCTCGGGGAAGCGCTGCCGGAGGACGGTGAGGTGGACGGGGGCGCCGCCGGAGAGGGCGGCGACGGGGCCCTCGGGCCGGTCGATCCGGCCGGAGAAGGTGACCTCGGGGGCCTCGCCGCCGATCGGCGAGCGGGGCTCCATGCGGTGGGCGGCGAAGATCGACAGGCCGAGCGTCTGGCGGGTCTCGGCGAGGCGGGAGAGCCGCATGGGGTAGACGAGTTCGGGGGAGGCGAAGGTGATGCGGAGCGGCGTCAGCTCGCCGTACAGCGGCACGTCCTTGCGGTCCGGGGCGAGGCGGATGGCGACGTACTCCCACTTCCGGTCGACGTAGGGCCGGAGTTCGGGGGTGAGCCGGTCGGGGAGCTCGAAGCCGTTGGCGTGGAGCCAGTCGCCGAGGGCGTCCGGGTCGGTGGCGGTGAGCCGGGCCACGTCGAAGGGGCCGAGCCGCTCGCGGCCGACGACGCCGACGCCGCCGCCGGGGGCCGCGCCGGCCGAGGCGCCGTCGCCGTGGCCGGAGTCGAAGGGCCAGTCGTCCTCACGGGGCCAGAAGTAGGAACGTTCCCGCTCCTCGGGCGCGGCGAGCTCCTCGATCGCGTCGAAGAGCCCGGGGTCGCCGAGGGTGACGTCGGCCCGGTGCGGCACCGGCATGACCCAGGCGGCCTGCTTGGCGTCGCCGTGGACGCGGAAGCGCATGACGATGGTCTCGGTCCGGCCGTCCCAGTGGACGGCGGACTGTTCCTGGTCGACGCCGATGCGCTCTTCCGGGCGCGTGATCATCGCGCCGCAGCCGCACGCCCAGGCGGGCGCGACGAGCGAGCCGAGCTGGAGCGCGAGCAGCGCGAGCAGCGTGGTCAGGATTCTGGCCGTGGTGGTGGTGTGTGTCCCCCGCATGCCCGCTCGGACGTGCGGGGGAGGATTCAGGTTCCCGTTCCGCTGCTCAGGGGGTGGTGCGGACGCGCAGCTCCTTCACTCCGTTGAGCCAGGCGGCGCGCAGCCGGCGGGGTTCCGCCGCGAGGGTGAGGTCGGGCAGGACGTCGGCGATCGCGGCGAAGATCAGCTCGATCTCCTTCACGGCGAGGGACTTGCCGAGGCAGAAGTGGGGCCCGCCGCCGCCGAAGCCCAGGTGGGGGTTGGGGTCGCGGGTGATGTCGAAGACCTCCGGGTCCTCGAAGACCTCGGGGTCGTGGTTGGCGGAGGAGTAGAAGAGGCCGATCCGGTCGCCCTTCTTGATCTTCTGCCCGCCGAGTTCGGTGTCCTGGGTGGCGGTGCGCTGGAAGGAGACGACCGGGGTGGCCCAGCGGACGATCTCCTCGGCGGTGGTCGCGGGGCGCTCCCGCTTGTAGAGCTCCCACTGGTCGGGGTGGGTGAGGAAGGCGTGCATGCCGTGGCTGATCGCGTTGCGGGTGGTTTCGTTCCCGGCGACGGCGAGCAGCAGTACGAAGAACCCGAACTCGTCGGAGGAGAGGTTCCCTTGGTCCTCGGCGGCGACCAGCTGCGAGACGATGTCGGCGGCGGGGCACTCCTTGCGCGCGACGGCCATGTTCATCGCGTACCCGATGAGTTCCATGGCGGCCTCGACGCCGACCTCCTCGGTGATGGCGTACTCGGGATCGTCGTACGCGACCATCTTGTTGGACCAGTCGAAGATCCGGGAGCGGTCCTCCTGGGGGACGCCGATGAGTTCGGCGATGGCCTGGAGCGGCAGCTCGACGGCGACCTTGGTGACGAAGTCGAAGGTGCCGTCGGGGTCTTCGGCGGCCGCGGTCCGCGCCTCCTCGGCGATCGCGCGGGCGCGGGTGCGCAGGGCGGTCTCCAGTCCGCGGATGGCGCGGGGGGTGAAGCCGCGCTGGACGATCTGGCGGACCCGGGTGTGCTCGGGCGGGTCCATGTTGAGCATGATCAGCTTCTGGACGTCGATCTGTTCGCGTCCGATGTGCTCGTTGAAGCGGATCACCGCGGTGTTCTCCTGGGAGGAGAACAACTCGGGGTGCGTGGAGACGTACTTGACGTCCGCGTGGCGGGTGACGGCCCAGTACCCCTCGTCGTCGAAGCCGGTGATGCCGCGCGGCTGGGGGCACCACCAGACCGGTGCGGTGCGCCGCAGCTCCGCGAACTCGGGGAGCGGGACGCGGCTGCGCAGCAGGTCGGGGTCGGTGGCGTCGAATCCTTCGGGGAGGTGGGGGCAGGTCGGCATCGGCAGCACGCTCCATATCTGATGGACCATCAGAAGTTGCCCGGAAAGTTAGTAACGAGTTCTACAAGTGGCAAGAGGCGCGGACGGAATACGCCTCCGGGTGCGCCCGTACGCGCCCCCGGGCGCGGACCGCGCCCGCCTCTCCGGGGGCCTCGGGGTCGCCCCCGTCGCCGAACTCCTCCCTTCCGGACCCTTGCGTACCGGCGGTAGCAGTCATAAGACTTCACTCAGAACTAGAACGCGTACTAGTTCTCCCGTGACGCCGACTGGACGGGGTGCCGGGACACCCCGCCCGGTCGAGGAGAGGACGAGCCCATGGCCGCGGAACCCGTGATCGTCGAAGCCGTACGCACCCCCATCGGCAAGCGCGGAGGCGCGCTCGCCAACCTCCACCCCGCCTATCTCCTGGGCGAGACCTACCGCGAACTCCTCGGCCGCACCGGCATCCCCGCCGACTGCGTCGAGCAGATCGTCGGCGGCACCGTCACCCACGCCGGCGAGCAGTCCATGAACCCCGCGCGCACCGCCTGGCTCGCCATGGGTTTGCCGTACGAGACCGGCGCCACGACCGTCGACGCGCAGTGCGGCTCCTCGCAGCAGGCCGGCCACATGATCGCGAACATGATCGCGGCCGGGGTCATCGACGTCGGCATCTCCTGCGGGGTCGAGGCCATGTCCCGCGTGCCGCTCGGCTCCGGCTCCAAGCACGGGCCCGGCAAGCCCTTCCCCGACGAGTGGAACGTCGACCTGCCCAACCAGTTCGAGGCCGCCGAGCGCATCGCCCGCCGCCGCGGCCTCACCCGCGAGCGCGTCGACTCGCTCGGCGTCATCTCCCAGGAGCGGGCCGCCGTCGCCTGGTCCGAGGAACGCTTCAAGCGCGAGACCTTCGCCGTCCAGGTCCCGACCACCGAAGCCGAACAGCACGCGGGCCAGGGCATGTGGCGGCTCGTCGACCACGACGAGGGGCTGCGCGACACCAGCATGGAGGGCCTGGCCCGGCTCAAGCCGGTCATGCCCACCGCGATCCACACCGCCGGGAACTCCTCCCAGATCTCCGACGGCTCCTCCGCCGTGATGTGGGCCTCCAAGCGGATGGCCCGCGCGCTCAAGCTGCGGCCCCGCGCCCGGATCGTCGCCCAGGCGCTCGTCGGCGCCGACCCCCACTACCACCTCGACGGGCCCATCGACGCGACCCGCGCGGTCCTCGGCAAGGCCGGCATGTCCCTCCGGGACATCGACCTGGTCGAGATCAACGAGGCCTTCGCCTCGGTGGTGCTCAGCTGGGCCCAGGAGTTCGAGAAGGACCTCGACGGCCTGGAGAAGGTCAACGTCAACGGCGGCGCGATCGCCCTCGGCCACCCGGTCGGCGCGACCGGCGCCCGCCTCGTCACCACCGCGCTGCACGAGCTGGAGCGGTCCGACAAGGAGTTCGCGCTGATCACCATGTGCGCGGGCGGCGCGCAGGCCACGGGAACGATCATCCAGCGGCTGTAGCGGGGCCGCGCGGCCTCATGAGACCTGGCAGGGGTGCCCGGGAAACCGCGGGGCCCCGTCCCTCCGGAGTGGGAGGGACGGGGCCCCGCGCCCATGTCCGGAACACGGAAGGCGGAACTCGGGACCGGGATCCCCGCGTCCCCCAGGGAAACCGATCACCAGGGGGACGCATGAGGACACGCAGGGTCCGGATGACGGTGGTGGCAGTGGCGCTGGCCGCGGCCGGCTGCGCGCTGACGGCGGGGTGCGCGCAGGAGGCCGGGCCCGACGGGCGTACGGAACGGCAGACCGTCGACGCGTACGTACGGGCGCTGAACGGCCGGGACGTGGCCGCGCTCGCCGGGCTGGGGCCGTCGGGGTACGTGGAGGTCGAGGCCGACGCGCGCGAGATCGTCGCCGCCGACGGGGGCAAGGGGATCACGGTCGCGGACGTCGAGGTGTCGCACGAGTTCGGCGACGACCTGGCGAGCGCGCGGGTCACCGGGAAGGGGCGGGACGGCCGGCCCTTCGCCACGCACGTGTCGATGTTCCGCCACGGTGGCGACTGGGTCGTGCTCCTCGGGCACGCGCCCGGGGCCGCGGCGGGCAAGGGCGGCGCGAGCCCGGCGGCCACCGGGCGGCCGGAGTAGCGGCCGGAGTGGAGGCCGGAGTAACGGAAACGCCGCAGGCCCCGCCCCTCCGAGAGGAGGGCGGGGCCTTGCGGTGCGCGGGGCGGCGTGGTGACTCTTAGTACCAGCCGTTGGCCTGCCAGAACGCCCAGGCGGCGTTCGGGGAGCCGTAGCGCTCGTTCATGTAGTTCAGGCCCCACTTGATCTGGGTGGCCGGGTTGGTCTTCCAGTCGGAGCCGGCCGAGGCCATCTTCGAGGCGGGCAGGGCCTGGACCAGGCCGTAGGCGCCGGAGGAGGAGTTGGTGGCCTTGAAGTTCCAGCCGGACTCGTGCGAGACGATCTTGCTGAAGGCGGCGTACTGCGAGGCGGGGACGATGTCGCGGGCGAGCTCCTGCGGGCTGGCGGCCGAGGCCGTGCCCGTCGTGCCGAGCACCGCACCCGAGGCGCCGAGCAGCACGGCTGCGGTGGCGGCGAAGGACTTCTTGCGGGCAGCGGCGCGAGTGGTGATCGAGCGGAACAAAACGTCTACCTAACGTCGGGGACTGTGGCTGTGCCGGGCGTCACGGCCGTTTCCGGCCGGTTCAGGCATGCCGGAACCAGAGCCCGGGGGACCCGGGGACTGGGGGGAACCGGCCTGCCGCGGTGACTCGCTCTCGCTGAGCGTTTCGCTTGCGCTGAGCCGAGTACCTGCTGCCTGGCGACGTCCACTACAGAAACAAATCCCCGGGGGGTGGCGCAACGCCCCCCAGTACGAGGAAGGTTCGGACTCCGGCGGGCGGGACCCCGCTCGGTGGGTCGGGTGTTTTCGCAGGTCAAGTGCGCTAATGGGCGTTTTGCGCGCCTCGTCCGGTTCTACTATTTCCGGTCGTACGTGACGTGGGTCCTATGAGGCGCCTCACCCGCGGGACCCTTTTCCGGCCCCTCGAATGTGACCTGGGCCTCGAAGTTCGCCCGCCGAGTGGCCCTGCGCAGCGCCCGCAGCAGCGGTCCGCCGACCGTGAGCGTCAGGACCACGGTGAGCGCGGCCCGGCCCAGGTCCCAGCCGAGGGACGTGGCCAGCACGTACGCGAGGAAGCGGACCAGGTTCTCGGCCGCCGGGGCCCCCGGGACGAAGGAGATCCCCTGACCGAGGCCACCGACCGTCACCCAGCCGTACAGATTGGTGACCGTGCCGTACGCGAACGCCGCCACGAAGCCGTACGCGGCCAGCATCAGCCGCTCCCGCCGGCCCCGGACGCCCGCGGGCAGCAGACCCGCGCCCATCGCGAACCAGCCCATCGCCAGCATCTGCGTCGGCATCCACGGCCCGACGCCGCCCGTGAGCAGCGCCGACGCGAACATCGTCACCGCGCCCAGGACGAAGCCGAAGCCCGGGCCGAGGACGCGGCCGCTCAGCACCATCAGGAAGAACATCGGCTCCAGGCCGGCCGTGCCCGCGCCCAGCGGGCGCAGCGCCGCGCCCACGGCGGCGAGCACCCCCAGCATCGCGACCGCCTTCGCGTCCATCCCGCAGTCCGCGATCGTCGCCACGACGACGGCGATGAGGAGGGGGAGGATCAGCGCGAAGAGCCACGGCGCGTCGGCGGCGTGGTCGGTGACGGCGGAGCCGGCGTCCGCGAAGAGCGGCCAGCCGATGCCCGCCAGACCGACGAGGGAGACGAGGCCGAGGGCGGCGACGGAGCGCGGCCCGAGGCGGATCGGATGCGTCCTCACGGGCGGAGCGCCTCCTCCACCTGCTCGACCGTGAGCCACGGCTCGGGGGCCAGGATCTTCGCGACCTGCGGGGCGAAGGCGGGGGACGAGACGACGACCTCCGCCGTCGGGCCGTCCGCGACGACCTCGCCGCCGGCGACGATCACCACCCGGTCCGCCAGCTCCGCCGCGAGCTCCACGTCGTGCGTGGCGAGGACGATCGCGTGCCCGTCGGCGGCGAGCGCCCGCAGCCGGGTCACGAGCCGGGCCTTCGCGGCGTAGTCCAGACCGCGGGTCGGTTCGTCGAGCAGGACCAGCGGGGGCGCGGCCGTCAGCACGACGGCGAGCGCGAGCGCGAGCCGCTGCCCCTCGGACAGGTCGCGCGGGTGGGTCGCGTCCGCCACACCCGGTACGAGCTCCGCCACGAGCGCCCGGCAGGTCCCGGGCGGCGCGCCCGCGTCCGCGTCGGCGGCCGCGCACTCGTCGCCGACGGTCTCCGCGTACAGCAGGTCCCTCGGCTCCTGCGGGACCAGGCCCACCTGCCGGATGAGGGTGCGGGGCTCGGTCGTGTGCGGGACGAGCCCGGAGACGTGGACGGTGCCGGAGGTGGGGGCGATCATGCCGACGAGCGTGGAGAGGAGGGTGGACT
Source organism: Streptomyces sp. NPDC007863 (assembly GCF_040633895.1). Lineage (NCBI taxonomy): Bacteria > Bacillati > Actinomycetota > Actinomycetes > Kitasatosporales > Streptomycetaceae > Streptomyces > Streptomyces sp. NPDC007863. Next base: position 12,265 of record NZ_JBEYEI010000002.1, read on the forward strand.
TTCCGGCTCCGTTGCGGCCCATGAGCGCGACGGTCTCGCCGCGGGCGACGCGCAGGTCGACCCTGCGCAGGGCCTCGACGCGGCCGCGGCGGACCGCGAGGCGGCCGACGTCCACGAGCGGGGCGTCGGTGCGGGCGGAGGCGGAGGCGGAGGCGGCTGCGCGGCGCCGTCGGAACAGGGACCTTCCCCCACCCCGCCCCTTCCCGAAACCAGGGGCTCCGCCCCCGGCCCCCCGCGCCTCGAACGCCGGCGGGGCTGGATCGCGGGGCTCGGCCCCGGGCGCCCGCGCGAGCTTCCGCTCCTGCTCCTGGTCCCGCGCGGGCTCCCGCTCCTCCCGCTTCCGGTCCTTCAGGTGGGCCTTCAGTGGGGCCGACCTGCGGCGGGCGTCCCGCACCGTCAGGGGCAGGGGGTTCCACCCGGCGAGGCGGCCGAGGGCGACCACGGGCGGGTGGACGGGGGAGACGGCCATGATCTCCGCCGGGGTGCCGAGGACGGCCTCCGGCAGGAGGAGGACGCGGTCGGCGTACTGGACGACCCGCTCCAGGCGGTGCTCCGCCATGAGGACGGTCGTGCCGAGGTCGTGGACGAGCCGCTGGAGGACCGCGAGGACGTCCTCCGCCGCCGAGGGGTCGAGCGCGGACGTCGGCTCGTCGAGGACGAGGACCTTGGGGTGGGTGGTCAGGACGGACCCGATGGCGACCCGCTGCTGCTGGCCCCCGGAGAGCGTGGCGATGGGCCGGTCGCGGAGGTCCGCGAGGCCCAGCAGGTCCAGGGTCTCCTCGACGCGCCGCCGCATCACGGCGGGGGCGAGGCCCAGGGACTCCATGCCGTAGGCGAGCTCGTCCTCCACGGTGTCGGTCACGAAGTGCGCGAGCGGGTCCTGCCCGACGGTCCCGACGAGGTCGGCCAGCTCGCGCGGGTGGTGGGTCCGGGTGTCCCGGCCGTCCACCGTGACCCGGCCCCGCAGCGTCCCGCCGGTGAAGTGGGGGACGAGACCGGACACCGCGCCGAGCAGCGTCGACTTGCCGACCCCGGAGGGCCCGACGAGCAGCACCAGCTCCCCCTCGGGCACCACGAGGTCGACGTCCCGCAGGGTGGGCCCGGCGGCGTCCTCGTACGTCACCGAGACGTTCTCGAAACGGATCACGCGGACGGCTCCTCGCGGACGGCGGCACGGGCGGGCGGTACGGGGGCGATGACGGCGGGCAGCAGGCCGGGCAGGACCGACAGGGCCGGCCAGAGCGGCAGCTCGGGGGCGATCAGGGGGACGACCCCGGGGTGGAGGGCGTCCGGCGCGTACGAGTTCGCGTGGATCATGAGGGCCGCCACCGCGATGCCGGACGCGGCGACCAGCCAGGAGCGGGGGCCGAAGCGGTCGGGGCGGTAGCGGGTGCGCAGGGTGCGCCGGCCGCCGAGGCGCAGCCCCGCGACGGCCGCGGCGAGCCCGACGGCGAGCAGCGGGAGCCCGTATCCGGCGCCCTGCGCGGCCAGCAGGCCGTACGAACCGGCGCAGACGCCGAGCAGACCGCCGAGCGTGAGGACGTTCGTGGTGCGGCGGACGCCCGGCGGGACCTGGGCGGTGCGCCCGTACCCGCGCGCGTCCATCGACGCGGCCACGGCGACCGACCGTTCGAGGGCGCCCTCCAGGACCGGCAGGCCGATCTGGAGGACCGCCCGCACCCCGCCCGTGGGCCGGCCGCGCAGCCGTCGCGCGGTGCGCAGCCGGACCACGTCGGCGACCAGGTTCGGCGCGAAGGTCATCGCCACCACGACCGCGACCCCGGCCTCGTACAGCGCCCCCGGCAGCGACTTGAGCAGCCGCGCCGGGTTGGCGAGCGCGTTCGCCGCGCCCACGCAGATCAGCAGGGCGGCCAGTTTGAGGCCGTCGTAGAGGGCGAAGACGAGTTGTTCGGCGGTCACCCGGCCGCCGACGCGGATGCCCTGCGCCCAGTCGGGGAGGGGCAGCTCGGGGAGGGTGAACAGTTCGTGCTCACCGGGGATGGGGGAGCCCAGGACCAGCGAGAAGACGATCCGCAGGGCGACGACGAACAGGCCGAGCTTCACGAAGGCGCCGTACGAGCGGGCCCACGGCGCGTCCGTCCGGCGCGCCGCCACCACGTATCCGGCGACCGCGACGATCAGCCCGAGCAGCAGCGGGTTCGTCGTGCGGGAGGCGGCGACGGCGAGGCCGAGGGCCCACAGCCACCAGGCGCCGGGGTGCAGCGCGTTGCCCCGGTCCGCCACGGGCGCCAGGAGGCGCCCCGGCGGGCCGGGGGTGACGGACGTGACCCGGGTCATGCGCGGCGGCGGGACTTCCAGACGGCCGCGCCGCCGAGCGCGAGGACGGCTCCGCCGCCGACGAGGAGGCCGAGGGACGGGCCGTCCCCGCCGTCGTTCTTCTCGGTGGCGGCGGCGGCGGCGGCCGCGGTGGCCGATCCGGCCGCAGGGTCCGCGGAGGCGACCGCCTCGCCGCAGCCCTTCCGCGGGTAGCCGGCGATGCCGCACAGCATCGCGGAGCTGTCGTAGCGGAGCGGCTTGGCGACGGCGGCGAGGGCGTCCGCGGCCGTGCCCTTCCCGTCGATCCGGGCGCAGCCGGTCGTCGGGGCGGTCTTCGGCGGGGTCTCGCCGGCGGGGGCGTCCTTCGGGGTGCCGAAGTCGACGACGACCGCGACGCGCTTGGTGCCGGGCGCCTGCTCGACGTCGGCGCAGACCGCGGCGAAGTCGGGCGCGGCGGTCGGCTTCGCCGCGTCGGCGGAGTCCTCGCTGAGCGCGAAGCGGAAGCCGATGGCGGCGCCGTCGGCGGGCCGGGCGGTGGCCGGGCCCTCGGTGGCGTACGTCCACTTCCCGGCGTCGGACTCCCAGAACGACCAGTACCGGTAGCCGGCCGCCTGTGCCGGGGCCGCCGCGCCGAGGGCGAGCAGCAGCCCGGCGGCGGCGCACGCCGCCGCGCCGGTGGTCTTCCTCCGGAGGGTCACTTCTTGCGGCCGCTCAGGAGGAAGCCGATGCCGACGCCGGCGACCATGCCGATGCCGATGATCCACCAGACGTCGAAGCCGAGGAACGAGTCGTCGTCCTCGTCCTCGGTGGAGGCGGCGGAGGTGTCGGGGGTCTTCGGGGCGGGGCCGGTCGCGTTGAGCGCCTCGACGAGGTCGACCTTGCCGAACTCGCGCGGGTCGGCCTCCATCGCCCGCGCGGCGAGGATCAGCTGCGCGTAGGCGGCGGGGCCGGACTGCTTCGCCCAGGGGGCGGCGTTCTGCTCCAGCCACTGGAGCGCGGGCTCGGCGAGGCGGGCGGTGCCGGCGGCGGCGAGGGCGACGACGGCGTCGGCGGTGTTGCCGAAGTCGGGCTTCGGCTCGGTCTCGGTGGCGCCGGGCAGCGGCGGGGTGGTCAGGTGGCCGGTCTGGACGAGCGCCTTGGCGAGGTAGGAGGCGCCGTTGAGGGCGGCCCGCTCGACGGTCGGCTCGGAGAGGTCGACGCAGGTCGGGGCCTGCGGCGGGGTGGCCTTCACGGCGGTGATGCCCTTGCCGAGGCCGGCGAGGGTGGCGGCGGCGGTCGCGTCCGCGTTGGCGGCGAGCCCGCCCTCCTTGTCGGGCTGGTACGCGAAGGCGCCCGGCCCCTCCTCGTCGGAGCAGGGCAGCGCGAGCGCGAGCAGCGCGTCGTAGGGGGTGCGGCCCTCGGCGGAGGTGTACGAGCCGGGCTTGACGCCCGAGGCGGCGAGCGCGCTGACGACGATCGAGGTGGAGTTGGCGTCGCTGGGGCCGCCGGGGGTGTAGCTCCAGCCGCCGTCCTTGTTCTGCACGCCGCGCAGCCAGCCGTAGCCGGTCTTGACCGCGGTGTCGATCTTCGTCGGGTCGGCGGCCTCGCGGCGGACGGCGCCGAGCGCCTGGAGGGCGACGGCGGTGGCGTTGGAGTCCCGCATCGTCGTGGCGTCGCAGGGCTTGGTGGTGTCCGCGCGGTACGAGGCGAAGGAGCCGTCCGCGCACTGCTGGCCGAGCAGCCAGTCGACGGCCTGGTCGGCGGGCTGGTAGCCGGTGGCGCGCTGGGCGAGGAAGGCGAGCGACTGGCGCCAGACGCCGTCGTACGTCGGGTCGCTCGTGCCGTACAGGCCGGGCGGGAGCGCGGCGGCGGAGGCGCTGGGAGAGGGCGCGGCGGAGGCCGTGCCGGTCGCGGCGGTGCTGAGCACGGCTGCCGCTGCGGTGAGCGCGGCGGCGGCGCGACGGACGCTGATCATGGTTGCCTCTCGTGCGGGCACCGGACACCGGCGCCCGCGCGGGGCCCGCGTCCGGCGCCGTATTCCTCGACGGTGCCGGCGCTCACGTCCCGGGCGCAGGGCGTTCCGGCTCACCGTTCTCCGAGAACGGCTGACGGTTGCGGGTCAGCGCCGGATTCGCACCGGCTTTCCCCTGCTCGGGCATGAAGACGACCGGCCCACTGTACCGGCCCCCGGGGCCGCCGCCGCGGGCGTGCGAGCCGCGTCACACCGCCACGTACGCCACCGGCTCCGTGCCCGTCACGGCCTCCGCCCGGCCCAGCTTCACGAGCCGCCGGATGTGGGCCTCGGCCTCGCTGACGGCGATGTTGCGGGAGCCGTACGGGATGCGGTCCCAGGGCCGGTTCCACTCCATGCGCTCGGCGAGCTGCCAGGGGGTGAGCGGGGTGGTGAGGAGGGCGAGGAGGCCGGTGAGCCGGTCCTCGTGGTGGTCGAGGAGTTCGCGGACCCGGCCGGCGGCGTCGGGGAAGGCGTGCTGGTGGGCGGGGAGCACCTCGGCGACGCCGAGCCGCCCGATCCGTTCCAGGGAGTCGAGGTAGTCGCCGAGGGGGTCCCCCCTGCTCGAACGAAGTTGAGAGCTTGGGGGCGGGTCGGTGACGGTGGCGTCGTCGGGGTCCTCGTAGAGGCCGATGTGCGGGGAGATCCCGGGGAGGAGGTGGTCGCCGGAGAAGAGCCGGCCGCGGCCGGGGAGCCCGGCGGGGTGGTCCTCCTCCAGGTGGAGGCAGACGTGGCCGGGGGTGTGGCCGGGGGTCCAGACGGCGCGGAGCCGACGGCCGGCGAGGTCGAGGAGCTCGCCGGGCACGATCTCGCGGTCGGGGAGGGCGGCGCCGAGCCCGGGCAGGGTCCGCATCCGGCCGCCGGAGCGGGCGGCGAGCAGCGGCGCGAGGTGGTCCTCGGGGGCGCCGGCGGCGGCGAGCTTGCGGGCGAGGTAGTCGAGCCAGGTGCCGGGGTCGGACTCGCGGGTGCGGCGGACGACGGCGGTGTCGGCGGCGTGCATGGCGATCCAGGCCCCGGACTCCTCCCGGACCCGGCCGGAGAGTCCGTGGTGGTCGGGGTGGTGGTGGGTGATGACGACGCCGTGGACGTCCTTGGCCGCGATCCCCAGCGCCCCCAGCCCGTCGTTCAGTTCGCTCCAGGACTCGGGGTCGTCCCAGCCGGTGTCGACGAGGACCGGCCCGCGGCCGGTGTCGAGGACGTGCACCAGGGTGTGGCCCAGCGGGTTGTCGGGGATGGGCACCCGCAGCGACCAGACGCCGCCGCCGTGCTCGGTCACCTGCGTCATGAGCGCCCTCATCTCTGCGTACCGGTACGACCATTGCCGACCATATCTAGAACTGATATCAGTTCTGATACACCGTCAGATACCCCCGGGAGGCGACCGGCATGAGCGAGCTCGTGGAGCACGGAAAGCTGTTCATCGGCGGGGAGTTGACCGACCCGCTCGGCGACGCCTCCATCGAGGTGATCTCCCCCCACACCGAGGAGGTCATCGGCCGCGTCCCGCACGCCTCGCGCGCCGACGTCGACCGGGCGGTCGCGGTGGCCCGGCGGGCCTTCGACGAGGGGCCCTGGCCGCGGACGAGCCTGGCGGAGCGGATCGAGGTCGTCTCCCGGATCAAGGACGCCATCGCCGTCCGGCACGAGGAGATCGCCCGCGCGGTCAGCGCGCAGAACGGCTCCCCGTACTCCTGGTCCGTCCTCGCCCAGGCGCTCGGCGCGATGATGGTGTGGGACTCGGCGATCACCGTCGCCCGGGACTTCGTCTTCGAGGAGCGGCGCGCCGGAGTCCTCGGCCCGCTGCTCGTGCGGCGCGAGCCGGTCGGCGTGGTCGCGGCCGTCGTGCCGTGGAACGTGCCGCAGTTCACCGCCGCCGCCAAGCTGGGCCCGGCGCTGCTCGCCGGCTGCACCGTGGTCCTCAAGCCCTCGCCGGAGTCGCCGCTCGACGCGTACCTCCTCGGCGAGATCGCCACCGAGGCCGGGCTGCCCGAGGGCGTCCTCTCGATCCTGCCCGCCGACCGCGAGGTCAGCGAGTACCTGGTCGGGCACCCCGGCGTCGACAAGGTCTCCTTCACCGGCTCGGTCGCCGCCGGCAAGCGCGTGATGGAGGTCGCCTCCCGCAACCTCACCCGCGTCACCCTCGAACTCGGCGGCAAGTCGGCGGCGGTGATCCTCCCGGACGCCGACGTGGCGACCGCCGTCGCCGGGATCGTCCCGGCCGCCTGGATGAACAACGGCCAGGCGTGCGTGGCCCAGACCCGGATCCTCGCCCCCCGCTCCCGGTACGCGGAGTACGCCGAGGCGTTCTCCGCCGCGGCCTCCGCCCTCGTCGTCGGCGACCCGCTCGACCCCGCCACCCAGCTCGGCCCGCTCGTCGCCCGCCGCCAGCAGCAGCGCTCCCTCGACTACATCGGCATCGGGCAGGCGGAGGGCGCCAAGCTCCTCACCGGCGGCGGCCGCCCGGAGGGCCTCGACCGGGGCTGGTACGTCGAGCCCACCCTCTTCGGGGACGTCGACAACGCGATGCGGATCGCCCGCGAGGAGATCTTCGGCCCGGTGATCTGTCTCCTGCCGTACGGGGACGAGGCCGAGGCCCTGCGGATCGCGAACGACTCCGACTTCGGCCTCAGCGGCAGCGTCTGGACCGGCGACGTCGAGCACGGCCTGGACTTCGCCCGCCGGGTGCGCACCGGCACCTTCAACGTCAACACCTTCAGCCTCGACATGCTCGGCCCCTTCGGCGGCTACAAGAACTCCGGCGTGGGCCGCGAGTTCGGCCCCGAGGGCTTCGGGGAGTACCTGGAGCACAAGATGATCCACCTGCCCGCCGGGTACGGGGACAACTGATGGGCGACCGCTGGCACGTGGAGGTCGACCGGAGCCTCTGCATCGGCTCCGGCATGTGCGTGAACCACGCCCCGGACGGCTTCCGCCTCGACACCGCCCGCCAGTCCCACCCGCTCCATCCGGAGGCCGACGCGGGCGAACGGATCCTCGCGGCGGCCGAGGGCTGCCCGGTGGAGGCCATCCTCATCACCCTCGCCGACGGCGGAGAACCGGTCTACCCGCCGGAGGACTGACGGTCCGCGCCCCGTGTCACACTCCTCCCTGATCACGGGCGAACGCCCCGTGACCTGGGGAGGGAACGCACGTGCGGGGAAAGAGACGGGCCGCCACCACGGCCCTGACGGCGGTGCTCGCGCTGGGGGCGGCGGGCTGCTGGGCGGCGGCGGACGAGGCGCCCGAGGCCGCCCCGGTCCCGCCGCGCCCGGCGGGGTCGGGGCCGCTCACGAAGGACGTGGTGCGGGCGGACGTCGACGGGGCGGTGCGGGCGGCGGACGCGCCGCCCGGCCTTCCGGACCAGGCCGGCCCGGGTGACCGGGACCCGGCCGGATGCACGATCGTCTACCGGGGTTTCGCCGAGAAGGACGTCCCGGCCGACATCACCCGGTACGAGGCGCTGAAGGACGCACTCCGCGCACGTGCGTGGACGTACGTCCGCAAGGGGCCCGGCCAGGACGAGCGGGGCGGGGAGGTCCATCACGCGCAGGAGATCTTCAAGCAGCGTGGCTGGACCCTGGTGACGACCTACTACCAGGGAGTCGAGAAGGAGGACGACCAGATCGGCGTCCTGGCGCTGGACGACGTCTGCGCCAAGAAGTCCGGCCTCGGCCAGGGCGCGGTGGGCTGACCGTGCGCACGAGGAACGGAGCGACTCTGCTGGCGGCCGCCCTGCTCGCCGCGGGGTGCGGGAGCAGGGGGGACGCGCCCGCCTTCGGCCGGGAGGCCGCGCGGGCCGAGATCCGTACGGCCGTCGTCGGCGCGGGGCTGCCGGAGTCGGAGCTGCCGGGGCCGGGGGAGGCGACCGGGACGGCGGCGCCGGGGACGGAGCGGGAGCGGGTCGCGGTGCGGGCCGCCGGGTGCTCCGCCGGCTGGCAGTACGTCGGCCCCGCCGTGGACGGCTCGCTCGGGAAGTACGACGAGGCCCTGACCGCGCTGGCGGGGAAGGGCTGGACCGAGTCGGGGGAACGGAAGGCACTGCCGGTCGGCGAGGGCGACGGGCCCCTGACGCAGGTCGTCCTCAAGAAGGACGGATGGACTCTGTACGCCCGTCACATGCCCTCACGGACGCTCGGGGCGGACACGGTCTCCTTCAACGCCACGGAGGACGCGTGCATGGAGCAGTTCACCGAGCGGGAGATCGACCTCCTGTCCGGGGAGGAGGCCGGTCACTGACGGGCGGCGGCGCGGGCGCGGTCCGGGGCGGTCAGGTCGATCAGGCGGCAGACCGTCTCGATGTCGATCTTCACCTGGGCGATCGAGGCGCGGCCCGACAGCCAGGTGATGAGCGCCGAGTGCCAGGTGTGCTCGATGACGCGGACGGCCGACAGCTGCTGGGGCGTCGGCTGCTCCGCGCCCATCGCGTCCAGGATGATCGCGGTCGTCAGCCGGGAGACCGTGTCGACCTCGGGGCTGACGCTGCGGTCGGCGAAGGTCAGCGCCCTGACCATCGCGTCGGCGAGCTGCGGCTCGCGCTGGAGCGCGCGGAAGGCCCGCATCAGGGTCTCCGCGACCCGCTCGGCCGGGGCGGCGCCCGCCGGGGGCCGCTTCCGGAGCGTGGTGTGCATGTGCTGGAGCTGGTCCTGCATGGTCGCCACGAGCAGGTGGATCTTGGACGGGAAGTAGCGGTACAGGGTGCCGAGGGCGACCCCGGCCGCCTCCGCGACCTCCCGCATCTGCACCGCGTCGAAGCCGCCGCGGGCGGCGAGCCGGGCGCTGGCGTCCAGGATGCGGCGCCGCCGCGCCTCCTGGCGCTCCGTCAGCGGCGGCGTGGCGGAGGGGCGGTGGTCCGCTCTGCTCTCTGCGGTCATCGGGGTCCCGTTCCGTGCGGTGGGGAGCGCCAGTATGGCGGAGGACGGCCGTGGCGCGAACCTCTGCGGCCGGGTGGCGCGAATCACCTGTTCCGACGCTCACACCGAAGCTACCTGCCGGTAGATTCTGTGCCTCCCGGGCAGCCGGGAGAGGTCGGGAACGATCAAGTCTGTAACTTGTTCTACCTTAGCGCGAGCGGTTACGCTCGCGCGAAACGCACGCTCGAAGGGGGTCGCGCATGACCGCTGAGGCCATACAGGCAAGCCCCCGCCAGGGCGCCGCCCCGTCCGGTGACGTCCCCCAATCTCTCGGCTACGCTCGATCAGGGGGCACCCCCATGTTGCGGATCGCTCTCCTCACGTACAAGGGCAACCCCTTCTGCGGAGGCCAGGGCGTCTACGTCCGCCACCTCTCCCGCGAACTGGCCCGGCTGGGCCACACCGTCGAGGTCTTCGGCTCGCAGCCGTACCCGACGCTCGACGAGGGCGTCACGCTCAGCGAGATCGCCAGCCTCGACCTCTACCGCCAGCCCGACCCCTTCCGGACGCCCGGACGCGAGGAGTACCGGGACTGGATCGACGGCCTGGAGGTCGCCACCATGTGGACCGGCGGCTTCCCCGAGCCGCTGACCTTCTCGCTGCGCGCCCGCCGCACCCTCGCCGCCCGCCGCGGCGACTTCGACGTGATCCACGACAACCAGACCCTCGGGTACGGCCTCCTCGGCGGCCCCCGCGCGATCGGCGCCCCGCTGGTCACCACGATCCACCACCCCATCACCGTCGACCGGCGCCTTGAGCTCGACGCCGCCGCCGACTGGAAGCGCCGCGCCTCCGTCCGCCGCTGGTACGGCTTCACCCGCATGCAGAAGCGGGTCGCCCGCCGGCTGCCGTCCGTCCTCACCGTCTCCGGCACCTCCCGCGACGAGATCGTCGAGCACCTCGGCGTCCGCGAGGACCGCATCCGGGTCGTGCACATCGGCGCCGACACCGATCTGTGGTCCCCGGACCCCTCGGTCGCCGAGGTCCCCGGCCGGATCGTCACCACCTCCAGCGCCGACGTCCCCCTCAAGGGCCTCGTCTTCCTGATCGAGGCGCTCGCCAAGCTCCGCACCGAGCGGCCCGAGGCGCACCTCGTCGTCGTCGGCAAGCGCGCCGAGGACGGGCCCGTCGCCCAGGCGATCGAGCGGTACGGGCTCGACGGCGCCGTCCGCTTCGTGAAGGGCATCAGCGACACGGAGCTCGTCGACCTGTACCGGTCCGCCGAGGTCGCCTGCGTGCCGTCCCTGTACGAGGGCTTCTCGCTGCCGGCGGCGGAGGGCATGGCCACGGGCACGCCGCTGGTCGCCACGACCGGCGGGGCGATCCCGGAGGTCGCGGGCCCCGACGGCGAGACCTGCCTCGCGGTGCCGACCGGTGACGCCGGCGCCTTGGCGGCGGCGCTGGGACGGGTGCTCGGTGATGCCGAGCTGCGGGCCCGGCTCGGTGCCGCCGGGCGGGCGCGGGTCCTGGAACGGTTCACCTGGGCGCGGGCGGCGCAGGGCACCGCCGAGCTCTACCGCGAGGCCCTGGAGCGCCAGGGTTCCGGCGCCCGCCGGTGACACCTCGCCTCGTTCGCCGGGTGCGGCCCGGCGGGTGGGTCGCGCCCACCCGCCCCCCTGCGGAACGCCTGCCCACCACCCTCGTCAACCCCGAAAGGCAGACCCCGTGCTGACCGTCGACTTCACCCGCTTCCCGCTCGCCCCCGGCGACCGCGTGCTCGATCTGGGCTGTGGCGGGGGGCGGCACGCCTTCGAGTGCTACCGGCGCGGTGCGCAGGTCGTGGCGCTCGACCAGAACGGCGAGGAGATCCGCGAGGTCGCCAAGTGGTTCGCGGCCATGAAGGAGGCCGGTGAGGCGCCGGCCGGCGCGACGGCCACCGCGATGGAGGGCGACGCGCTCAACCTGCCGTTCCCCGACGAGTCCTTCGACGTCGTCATCATCTCCGAGGTCATGGAGCACATCCCGGACGACAAGGGCGTCCTCGCCGAGATGGTGCGCGTCCTCAAGCCCGGCGGCCGGATCGCGATCACCGTCCCCCGCTACGGCCCCGAGAAGGTCTGCTGGGCGCTCTCCGACGAGTACCACGAGGTCGAGGGCGGCCACATCCGCATCTACAAGGCGGACGAGCTGCTCGCCAAGATCCGCCAGGCGGGCCTGAAGCCGTACGGCACCCACCACGCGCACGCCCTGCACGCGCCGTACTGGTGGCTGAAGTGCGCCTTCGGCGTCGACAACGACAAGGCGCTGCCGGTGCGCGCGTACCACAAGCTCCTGGTCTGGGACATCATGAAGAAGCCCGCCCTGACCCGGGTCGCCGAGCAGCTGCTCAACCCGGTCGTCGGCAAGAGCTTCGTCGCGTACGCCACCAAGCCCCACCTCCCGAAGGCGCAGGCGTGAGCCCCGAGCGGATAGCGGAACACCTGGTCCTGCCCGGCGTCCTCACCGCCGCACAGGCCGCCGGGACCGTCGCGGGCATCCTCGCCGTCCAGCGCGAGGACGGCGCCATCCCGTGGTTCCGCGGCCACCACCTGGACCCGTGGGACCACACCGAGGCCGCCATGGCCCTGGACACGGCCGGCGAGCACGAGGCGGCGGCCCGCGCCTACGCCTGGCTCGCCCGGCACCAGAACGCCGACGGCTCCTGGTACGCGGCCTACCGGGACGGCGACCCGGACGACGTCACCGACCGCGGCAAGGAGTCCAACTTCACCGCGTACGTCGCCGTCGGCGTCTGGCACCACTACCTGTCGACCGGCGACGACGCCTTCCTCGACCGGATGTGGCCGACCGTCTACGCGGCGGTCGAGTTCGTCCTCGGGCTCCAGCGGCCCGGCGGCCAGATCGGCTGGAAGCGCGAACCCGACGGCACCCCCGTCACCGACGCCCTCCTCACCGGCTCCTCCTCCATCCACCACGCCCTGCGCTGCGCCCTGGCGATCGCCGAGGCCCGCGAGGAGCCGCAGCCGGACTGGGAGCTGGCGGCCGGCGCCCTGGCGCACGCGATCCGCCGCCACCCGGAGCGCTTCCTCGACAAGTCGCGCTACTCGATGGACTGGTACTACCCGGTCCTCGGCGGCGCGGTCACCGGCGCCGAGGCGAAGGCCCGCATCGACGAGCGCTGGGACGAGTTCGTGGTCCCCGGCCTCGGCGTCCGCTGCGTCGTCCCCAACCCGTGGGTGACCGGCGGCGAGAGCTGCGAGCTCGCCCTCGCCCTCTGGGCGACGGGGGAGTCCGACCGGGCCCTCGACGTCCTCCAGTCCATCGGCCACCTGCGGGCCGCGAGCGGCCTGTACTGGACGGGGTACGTGTTCGAGGGCGAGGACGGCCACGAGCCGGCGCTCTGGCCCGAGGAGCAGACCACCTGGACGGCGGGCTCCCTGCTGCTCGCCGTCGCCGCCCTCGGCGGCGAGCAGGCGACCGTCGCCGTCTTCGGCGGCGAGACCCTTCCGACGGGCCTGGCCCCGGACTGCTGCGGCGACTGACCCGAAGGCGGCGCACCGACGCCGACACCCGGACGGGTCGCCGGGATGGCGGCCCGCCGGGAGCCGGGCGAGGCTGGCGGGAACCAGTCCCAGGGAGGTCCGCTGTGCCCAGAAGTCTTCGTCGGGGGGCCGCCGCGCTGCTGCTGTCCTGCAGCCTGCTGCTCGGCACGGCCGCGTGCGGGGCCGACACCGACGCCAGTGTGACCACGGCCGCCACCCCCTCGGCGTCGGGCACCTTCGAGCAGCAGAAGCTGGCGAAGACCCGGTTCGTGGCGAACGCCGGGCTCGCGGCCGGCGCCACCTACCAGTGGATCGTGAAGCCGTACAGGGCGGGCAAGTTCAAGAAGGGCGCGGACGGGCGCACCTTCGCCCTGGTGAAGGCGGGGCTCGCGGGCGCGTTCACGTACAACCGGCTGAAGGCGGCGGTGAACAACGCGAAGGGCGACCCGCTGCTCTCCAAGGCGGTGGCCCCGCTCACCGCGGGCATCGACTCCCTCAAGGACCTCGGGACGAAGCTCCGCAAGGGCGAGTTCGACGCGGCGGACGTCGGCGGCCTGGAGGGCGTCATCAACGGCATCAAGGACGCCGGGAAGTCCGCCGGGGCCGAGGTCGTCGACAAGGTCCCCTCGGCCTCCCAGCTCAGCGGCGGCTGATCCCCCGCCACGCCTCCCGTCACACGAGGGCGGCGGACCCGGCGAGGGTCGGGTAGTCGTTGTACCCGGTCTCGTCGCCGGAGTACATCCAGTTCGTCTCCCGCAGCGGGTTGAGCGGCGCGCCGGTGCGGAGCCGTTCGACGAGGTCGGGGTTGGCGAGGAAGGCGCGGCCCAGCGAGATCAGGTCCGCCCCGGCCTCCAGGAGCCGCTCGCCCGCGGCCTTCCCGCCGTCGGCCGGTAGGGGTCCGCCGAAGCCGAGCGCCGGGTTGGCGATCAGCGTGTTCGGCCAGGCGGCGCGGATCCGCCGGTACAGCGGCTGCCCGGGGTCGGCGAAGATCACGTGCAGATAGACCGGGCCGAGGGCGGCGAGGGCGGGCACGAGCGCCGCGTAGAGGTCGTCCGTGTCCTGCGCGCTACCCTCGTCGACGCCGTTGACCGTGACCCCGGGTGAGATGCGCACGCCGACCCGGTCGGCGCCGATCGCGTCGACGACGGCCCGGACGACCTCGACGACGAACCGGACGCGGTTCTCCACCGGCCCGCCGTACGCGTCCGTCCGCCGGTTGGTGTTCTTCGCCAGGAACTGGTGGAGGAGGTGCCCGTTGGCGGCGTGCACCTCGACGCCCTCGAAGCCCGCGTCGACGGCCCGGCGCGCGGCGGCGGCGAAGTCGGCGACGGTCTCGCGGATGTCGTCCTCGGTCATCTCGCGGGGCACCACGGACTCCTGCCGGCCGCCGGGGGTGTGGATGGTCTCCGGCAGCGCGACCGGCGAGGGCGCGACCGGCCGGAGCCCGCTGTTGTCGGGGTGGCCGACCCGGCCGCCGTGCTGGATCTGGAGGAACATCCGCCCGCCCTCGGCCCGTACGGCGTCGGTGACCGCGCGCCAGCCGGTCACGTGGGCGTCGCTGTGGATGCCCGGGATGTTCGGGTACGTCTGACCGACCGCGTTCGGCGTGGTCCCCTCGGTGATGATCAGGCCGGCGGTGGCCCGCTGGGCGTAGTGGGTGACCATGAGGGGCCGGGGGACGCCGTCGGCGGCGGCGCGGTTGCGGGTCAGCGGCGGCATCACCAGCCGGTTGGGGAGGGTGAGGGGGCCGAGGGTGGTGGACTCGAAGAGGCGGGAGGCCGCCGTGGTGTTCGTCATGCGGGTACCGTAGGAGTTGACACCAGTGTCAGGTTCAAGTCCCTTCTCCCGGAGGTGAGACGGCGGATGCGCATCGGTGAACTGGCCCGGCGCAGCGGCGTCAGCGAGCGGTCGCTGCGCTACTACGAGACCCAGGGCCTGCTGCGCTCCGAGCGCACCCCGGGCGGCCAGCGCCGCTACGGCGAGTGGGCGGTCGACCGGGTCATCCGCATCCAGGCGTTGTACGCGGCGGGCCTGAACAGCCGCAAGATCGCCGACCTCCTGCCCTGCATGCGCGACGCGGACGGTGGCCCGAGCGCGATCGCGACGGCCCGGCTGGTCGACGAACTGGCCGCCGAGCGGACGCGCATCGACGTGATGATCGCCGACCTGGTCCGCTCCCGCGACATCCTGGACGAGGTCATCGAGACGGCCGCCGCGCGGGTCGGCTAGGGCCCGTCCGGCGGATCACGGCCGGGGCCGCGCCCCCGATCCGCCGGACGGGCCCTGGCCGTTCAGCTCCGCCAGCGTCCGCAGGGTCTCCTGGTCCGGGGCCGTGACCAGGAGGTCCGTCACCGGGCCGGTGCGCCACTCGTCCAGCCGTTCCGCTATCCGCTCCCTCGGTCCGACCAGGGAGATCTCGTCGGCGAAGGCGTCGGGGACGGCGAGGACGGCCTCCTCGCGGCGGCCCTCGGCGAAGAGGGCCTGGACGCGCCGGGCCTCCGCCTCGTACCCCATGCGGGCCATGAGGTCGGCGTGGAAGTTGCGGGTCGCGTGGCCCATGCCGCCGATGTAGAAGCCGAGCATGGCCTTCACCGGCAGGAGGCCCTTCGGCACGTCGTCGCAGACCTGGGCGCGGACCATCGGCGCGACCAGGAAGCCGTCCGGGAGGCGGTCCGGGAGGGCGTACGCCTCGCGGAAGCGGCCGGGCGACCAGTACAGCGGCAGCCAGCCGTCGGCGATCCGCAGGGTCTGCGCGATGTTCTTCGGGCCCTCCGCGCCGAGCAGGACCGGCAGGTCCGCGCGGAGCGGGTGGGTGATCGGCCGGAGGGGCTTGCCGAGGCCGGTGCCGTCCTCGCCCGCGTACGGGAAGGAGTAGTGCCGTCCCGCCAGGGTCACGGGCGCCTCCCGCCGCAGCACCTGCCGGATCACGTCCACGTACTCGCGGGTCGCCGTCAGCGGGGAGCGGGGGAACGGCCGGCCGTACCAGCCCTCCACCACCTGCGGGCCCGAGAGCCCGAGGCCGAGCCGCATCCGGCCGCCCGACAGGTGGTCCAGGGTCAGCGCCTGCATCGCGGTCGCGGTCGGGGTGCGGGCCGCCATCTGCGCGACCGCCGTGCCGAGCCCGATCCGGCTGGTGTGCGCGGCGATCCAGGTGAGCGCGGTGAAGGCGTCCGAGCCCCACGCCTCCGCCGTCCACACCGAGTCGTAGCCGAGCCGCTCCGCCTCGCGGGCGAGCTCCAGGTGGGCGGGGGAGGGGCCGCGGCCCCAGTAGCCGAGCGCGAGTCCCAGGCGCATGACCGGAGCTCCTTTCTGACGTTGCGTCAGATCAAGTGGTCCGGGGACTGTACGACGACGGCCCTCCGACCGGAAGGGTTCCGGTCGGAGGGCCGTCGTCGAAACGGAGCGGGGCGGATCAGCCGCGCTGGATGCCCGTGGCGTCCTGGAGGACACCGCGGCGCCCGTCCTGCGTCTGCGCGATCAGCGCCTGGCCGCGCTGCTCCACGGCCAGGTACCAGGTGCCGGGGGCCAGTTCGGCGATCTGCGCGCCGGAGCCGTCCTCCGCGTACAGCGGGCGGGCGACCGGCACGGCGAACCAGAACGGGGTGAAGTCCCCGCCGCCCTGGGCCTGCGGCTCGGGCTGCGGCGCCGGCTGCGCGGCGGCCGACTGCGGCTGCCCGCCGAACGGCTGACCGCCCTGCGAGGCGTCCTGCGGCGCCGGGTACGGCTGGTGACCCTGCTGGGCGCCCGGGTAGCCGTAGCCGCCGCCCTGGACGCCCGGCTGGCCGGGCTGGGCGCCGTACGGCTGCGGGGCCACCGGACGCGGGGCGCCGACGAGCGGGGCCTTGAGGGCGGGGACCATCGGGGCGGCGACGGCGGCACCGGCCAGCACGAGCGCGGCGATCAGGCCGAGGATCAGGCCGGCGCCGGCGTTCTCCGCCTCGAAGATCCACATGAGCAGGGTCCACGCCGCGGCGATCGTGAAGGCCGCGCCGACCTGGCCGAGCTCCAGACCCGCGACCTTGCGGGGCTGCGGCAGGCCGTGCGAGACGACGACGAGCGCCGCGCCGGCGATGCCGAGGAAGAAGGAGCCCCAGCCCAGGTAGGAGATCTCCCACGAGTTCACGCTGGTGTAGTACCGCGAGCATTCTTCGGGCGTCCCGGCGCAGCCGGCGATGTCGAGGAACGAGGCGATGAACAGCACCACCGCAGCACCGATCACTACGCCATCGCCTCGGGTGAGGGAGCGGATATTCACGTAAGAAGTCCTTCGTCGGGTCGTCGTCGCGTCGGGCAGGCGCCGGTTCTCGGCACGGGGGCGGCCCCATCGTACGGAGCGAATCTATCGCTCGCGGGTTCTACCCCTGGAGGTAGGTCACGATGCCGTCGGCGATGCCCTGCGCCGCCTTCTGCCGCCACGCCCCGGACGTCAGCAGCGCTGCGTCCTTCGGATCACGCATATTGCCGCATTCGACGAAGACCTTGGGCACGGTTGAGAGATTGAGCCCGCCGAGATCGGACCGGACGTCCAACCCGGTGCCGCCGCCGAGGTAGTTGGCGGGGGAGGTTCCGGTCGTCCGGGCGAAGGCGGCGGCGATCCGCTCGCCGAGCGTACGCGACGGGGCGACGATCGGGCCCGTGTCCGCCGATCCTTCACGGACCTTGGCGGGGACGATCACATGGAAGCCGCGGTTCCCCACGGCCGAGCCGTCCGCGTGGACGGAGACGACGGCGTCGGCCGCCGCCTCGTTCCCGATCCGCGCCCGCTCGTCGATGCAGGGCCCGTACGGCCGGTCCGCGTCGTGCGTCAGGACCACCTCGGCGCCGCGCGCCTCCAGGAGCTTCCTCAGCCGGTGCGACACGTCGAGCGTGAAGGCGGCCTCCGTGTACGCGGCCTTCCCCCCGGACGCGTTCGTCGAGGTCCCGGTGGTGTCGCACTCCTTGCGGGCCGTCCCGATGTCGACCTTCTCGTCGATCTCCCGCGTGTGCCGGAAGTTCCCCGGGTTGTGCCCCGGGTCGACGACGACCGTGCGGCCGGCGAGGGGCCGGGCGGCGTCGGCCGCGGGGGTACGGGAGGGGGTGCGGGAGGGAGTGCGGGACGGTTCCGGGGTACGGCTCTCGCCGGGCGTCGTGGTCGCCGCGGCCGGCCCCCGGGTGCCCTCCGCCGCCTCGGAGGCGGCGCCGCAGCCGGCGAGCGCGGCGGAGCAGACGAGGACGGCCAGGGCGGCGGGCAGGGAGCGGGTCACGGGGTTCCTGTGGTCGTACGGCACCCCGCGACTCTAGGCCCTCCCCCGGACGAAACCGCGGACCGGATGTACCGGCTCGGTCACGCGGCCGGAAAACGCTGGACGCGCGGTCGGCGACCCGGGAAGGCTGGGTGTACGGAGTGGCGTGGGGGTGTCACCGCGCCCGGACCCACGAGGGGGAACCGGTGGGGGAAGAACCGAACGACGCGCGTCCCCAGGACGCGCCGCCCAAGCTTGACCTGGGCAAGGGGGAGCCGAACGCGGGGGAACCCGGCGACACGTCGTCCGTCCCCTCCGGGGAGACGGTACGCAGCCGCCCGACCCGCCCCACGCCCCAGGACGCGAGACCGGGGGACGAGGCGGCCGGGGGCGCGGCGCCCGCCCAGGGGACGCCGAGGGACGCGACGCCTTCGGACGCGATGCCTTCGGACGCGATGCCTTCGGGCGTGACGCCTCCGGACGCGACGCCTACGGGCGTGACGCCCGAGCGGGCCGCCGCTGAGGGTGCCGCGCCCCTGGACGCCACGCCGACGGGCTCCTTCCGGCTGGCCGCTCCGGCGCCGGCGGGCGGCCCGGCGCCCTGGGAGGCGCCGGCACAGAACGGCGGATCCACGGGATCCACGGGATCCGTCGGGCCCGCCGCCTCGGCGGGCTCCGCCGAGTTCGCCGGTTCCGCCGGTTCCTTCGGCTCGGCAGGGCCCAGCGGCTCCGGCGGTTCCGGTTTCGGCGCGCCCTCCGATGGCTCCGGCGGGTTCGGTACGGGGCCCGGGGCCGCCGCCCCGTACGGGCAGGCGCCCGGGTGGGCCGGGGCGGGGGCCCTTCCGCCGCCGCCCCCCGCGCCGCCCGGCTTCGGTGCCGGCGGGGCCGGGGGTTCCGGTGGGCAGGGGGAGGCGCGGCCGCTCCAGGCCGTGGCGGTGGGGCTGCTGAACCTGTCGTGCCTCGGGCTCGGTTACGTCCTGCTGCGGCAGTGGATCGGCGCGGCGGTCTGCTGGGCGGCCACGGCCGCGCTGCTGCTGCTCGCGCTCCCGGCGGACGCGGACGGCGTCCCCGTGGGCGTGCTCGTCGGGTACGGCGTCGTGCTGCTCGCCGCCGTCGCCGACGGCGCCCGGCGCGGTCTGCGGGCCCGGCTCTCGCTCGGGGTCACCGCCCGGCGCCTCGCGCTGCCGCTCGCGGTCGTGCTGCTCGCCGCTCCGGCCGGCGGCACCGTCGCGTACGGGGCGGCCCGGGAGGAGGCCCGCGAGGAGGCGTTCCAGCAGTCCCTGCTGGCCCGGCTCGCCGGCGCCGACGCGGTGGTGAAGTCCAAGGACGGCGTCCGCTTCGACCTCGCCGAGCCGTACTACGAGGAGGCGCTCGGCACCTACGAGGCGCTGGCGCTCGAACACCCCGGGTCCCGGGCCGCGAAGCTCGTACCGGACCGCCTCGACGCGTACGTCGCGTCCGTGTCCGCGCCGTACACGGAGAAGAAGTACTGCCTGGCGGTCGACCCGCTCAAGCACCTGCGGTCGCTCCCGGACACCGTGGACAAGGCCGTCCTCGGCGACCGGGCGGCCCGGTGGGACGAGCCGCTGGCACGCTCCCTGTACGAGTGCGGGAGCGCGGAGCGCGGCCGCGCCGAGACGGCGCCCGCCCACGCGGCCTTCACCGAACTCCTCGCGCTGTTCCCGAAGTCCCCGCACGTCGCCGAGGTCGAGAAGCTCGTCGGCGGCGACCTCACCAAGGCGGCGGCCCCGCTGACGGCCGGCACCGCCTCCGACCCGTGCGCGGCCGTCAAGACGGTGGAGACCCAGCGGGCCTTCGCCACCTCGCTGAAGGGCTACGCGCTCGACGGGGCGGTCGCGGACGCCGACCGGGGCGTCCAGAAGGGCGTCTTCGCCTGCGGCACCCGGCAGTTCCGCGACGGGGACTTCTCCGACGCCGAGACGACCATGGACCGGTACGTCAAGGACTACCCGAAGAGCCCGCAGACGGCCCACGCCCGGTCGATCGCCATCGCCGCGCAGATCGCCGACGAGGAGCCGGAGGCCGGGAAGAAGCTGCCCCCGGCGTCGGCGCCCGGCGGCCCCCGCATGACCATGGTGATCAGCAACGACGCCCCGGACGCGGTCGAACTCCTCTACACCGGCCCGGTGACCGGCAAGATCACGATCCGGGCCTGCGGCGACTGCCGCAAGTACACCAGCCTCGACACCGCCCTCGGCGGCTTCAAGCCCTGCTCCGGCCCGTCGTCGAAGTACCCGAAGGCGACGATCTCGCTGCCGGCGGGGACGTACCACCTGCTCCAGAAGCGGGCCGGCTCCGGTCTCTCCTCGGCCGGCGACACCAAGTCCAGCAAGGCGAAGATCGAGCCCGGCTACAGCTACACCAACTGCCTCTACGTGACCTCGCTACTGTACGGGAACTGAGACCCCGGCCCGGCGCTCAGTACCCGTCCACGATCCGGTCCACCGCCGCCGCCACCAGCGCGTCCCGCTCCTCCTCCGGGAAGACGCCGGGGAGCGTGAGCTGCTCCACGATCAGCCAGTTGAGGGCGAGCAGGAGCAGCTTGACGGAGGTGGCGTCGCCGGGCAGCCCGGAGGACTCGTGGAAGGCGACGTTGGCCTCGACGTCGGCCCGCACCCGCTCGGTCAGGATCGAGCGGAGGGCGGGCCGGCGGGTGGCCTCCAGGCGCAGTTCGAGCAGGGCGAGGTAGCCGGTCCGGAAGGACGAGACCCGTCCGACCAGCTCCCGCATGATCCGCGTGTACGTCTCCTTGTCCCGGGGCGCCGTCCGGGTCGCCTCCATCGTCGCCTCGTCGGGCCGGAGCCGTTCGTAGACCCGGGCCCCGGCCTGGGTGAGGAGGGCGTCGCGGTTGGCGAAGTAGTTGGACGCGGTCCCGGTGGGCACCCCGGCCTCGGCGTCCACCGCCCGGAAGGTCAGCCCCCGGGCGCCCTCGCGGGCCAGCACCTCGATCGCCGCGTCCACGAGCGCGGCGCGCCGCTCCTCGTTCCGCCTCGCCATGGACACCACTCCGATCGTAGTACTACAACTGGACCCCTTCTCGTAGGGTACGCGCACCCCGCGATGAGTTCGCGCCGTCCGGGCGGTCATCACTCCGGAACGACCGAGCGAGGAGGAACCCCCATGTCTCCCACATCCCCCCAGCCCCCCGGGCCCCAGCTGCTGAAGGTCCAGAACTTCTGCGTCTCCGCCGACGGGATCGCCGCCGGCGAGGACCAGTCCCTGGAGCGGCCCTTCGGCCACGTCGACCCGGGCAGGCTCTTCGCCTGGGCGGGAGCGACCGCGAGCTGGCCCAACCGTACCGACCCCGGCGGCACCCGGGGCCTCGACGACCACCTCGTCCGCGACTTCCATCACCGCATCGGCGCGGAGATCATGGGCCGCAACAAGTTCGCCCCCCTGCGCGGCCCCTGGCAGGACGAGGAGTGGAAGGGCTGGTGGGGCGACGAGCCGCCCTTCCACACCCCCGTCTTCGTCCTCACCCACCACCCGCGCCCGTCCTTCACCCTCTCCGACACCACCTTCCACTTCCTCGACGCCGCCCCGGCGACCGCCCTGGAGCGGGCGAAGGAGGCGGCGGACGGGAAGGACGTCCGGCTCGGCGGGGGCGTGACGACGGTCCGCGAGTTCCTCGACGCGGACCTCGTCGACACGCTCCACATCGCCGTCTCGCCGGTGGAGCTCGGCACCGGCCTCAAGTTGTGGGACACGCCCGAGGAGCTCACCGACCGCTTCCACCTGGACGTCGTGCCCAGCCCGAGCGGCGTCACCCACCACCTCTTCTGGCGCAAGTGACCCGCCCGCCCGGCCGCCGTCAGGAGGTCCGGCGCAGCACCCGCAGCGAGTCCGTGACCGAGACCTCCTCGAAGTCGCCGGACTCCAGCGCCCGCAGATAGATCCGGTACGGCGCCTGGCCGCCGTCCGCCGGGTCCGGGAACACGTCGTGGATGACGAGCAGGCCCCCGGCCGCGACCCTGGGGGCCCAGCCCTCGTAGTCGTTCGTGGCGTGCTCGTCCGTGTGCCCGCCGTCGATGAACACGAGCCCGAGCTCCCCGCCCCACACCTTCGCGACCTGCGGGCTGCGCCCGACCACCGCGATCACGTGCTCCTCCAGGCCCGCCTTCCGCAGCGTCCGCCGGAAGGTCGGCAGCGTGTCCATCACGCCGACCTCCGGGTCCACCACGGTCGGGTCGTGGTACTCCCACCCCGGCTGCTGCTCCTCGCTGCCCCGGTGGTGGTCCACGGTCACCGCGACCGTCCCCGCCGCGCGCGCCGCGTCCGCCAGCAGGATCGTCGACCGCCCGCAGTACGTGCCCACCTCCAGGAGCGGCAGCCCGAGCTTCCCGGCCTCGGCCGCCGCCGCGTACAGGGCCAGGCCCTCCCCGGCGGGCATGAACCCCTTCGCGGCCTCGAAGGCGGCGAGGATCTCGGGAGTGGGCTCGGACATGGCGGTCTCCTACTGGCGAGTAGTACGTCGGTACGGGCGCCCATCGTGCCCTACCCGTCGCACGCGGACCACACCGTCGGCGCGGTCGTGCCCGCGGATCAGGCGCCGGCCGGGGAGAGGCGCAGGGTCCAGGTGTCGACCGTGTAGCGGACCGGGTGCGCCGGGCTCGGCTCCGCGAAGGTCGCGACCAGGTGCGCGCCGTCCCGGCGCAGGGCCCGGATCGTCCGCGAGTCGGTGAGGGGCGTCAGTTCGGCCAGGACGGTCGTGGCGAGGTCCCGGTCCACCGCGCGGAGCAGATGCCGGTCGAGGACCAGGAGGGTGCCGTCGGGGAGGACGACCGGCTTCGGGGGCTGGGGGTCGGACAGGGCGGGGCCCGGCCCGACGACGCCGTCGGGGAGGAGCCGCACGACCCGGCCCTGGGTCGGGACGCGCCGGTCGGCCTCCACGACGCGGACGCCGCTGCCGACGACGTAATGCCCGTACGAGGGCCAGCGGGCCGTCTCCGAGCCCTCGCCGTCGTACTCGCGGGTCTCGAAGATGCCGTAGCCCTCCAGGCCGAGGAGGAACCGTCCGCCGCCGCGCGCGGCACCGCGCTCGCCGCGCAGTTCGGCGACGAGCCGGCCGGTGGAGAGGTCGAGGAGGAGCGCGGGGCCGAGGAACCCCCAGGGGGTGTACTCCAGGGAGTCGGTGGTGACGAGGACCCGGTCGCCGGAGATGTGCGCGGCGTTGGGGCGGCCGGCGCAGGCGTGGGTCCACAGCGGCCGGTTTCCGGCGTCGACGGCGGTGATCGCGCCGGCGCCGCCGTGGACGGCGACCCCGTGCCGGCGGGCGAGCGGTTCGCCGGCCGGCCGGGCCCGCTCGAACGGGGGCGGGCCCTCGGCCCGCCGATGGTCCACGACTTCCGCGCGCCACGCCCCGATGTCCGTCATGGCGGGAGGGTAGCGCCCGCCGGGCTGGGCCCAGGCCGGGTTCGGTCCGGAGGCGCGGCGGAGTCCTCCGGGAGCTCCGCCACCGTGAAGCGGGCGACGTACGACCGCCAGGACCCGTCGACGACGAGCGGGAAGCCGTCGGTCTGCCGGAGGAGTCGGCGGCGCTTCGGACGCCGCGGGTGTTCCCGCGAGCAGCGCCGGGCCCGTGCCTCCGGCTCCGCGAGGGCCTCCGCGCCCGTGCCGGTGACGTGTCCCTCACGTACGCCCGCGGGCGCCTGGCGTCCCCCGGCCGACGGTGGTCCCGACGACCGGCCCCCACGCGGCCGCGGGCCCGGTCACGCGCCGGCGTCCGCGAGCACGGCCCGCAGCTTCCGTATCCCGGCCTTCCACTCCTCGCCGTCCGACTCCTCCCACAGCTCCAGGAGTTCGGACGGCTCGGCGACGACGCGGTCGAGCGCGGCGACGGCCTCCGCGCGCAGCTCCACCGGCAGCACCCCCAGCGGCTCCTTCGGGCCGTACGAGGTCACCGGCTCCCCGCCGGGGCACTGCGCCGCCACCAGAGCGGCCGCCGCGACGGCCTCGACGGACAGGTCGGCGTCCAGGTAGTCGTCCCCGGTCCCGGTCACCTCACGGAAGGCCGCGCGCAGCACGTCCGCCCTCCTGCCCGCCTCGGCCTCGTCCACCCTGTACGAGAAGTCCGCCGCCGTGTCGTTGTCGAACGGTCCGATGTCCCAAGTCCCCATGGCGTGCCCGCCCCTTCACGATCGTCTCTCAGGCTCTGCCGGCCATCGTGACAGCACCCACCGACAACGCCCGATGACGACGCCCGATGACGACGCGAGGAGGGCCGGCGCGGAGGACCGAGGCTCAAAGGGAGAACTGATGCTCAAGGGAGGGCCGAGGTTCAGTCGCCCCGCACGCGCGCGTGCAGGTGCATGTCGTGGGGGCCGTCGTCGTGGACGGCGGCCCGGCGCTTGGTGCCCTCCAGGGCGAAGCCCGCCTTCCCGGCGACGCCGCAGGAACCGGCGTTGTGGACCGAGTGCTCCAGCTCCACGCGGTGGAAGCCCGCGACGTCCAGCGCCCAGGCGGCGACCGCCGTCAGGGCCCGGGTCGCCACCCCGGCGCCGCGGGCGGCGGGCAGCACCCAGTACCCGGTCCAGGCGACGCCGTCGTCGAAGTCGAAGCCGCGCAGGGCCATGCGGCCCAGGACCCGCCCACCTTCGCCGGTGACGGCCCAGTGGGCGCCCCTCTCCCGCTCCCAGTCCTCGCGGTAGCCGTCGAACCAGCCGGCGATCTGCGCCTCGGAGGTGGGGCGGCGGGTGTGCCAGCGGCGCAGCTCCCCGTCCGTGTACGCGGACAGGAAGACCGGGGCGTCGGCCTCCTCCCAGGGGCGCAGCAGCAGCCCGCCGGCGGCGGGGAGGACGGGCTGGGGGCGGGCGGACAGCGCGCCGGCCTCGATGACGGGCGGCGTCGACAGGGTGCGGATCATGTGCCCCATGATCGCGGCTCGGCCGATCGCGGTCCGACCGCGGCGTCGGGACCGTCGTCGTACCGGAGTAGGGGGTGCGGTTTGGCACCGTGGTACGAGGCGGCCGGTGCCGCCGTCCCCCTACTCTCCCGGGCGTCGGCGCCCTGCCGGCGCGGGGACGAGCATCAGGGGACGGACATGTCGGTTCACATCTCACGGCGGACGGACCGCGCGGCGGCGGCGGCCGGGTTCGGCCGCCGGGCCGGGTACGCGGCGGCGCTGCTGCCGGTCGCGCTCGCCACCGCGGGGCTCGTGGTGGCGGGCCGCGCGGACCGGGCGCGGGAGTGGTGGGCCCGTGTCGGCGAGGAGGACCCGGCGGCCGCGGCGCGGCGGCCCGGTGCCGGGCGGCTGCTGGTCCACGCGCTGGTGTGCGTGCCGCTCGGGCTGATCGCCCTCGTGCCCGTGGGCGTCGAGCTGCTGTTCGTGCTCCGGGGCGTGCTCTATCCGCTGGTCGAATCCGGTCCGTACGACCACTCCTGGGGCGGTCCCACGCTGGCCGGCGCCTGGGCCGCGCACTTCCTCGTCAGCCTCCCGTTCGCGGCGGCCGGGCTGGGCGCGCTGGGGCTCCTGCACCGGCTGTACCACCGGCTGGCCGGCGGGCTGTGGGGCCGGAGGGTCGGCCTCTGGCCCGTACTCGCCCTCCTGGTCACGGCCCTGGCCTGCACCGTGCTGGTCATCGCCTGGACCCACCAGCTCTGAGCCGCGTCAGAGGTCCAGCGCGTGGCCCGTCGTCGCGTCCACGTGCGACGGGACCTCGTCGTGGCGGTCGCCGACCGTGGAGGTGCCGGTCGGTTCGAGGAGCAGGATCGACGCGCCGCCGGGGGCGTACGGCTTGTGCTCGACGCCCCGGGGGACGGTGAAGACCGAGCCCTTCGGGAGGCGGACCGTGCGCTCGCCGGCCGGTTCGCGCAGCGCGATGCGCAGTTCGCCGTCGAGGACGAGGAAGAACTCGTCGGTGTCGTCGTGCGCGTGCCACAGGTG
The DNA here is from genome assembly GCF_040633895.1 of Streptomyces sp. NPDC007863. NCBI lineage: Bacteria > Bacillati > Actinomycetota > Actinomycetes > Kitasatosporales > Streptomycetaceae > Streptomyces > Streptomyces sp. NPDC007863. Next base: position 38,049 of record NZ_JBEYEI010000002.1, read on the forward strand.
CTCGCCCTCGACCTTGGCCACGCGGACGTCGTAGTCGTTGACGCGGGTGACGATCCGGGGGCTCCACAGGGCGTCGAAGGAGGCGAGGGCGGCGGCGAGGGCGAGGGGTTCGTTGCGGGTCATGGGGTGATCCTCGCCGTGGCGGGAGGCGGAGCGGGAGTGCTAGGAATCGCACATGTCGCAAGGATCCTCGCAGCAGGCCGTGCCCGTCCCCGCCCGTGGGCGCGGCTCCGCCCTCCACCGGGTCGTCGTGATCGTCGACGCCAACTCCAACCCCTTCGAGCTCGGCTGCGCCAGCGAGGTCTTCGGACTGCGGCGGCCCGAGCTGGGGGAGGGGCGCGAACTGCTGTACGACTTCGGGCTCTGCTCTCCGGAGCCGGAGACGGTCATGCGGGACGGGTTCTTCACGCTGTCCGGGGTCCGTGGTCTGGAGGCGGCGGACACGGCCGACACCGTCATCGTGCCCAACCGTCCCGACGTGGCCGTGCCGCGCCGCCCCGCCGTCCTCGACGCGATCCGGCGGGCGCACGCGCGCGGGGCGCGGCTGGTCGGCTTCTGCAGCGGGGCGTTCACGCTGGCGGAGGCGGGCGTCCTGGACGGGCGGCGGGCGACGGCGCACTGGCAGTGGGCGGACGCCTTCCGGGCGCGGTTCCCGGCCGTGCGCCTGGAGGAGGACGTGCTGTTCGTCGACGACGGCGACATCCTGACGGCGGCGGGCAGCGCCGCCGCCCTCGATCTGGGGCTGCACGTGGTGCGGCGCGACCACGGGGCGGAGGTCGCGAGCGCGGTGAGCCGGCGGCTCGTCTTCGCCGCCCACCGGGACGGCGGGCAGCGGCAGTTCATCGAGCGGCCCGTGCCGGAGGTCCCGGAGGAGTCGCTCGCGCCGGTGCTCGCCTGGGCGCAGGAGCGGCTCGACCGGCCGCTGGCGGTGGCCGACCTCGCCGCGCGGGCGGCCGTCAGCCCGGCGACCCTGCACCGGCGCTTCCGGGCGGAGCTGGGCACGACGCCGCTGGCCTGGCTGACGGGGGAGCGGGTGACGCTGGCCCGCCGGCTCCTGGAGCGCGGGGAGGCCCGGCTCGACGTGGTGGCGCGGGCGAGCGGGCTCGGCACGGCGGCCCATCTGCGGACCCTGGTGCGCCGCGAGACGGGGCTGTCGCCGTCGGCGTACCGGAACCGCTTCGGCCCGGGCGGGACGTGAGTCCCGGCCCGGGCCGCGGGGTTCGTGCGGTTCGTGCGGATCGTGCGGGTGGTGCGGGGGCGCCATGGGGGTGGCGGTCTCAGTTGGAGTGGGCGGAGATGTCGCCGTAGGAGGTGGTGGCGCGGATGGCGAGGCCGGCGCCGTTGCCCTCGGCGTTCCGGAGGGCGTTGCTGACGCGGCCGTAGGAGGTGCCGGCGTCGAGGGTCGCGGCGACGCCGCGGGCGGCGCCGACCGAGATCGAGCCGGACTGCGTGCTCAGCTCCACCGAACCGGCCGTGGCCTCGGCGATCCGCAGGTCGCCGCGGGCGGTGGTGAGTTCGGCGTCGCCGTTGACGCGGCCGAGGGTGATGTCGCCGTCCTGGAGGGTGAGGCGGACGCGGCGGGCCTCGTCGAGCTTGACCGGGCCCTGGGCGGCCTCGAAGGTGACGTCCCCGAGCCGTCCGACGCCGCGCAGGTCCGCGGCGGCGGCCTTGCCCTCGACGGAGGAGCCGGCCGGGAGCTGGACGGTGATCTCGACGGAGCCGGAGGCGCCGAACAGCTGGTTCCCGGCCTTAGGGGCGGTGATCCGCAGGACGCCGTCCGCGAAGGTGACCGCGGTCTCCTCGGCGGCCTTCACGTCACGGGACCGGCCGGCGGTGGCGGGGCGGATGTCGACGGTGACGTCGGCGCGGTCGGCGGCGATGAAGCGGAGGTGGCCGGCCGGGACGGCGACGAGGGCGGCGATCGGGGCGGTGGCGGCGAAGGTCTGCATGGTGGGCGCTCCTGTGGAGTGGTGTTCCCGTCGGCGTTTCCGACATGAGAAAAGCTACGTTGCTTTCCAATGTCTGGCAACTCTCTCGTTGCACTGGATTGAGGTATGCGCAGGTCATCACCGAGATTTCGTTGCAATGGAGCGAGAATTGATGCAACGACCCGGAATCTTCGCGTTGCAATGGAGGGAGGGTGAACGCTATGCTGGCCGCGTTGTGGACGCACGGGTGTGAAAGGGGAGCGCGATGCCGGGAGGCAGGCTCACTCAGCAGGAACGTCAGCAGATCGCGCTGGGGCTGGCCGACGGGCTCGCGTACGCGGAGATCGGCAGGCGGCTCGACCGCCCCACCTCCACCGTCACCCGCGAGGTGATGCGCAACGGCGGCCCCACCGCCTACCGCCCCGACCTGGCGCACCGCGCCACCGAGGGTCGCGCCCGGCGCCGCCGGCCCGGGGGCGCCGCCGCGGCGCCGGCCGCGCGGGCGGACGGGCGGGACGTGGAGGCCGTGCGTGACTACGAGGAGGCGTTCGCCACCGTCTTCATGCAGAGCGGTCTGCCCCGGATGACCGCCCGCGTCCTCGCCGCCCTCTACGCCACCGACGCGGGCAGCCTCACCGCCGGCGAACTCGGCGAGCGGCTCCAGGTCAGCGCCGGCTCCATCTCCAAGGCCATCGCCTTCCTGGAGAGTCAGAGCCTCATCCGCCGCGAGCGCGACGACCGGCGCCGCGAGCGGTACGTCGTCGACGACGAGCTCTGGTACCAGTCGATGATCGCCGCCGCCAAGGCCAACGAGCAGATGGTCGAGATCGCCCGGCAGGGCGTCGCCGTCCTCGGCCCCGGCACCCCCGCCGCCGCCCGCCTGGAGAACGTCGCCCGCTTCATGGACTTCGTCAGCGAGGGCATCGTGCGCGCCGCCGAGCAGGCCCGGGAGATCCTCCTGACGAAGCCCGCGGAGCCGGAGGGCGTACCGGAGGGCGCACCGGACGGCGGGTGAGCCCCGCACTCCTGGACCTCAGGCCACATCTGACCTTCCGTCAGATGTGGCCTTCCGTCGTAATGGAACGTGTTCTACTCTGCGCGCCATGGGCATCGCCATCACGCACGAACAGCGGGACCTCGCCCGGTCCGTCCGCGCCTGGCTCACCCGCGCCGCGCCCCCCGAGGAGCTCCGCCGCTGGCTCGACGCGCCCGCACCGCCGGCCGGCCGGCCCGCGTACTGGGACGCCGCCGCCGCGCAGGGCCTCCTCGGGATCCACGTACCGGAGGAGCACGGCGGCGGGGGAGGCGGCCTCGACGACCTCGCGGTCGTCGTCGAGGAGACCGCCCGCGCCCTGCTCCCCGGCCCCTACCTCCCCTCCGTCCTCACCGCCGAACTCCTGCGCCGCGCGGGCGCGTCCGGACCCCTCCTCGCCGACCTCGCCGAAGGCCGCCGCATCGGCGCCGTCGCCCTCGGCGGGCCCGGCACCCTCACCGCCGTACGCACCGGCTCCGGGTACCTCCTCGACGGCACCGCGCCGCCCGTCCTCGGCGCCGCCCAGGCCGACCTGCTCCTCCTCCAGGCCGCCACCGTCGACGGCACCGTGTGGCTCACCGTCGACGCGCACGCCCCGGACGGCGCGCCGGGGCCCGCCGTCCGCGCCCACGCCTGCGCCGACCCCACCCGGCCCACCGCCGAGGTCGCCGCCGCCGCCCTGCCCGTGCCCGCCGAGCGCGTCCTCGCCCTCGACACCGGTCTCGTCCACGACCTCGCCGCCGTCCTCTTCGCCGCCGACGCCTGCGGCACCGCCGCCCGCGCCGTCGAGACCGCCGCCGAACACGCCCGCACCCGCGAGCAGTTCGGGCGTCCCATCGGACGGTTCCAGGGCGTCAAACACCTCTGCGCCGACATGCTCGTCCGGCTCGAACAGGCCCGTGCCCTCGCCTGGGACGCCGCCCGCGCCGCCGACGACCCCGCCCGGCCCCTCGTCGCCGCGCTCGCCGCCGCCACCGCCCTCGACGCCGCCCACACCTGCGCCAAGGACTGCGTCCAGATCCTCGGCGGCATCGGCTTCACCTGGGAACACGACGCCCACATCCTGCTGCGCCGCGCCCTCGTCGCCCGCCAGCTCCTCGGCACCGGCGACCGCTTCCGGCTCGACGCCCTCCGGCACGCCGCCACCGGGCTGCGCCGCGGCCTCCGCCTCGACCTGCCGGCCGCCGCCGAGCCGTACCGCGAGGCCGCCCGCGCCGCCATCGCCCCCGCCGTCGGACTCGACCCGCCCGCCGCCCGCCGCGTCCTCGCCCCCACCGGCCACGCCGCCCCGCACCTCCCGGAGCCGTACGGCCTCGGCGCGGGCCCGCTCCAGCAGCTCGCCGTCCAGCGCGAACTCGACGAGGCGGGCGTCACCGTCGCCGGACTCGGCATCGCCACCTGGGTCGTCCCGTCCCTCCTCGCCCACGGCAGCCCCGCGCAGCAGACCACCCACCTCCTGCCCACCCTCCGCGGCGAGCGGCGCTGGTGCCAGCTCTTCTCCGAGCCCGGCGCCGGCTCCGACCTCGCCTCCCTGCGCACCCGCGCCGAACGCACCGAGGACGGCCGCTGGCGGATCACCGGACAGAAGGTGTGGACGAGCGCCGCCCAGGGGGCCGACTTCGGCATCCTCCTCGCCCGCACCGACCCCGGCGCCCCCAAGCACCGGGGCCTCACCTACTTCCTCGTCGACATGAGGAACACCCCGGGCATCGACATCCGCCCGCTGAAGGAGATCACCGGGGACTCGCTCTTCAACGAGGTCTGGTTCGACGGCGCGCTGCTCCCCGCCGACGCCGTCGTCGGCGAGGTGAACGACGGCTGGCGGGTCGCCCGCAACACCCTCGGCAACGAACGCGTCCACATGGCCGACCAGGTCGTCTTCGACACCGGCCTCGAAGCGCTCATCAAGGCCTCCGCCGAGGCCGACGGCTCCGTCCGCGCCCGCACCGGCGCCCTCCTCGCCGAGGCCCACGCGCTCGCCTGCATCGGCCTGCGCACCACCCTCCTCCAGGTGTCGGGACTCGAACCCGGCGCGGGCGCCAGCGTCCGCAAGCTCGTCCAGACCCTCCACCAGCAGAGGACCGCCGAACTCGCCCTCGAACTCCTCGGCCCCGACGGCGCCGTGTACGAGGGCGCCGGCGCGGCCGCCGTCCACGGCTTCCTCATGTCCCGCTGTCTGACCATCGCGGGCGGCACCACACAGGTACAGCTCAACGTCGTCGCCGAGCGGCTGCTCGGCCTCCCCAGGGACTGAGAGGGCACGCCGTGAAGTCGTCCATGAAGTCGTCCGTGAAGTCGTCCGTGAAGTCCTTCGTCGTCGGTGTCGGCACGACGAAGTTCGAGAAGCCCGAGACCCGGGACTGGCAGTACTGGGACATGGCGCGCGAGGCCGGCACCGCCGCGCTCGCCGACGCCGGGATCCCGTACGAGAAGGTCGAACAGGCCGCCGTCGGCTACTGCTTCCAGGCCTCCACGGCGGGACAGCGGGCCGTCTACGAACTCGGCCTCACCGGCCTGCCCGTCTACAACCTCAACAACAACTGCGCCACCGGCTCCACCGCCCTCATGACCGCCCGCCAGTTCGTCGAGGGCGGCATCGCCGACTGCGTCCTCGCCCTCGGCTTCGAGAAGATGAGCCGGGGCGCGCTGGGCGGCGGTTCCGGCGCGGGCGACTTCGCGGCCTCGCCCGTCGCCCGGCACTACGGCATCATGGCCGCCGCCCACGGCTTCGAGGCCTCCCCGCCCACCGCGCAGATCTTCGGCAACGCCGCCCGCGAACACATGGAGCGGTACGGCACCACCGAGGCGCAGCTCGCCGCCGTCGCCGCCAAGAACCACCTCCACTCCTCGCGCAACCCCCAGGCCCAGTTCCAGGACGTCTACACGGTCGAGGAGGTCCTCGCGGCGAAGACCGTGCACCACCCGCTCACCAGGCTCCAGTGCTCGCCGACCTCGGACGGCGCCGCCGCCGCCCTCGTCGTCTCCGAGCGCTTCGTCGCCGAACACGGCCTGGAGGGGCGGGCCGTGGAGATCGCGGGCCAGGCCATGACCACCGACACCGGCGAGTCCTTCGCCTCCGGCTCCTGCATCGACGCCGTCGGCCGGCCCATGTCGCGGGAGGCCGCGCGGCAGGCGTACGAGGCCTCCGGGCTGGGCATCGAGGACGTCGACGTCATCGAGCTCCACGACTGCTTCTCCGTCAACGAGCTCCTCACCTACGAGGCCCTCGGCATGTGCGCGGAGGGCGCCTCCGGCAAGCTCGTCGAGTCCGGCGCCACGACCTACGGCGGACGGTGGGTGGTCAACCCCTCCGGCGGTCTCATCTCCAAGGGGCACCCGCTCGGCGCCACCGGCCTCGCGCAGGCCGCCGAACTCGTCCGGCAGCTCCGCGGCGAGGCCGAGGGCCGCCAGGTCGCCGGCGCCCGCGTCGGCCTCGCCCACAACATCGGCCTCGGCGGCGCGGCGGTCGTGACCCTCCTGCGTCGCAGGTCGTAGGACTCTTTCCGCATGTACGGGGCGGAGCCGCTCTGCGACCATGACACGCATGCCGCAGACCGACTCCGCCGCCGGAAGCACCGCCACCCGCCCCTCCATACGCACGGCCCGGCCCTGGCTCGTCGTCCTCGTCGCCTGCGCCGGGCAGTTCCTCGTCGTCCTCGACGTGTCGGTCATGAACGTGGCGCTGCCGTCCCTCAAGGCCGACCTCGGCCTCGGCACCCTCGGCCTCCAGTGGGTCCTCAACGCCTACGCGATCGCCTTCGCCGGCTTCATGCTGCTCGGCGGCAGGGCGGCCGACCTGTACGGGCGCAAGACGATGTTCCTCGCGGGCCTCGGGCTCTTCACCGCCGCCTCCGTCGTCGGCGGCCTCGCCCCCGAGGGCGGCCACCTCATCGCGGCGCGGGCCGCGCAGGGACTCGGCGCGGCGGCGCTCTCCCCGGCCACCCTCACCCTCGTCACCTCCGCCGTCCCGCCCGGCGCGGCCCGCACCCGGGCCATCGCCACCTGGACGGCGGTCGGCGCGGCGGGCGGCGCCGCGGGCGGCTTCGTCGGCGGCCTCCTCGTCGACCTCCTGAACTGGCGCTGGGTGCTGCTGGTCAACGCGCCCCTCGGCGTCCTCATCCTCGCCGCGGCCGTCCTCTGGCTCGCCGAGAGCCGCACGGCGGACGGGCGCCGCCTGGACCTGCCCGGGGCGGTCCTCGTCACCGGGGGCCTGGCGACGCTCGCGTACGGCATCGTGCAGACCGAGATGGCCGGCTGGACCTCGGCCGCGACGCTGCTGCCGCTCCTCGGCGGCCTCGCGCTCCTGGCGGTCTTCGTCGCGGTCGAGAAGCGCACGAAGGAACCCCTGGTCCCGCTCGGCATCTTCCGCAACCGGGCCGTGTCCGCCGCCAACACCGGCATCATGCTGTGCGGCTCCGCCTCCTTCGGCATGTGGTTCTTCATGACCGTGTACGCCCAGAACGTCCTCGGCTACACCCCGCTCCAGGCCGGACTCGCCCTCGTGCCCAGCTCGCTGGCCGTCCTCGTCGGCTCCAAGACCGCGCCCCGTCTGATGGCCGTCACCGGCGCGCGGACGCTCGCGATCGCCGGCATCCTCACGGCGGCGGCCGGCTTCGCCTGGCAGTCCACGCTCACCGCCGACGGCACCTTCCTCACCACGGTGCTCGGCCCCGGCATCCTCATGATGGCCGGCATCGGCCTCGCCACCACGCCGCTCGCCACCCTCGCCACCTCCGGAGCCGCCCCCGGCGACGCCGGCCTCGTCTCCGGCCTGGTGAACACCTCCCGGACGATGGGCGGCGCGATCGGCCTCGCCCTGCTGACCACGGTCGCGGCCGCCGCCACCCCGGACCCCGCCCACCTGGTCCCCGGCTACGCGACGGCCTTCCGCGTCTCCACCGCCATCCTCCTGACGGCGGCGATCCTGATGGCCCTCTGGCTCCCCAGGAAGACCAAGGCGGCCTAGAGCCACCCCTGCTGCCGGGCGGCCCGGGCCGCCTCCATCCGGTTGCGCGTCCCGGTCTTCCCGATGGCGGCGGACAGGTAGTTCCGGACGGTCGACTCGGACAGCCGCAGCCGCCCCGCGATGTCGGCGACCGTCGCCCCGTCCACCGCCGCCGCCAGCGCCTCCCGCTCACGGGCCGTCAGCGGGTTCGGCCCCGCGCCGAGCGCGGCGGCGGCGAGCGCCGGATCGACGACGGTCTCGCCGCGCAGCACCGCCCGGATCGCCTCCGCCAGCTCCTCCACCGGCCCGTCCTTCACCAGGAACCCGGCCGCCCCCGCCTCCATCGCCCGCCGCAGATACCCCGGCCGCCCGAACGTCGTCAGGATCAGCACCCGGCAGTCCGGCACCTCGTCCCGCAGCTCCGCCGCCGCGTCGAGCCCCGACCGCCCCGGCAGCTCGATGTCCAGGAGCGCCACATCGGGCCGTGCCACCAGCGCCCGCTCGACGATCTCGTCCCCCCGCCCCACCTGGGCGACGACCTCGATGTCCGCCTCCATCCCGAGCAAGAGCGCGAGCGCCCCGCGCATCATCCCCTGGTCCTCGGCGAGGAGCACCCGGATGGACTTCCCGGGCCGGTGGTCCCGCGGCATCTCGTTCACACCGGAAAGCGTAGGCCGGGCGGCCTTCCCCCGCCGGGCGGAACGCGCGTGCCCTCGTGCCGGAATGATCGTTTCCCCGGCATGAAGAAGATCATCAGCGTCACCGCCCTCGCCCTCGCGGCCCTCGCCTCCGCCGCCCCGGCCCACGCCGACAACGACGCGAACTTCGGCAGCGGCGTCAACGCCGCCAACAACTGGAACTTCACCGCCGCCGACGTCTGCGTCCAGGAACTCGCCGTGGTCCCCGCCCTCGGCGACTGGACGGGGAACCACCGGAACAACTGCTCCAACGGCAACGTCATCGACCACGCGAAGTAGCCCCCTCCACCGCCCCGGGCGCCGCCGGGACCTCCGCCACCAGCCGGAACCCACCGCCCGGGGCACCCGCCGCCGTGAGCGTGCCGCCCGCTGCCGCGAGGCGCTCGGCGAGGCCACGCAGGCCGCTGCCGAAGGGATCCGCGGCGGCGCCGCCCCGGCCGTCGTCGGTGACCGTGAGGCGGGTCCGCTCCGGAGTGGCGCGCACCGCGATCTCGCAGCGGGTGGCGGCCGCGTGCCGGACCACGTTCGTCACCGCCTCCCGCACCACCGAGCCGAACAGCGCCTCCGCCGCCGGGTCGAGCGGCGGGCCCGAGCGCCGTACCACCGGTTCCACGTCCGCCGAGGCGAGCACCGACCTGGCCCGGTCCAGCTCCGTGCCGAGACCGGCCTCGCGGTAGCCGGTCACTGCCTCCCGGATCTCGGTGAGCGCCTCCCGGCCCACCTGCTCGATGTCCGTGATCTGGCCCAGCGCCGCGCCCGGGTCGTGCGGCACGAGCCGCCTCGCCGCCTCCGACTTGACCACGATCACCGACAGGGTGTGGCCGAGCAGGTCGTGCAGGTCCCGGGAGAAGCGCAGTCGCTCCCGCTCCACCGCCGCGCGGGCCAGCTCCTCGCGGGTGGCGCGCAGTTCGGCGACCGTCTCGTTCAGCGCGAGGATCGCCGCCGTCACCATGGTCGAGATGAACGTCCCGTACACGATCCCGATCGAGTCCCAGCCGTCCCGCCAGAAGGTGACGGCCCCGACCGCCACGACCAGGGGGAGCGTCAGGCGCCGCAGCTCTCGGGCGCCCCGCGCCACCGCGCCCAGCGCCAGGCCGAGCAGTGGGCACAGCAGCAGCCACTCGCGGCCGTAGCCGATCGCCAGGGCGAAGGTGACGGCGGCGAGCGCGCCCAGCAGGACCCAGGTGGTCGTGGTCGCGCGGCGGGACCCGTCGAAGGCGCGCAGGACGACCGCGATGTAAAGCGCGTTGAAGGCCAGCAGGCCGGCCATGCCGAGCCAGGGGTTGGGGGCCTCGCCGCTGACGAGGTGGGAGAGCGAGCCCATCCCCATCAGCAGCCAGGGCAGCAGGCTCAGCCCGTTCGGCCCCCGCCGCTCCCCGTCCTCCCGTCCCGCGCAGCGCTTCCGCGACCGGATCCCCATCACGCGCCCCCCGTCTCAGAACGTCCGTGCGGAACGACGGTACGAGACCGCCGCGTACGTCCCGAAGACCGCGCCCCACACGGCGAGCAGCGCCACGGCGGCGGTGCCCGGCGCGTGCCCCTCCGCGAGGGCCGTGCCCAGCTCCGCGAAGCGGCGGCTCGGGGTCCAGGCCGAGAGCGCGGCCAGCCACGGCGGGAAGAGCGACACTGGGAACCAGAGGCCGCCGGTCACCGCGAGGCCGAGGGTGCACGCCACGTTGACCGCCCCGGTCGTCTGCGGCGCCAGCCGGTAGCCGTTGCCGAGGCCGAGGAGCGTGAAGGGCAGCGAGCCCAGCCAGAGCGCCGCCGCCACCGCCGCCCACTGGAGCGCCGGCATTCGCACGCCGTTGAGCAGCCCGCCGGCCAGCAGCACCGTCCCGATGGACGGCAGCACCACCACCGCCCCGGTCAGGGCGCGCCCCGTGACGACCCGGCGCGGGCTCATCGGGGTGATCCGCAACTGCCGCAGCCAGCCCGTCGACCGATCCTCGGCGACCGCGCCGCCGAGCGAGACGGCGGCGCCGAGCGCGCCGTACGCCGCCATGCCCACCATGGCGGCGGTCCTGACGGCGGGGTCGTTCTGCCCGCCGAGGTTGGTGAAGAGCAGGTACATGAGGACCGGGACGGCGACGGTCGAGATGACGAACCCCTGGTCGCGCAGGGTGCGGCGGACCTCCAGGCGGGCGTACGCGGCCGTGGTGGACAGGGCTGTGTTCATCGGCTCGGCTCCGGTTCCCGGGCGGCCCGCGTGAGGGCGAGGAAGACGTCGGCGAGGGCCGGCGGGGCGACCTCCAGGCCTCGTATCGCGTCCCGCGCGGCGAGTCCCCGGACGGTCGCGTCCGGGTCGTCGGTGCGGAGCCGGGCACGGTCGCCGCGGATCTCGACGTCGGTCACCCCGGGCAGCGCGGAGAGGTACGCGGAGGGGCCGCCGTCCAGGTCGAGGGCGACGACCGCCCCGCCGGCCGCCCGCCTCAGCTCCCCGGGTGTGCCGTCGGCGGCGATCCGGCCGTCGTCGAGGACGACGATCCGGTCGGCGGAGGAGTCCGCCTCCTCCAGGTGGTGGGTGGAGAACAGGACGGTGCCGCCCCGCCGGGCGTAGCCGCGCATCGCGTCCCAGAACTCGACGCGGGCCGCCACGTCGAGCGCGCTGGTCGGCTCGTCCAGGACGAGCAGTTCCGGGTCGCCGGCCAGTGCGACGGCGAAGCGGACCCGCTGGGCCTGGCCGCCGGAGAGGCCGCCGACCCGGCGGTCGGCGAGGGCGGTGAGTCCGGCGAGGGCGAGGGCGTCGGTGACGGGCATCGGCCGGGGGTAGGTCCGGGCGACGAAGCCGACGAGCTCGCGGACGGTGACCCGGGGGACGGCGCGCCCCTCCTGGAGCATCGCCCCGACCCGGCCCGCGCGCACGGCCCGCTCGGGGGTGCCGCCGAGGAGGGAGACGTGCCCGTCGTCGGGGGTGTCGAGGCCGAGGAGGAGGCCGATGGCGGTGGACTTCCCGGCGCCGTTGCGTCCGAGCAGGGCGAGCGTCTCGCCGCGCCGGACGGCGAGGTCCAGGCCGTCGGCGGCGCGGACGGCTCCGTGCGTCTTGGTGACCGCCTCCAGGGCGGCCGCGGGTTCCTGCGTCATGGCCCCGAAGGTACGGAGCGGGGGATGGGGTGCGGCAGGCCGTGGCGTACGGACCCGGCGGTGACAAATATCCCGGGTACGGGTGCCGGCGACGCTTTCTGACGTGTCGTCAGGAGTGTGGTGTACGAGGGTTCCCAACGCCCCGCCCCTCGGCTATACATGGGGGACACCGAACTGGAACGCGTTCTACATCGGCGCGTACGGGACGGTTCCCGCACGGCCTCGGCGTGACCGACGGTGCGGACGGTCGCGCCGAGGTCTTCCACTCCAGGGACCTCCAAGGAGCAGCAAGCCGATGCCCATTGACGCCGCCAAGGCCCTCGCCGCCGAGCCCCGCAGCGCCGAGATCGCCTGGGACCACAAGGACGTCCAGCTCTACCACCTCGGCCTCGGCGCCGGCAGCCCCGCCACCGACCCGGCGGAGCTGCGCTACACCCTCGAATCCCGGCTCCACGTGCTGCCCAGCTTCGCCACCGTCGCCGGCGCCGGCATGGGCGTCGTCGGCGGACTCTCCGCCCCCGGCATCGACATCGACCTCGCCGCCGTCCTCCACGGCGGCCAGTCGGTCACCCTCCACCGCCCGCTGCCCACCGGCGGCCGCGCCGTCTCCACCTCCCGCGTCGCCGCCGTGTACGACAAGGGCAAGGCCGCCATCCTCGTGCTGCGCTCCGAGGCCGCCGACGACGAGGGCCCGCTGTGGACCTCCGACGCCCAGATCTTCGTCCGCGGCGAAGGCGGCTGGGGCGGCGACCGCGGCCCCTCCGAGCGGCTCGAACTCCCCGGCCGGGCACCGGACCGGACCGTCGAGCGGGCCGTCCGCGAGGACCAGGCGCTGCTCTACCGCCTCTCCGGCGACTGGAACCCGCTCCACGCCGACCCCGACTTCGCGAAGCTCGCGGGCTTCGACCGGCCGATCCTGCACGGCCTGTGCACCTACGGCATGACGCTCAAGGCGGTCGTGGACACGCTGCTCGACGGCGACGTCACCCGGGTCCGCGCCTACCGCACCCGCTTCGCCGGGGTCGTCTTCCCCGGCGAGACCCTGCGCATCCGGATGTGGGCCGGGGACGGCCGCGTCCAGGTGACGGTGACGGCCGTGGAGCGCGACGACGCCCCGGTCCTCGCCGACACCCTCGTCACCCACTCGTAGACCCGTCCCGGAGGGAGCCGCACCATGCGCGCAGCCGTACTGCACGAGATCGGCCAGGACAAGCTGGAGGTCCTCGACGACGTCGAGGCGGTGGGCTTCGGCCCGGGCAGGGTGCGGATCCGGGTGCGGGCCACCGGCCTGTGCCACTCGGACGTCTCCGCCATGAGCGGCGTCCTGCCGCAGCCCGCGCCCTTCATCCCCGGCCACGAGGGCGCCGGCGAGATCCTCGACGTCGGCGACGGCGTCACCGGACTCACCCCCGGCCAGCGGGTCCTGCTCTGCTGGCTGCCCGCCTGCGGCAGCTGCGCCGCCTGCAGGCGCGGCCAGACCCAGCTCTGTCTCGCCGGCTTCATGAACGCCGGCACCCCCAACTTCAAGCGCCCCGGCGGGGACGTCTTCGGCTTCGCCGGCACCGGCACCTTCACCGAGGAGGTCGTCGTCGACGCCGGCTGCGCCGTCCCCATCCCGGACGACGTGCCCTTCGACATCGCCGCCCTCATCGGCTGCGGCGTCACCACCGGCCTCGGCGCGGCCATCAACACCGCCAAGGTGGAGGCCGGTTCGTCGGTCGCCGTCATAGGCTGCGGTGGCGTCGGCATCTCCGCCATCCAGGGCGCCCGGCTCCAGGGCGCCGCCCAGATCGTCGCCGTCGACCCCGTCGAGTCCCGCCGCGAGGCCGCCCTCCGCTTCGGCGCCACCGAGGCCGTCGCCCCCGAGGCGCTGGCCGACGCCAAGCAGCGGATCACCGCCGGCGAGGGCTTCGACTACGTCTTCGAGGTGGTCGGCAAGTCCGCCACCGCGCGGACCGCGTACGAGACGACCCGGCGCGGCGGCACCCTCTGCGTCGTCGGCGCGGGCGCCATGGACGACCACCTCCGGCTCAACATGTTCGAGCTGTTCTTCGACGAGAAGCGGATCCTGCCCTCCATGTACGGCGGCGGGGACGTCCTGCGGTCGTACGAGCGGGCCATCGCGCTCTGGCGGGCCGGCCGCATCGACCTGGAGTCGCTCATCACCCACCGGGTTCCGCTTGCGCACATCAACGAGGCCCTGGAGCAGATGCGGACCGGCGCGTCCCTCCGCACCTGCGTCGAGATCTGAGAGGACTCCGTCATGTCACTGCCTCTGCCGCTCGAAGGGCTGAGCGCGATCGTCACCGGCGCCGGGCGCGGGCTCGGCCGCGCCGAGGCGCTCGAACTGGCCCGGCTCGGCGCGGCCGTCGTCGTCAACGACTACGGGCAGCCCGGCCGGGACGGATCCGGGGAGGCCTCGGCCGCCCCCGCGGAGGAGGTGGCCGCCGAGATCACCGCGGCCGGCGGCCGGGCCGTCGCCCACCTCGGCGACGTCTCCGACTTCGAGACCGCGCGCGGCCTCGTCGACCTCGCCGTCGCCGAGTTCGGCAAGCTGGACGTCCTCGTCAACAACGCGGGCATCCTGCGCGACCGGATGGTCTTCTCGATGAGCGAGGACGAGTGGGACTCGGTCGTCCGCGTCCACCTCAAGGGTCACTTCAACACCACCCACTTCGCCGCCGTGCACTGGCGCGGGCGCGCCAAGGCGGGGGAGACCGGCGTCTACGGCCGGATCGTCAACACCTCCTCCGAGGCCTTCCTCGCCGGTTCGGCCGGACAGCCCAACTACGCGGCGGCCAAGGGCGGCATCGTCGGCCTCACCACCTCCACGGCGCTCGCCCTCGCCCGGTACGGGGTCACCGCCAACGCCATCTGCCCCCGGGCCCGCACCCGCATGACGGAGGACGTCTTCGCTGGCTTCGCCGAACCGGCCGCCGAGGACCAGCTCGACCCTCTGTCGCCGGAGCACGTGGCCCCGCTCGTCGGCTACCTCGCCTCCCCGGCGGCGGCCCGGGTCAACGGGCAGCTGCTCGTCGTCCACGGCGGGATGGTCGCCGTCGTCGAACGGCCCCGGGTCGCGGCCAAGTTCGACACCGCCAAGGAGGCCTTCGGCTTCGAGGAGCTCGACGGGCTGCTCACCCCGTACTTCGCGGAGCGCCCGCCGAGCGAGACCTTCGCGGCCACCGAGGTCCTGGGGCTGAAGAAGGGCTGAACCCGGCCCGGGGGGACCGGAGGAGGGGACGGCGAAGGGCCCCGGGGGAGCGGATCCCCCGGGGCCCTTCGCCGTCGCGCGCGGACGAGGGCCTAGCCCTCGTGCGCCTCGCGGCGGTGCCGTCCGTGCGGGGCGGAGGTCGTCTCCTCCGCCGGCGCGGCCGGGCCCCGGTGCCGTCCGGCACCCGTGCCCTGCGCCTCCTCCGTGGACTGCGTGCTGTCGTCCGCCATGTCGTACTCACCCCGTTGACGTGCCTGTGCGTGCGGTACTGCGGCGGTGAGTCTAACCAGCGGGTTTACGGTCCGTCAGAGGCGCCTGCTGGAGCGGCACCGGCCGCAGCGCGCGCGGCTGTTCCTCCTCCGCCGAGGGTGCCGCTTCCGCTTCCGGTCCCGACCCCGGCTCCGGTTCGGGGTCGTCCGGCACCGTCAGCCCGGCCAGCGCGCACGGCAGCTCCGGCGTGGAGCACGGCAGCCGCAGGATGCCCTCCGGCGACCACGCCCCGGCCCCCGCCACCCACCCGGGCGGCGCCGCCACCTGGTGCATCCGCCGCCCCGAGGGCCGCCAGAGCCCGACCCAGCTGCCGCTCGCCGCGTCGATCCGCAGCGCGACCCCGCAGCTCTCCGGCATCAGCACCTGGCCCGGCTGGACCGCGAACGGCGTCACCGCCGCGTCGTCGAGGCGCAGGCACTCGGGGAAGCGCACCGGCAGCAGGCTCCCCAGCACCCCCCAGCCGAGCCGCTCGTGCCCCGGCGAGGGCGCGTCCGAACGGATCAGCAGCAGCCCGCTGTCCGGGTCCGCGAGCAGCAGCCGGTCGTCGCTCGCCTCGGTGATCTGGAGCAGCGGCGACACCTCGCCGCCCCGCTCCAGGTCCACCGCCACCGTCTTCACCGGCCCGTCGCCGAGCCGCCGGTCCAGGGCCAGCATCCGCCCCGTACGGTCGAGCCAGACCCCGCCCGCGCAGTGGCCCGGGAGCTCGGCGACCCGCTCGGGGCCGAAGGCGCCGCCCGCCACCAGCCAGAGCGTGGTGGACTCCGGGCCGATGTGGCGCGCGTAGGCGCAGATGCCGTCCGGGGACGGCGGCAGCAGTTCCACCGGGCCGTCGCCGGGCGCCTCCACCGAGCCGAGCCGCAGCTCGCCGGTGCCGGGGCCGGTCGGGTACAGCAGCGAGAAGGTGTGCCGCCGCCCGTCCACCCGGCGGCACACCAGGACCCGCCCGTCGGCGAGCGGCAGCAGCCGCGCGTCGCGCTCCTCGGGCTGGTCCAGGGGGAGCGGCACGGCGTACGGCTCCGGGCCGTCGAGGGTCCAGCGCTCCGCGTACAGGGCGTCCCCGGAACCCGCGAGCCGGGCCGCGTACGCGCCGTTCGCGGTGATCGTGAAGCCCGCCGGGGGGTGGACGGCCGTCCCCTCGTGGTCGCCGTCCCCGGCCGTGGTCTCGATGGCCAAGGCTGTCATCGACTCGTCACCTCCGGCCACGAAGCTAGTTTTCGCACTTCCAGCCGAACAACACGAGCCCACGCACTTCACACATATGGATGGCGGTGTGCCGGTTCGATTGAGCGGAAGGGGCCGGTTGTGCTGACGGGGCCGGGGGTACGTAAGGTAAGGCCAACCTAAGCGGACCCTGTGGCTCCGCTGGGGAACGTCCGTACGCGTCGCCCCACCTCGACGTCCGCCATCGAAGAGGAGCCCCTCGATGTCCCTCCGCCGCCGCGGCACCGCCGCCGCCGTCGCCCTCGCCGCCGCGCTCTCCCTCGCGGCCTGCGGAGGCGGCGACGACTCCGCCGCCGCCAAGAAGGAGGACACGGCGAAGAAGAAGGACGTCGCCACCGGCGGCAAGGACTTCGGCGACGCGGCCGCCAAGACCGCGGCCCTGGGCACCGACGCCAAGCCCGGCCAGTTCCCCCGCACCCTCACCCACGCCATGGGCACCAGCGAGCTGAAGGCCGCCCCGAAGCGCGTCGTCGTCCTCGACGTCGGCGAGCTCGACAACGTCGTCTCCCTCGGCGTCCAGCCCGTCGGCTACGCCCCCTCCGAGGGCGACGACGGCATCCCCGGCTACCTCGCCAAGGACGCCGGCGCCCCCAAGTCCGTCGGCACCATCAACAACCTCAACCTGGAGGCCATCGCCAACCTCCAGCCCGACCTCATCCTCGGCAGCCAGCTGCGCGCCGCCGACAAGTACGACGAGCTGTCGAAGATCGCGCCGACCGTCTTCTCCATCCGCCCGGGCTTCACCTGGAAGGAGAACTACCTCCTCAACGCCGCCGCGCTCGACAAGACCGCCGAGGCGAAGGAGAAGCTCGCCGCGTACGAGACGAAGGCGAAGCAGCTCGGCATGGACATCGGCCCGAACAAGCCGACCATCTCCATGGTCCGCTACCTCCCGGGCAAGATCCGCCTCTACGCGAAGGCGTCGTTCATCGGCACCATCCTGGAGGACACCGGCCTGCCGCGGCCGACGAACCAGCAGGTGAACGACCTCGCCGTCGAGGTCAGCCCGGAGAAGATCGACCAGGCCGACGCCGACTGGATCTTCACCGGCGTCTACGGCGACGCCAAGGCGACCAAGAAGGACGCCGCCCAGGGCAACCCGCTCTGGAAGAACCTCAAGGCCGTCAAGGCGGGCCAGGCCAAGGACGTCCCGGACGAGACCTGGTACCTGGGCCTCGGCGTGACCGCGGCGAACAGCGTCCTCGACGACCTGCGCGCCGACCTGGTGAAGAAGTAGGGGCCCGACCCCCGGGTCGTCGACGGGCCAGGACGGCGGGGGACGGAGGACAGGTAGCCTTTCCTCCGTGCCCCGTCTGTCTGAAGTCATCGCCGAGCTCGACGCCCTCTGGCCGCCCCAGCGGGCGGAGCAGTGGGACGCCGTCGGCACCGTCTGCGGCGACCCCGACGCCGGGGTGACCCGCGTCCTCTTCGCCGTCGACCCCGTCCAGGAGATCGCGGACGAGGCCGTCGCCCTCGGCGCCGACCTGATCGTCACCCACCACCCGCTCTACCTGCGCGGGACGACGACGGTCGCGGCCGGCCACTTCAAGGGCCGCGTCGTGCACACGCTGATCAAGCACGACATCGCGCTGCACGTCGCCCACACCAACGCGGACACCGCGGACCCCGGCGTCTCCGACGCCCTCGCGGGCGCCCTCGACCTCCGCGTCACCGGGCCGCTCGTCCCCGAGAACAACCTCGGCCGGATCTGCGAGCTCGACCAGCCGGAGACCCTCGCCGCGTTCGCGGCCCGCGCCGCGAAGCGGCTGCCCGCCACCGCGCAGGGCATCCGGGTCGCCGGCGACCCGGACATGACCGTCCGCCGCGTCGCCGTCAGCGGCGGCTCCGGCGACAGCCTCTTCGACGCGGTGCGCGCCGCCGGGGTGGACGCCTTCCTCACCGCGGACCTCCGCCACCACCCCGTCTCCGAGGCCACCCAGCACTCTCCGCTGGGCCTCGTCGACGCCGCCCACTGGGCCACCGAATGGCCCTGGTGCGAGCTGGCCGCCGCCCAGCTCGACGAGATCTCCGACCGCCACGGCTGGGACCTCCGCGTCCACGTCTCGAAGACGGTCACCGACCCCTGGTCCTCCCACCACACTTCCTCTGGAGCCCCCAACTGAACGCCGCGCCCGCCGACCAGATCCGCCTCCTCGACGTCCAGGCCCTGGACGTCCGCCTCCAGCAGCTCGCCCACAAGCGCAAGGCGCTGCCCGAGCACGCGGAGATCGAGGCGCTGACCAAGGACCTCACCCAGCTGCGCGACCTGCTCGTCGCCGCGCAGACCGAGGAGAGCGACTGCGCCCGCGAGCAGACCAAGGCCGAGCAGGACGTCGACCAGGTCCGCCAGCGCGCCGCCCGCGACCAGCAGCGGCTCGACTCCGGCGCCGTCTCCTCCCCGAAGGACCTGGAGAACCTCCAGCGCGAGATCACCTCGCTCGCCAAGCGCCAGGGCGACCTGGAGGAGATCGTCCTGGAGGTCATGGAGCGCCGCGAGTCCGCGCAGGAGCGCGTCGCCGAGCTGACGCGGCGCGTCGAGGCCGTCCAGGCCAAGGTCGACGACGCCACCACCCGCCGCGACACCGCCCAGGCCGGTCTCGACGAGGAGGCCACGGGCGTCGCCAAGGAGCGCGAGGTCGTCGCGGGCACCGTCCCCGCCGACCTCCTCAAGCTGTACGACAAGCTCCGCGAGCAGCAGGGCGGCGTCGGCGCGGCCCGCCTCTACCAGCGCAAGTGCGAGGGCTGCCACATCGAGCTCAACATCACCGAGCTGAACGACGTCCGGACCGCCGCGAAGGACGCGGTCGTGCGCTGCGAGAACTGCCGCCGGATCCTGGTCCGCACGGCGGAGTCCGGCCTGTAATGCGCGAGCTCGTGGTCGAGGCGGACGGCGGCTCCCGGGGCAACCCCGGGCCCGCCGGTTACGGGGCCGTCGTCCTCGACCCGGCCACGGGCGAGATCCTCGCGGAGGCCGCCGAGTACATCGGCGTCGCGACCAACAACGTCGCCGAGTACAAGGGCCTCATCGCGGGCCTCCGCGCCGTCCTGGACCTGGCGCCCGACGCCACGGTCCGGGTCAGGATGGACTCCAAGCTCGTCGTCGAGCAGATGTCCGGCCGCTGGAAGATCAAGCACCCGGACATGAAGCCGCTCGCGGCCGAGGCGTCCCGCGCCTTCCCGCGCGACCGCGTCAGCTACGAGTGGATCCCCCGCGAGCGCAACAAGCACGCCGACCGCCTGGCCAACGAGGCCATGGACGCGGGCAAGCGCGGCGAGCAGTGGGCCCCCCGCGACACCTCCGCGGCCCGGGTGGCGGCCGCCCTGCCCCCGTCCGGCCCCCCGGGCGACGCGGCAGCCGGCGCGGCCCGCGCCCGGGCGGCCTTGTCGGCGGCGACCGTCGCGTCCGGCACCGTCGCGTCCGGCACCGTCGCGGCTGCCGTGTCCGAATCGTCGCCCGCCGCGCCCGCCGCCCCCGCGCAGGGCCCCGTGCCGGCCGTCGCGGGCCCCGTGCCCGACATGGCCGCCCCCGCCACCTTCGTGCTCCTCCGGCACGGGGAGACCGCGCTCACGCCCGAGAAGCGGTTCTCGGGGAGCGGGGGGTCCGACCCGGAGCTCTCCGAGGCGGGGCGCCGTCAGGCCGCCGCCGTCGCCGAGGCGCTCGCCGCCCGCGGCACGATCCAGCACATCGTCAGCTCCCCCCTCACCCGCTGCCGCCAGACCGCCGACGCCGTCGCCGCCCGCCTCGGCCTCGACGTCGTGATCGAACAGGGCCTGCGCGAGACCGACTTCGGCGCCTGGGAGGGCCTCACCTTCGCGGAGGTCCGCGCGCGGTACCCGGAGGACATGGACGCCTGGCTCGCCTCCCCGGCCGCCGCCCCCACCGGCGGCGGCGAGAGCTTCGCCTCCGTGACCCGCCGCGTCGCCGCCGCCCGGGACCGCCTGGCCGCCGCCCACGCGGGCCGCACGGTCCTCGTCGTGAGTCACGTCACGCCCATCAAGACCCTGGTCCGGCTTGCCCTCGGCGCCCCGCCGCCGTCCCTGTTCAAGTTCGACCTGTCGGCCGCCTCCCTCTCCGCCGTCGCCTACTACGCCGACGGCAACGCCTCCGTACGCCTCCTCAACGACACCTCCCACCTCCGCCGCTAGCGGCGGCCAATTCACTCGCGCCACCCGCCGTCGACCCGTCACCATCCGGGTATGAGCTGGCACTTCACCACCGATCTCCGCGCGTTCCTGGACGCCGCGGGCCCGCACCTCGCCGCCGAACCGGCCCGCAACACCGCCGTGCTGACCACGATGGAGGGAGCGGAGCTCCTCGGCTGGTGGACCGGCCCGGACGGGACCACCGCGACCGGCGTCCTCGTCGCGGCCCCGCTCGCCGACCTCACCTTCGGCGTGGTGCCCGTGGAGGCCGCCGCCGCGCTGGTCCTCCCGGCCGGCGCGGCACCGGCCACGCTGCGCGGCGAGCGGGCGGCGGTGGAGGCGTACCTCGCCGCCTCCGGGCTGCCCTGGGAGCCCGTCATGGACATCCGGCTCTTCCGCCTCGACGCGCTCACCCCGCGGGACCCGGCACCGGCCGGCCGCGCCCGCCCCGCGCGCGCGGCGGACCTCCCGCTGCTCGGGCCCTGGACCGCCGACTTCGCCGTCGTCCACCGCTACGCACCGCAGGACGACTACACCGACTTCCTCACCGAGCGGATCACCGAGGACCGCCTCCACGTCTGGGAGGCCCCCGACGGCCGTCCCGTGGCGATGGCCGCCCGCTCCCGCACGGTCGAGGGCCAGTCCCGCGTCCACCTCGTCTACACCGCGCCCGCCGAACGCGGCCACGGATACGCCGCCGGCGTCACCGCCGCGATCAGCCGCGCGGCCGCCGCCTCCGGCGCGACGGAGGTCGTCCTCTTCACGGACCTCGCCAACTCCACCAGCAACGCCCTGTACCAGCGCCTCGGCTACCGCCCGGTCTCCGACCACCTGGGCGTCCGCTTCACGGAAGGCGCGGCCTAGCGGGCGAGCTGCGCCGCCTCCCGCGCCAGGGCCTCCACCCGGCCCCAGTCGCGGGCGGCGAGGGCGTCCGGCGGCAGCATCCAGGTGCCGCCGACGCAGGCGACGTTGGGGAGGGAGAGGTAGGAGGGGGCCGAGGCGGCCGAGATGCCGCCGGTCGGGCAGAAACGGGCCTGCGGCAGCGGGCCCGCCAGGGACTTCAGGTACGGGACGCCGCCCGCCGCCTCCGCCGGGAAGAACTTCAGCTCCGTGACGCCCTCCTCCAGGAGGGACAGCACCTCGGAGGCGGTCGAGACGCCCGGCAGGAACGGCACGCCCGACTCCCGCAGCGCCCCGAGCAGCCGCCCCGAGCACCCCGGGCTCACCAGGAACCGCGCCCCGGCCCGTACCGCGTCCGCCGCGCCGGCCGCCGAGACGACCGTGCCCGCCCCGACCACCGCCTCCGGCACCTCGGCCGCGACCGCCCGCACCGCGTCGAGCGCGGCGGGGGTGCGCAGGGTGATCTCGATCAGCGGCAGCCCGCCGGCCACCAGCGCCCGCGCCAGCGGCACGGCGTCGGCGGCGTCCTCGACGACGACGACCGGGACGACGGGGACGTGCGGGGCGAGCGCGAAGAGACCGGGCATGGCCTCATCCTGACCGGCACCGCCACCCCACGCAACGACCGTTGCGGAGAATGCAACGGACCTCAGTGGATCTCGTCCACCAGCACGTCCAGGCCCCCCGCCTTGGCCCCCGTCTCCACCACGTACCCGAGGTCCCGCACCGCCTCGACCAGCTCCTCCGGCGTGCCGGGCGCCGCGCCCGACTCCAGCAGGCTCCGGACGATCCGGCCCTTGGTCGCCTTGTTGAAGTGGCTGACCACCTTCCGGGTCGGCGCGTGCAGCACCCGTACCGTCGCGGTCCGCGCCGCCACCTCGCCCTTCGGCTTCCACGCCGACGCGTACGCCGACGAGCGCAGGTCGAGCACGAGCCCGTCCCCGGCCGCCTCCGGCAGCACCGAGGCCATCGCGCCCCGCCAGTGCGCCCCCAGCGCGCCGAGCCCCGGCAGCTTCACCCCCATCGAGCAGCGGTACGACGGGATCCGGTCCGTCACCCGCACCGCGCCCCACAGTCCGGAGAAGACGAGCAGCGCGTCCCCGGCCCGCTTCCGGGCCGCCGCGTCCAGCGTCGCCAGGCCCAGCGCGTCGTACAGGACGCCGGTGTAGATCTCCCCGGCCGGGCGGGCGCCCGCCGTGCGCAGCCCGACGTTCTTCGCGACCTCGCCCCGCAGCCCCTCGCTCAGCCCGAGCACCTCGCGCGCCTTCTCCTCGTCGGCGGCGCACAGCTCGACCAGCTCGTCCAGGACCGCCGCCCGCGCCTCCGCGAGTCCCGGCAGCGAGAGCGACTCCGGCTTGAGCGGCGTCCCGGACCCGGAGGGCGCCTTGCCTTCGGAGGGCGGCAGCAGCACGAGCACGGTGGTTCTCCTTACGTACGTACGCGAACGGGGATGCGGCCCCGACAAGCCAGCGTACGAGGTGCCGGGCCCCCTCCCGCCCCCTACGCTCGGTTGCATGCCCCGACGCCACATCCACGTGACCGGCGCGGCGGAGGCTCCGCTGCGGGCCGCGCTGCGCGCACTGCGCACCGAACTCGGGGTGCCGGAGGGGTTTCCGGCCGCCGTGCTCGCCGAGGCGGAGGCCGCCGCGAAGAACCCCCGCCTCCCCGCGTACGACGCCACCGACCTGCCGTTCCTCACCATCGACCCGCCCACCTCCACCGACCTCGACCAGGCCATGCACCTGGCGCGGCGGGCGGACGGCGGCTACCGCGTGCACTACGCCATCGCCGACGTCGCCGCCTTCGTCGCCCCCGGCGGGGCGATCGACGCCGAGGCGCACCGGCGGGTGCTCACCCTCTACTTCCCCGACGGCAAGGTCCCCCTCCATCCGCCGGTCCTCTCCGAGGGCGCCGCGAGCCTGCTGCCGGGCGAGCCGCGCCCCGCGCTGCTCTGGCGGATCGACCTCGACGCCGAGGGCCGGCGCGTCGCCACCGACCTCCGCCGGGCCCTCGTCCGCAGCCGCGCCAAGCTCGACTACGCCACCGTGCAGCGGCGGATCGACTCCGGCACCGCCGAGGAACCCCTCGCCCTGCTCCGCGACATCGGCCGGCTCCGCGAGGAGCGCGAGATCGAGCGCGGCGGGATCTCCCTCGACGTCCCCGAACAGGAGATCGTCGAGGTCCCCGGCGACCACACCTACACGCTCGCCTACCGGGCGCCCCTGCCCGCCGAGAGCTGGAACGCGCAGATCTCCCTGCTCACCGGCATGGCCGCCGCCGACCTGATGACCGCCGCCGGCACCGGCGTCCTGCGCACCCTGCCGGTCGCCCCCGACGGGGCCGTCGCCCGGCTGCGCCGCTCCGCCGAGGCGCTCGGCGTCGCCTGGCCGCACCACGTGCCGTACGCGGAGGTGGTCAGGAACGCCGACCCCACCGATCCGCGCCAGGCCGCCTTCCTCCAGGAGTGCACCACCCTGCTCCGCGGCGCCAGCTACACCGTCTTCACCGACGGCCGGCTGCCCGACCCCGCCGTGCACGCGGCCGTCGCCGACGAGTACACCCACTGCACGGCGCCGCTGCGCCGGCTCGTCGACCGGTACGCCTCCGAGCTGTGCGTCGCCGCGGTGGCCGGGACCGAGCCGCCGGAGTGGGTGCGGGCCGCGCTGCCCGGCCTGCCCGACACGATGGCCGCCGGTTCGCGCCGCGCCAACACGGTGGAGCGGGAGTCCGTCGACATCGTGGAGGCGGCGCTGCTCGGCGACCGGGTCGGCGAGCTCTTCGACGCGTACGTGATCGACGTCAAGGAGCGCGAGCCGTCCGTCGGCACCGTCCACCTCGACGACCCGGCCGTCGTGGCCCGGGTCGAGGGCGGCACGGCCCCGCTGCCGCTGGGGGAGTGGCTGCGGGTCAGGCTGTCGGCAGCGGATCCCGGCCGGGCGAAGGTGCTGTTCGCGCCCGCGTGACCGCGTCCCTGAGCGCCTCGTACAGCGCCTTGGGGTCGTCCGCGTGCAGCCGTACGGTCGTCACCGGCCGGACCCCGCCCAGCAGCCCGACCACCTCCACCGGCTCGCTCAGCTCCAGGGTCACCGAGGTCTGCGAGCCGACGGCGAGGTTCAGCTCGCCGTCCTTCTTCTCGTGGGTGAAGCGGTTCTCCCGGCGGACGGCCGCGATCCGCTCCAGCGGCACGTCCACGTCCACGTGGGCCGCCTGCCGGGCCCGCAGCCGTCCGCCGCCCAGCACGTGCGGCCGGGTCACGGAGGCGGCGTGCAGCCCGAGCACGAAGAGGACCGTGTACACGTCGAGGACGAGGACGACCGCGTGGACGACGGGCCACCCGGCAAGCAGCCACGACATGCCGACGCACTCGACCAGGCAGACGAAGGCGAAGCCGTACATGAGCGCGGCCTGGTCCCGCGCGTGCGGGAAGGCGCCCTCCGCGCCGGCCGTCCCGTGCGGCCGCCGCGCCACCCACCGCCCCAGGCTCGCCATCAGCGCCAGCTCGTGCCCGATCAGCCGCAGCACCCGCTCCGGTACGAGCTCCGCCAGCGCCTCCCGCCGCGTCAGCCCCCGCCGCCGCAGCCGCAGCCACACGACCGCCTCGGCGGCGAGCAGCACGGCCATCACCAGCTCCGCCCCGCCGAGCACGGCCCCCGGTATCCGCACCCCGCCGAGCAGCAGCACGAAGACCACCAGCTCGGCGGGGAGCGCGGCGTACGCCACCGCGCGCAGCGCCCGCAGCACGGGCCCCCGCTCACTCCCCGCCATGCCCCTCACCTCCCTCGGAAACTCCCTCGAAGCGTTCCGCCACCAGTTCCAGGCCCCGGCGCACGGCGGCGGACTGCGCGGGCGCCAGATCGGCGAAGAAGACGTCGGCGAGCCCGCCGGACCCCTCCGCGGGCAGCTCGAAGCGGCCGATCCCGTCCGGCAGCACCCCGGCGAGCGCCCGTGCGGCCTCCTCGACCCGGGGGTCGTCCACCGGGGCGTCGGCCAGCGCGTCGAGCAGCCCGTACACCTCCGCGGCGCTCCCGGAGACCTCGTGCATCAGCCCCATCAGCCGCGCCCGCTTCTCCGGGGGCACGACCGTGTCGAGCAGGGCGAGGATCTCCCGGTCCTTCACCGCCATCGGCGAGTCCGGCAGCTCGCCGACGCCGGCGAGCAGCGCGGCCAGCTCCGGCGACACGGGCCCCTCGGCGGTGAGCCGTCCGCCCCGGGCCTCCGCGAGGAGTCCGGAGAGCCGCGCCCGCCGCTCCCGGATGACGGCCTCCTGCCGGGCGAGGTCGTCGTCGAGCTCCTCCAGGACCTCCACGAGCTCCCGGCCCGCGTCGTCGGCGAGCACGTCCCGCACCTCGTCGAGGCCGAGCCCCAGCTCGGTCAGCCGCCGCACCCGCGCGAGCAGCACGGCGTCCCGGATGCCGTACTCCCGGTAGCCGTTGGGCAGCCGCGCGGGCTCGGGCAGCAGCCCCAGACGGTGGTAGTGCCGCACCGCCCGGGGCGTGACCCCGACGAGCGCGGCGATCTCGCCGATACGCATGACCTCAGTAGAAACCCTGACGCTACGACAAGGTCAAGCGGCGTCCGTTCCGGCGGGTAGCATGGTCGGCACGGCAGACGAGCCGGGCGGGCGGCCGCGTGGAGATCCCCGGATCTCCCCGAGGAACGTCCGGGCTCCACAGAGCAGGGTGGTGGCTAACGGCCACCCGGGGTGACCCGCGGGACAGTGCCACAGAGAACAGACCGCCGGGAGCTTCGGCCCTCGGTAAGGGTGAAACGGTGGTGTAAGAGACCACCAGCGCCTGAGGTGACTCAGGCGGCTAGGTAAACCCCACCCGGAGCAAGGTCAAGAGGGGACACCCCGGTGTCCCTGCGCGAATGATCGAGGGCTGCTCGCCCGAGTTCGCGGGTAGACCGCACGAGGCCGGTGGCAACGCCGGCCCTAGATGGATGGCCGTCACCCCGACGACCGCGAGGTCCCGGGGTACAGAACCCGGCGTACAGCCCGACTCGTCTGCCCCCCAGGCCCCCGGCCTGCAATACTGCAGGCCAGGGGCCTTTTCTCATGGAATCGTGGGCGTCACCTCACCCCGTTCCGTACCGGCTCTCACCGGACCTCGCGGCTATGAGGGTGAAGTCGGAGGCTTCCGATGTCTGCCGGTCCCGGGGCCGAGCTTCGGTGTTGCCTCACGGGTGGAGGCGACCTCGGTGTGGGGAAACAGGATGCGTCGTGCTTCCGCGAGGTTCGCCGCGAAGCCGTACGGTTCCCACAGATGGCCGTTCCACCGCTGGATCGCACGGGGAGCGTCGGGGTTCAGATGCGATGCCCTCGGGCCGTCGCCGGTGACGAGGGGTACGGCGCGGAGCTGCCCGATCCTCGCGTCGCGACGCTCGGCCCACTGGGAGAGCGGTTCGTCGTCCATGTCCGGAGCGTAGTGGGTCAGGTGATCCGGTGTTCCCAGCGTAGGGAGGGCGCCTGGTCGATCCAGTACCGGTGGGACGTGGGCGTCACGTGGAGCCGTACGGAGTCGATCTCCGGTGCCCCGGCGCCCTGCCAGGCGACGAGGGAACGTTCCACGTCGTCCCACAGGGCCACCGGACCGCCTTGGCGGACGGTCCAGTGCTCGCCGTCGGCGAGGAACTCGGCGAACGACTCCTTCTCCGGATCGAACAGGTACCGCAAGGGCGAGCCGTCACCGCCCGTCGCGCGGACGAACTGAACGCCGGGCGCCGCCAACTGCGCGAGGAAGGCGGGCATCCACTCCTCCAGGACAAGAGGAGACACCCGAGTGCGCCGCTCACCGTCCGCGTACGCGGTCCGGGCGGAGAGATCGCCGGCCGCGGGGGCCACGGCCTGGGCGCGCGCCTGCATGAAGGAGGAACGCCCGACGAACGAGCGCACTCGGACTGGCCGGCCGGTCGAATTCGGGATTCATCGGCAAGAAGCTGGACGGGCTTCGGGGGCGTCTTGCCCCGCTCATGTCCGATGACCGAGTCTCGACTCTTGATCACCGAATCGCAGCGCTTCCGCGCATCGCATGACGAGAGGGACACACGCATGAATGACGGCCGGATCTTCCGCGAGGCGTGGATCGACGGTGTGAACAAGCATTACCCCGGCGAGCCCAAGCCTGGCTACGTCACGCCGTGGGACGACACGCCCGCGTGGGAGCGCGAAGCGGCCACCGCCGTGTACGGGCAGGTGCGCGACTTCATCGAGGTCAGCGGCGGGCATGCGGCGAGGCTCACCCGCGAGCAGAAGGGCCGATTCGTCGCGATCTGCTGGACCGCCCAGATGTTCAGGCACTTCGAAGACCCGAAGCCCGGATATGTCGCCGACTGGTCCGACCTGCCGGACTGGCAGCGGGAGACGGACGCGGACATCTTCGAACGCATCGAAGGGACCGTCTGAATCTCAGGAGCGACGACGTCCCCGTCGCTGCCCCTCGTCAGGGCCCCCACGGGGGCCCTTTCGCATGGGCCGGGGCCGGGTCTCAGATCAGGATCTCCAGCGTCCAGTGGGGCGCGCGGTCGTCGGTGCGGACGACGATGGGCTTCGGGGCGGGGGACGGGTCCTCGAAGAGGTCGCGGCCGAGGGCGAGGCCGTTCTGCGAGATGACGTAGGTGCCGGTGCCGAGGGCGGCGAGACCGGTGACGGTGGCGGTGCCGTCGGGGGTGACGCGCTGGAGGCGCCAGACCGAGGCGGCGGAGTCGTCGGGGCGGACCAGGGCGGGAGCGCGGTCGGTGCCGGGGGCGGTGACGCGGTCCTCGGTGCCCTTGACGGTGAGGCGGAAGCCGCCGTCGGCCTCGCCGACCGCCCACTCGGCGGTGCGGTGCTCGTCGACCAGGAAGCCGACCAGCCTCCCGTCCAGGACCCCGACCGGGGCCCCCTTCGCGTACAGCTTGACGATCCGGTCCTGCTCCGACATCGCTCCTCCAGCGGGAAGGCGGGCTTGGGGTCCCCCCGATACTGCCCGGGGCGCGCCCCGGGGAGCCGGAGGCTGCCGCGGGGCTCGCCCGACTGGCCCATCCCGGGCGCCGGAGCGGGGCGGGCCGCCGTCCGGCGGGTACGGGTGGGCCATGACCATTCCCGTGGACCGGCTCACCGAGCCCGCCGTGCGCGCCTTCGTCGCCGCGCTGAACGCCAACGACCGTGCCGCCTTCGACGCCGCCCTCGCGCCCGGCGCGACCATGTCCGACGACGGGTCCGAGCGGAACCTGCGGGAGTGGACCGAGCGGGAGGTGTTCTCCTCGAACGGCCGCATGGAGGTGGAGAGCGAGGAGGAGGGCGGGCTCGCCCTCGCCGCCACCTACAGCAACGACACCTGGGGCGCCATGCGCACCGTCTGGCGGTTCACCGTCGAGGACGGGAAGGTGGCGCGGTTCGAGACCGGCCAGGCCCCCGTGGAGTGAGCGGGGCCGGGTGAGCGGGGCCGGGTGAGCGGGGCGGCGCGAGCCGTCAGCCGCGGCCGATGTAGGGCATCGTCGTGGCCATGACCGTGGCGAACTGGACGTTCGCCTCCAGGGGCAGGGCCGCCATGTGGACGACCGTCGCGGCCACGTCCGCCGCGTCCATGACCGGCTCCGCCGCCAGTTCGCCGCCGGCCTGGAGGATGCCGGTCTGCATGCGGGCGGTCATCTCGGTGGCCGCGTTGCCGATGTCGATCTGGCCGCAGGCGATCCGGTACGGGCGGCCGTCGAGCGACAGCGACTTCGTCAGGCCCGTCATGGCGTGCTTCGTCGCCGTGTACGCGATCGAGTGCGGGCGCGGCACGTGCGCCGAGATCGAACCGTTGTTGATGATGCGGCCGCCCCGCGGGGACTGCTCCTTCATGGCCCGGAAGGCGGCCTGCGCGCAGAGGAACGCGCCCGTCAGGTTGACGTCGACCACCGACCGCCAGGTGTCGTAGGACAGCTCCTCCACCGGCGTGCCGCCGCCCGCGAACGTCCCCGCGTTGTTGAAGAGCAGGTCGACGCGGCCGAAGTGGTCCCGTACGGCGTCGAAGAGGGCCGTCACCGCCTCCGGTGACGTCACGTCCGTCGGGACGCACACCGTCCGGCCGGAGGGCAGGCCCTCCGCCGTCTCCTCCAGGGGCGCGAGCCGGCGGCCCGCCAGCGCCACGGACCAGCCCGCCTCCGCGAGGGCCCGCGCCACGCTCCGGCCGATGCCCGAACCCGCTCCCGTCACCACTGCGACGCCCATGCCGAACCACAACCTTCCAGCTTCGTGTCGCCCCCGGCCGGGCAGCGTACGCCAGACGCGTGCCCCATGAACTCATCCGTCCGACACGTGGATGACCTGTCCCCGACAAGGGGATGTCGCCCCGCCCCCCTCGAATACCGACGGACACCAACCGTCAGGGGAGGGGCACATGACACCCGCACAGCAGCACAGTGACGAACTGCGCGCCGCCGCGCGCCACTTCGGCCGCCGCCGGTTCCTCACCACGGCCGGCGCCGCCGCGGCGCTCGCCTTCGCCGTCCAGCTGCCCGCCGCCGGCACGGCCGCCGCCGCCGAACTGGACGCGCGCCGCATCACCGAGGACCCGTTCACCCTCGGTGTCGCCTCCGGCGACCCGCTGCCCGGCTCCGTCCTGCTGTGGACCCGGCTCGCCCCGCGCCCCTTCGAGCCCGGCGGCGGCCTCCCGGCCGAACGCGTCTCCGTCCACTGGGAGCTCGCCCGCGACGAGCGCTTCACCCGCACCGTCCGGCGCGGACGCGCCACCGCGCACCCGGAGTTCTCCCACACCGTGCACGTCGAGGTCGAACACCTGGAGCCGGGGCGGGAGTTCTTCTACCGCTTCCGCGCCGGGGACTGGGTGAGCCCGGTCGGGCGGACCCGCACCGCGCCCGCGCCCTGGGCACGCCCCGCGCGGCTGCGGCTCGGCGCCGTCTCCTGCCAGGCGTACCACGACGGGTACTTCACCGCCTACCGGCACCTCGCCGACGAGGACCTCGACGTCGTCCTCCACCTCGGCGACTACCTCTACGAGTACGCCGTCAACGCCACCGGCGGCGCCCGCGCCCACACCGACCGCACCCTCCCCGCCGTCTTCAACCGCGAGACGGTCACCCTGGAGGACTACCGGCTCCGCTACGGCCTCTACAAGACCGACCCGGACCTGAGGGCCGCGCACGCCGCGCACCCCTTCGTCGTCACCTGGGACGACCACGAGACCGAGAACAACTACGCGGGCGGCATCCCCGAGAACTCCGTCCCGTCGGAGGAGTTCCTGCTCCGCCGCGCCGCCGCCTACCGCGCCTACTGGGAGCACCAGCCCCTGCGCGCGCCCCAGCGGCCCGAGGGCCCGGACATGAGGCTGTACCGGCGGCTGGGCTTCGGGCGGCTCGCCCAGTTCGACATCCTCGACACCCGCCAGTACCGCTCCGACCAGGCGTACGGCGACGGCTGGCAGGTCCCGGGCCCGCTCTCCGAGGACCCGGCCCGCACCATGACCGGCGCCGCCCAGGAGCGGTGGCTCCTCGACGGCTGGCGCGCCTCCGACGCCCGCTGGAACGTACTGCCCCAGCAGGTCGTCTTCGCCGAGCGCCGCGACCGCTCCGCCGCCGACTTCAAGGTCTCCATGGACTCCTGGGACGGCTACCCGGCCTCCCGCGCACGGCTCCTGGCGGGCGCCGAGGCCGCCGGGGTGGAGAACCTGATGGTGCTGACGGGCGATGTCCACGTCTCGTACGGCCTCGACATCAAGGCCGATTTCCGCGACCCGGGCTCCCGGACCCTCGGCACCGAGATCGTCACCACCTCGATCTCCAGCGGCAAGGACGGCGCCGACCGCCCCGCCACCTACGACAAGCTCATGCAGGCCAATCCGCACCTGCGGTTCTTCAACGGCCGGCGCGGCTACACCACCGTGACGCTCGGCGAGGAGAGCGCCCGCGCCGACTTCCGTACGGTCCCGTACGTGACGACGCCGGGCGCCCCGGTCACCACCGCCGCCTCCTTCGTCACGGAGGCCGGCCGTCCGGGTCTCACACCCGCGTGAGCTCCGCCTCCTGCGGATAGCGGACGCCGACGCGGTCCCGTACCGCGTCGAGCGTCCGCATCACGGCGAGCGTGCCGTCCAGCGGGACGAGCGGCGACTCGGTCTCCCCGGCCCGCAGGCAGCGCATCACCTCGGCGGCCTCGTGCCGCAGCGAGTGCGGGTCGTCGGCGTTGGTGAACTCCTCCGGCTCGGCGCCCTCCCGGTACAGCGTGAACCGCTCGGGGAAGAAGAAGCCGCGCGGCACCTCGATGCGGCCCTTCGTGCCGGTCACGGCGGCGGTCAGCGGGGTGTCCGCCTCCAGGGAGCAGGACAGCAGCGCGGACGCCCCCGAGTCCGACCAGCCGAGCAGCATGCCCGTGTTCAGGTCGACGCCCTCCGGGGAGATCCGCGCGTGCGCCTGCACCGAGTCCGGCTCGCCGAGCAGCAGCTGGGCGAAGGAGACCGGGTAGACGCCGAGGTCGAGCAGGGCGCCGCCGCCGACGGCCGGGTCCCGCAGCCGGTGGTCGGGGCCGAAGGGGCCCGCGAGCCCGAAGTCGGCCTGCACGGTCCGTACGTCCCCGATCGCGCCGTCCCGGACCAGCCGCGCGAGCCGGCGGACGAGCGGGTTGCAGTACATCCACATGGCCTCCATGAGGAAGAGGCCCCGGTCCCGGGCGAGGGAGACCAGCTCCGCCGCCTCGCCGGCGTTCAGGGTGAAGGCCTTCTCGCACAGGACCGCCTTGCCGGCCTCCAGGGCGCGGCCCGCGGCCTCCCGGTGGGCGTGGTGGGGCGTCGCCACGTACACCACGTCCACCTCGGGGTCGGCGAAGAGGCCGTCCCAGCCGCCGTACGCCCGCCCGATCCCGAACCGGTCGGCGAAGGCCCGCGCCGACGCCTCCGTACGGGACGCCACCGCCACCACCTCGGCGCCTTCCAGCTCCGCCAGGTCCGTCACGAACCGCTCGGCTATGCCGCCGGTCGCGAGCACGCCCCACCGCACCACGTCGTTCACGTCATCCACGTCCGTCCACCCCAAGGGTCTCGATCCGCCCCGCCGAGCTGAGAGCATAGGCAAGGATTCAACGAAAGGGAGCAGTCGATGCCGGAGAGCGGCCAGAAGACAACACAAGAACACATAACCGCAACCCCGGAGGCCGTTCCCGCCGTCGCCCGGGGGGCGGGGCTGCTCGTCACCCTCGTCCTCGGCGGACTCACCGCGCTCCCGCCGCTCTCCATGGACATGTACCTGCCGGCCCTGCCGGAGGTCACCCGCTCGCTGACCGCCCCCGCCGCCACCGTCCAGCTCACCCTCACCGCCTGCCTCGCCGGCATGGCCCTCGGCCAGCTCGTCGTCGGCCCGATGAGCGACAAGTGGGGCCGCCGCAGGCCGCTCCTCGTCGGCATGGTCGTCTACGTCCTCGCCACCGCCGTCTGCGCCTTCGCGCCCAGCGCCGAACTCCTCATCGCCTTCCGGCTCCTCCAGGGCCTCGCCGGAGCCGCCGGCATCGTCATCGCCCGGGCCGTCGTCCGCGACCTCTACGACGGCGTCGAGATGGCCCGCTTCTTCTCCACCCTCATGCTGATCTCCGGCGTCGCGCCGATCATCGCGCCGCTCATCGGCGGACAGATCCTGCGGATCACCGACTGGCGGGGCGTCTTCCACGTCCTCGCCGTCATCGGCGTCCTCCTCACCGTCGTCGTCTGGCGCTTCCTCCACGAGACGCTGCCGCCCGAGCGGCGCCAGGAGGGCGGCGTCGGGCAGGCCCTGCGGACCATGCGCGGGCTGCTCGCCGACCGCGTCTTCACCGGGTACATGCTGGCCGGCGGGCTCGCCTTCGCGGCCCTCTTCGCCTACATCTCGGCCTCGCCGTTCGTCGTCCAGGAGATCTACGGCGCCTCCCCGCAGACCTTCAGCCTCCTCTTCGGGCTCAATTCCATCGGCCTCGTCGCCGTCGGCCAGATCAACGGCAAGCTGCTCGTCGGCCGGGTCAGCCTCGACAAGGCGCTCGGCTGGGGCCTCTCCGTCATCCTGCTCGCCGCGACGGCGCTGCTCCTGATGACCACCGGCGTCTTCGGCGAGGTCGGTCTCGTCCCGATCGCCGCGGGCCTCTTCGTCCTGATGTCCGCGATGGGCCTGGCGATGCCGAACACCAACGCGCAGGCGCTCATGCGCACCCCGCACGCGGCCGGCTCCGCCTCGGCGCTGCTCGGCACCTCGTCCTTCCTGATCGGCGCGATCGCCTCGCCGCTCGTCGGCATCGCGGGCGAGCGGACGGCCGTCCCCATGGCCGTCGTCCAGCTCACCTGCGCCGCCGCCGCCCTCACCTGCTTCCTCCTCCTCTGCCGCCCCTGGCGCTCCGCCGCCGCCTGACCCCTGGCGGGACGCATGCCGACGTCGGAACGGCGGCGCCTAGACTGGGTCGGTGAACGTGTCTGGTGCTTCTGGTGAAACCCTGCGGACCGCCCTTGCCGGGGTGCTCGGCGGGCTGCCGCCCTCGCAGGCCGCGAAGTCCGTCGAGCGGCTGATCGCGCACTACCGGGGCACGACCCCGACCGACGCCCCCGTGCTGCGGGACCGTGCGGACGTCGTCGCGTACGCCGCGTACCGGATGCCCGCGACCTTCGAGGCGGCCCGCTCCGCGCTCGACGCGCTGCGGGACGCCGCCCCGGAGTGGGCGCCGGGGACGCACACCGACATCGGCGGCGGGACGGGCGCCGCGAGCTGGGCCGTCGCCGACGTGTGGGACGGGCAGCCGCCGCGTACCACCGTCCTCGACTGGGCCGAGCCCGCCCTCGCCCTCGGCCGCGAACTGGCCGGCGGCGTCCTGGACGCCGAGTGGCGGCGCGAGCGGATCGGCACCGCGCTCCGGCTCGCGGAGACCGACCTGGTCACCGTCTCGTACGTGCTCAAGGAACTCACCGAGGCGGACCGCGCCGCGCTCGTCGCCGAGGCGGCCAGGGCCTCCACCGGCGCCGTCGTCATCGTCGAGCCCGGCACCCCGGACGGCTACGAGCGGATCATCGCCGCCCGCTCCGTCCTGATCGACGCCGGCTTCACCGTCGCCGCGCCCTGCCCGCACAGCGGCGCCTGCCCGATCGAGCCGGGCACCGACTGGTGCCACTTCGCGGCGCGGGTCAGCCGTTCCTCCCTGCACCGGCAGGTGAAGGGCGGCTCGCTGCCGTACGAGGACGAGAAGTACGCGTACGTCGCCGCCACCCGGTTCCCCGTGAGCCCGGCGCCCGCCCGCGTCGTCCGCCGGCCGCAGACCCGCAAGGGGCTCGTCCTCCTGGACCTCTGCGCCCCCGAAGGACTGGAGCGGGCGACCGTCACCAAGCGTCACGGGCCCCTGTACAAGCAGGCCCGTGACGCCGAGTGGGGCGACTCCTGGCCCCCGGCGGAGGAGGCCTAGGGGCGCAGCTCCTGGGTGCAGCACTTCACGCTGCCGCCGCCCTTGAGCAGTTCGCCCAGGTCCATGGGGTGGGGGCGGAAGCCCCGCGCCCGGAGCGGGTCGAAGAGCCCGGTCGCCGTCTGCGGGAGCAGCACGTGCCGGCCGTCGCTGACCGCGTTGAGCCCGAACGCCGCCGCGTCCTCCTCGGTCGCCAGGAGCGCGTCGGGGAAGAGGCGGGCGAGGACGGCCCTGCTGCCGGGGGAGAAGGCCCCGGGGTAGTACATGACCTCGTCGGCGGCCTCGTCGAGGACGCAGAGCGCGGTGTCCAGGTGGTAGTAGCGCGGGTCCACCAGCTCCAGGCCGATCACGGGCCGCCCGAAGAACTCCTGGGCCTCGCCGTGGGAGAGCGGGCTGGAGCGGAAGCCGGTGCCGGCCAGGATCCAGGAGGCGGTGACGGCGAAGTCGCCCTCGCCCTCGTTGACGTGCTCGGGCTCGCGCAGGTCGGTCTCGGCCCAGCCGTTGCGGCGGAACCAGGCGCGGTGCGCGTCGGCCTCTGCGGTCCGCTCCGGGTGGGCGAAGCGGGCGCCGAGCACCCGCCCGCCGACGACGGTCGCGCCGTTCGCCGCGAAGACCATGTCCGGCAGCGCCGGGTCGGGGTCGAGGAGTTCGACGGTGTGCCCGAGGGAGAGGTAGCGGTCCCGGAGGTCCTCCCACTGGGCGAGGGCGAGCGGCAGGTCGACGGGCTTCGTCGGGTCCATCCACGGGTTGATGGAGTACGTCACCGTGAAGTGCGCGGGTGGGCACATCAGGTAGCGGCGGGGCGAGGACTCGCGCGGAGTGGAGCGCAATCGGGCCTCCTCACGGACGTCGGCCCGCCGGTGGCGGGCCGTGGATCGGTGGAGCCATGGTCCGCTTTCGGGGCCCCGCGCGCAGTGGACCGTTCGGGTGGTTCGCTTTCCGTACACGCGATCGACATCCGGGGGGCCGGCCGCCGCCCCGCGACCCCTCCCCGCACCAGTCGACGAGACGCTCCGTCTCGCCCCTGGTAGATTCGGCGCCATGTCCGAGACCAAGGCCCCCGACGCCTCCCGCCGCAGCGAGCGCTCCCGGCGCGCCATCTTCGACGCCGCCCTCGCCCTCGTCTCCGAGACCGGCTACGCGAAGACCACCGTCGAGGGCATCGCCGCCCGCGCCGGCGTCGGCAAGCAGACCATCTACCGGTGGTGGCCCTCCAAGGCGGCCGTGCTCCTCGACGCCTTCCTCGACCTCGCCGCCCGCGCCGCCGAGGAGGCCGGCGCCGACCCCGGGCAGACCGAGCTGCCCGACACCGGGGACCTCGCCGCCGACCTCCGGCTCGTGCTGCGGGCCACCGTCGACGAGCTCAACAACCCCCGGTACGACGCCCCCACCCGGGCGCTCGCCGCCGAGGGCTCCACCGATCCCGCGCTCGGCGCCCGCTTCACCGAGGCGCTCCTCGAACCCCAGCTGCGGGTCTTCGCCCGGCGCATCGAGGCGGCCCGGGCGGCCGGGCAGGTCGATCCGGCCGTCGACGCGCGGCTCGCCACCGAACTCCTCGTCGGGCCGCTCCACCACCGCTGGCTGCACCGCACGGGCCCCCTCACCCACGCCTACGCCGACGCCCTCGTCGACCACGCGCTGCGCGGCCTCACGCCCCGGCCGTGACGAGCGTGAGCGTCGTCACCGGCCCCTGGTTCCCCACTCCGGTCACCCGGGGAGCAGGATGGTGGGACCATGGGCAGAGCCGAACGGGCGAGCATGAGGTGTGAGGGGATAGATGGGCGACGGCATCGGCCGCTACCGCGGCACGGAGAGCAAACTCGCACAGTGGCTGCGCAGGCGCCCCAAACGGACCGCGGCCGACGACGGGAACACCCGCGAGACGCTGCTCCTGGCCATCGCCGCCGCCGGACTTCCCCTGGCCCCCGCCGCCTACCCCGTCGGCTACAGCTGTTCCTGTGAGCGGATCGGCTGTCCCACCCCCGCCCGCCACCCGGTCTCCTTCGCCTGGCAGACCCAGTCGACCACCGACCGCGCGCAGATCGAGCGCTGGGTACGGAACGAGCCCGCGGCGAACTTCGTCACCGCCACCGGCATGGTCCACGACGTCCTCGACGTGCCGCTGGCCGCCGGCCGCGCCGCCCTCGACCGGCTCCTCGCCGAGGGCGTCGAGGTCGGACCGGTCGCCGAGTCCCCCGACAGCGCGGGCGACGGCGGCCGGATGCTCTTCTTCACCGCCACCCGCGGCACCCCCGAGGACGAGGACGAGTGGTGGCCCTGCGAGCTGGACTGCCATCCCGAGACCATG
Source organism: Streptomyces sp. NPDC007863 (assembly GCF_040633895.1). Taxonomy (NCBI): domain Bacteria; kingdom Bacillati; phylum Actinomycetota; class Actinomycetes; order Kitasatosporales; family Streptomycetaceae; genus Streptomyces; species Streptomyces sp. NPDC007863. The sequence goes on from NZ_JBEYEI010000002.1 coordinate 75,171, forward strand.
GACGAGCATCCGGGCCTGCGCTGGCACTGCCGCGGCAGCTACGTCCTCGTCCCGCCCGCCCGGCTCCCCGGCGACGAGGCCGGCCACCCGGTCGTCGGCTGGGTCCGCGGACCCGAGCACGCGCTGCCCGACCCGCTGAACCTCCTGGAGACGCTCACCGACGCCTGTGCCCGGCACGCGGCCGAGCGGGAGGCCGAGGGCGAGGAGCACCACGCCCACGACGTCGCCTGGCCCCTCACCCGCTGACCCGCCCGCCCCGTCGGCCGGGGTCGCGTCACGAGCCCTCGACGCCGACCACGCCCTGGAGCCGGCCCGCGAAGACGACCGCGTCCTTCGCCGTGCCCGCCGGCTTCACCAGGACGACCTGGCTCGACACCCACTCCTTGGTCACCGTGTTCACGATCTCGCCCTTCATCAGGGCCTTCAGCTCCGGGCCCACCTTCGGGCGGTAGCCCTTGGCGGTCGTCTGGCGCTCGAAGTGGCGGCTGGCGAAGAAGACCAGCGCCCCGCCGTCCTTCGTCGCGAGCGCCAGCGGCGCGAAGTCGCCCGCGTCGGCGGCGCGGTCGATCCACTGGGTCGCCAGGCCCGGCCGCGAGGCCGTACGGGCCCGCTTCTCACGCCACTCGCTGGTGTGCGCGCCCGCCGCGAAGGGACTCGTACCGCCGTCCTTGAGGTACGCGGCGTACCGCTCGCTCAGCACGCCGGGGGCGACCGCCACCGCGTCGGAGCCGGCGGCCAACGCCACCTCGTCGCCCTCCTCCTCGGCGAACTCGGGCACCTCGTCCCGGCCGAGGATCACCAGGTGGGCGGCCTTCCACGGCTGCTCGGGGCCGTTCTTGACGAAGGCCACCAGCCAGCGGTTGTCCGCCTGCTGCGTGCCGTCGTCGCGGTTGGAGTCGGTGTCGGCGACGAACCAGCGCGGCCAGCCCGCCTTCCTGGGGACCAGGAAGCGGGGGTCGCGCAGCTCCAGCGGCTCGTGGTCCGGATTGCCCTCCGGCCGGGTCACCGACTTCGACTTCAGGCCCGCCTGGTTGATCGCCCCCAGCGCGCCGGTCACCTGGGCGGCGTCGAGCGACGGGTCGTTGGCCTTGTCGGCCCGGTTGAACGCGGTGACGAAACCGGCGAGCGCCGCCGAGGTCTCCTCGGGCGTCGCCCCCGGCACGACCGCGGTCTCGCCGTGGACGGTCACACAGCCGCTCGCGGTCAGCGCCACGACGGTCGCCGCGGCGACGGACGCCAGGGCCCGGGAGGGCCGCCGTCCCCGCCGTACCTCAGACCGCCGGGTCTGCCGCTCCAGCCTCAGCCTTCTCATCGGTCGCCTTCTGCTTCTCCACGCGCTCGGACGGACCCGACCCTATCGGGGCGAGGAAGAGCGCGAGCGTCGGGACCAGATACAGCGCCCACACCGTGACCTGAAGGACCGTCGGGTCGGGCTGGAAGTTGAAGACGCCCTTGAGGAGCGTGCCGTACCAGCTGTCCGGCGGGACCGTCGCCGAGACGTCGAAGGCCTTGTCGGCGAGACCGCCGAGGAAGCGGGCCTCCTGGAGGTCGTGCACGCCGTACGCGAGGACGCCCGCCGCGACCACGACCAGCATCCCGCCGGTCCAGGTGAAGAACTTCGCGAGGTCGATCCGGAGCGCGCCCCGGTAGAACAGCCAGCCGAGCAGCACCGCCGTCAGCAGGCCGAGCACCACGCCGGCCAGCGGCGCGTGGCTGCCGTCGGAGGAGGCCCGCACCGACGCCCACACGAACAGCGCGGTCTCCAGGCCCTCCCGGCCCACGGCCAGGAAGGCGGTGGCGACCAGCGCGCCGGTGCCCATGGCCAGGGCCGCGTCCAGCCTGCCGTGCAGCTCCGCCCTCAGGTGCCGGGCGGTCTTCCTCATCCAGAAGACCATCCACGTCACCAGGACCACGGCGAGGATCGACAGCGAGCCGCCGAGCAGCTCCTGCGCCTCGAAGGTCAGCTCCTGGGAGCCGAACTCCAGGCCGGCGCCGAAGGCGAGCGCGAGGGCGACGGCCACGCCGACGCCGGTCCAGATCGGCTTCAGGGCGTCCCTGCGGCCGGTCTTCACCAGGTAGGCGATGAGGATGCAGACGACGAGGCTGGCCTCCAGACCCTCGCGGAGGCCGATCAGGTAGTTGCCGAACACGGCGGATACCTCCCAGGGTTACGAGAAAAGGGCGCGGCCCCACCAGTCGTCCGCGTCGCGGACGCCCGGCGGGACGGCGAAGACCGCGGAACCGACGTGCTGGATGTACTCGTTGAGGGCGTCCGCCCTGGCGAGCGCGGTCTGCACCGGGACGAAGCCGGAGCGCACGTCCCGCTGGTACGCGAGGAAGAACAGGCCCGCGTCGAGGCGGCCCAGGCCGTCCGTGCCGTCGGTGAAGGAGTAGCCGCGGCGCAGCAGCATCGCGCCGCCGTTGGCGTCCGGGTGGGCGAGCCGCACGTGCGAGTCCGGCTTCATCGCCTTGAGGAACGGCTCGTCGTGCTCCTTCGCCTTGCCGACGGGCGCGCCCTCCTTCTTGTCGCGGCCGAAGATGTCCTCCTGCTCGGCGAGCGGGGTGCGGTCCCAGGTCTCGACGTTCATCCGGATCCGCCGGGCGACCAGGTAGGAGCCGCCCGCCATCCAGGCGCCGCCGCCGGTGGCGTCCTTCGCGCCGACCCAGACGTGCCGGTCGAGGGCGGCGGTGTCGGTGCCGGAGACGTTCCGGGTGCCGTCCTTGAACCCGAAGAGGTTGCGCGGGGTCTGCGCGTCCGGGGTCGTCGAGGACGTCTTGCCGAAGCCCAGCTGGGACCAGCGGACCGCGACCGTGCCGAAGCCGATCCGGGCGAGGTTGCGGATCGCGTGCACCGCGACCTGCGGGTCGTCGGCGCAGGCCTGCACGCACAGGTCGCCGCCGCTGCGCGCCGGGTCGAGGTTGTCGCCCGGGAACCTGGGCAGCTCCACCAGGGCCCCGGGCCGTCTGTCCTTCAGCCCGAACCGCCCGTCGAAGAGCGAGGGGCCGAAGCCGACGGTGAGGGTGAGCCGGGACGGCTTGAGGCCGAGCGCCTCGCCGGTGTCGTCCGGCGGCGCCTCCGGGACGCCGCCGTACGCGCCCTCGCCGACCTCGCGGCCGGCGGTCATCCGCTCGGCGGCCCGGGTCCACTCCTTCAGGAGCTTCACCAGCTTCTCGCGGTCGTCGGTGGTGACGTCGAAGGCGGCGAAGTGCAGCCGGTCCTGGACGGCGGTGGCGATGCCGGCCTGGTGCGGGCCGTGGAAGGGGACGGCGGCGCCGCCGTCCGCGACGGGCGCGGTGGCGTCGCCGTCGCGGGTCAGCGCCACGGCGGCGCCGGCGACGGCACCACCGAGGGCGAGACCGCCGCCGGCGGCGAGGACGGTGCGGCGGGCGGGGCCGCCGGTTCCGGCGGTCACTTGACGACTGCCGCGGCGAGCTTGGAGAGCGGCTCGGCCAGCGCGTTGACGCCGTCCGACAGCTTCTTGCGCTCGGCGTCGCCGACCTTGTCGTACGAGGTGAAGTCGTAGCCGGTCCTGTCGGCGCGGTACGTGTCGAGCAGCGTGTTCAGCGCGGCGAACTGCTTGTCCAGTTCGGCGACGAGCGCGGCGTCGTTCTTCGCGGCGACCGGCTTGAGCAGGTCGAAGGACTTCTGGGCGCCCTCGACGTTGGCCTTGAAGTCGACCAGGTCGGTGTGGGAGTAGCGCTCCTCCTCGCCGGTGACCTTGCCGGTGGCGACCTCGTCGAGGAGCTCCTTGGCGCCGTTCGCCATCGAGGTGGGGGTGATCTCGGCGGTGCCGACCCGCTTCACCCAGTCCGCCAGGTCCTTGTCGAGGAGGTCGGCGAGCTGCTTCTCCCGCGCGGTGATCTTCTTGTCCTGCCAGAGCGCCTTCTCCAGGCGGTGCCAGCCGGTCCAGTCCTTCGCCGGGTCCTGGCCCTCCTCCAGGCCGTCCTCGCGGACGTCGACCTTCGGGTCGATGTCGCCGAAGGACTCGGCGACCGGCTCGGTGCGCTCCCAGCCGATGCGGGAGGGGGCGTACGCCTTCTTCGCGGCCTCCAGGTCGCCGGCGCGGACGGCGTCGGTGAAGACCTTCACCTTCGGCAGCGTCTCCTCGGCCTGGGCCTGGACGTACTGGCGGTACGCGGCGACGGCGGCGTCCATCTCGGGCGAGCGCTTCGGGGCGGAGACGTCGCCGCCGGTGAGGGTGACGGCCTGGCGGATGCCGGCGCCGGTCATGCCGGGCTTGCAGACGATGGCGTACGAGCCGGCCTTGATCTCGGCGGTGAGCGTGGCCTTGGTGCCGGGGCCGATGTTCTCGCGCTCGGTGACGATCCGGTCGTCCGGGTAGAGGACGTAGACCTCGGTGACCTTGGAGCCGCGGTTCTCCACGTTCAGCGTGACGTGGCCGGCCGGGAACTCCTTCTTCGACACCTCGCAGGAGTCGTCCTTGGCGGTGACGGTGACTCCGTCGCCGTCCGCCTTGGCGTCGCTCTTCGCGGTGCATCCGGTGACGGCGGCCAGGACGGCGGCGCCCGCCAGGGCGGTGACGGCGGTGGTGCGGACGGCTCGCATGAGGGCTCCAGAACGGGCGATCGGACGGTGGGTTGCCGCTGAGGCGGACCTAACTTAACCGAGGCTTACCTCAGTCAAACCCCCTCGTCCAGTGACGTGACTCTCACGTCCGGCGGATCGGACACGGGGTGGTCACGGACGAGCCATGACCGCCCCATCGCCGGGTCAAGCACCGGTCAAGCGGGGTGGTTTGTGCCGTTTTGGCCTCATGGGGCGTCCCGGCGCGGCACGACCTGGGGGACGCCCGTCCGCGGGTGCGGGAAGACCTCCACCGGCTGCCGGTAGACCCGGCTCAGCAGCTCCTCGCCGAGCACCTCGGCGGGCGGCCCGTCGGCGGCCACCCCGCCCCCGTGCACGACGCCCACCCGGTCCGCGTGCGCCGCCGCGAGCCCCAGGTCGTGCAGGACGACGACCACCGCGTCCCCCGCCGCCGCCCGTTCCCGGCAGACCCGCAGCACCAGTTCCTGGTGGCGCAGGTCGAGCGCGGCCGTCGGCTCGTCGAGCAGCAGCAGGCCGGTCCGCTGGGCCAGCACCCGGGCCAGGGCCACCCGGGCCCGCTCGCCGCCGGAGAGCGCGGAGAACGGCTGCGCGGCGAACTCCGCGACCTCGGTCGCGGCCATCGCCTCCGCCACCGCCGCCTCGTCCTGTGCCTCCCGCCCGGTGCCCGCCCACGGGGCCCGGCCCATCCGGACCACCTCCGCGACCGGGAACGGGAAGGACAGTTCGGCGGACTGCGGCAGCACCGCCCGCCGCAGCGCCAGTCCGGGCGCGCTCCAGTCGCCGGCGGCCCGGCCCCCGATCCGTACCGTCCCCGCCTCGGGCGCGAGGTCCCCGGCGAGCACCGACAGCAGGGTCGACTTCCCGGCGCCGTTCGGCCCCACCAGGGCCAGCACCTCCCCGGCGCGCACCGCGATCCGGGCCCCGTCGAGCACGGCCCGCCGGCCGCGCACCACCCGCACCCCGTCCGCCTCGGCGACCAGCCCGCCGGGCTCCACCGGGTCCGGCAGCTCCCTCGTACGCCTTCCGAACACGCCGATCACGCCCAACCACCCTGCTTCCGACGGGTCCTGCGGAGCAGCCAGAAGAAGAACGGGCTGCCGATGAGGGCGGTGAGGACGCCCAGGGGGAGTTCGGCGGGGGCCGCGAGGGTGCGGGCCGCCAGATCGCCGGCGACGAGCGCGACCGCGCCGCCGAGCGCGCTGCCGGGGATCAGGAAGCGGTGCCCGGGGCCGTTCGCCATCCGCAGCACGTGCGGGACGACCAGGCCGACGAAGGTCACGATGCCGGAGACGGCGACCGCCGCCGCCGTGAGCAGCGCCACCACCAGGATCAGCGCGATCCGCAGCCGCTCCACCTCCACGCCCAGGTGCCGGGCGGGCCGTTCGCCGAGCGCGAGCAGGTCGAGCCGGCGCGCGTACAGCGGGGCGACGGCCAGGCCGAACAGCGCGCACGGCAGCACCGCGAGCACCTTCGGCCAGGTGGCCTGCGCCAGCGAACCCAGCTGCCAGAAGGTGATCTGGCTGATCTGCGCGTTGTCCGCGAAGAAGATGAAGAGGCCGATGAGCGCGCCCGCGAAGGCGGTCACGGCGATGCCGGTGAGGATCAGGGTGACGACCTCCGTCCGGCCGCCCGAGCGGGACATCGCGTACACGGCGACCACCGTGACGAGCCCGCCCGCGAAGGCGAAGGCGGACACCGTCCAGGTGCCGAGGAAGCCCGCGCCGAGCACGATCGCGCCGACCGCGCCCACGGCCGCGCCGGAGGAGACCCCGATGACGCCGGGCTCGGCGAGCGGATTGCCGAAGACGCCCTGCATCAGCGCGCCCGCGCAGCCGAGGGAGGCGCCGACGAGGAGGGCGAGGACCACCCGGGGCAGCCGGATGTTCCACAGCACGCTCTCGGCGGTCCGGTCGAGCGCGTGCCCGCCCAGACCGGTCCGGTGCCGCACGGAGGCGAGGACGTCGCCGAGCGGGATGTCGTACGCGCCGATGCCGGCGGACACCAGGGCGAGCAGCAGCAGCGCGGCGAGCAGTCCGCCGGTGAGCAGCGCGGTGCGGCCCCGGCGCTGGGGCGCGGACTCCCGCGCGGCCGGGAGGACGGGCCGCTCCTGGAGCGCCGTCACCGGGTGCCCCCGTACAGCTGGTCCACGAGCGAGGCGAGCACCCGGTCGGTGCGCGGCCCGTAGTTGAGCAGTACGCCGTCGTCGACGGAGACGACCCGGCGGCCGGCGCCGGCCGGGGTCTCGGCGACGCCGGGGATCTTCACCAGTCCGTCGACCCCGCCGACGGACTGGAGCCCCTTGGTCATGACGAGGATGGCGTCCGGCGCGGCCTGGGCGAGGGCCTCGCTGGTGATCGGGGTGAAGTCCTTGGTGAGCCCGGACTCCTTGCCCGCGTCGACCGCGCCGGCCGCCTCCAGGAGCGAGCTCGCCCCGGACTCGGCGCCGCCGAGGAGGTAGACGGCGGCCGAGCCGCGCACGTAGAGGAAGGCCACGCGGGGCTTCTCGGCGCGGGCGGGGATCTTCTCCCGTACGGCGGCGATCCGTTCGCCGGTCCGCTCGCGCAGTCGTGCGCCGGAGGCGGGGACGCCGAGCGCGGCGGCCACGTCGTCGATGCGGTCGTCGACGTCGCCGAGGTCCTTGGCCGCCGGGACGACGACGAGCGGGACGCCCGCGTCGCGGATCTGGGCGATGGCCTCGGCCGGCCCGGTGGTGGACTCGGCGAGCACGAGCGTCGGCTTGAGCGAGAGGACGCTCTCGGCGGACACGTCGTGGGCGCGGGTCACCACCGGGAGGTCCGCGGCCTGTTCGAAGGTGGCGGTGACGTCCCGGGCCACCACCCGGTCGCCGAGGCCGAGGGTGAAGACGAGCTCGCTGAGCGAGCCGCTGAGCGGCACGATCCGCTCGGCCGAGGCGACCGTGACCTGCCGGCCGTCGGCGGAGGGGACGGTGACGGGGAGTCGGGGGGAGGCGGGGGAGGGGAGCGGTTCGACCCGGTCGGGGTCGGCCGCGGCCACCGCGCCGGGGGCGGCCTTCGGGGCGCCGCCGCCGCATCCGGTCGCCGTGAGGGCGAGGGCGATTACTGCTGTCAGCGCTCCCGCGAGGCGAGTTCTGCGCACCGGACACCGTCCTGTCGTTCCGCTTCGGAGGTTCGTCACCCGGCGTTCGGGGGGAAGGGTTCCCGCCGGGACCGGATGTAGCTTAGGTTAGCCTTACCTCACCTGCTAGCCCTCGGAGGGGTGCTCCATGCTGCTGTCCAGACCCTGCCGCGCACTCGCCGTGACCCTGTTCGCGGCCCTGCTCGCCGCCCTCGTCCCGGCCGCCGCCGCCCATGCGGAGAGCCGGCCGGTCCAGGGCGGGAGGCTCGACTGGGGCATCAAATCCTCCTTCCAGGGCTACGTCACCGGGCCCATCGCGCAAGGCAGTTGGAGCCTCACCGGCGGCGCCGCCACGGTCGGCTCCCAGTACCGCTTCCACTCCGCGCAGGGCGCGTACGACCCCGCCACCGGCGCCTTCGAAGCCGCCTTCTCCGGCGGCGTCCACTTCACCGGACACCGCAAGGCCGACGGCACGAACGAACTCGACCTCACCATCGGCCGGCCCCGGATCCGGATCCAGGGCGGCGCCGGCACCCTCTACGCCGACGTGACGAGCAAGGCCAAGGGCAGCGGCGCCCTGACCGTCCGCTCCCAGGTCCCGCTGGCCACCCTGAACCTCGGCGGCGTCGACATGCGCGGCGCCACCGGCCCCGTCTCCCTCGCGAACGTCCCCACCACGCTCACCGCCCAGGGCGCGACCGCCTTCGCCGGCTACTACCCGGCGGGCACGGCGCTCGACCCGCTGAGCCTCACGGTCGACGTGCGCACGGCGACGCCCTCCGCGACGCCGTCCTCGGCAGCGCCCACGGCCTCCCCGAAGGCGAAGGCGAAGGCGAAGCCGACGGCGACGGCGGGTGCCGCGCTGCACACCGCCGCCGTCGACTGGGGCGTGCGCCGCACCTTCCGCGAGTACGTCACCGGCACCATCGCGCAGGGGAAGTGGACGCTCGCCGACGGCGCCCAGGACGGCGGAGCCCTCTTCCGCTTCCCCTCCGGCAAGGGCACGTACGACCCGGCCGCCGGCACCCTCGACGCCGCCTTCGCCGGCAGCGTCCGCTTCACCGGCACCCACCTCGACCTCACCCTCGGCGAGGTCACCGTCCGGGTGACCGGCGGCACCGGCACCCTCGCCGCCGACGTCACGAGCTCCGGGAAGACCGAGAAGGCCGTCCCCCTCGTCACCTTCGCCGCCGGCCGGCTCCCCCCGAAGGACGGCCTCGCCGTCGTCACCGAGGCACCCGCCACCCTCACCGAGGGCGGCGCCCGCGCCTTCGGCGGGATGTACAAGGCGGGCACCGCGATGGACCCGGTCTCCCTCGCCGTCTCCGTCGACGAGACCGCCGCGCTCCCGGCCCTGCCCGACCTCGGCAGCGAGCCCACCGCCGCGGCCACGCCCTCCGCGAAGCCCTCGCCCTCCGCCTCCGCCTCCACCGCGCCCGCGCCGGTGACCGCCTCCTCCTCCTCCTCCTCGGACTCCGGCGCCCCCGTCGGCGTCTACGCCGGCATCGGCGCGGGCGTCCTCGCCGCCGCCGCGATGGCGTACGCCCTCCTGCGCAGGCGCCGTACCGCGGAGACGGCAGGGGTGGCAGGGGTGGCAGGGACGCCCGAGACGCCCGAGAGCGGCGAGGCGTCCAAGCCCACCGACTGACCTCCACCCCCGAAGTCCCCAAGTCCCCAAGTCCCCAAGTCCCGAAGTCCCCAAGTCCCCAAGTCCCCAAGTCCCCAAGTCCCGAAGTCCCGAAGTCCTCCGCACGGGCCCGCGCAAGACGCCCGTGCGGCGGCACCCCGCACCCTCGTGCGCTCCCGTACATCCCCGTACACCCCCCGAACCCCCCGTTCCCGCCTAGGAGACCCCCGACATGGCCACCCGTACGCGCCGCCCCGTCACTCTGGCCGCCGCCGTCACCACGGCCGCCGCCCTCGGCGCCGGCGCCCTGACGCTCGCGCTCCCCGCGGCGGCCGCCGACACCCCGGCCCCGCCCCTGCCGCTCGTGGACGGGACCCTCGACTGGGGCATCAAGCAGTCCTTCCGCACCTACCTCGCGCAGCCCTTCGCCAAGGGCAGGACGACGACGGAGGGCGGCGCGACCCAGGCCGCGGGCAACGGCGTCTTCACCTTCGTCGACGGCGCCGGCACCTACGACACGACCGGCCACGCGACCGCCACCGCCTTCAAGGGCGGCGTCCACTTCGAGGCCCACGAGGGCGTCCTGGACATCCGCATCTCGGACGTCCGGCTCAAGACCGCCGGTTCGGCCGCGCCGACCGGCGAGATCACCGCCGACGTCGTCACCAAGGAGAAGGACGGCTCCTTCACCACCCGCGACGACGTCTCCTTCGCCGCGCTCGACATGAGCGGCGTCCGGCCCGGCCAGGGCGCCGGCGGCGCGATGGTCTTCAAGGACATCCCGGCCGAGCTCACCAAGGACGGCGCCGCCGCCTTCGCGGGCTTCTACAAGGAGGGCGACGCCCTCGACGCCGCCACCCTCACCGTGAAGGCCGGCGCCCGCCCGACCACCCCGCCCACCACGCCGCCGCCCACCACCACGCCGCCCACGACCCCGCCGACCACGCCCCCGACCACCACGGCCCCGACCACCACCGCCCCCACGACGACCGCGCCGACCCCCACCGCGACCGCGACCGCGACCGCGACCGCCACCGCCACCGCGACGGCGACCGCCACCGCCGAGGAGCCGGGCGTGGTCGCCGGGCGGCTCACCTGGGGCGTCCTGGAGCGCTGGCGGGTGTACGTCTCCGAGCGCTGCGGCGGCACCGTCACCCCGGCCGCCGGTGCCGCGAAGTCCGGCTCCGCGTACGCCTTCCAGGTCGACGAGGCCGAGCTCGACGCGGACGCCCGTACCCTCACCGCCTCCTTCACCGGCCGCGTCGACTTCGTCTGCGCCGCGCACGGCATCGACTGGCGGATCGGCGGCGTGAAGCTCTCCGCGAGCGGCACCACGGGCACCCTCACCGCCGACGTCACCACCGCCTCCGGCACCAAGAAGGCCGTGCGCTTCGCCGAGCTCGACCTGACGAAGGCGGACTGGACCCCGAAGGACGAGGTCGTCACCCTCGCGGCCCTGCCCGCGAAGCTGACCGTCGACGGCGCCGCCCTCTTCGCCGCCCCCGGCGGCGCGTCCTCTTACGACGCCGGCCTCGCCCTGGACCCGGTGACGGTCTCCCTCGCGCTCGACGAGGACGCCGTCCTCCCGACCGCCGGCACCGGCACGACGGGCTCCACCGGCACCACCGGCTCCACCGGCACGACCGGCACGGGGACGACCGGTGCGGGCACCACCGGCGCCGGCACGGTCGGGGGCGCGGGCACGGCCGGCGGCGCCGGGACCGCCGGCGGCTCCGGTGTCCTCGCCGCCACCGGCTCCTCCGCCCCCACCGGCCTCCTGGCCGGTGCCGCCGCGCTGATCGTCGCCGCCGGCGGTGCGGTCGTCGTCGCCGCCCGCCGCCGCACCGGCACCGGCACCGAGGCCTGACCGCGCCGACAGGGCCGTACCCCGGGACGAACCGAGGTGCGGCCCTGTCGCATGCCCCTGGATGGTTCAATTCCGCCATGAACACGACTGGCGAGACCGGCACCGGCACCGAGATCGACGTCCTGCGGGTCTTCTGCGCGGGCGACGGGCGCCACGGCAACGCCCTCGGGGTCGTCCGCGAGGGGCGCACCCACCCCGACGAGGCGTCCCGGCAGGCGCTCGCCAAGGAACTCGGCTTCAGCGAGACCGTGTTCGTCGACGACCCCGAGCGGGGCATCGTCGACATCTACACCCCGGGCCTGCGGCTCCCCTTCGCCGGACACCCGCTCGTCGGCACCGCGTGGCTGCTCGACCTGGAGGTGATCTGCCCGCCCGCCGGAGAGGTGTGGGTGCGCGGCGACGGCGAGTTCACCTGGATCGAGGCCCGCGCCGCGTGGGCCCCGCCGCGCACCCTGCGGCAGTACGCCTCCGCCGCCGAGGTCGACGCCCTGGAGGTGCCCGAGCCGGGGGAGTGGATCTACGCCTGGGCGTGGGAGGAGGAGGCCGCGGGACGGGTCCGGGCGCGCGCCTTCCCCGGCCGCGGCGACGGCATCGACGAGGACGAGGCCACCGGCGCGGCGGCGCTGCTGCTCACCGAACGCCTCGGCCGGGCCCTGAACATCACGCAGGGCCGGGGGTCGCAGCTGCTCACCGCCCCCGGCCCTGACGGCATCGTGGAGTTGGGCGGACGGGTCCGCCTCGAAAGAACGCTGATGCGCTAGCGGCGCCGGGCGCTCACGCGCTCACGCGCTCAGCGGGAACTCGCCGCCCAGCTCGCGGAAGACGGCCGTGTTGAAGGCGAAGGCCCGCTTGCACTCGTCGACGATCCGCTGCTTCTCCAGGTCGTCCGCGTTCACCCCGTCGAGGAGTTCGCGGTAGGACCGCTTGAACGCGGCCGGGTTGCCGATCGCGTCGAAGACGTAGAACCGCACGCCGTCGCCCTTGCGGTCGAAGCCCCAGGTCCGCTCGGCCTTGTCGCGGATGATCTGACCGCCCGACAGGTCGCCGAGGTAGCGGGTGTAGTGGTGGGCGATGTAACCGGCCGGCCAGGTGCGGGCGCACTCGGCGACCCGCGCCGCGTACGCCTCGGTGGCCGGCAGCGCGGAGAGCCCGGCACGCCACTCCGGGCCGCGCAGATGGGCGAGGTCCGCCTCCAGGGCGTCGGTGCGGAAGAGCTCGGGCTGTATGAAGGGCCCGGCGACCGGGTCCTCGCGCAGCGCCTCCGCGCCCTCCTCCAGGGCCCGGTACACGAACCAGAGCTGTTCCGTGTAGCGGGCGTAGGCGTCCACGCCCAGCCGTCCGCCCAGGAGGTCGCCCATGAAGGACGAGGTCTCCGCCTCCGTGTGCTGCTCGTGCGAGGCGGTGCGGATGAGGGTGGAGAAGGGCGTGTCCAAGGCGTGCCTCCGAGACCGATGGGGCGGGAACCAGTCGACCCGATTTTGCAAGGTTAGGCTTACCTAAGTCAACTGGTTTCCCGACGACCTGTCGGTAAAGGTTGTACCCCCGAGGGGGGTCAGGGCAACGTAAGGACGTCCGCTCCCGTCTCGGTGACCACGAGCGTGTGCTCGAACTGGGCGGTCCGCTTGCGGTCCTTGGTCACCACGGTCCAGCCGTCGTCCCACATGTCGTACTCGTGGGTGCCGAGCGTCAGCATCGGCTCGATCGTGAAGGTCATGCCGGGCTGGATGACGGTGGTGTGGTGGGGCGAGTCGTAGTGCGGCACGATCAGGCCGGAGTGGAACGACGTGTTGATGCCGTGCCCGGTGAAGTCCCGCACCACGCCGTAGCCGAAGCGCTTGGCGTACGACTCGATGACCCGGCCGATGATGTTGATCTGGCGGCCCGGCTTCACCGCCTTGATCGCGCGGTTCAGCGACTCCCGGGTGCGCTCGACGAGCAGCCGCGACTCCTCGTCGACGTCGCCGCAGAGGTAGGTGGCGTTGTTGTCGCCGTGGACGCCGCCGATGTACGCCGTGACGTCCAGGTTCACGATGTCGCCGTCGCGCAGCACCGTGGAGTCCGGGATGCCGTGACAGATGACCTCGTTGACCGAGGCGCACAGCGACTTGGGGAAGCCCCGGTAGCCGAGGGTCGAGGGGTAGGCGCCGTGGTCGCACATGTACTCATGGGCGACCCGGTCGAGCTCGTCGGTGGTGACGCCCGGGGCGATGTGCTTGGCGGCCTCCTCCATCGCCTGCGCGGCGATGCGGCCGGCGATCCGCATCCGTTCGACGGTGTCGGAGTCCTGCACCTCGGGCCCGGTGTACGGGGTGGGTGCGGACTTCCCGACGTACTCGGGGCGGCGGATCGAGCCCGGGACGGAGCGGGCGGGGGAGAGCTCCCCCGGTACGAGAAGCGACTGGCCAGACATGCCAGCGAGTCTAACGACCGCGTCTGGGGCAGCATGGTCCCGAAGGAAGGAGCCGACGACCATGGCCCTGTTCAAGAAGCGCGCGGCCCCGAAGCCGGGCGAGTGGTACTACTGCCTGGAACACAAGAAGGTCGAGGAAGGGCCCGAGTGCCCGGCGAAGAACCGATTCGGCCCCTACGCCACCCGTGAGGAGGCCTCGCACGCCATGGAGACCGCCCGCGAGCGGAACCTGGAGTGGGAGACCGACCCGCGCTGGCACGACGCGCCAGGCCCGGCGGAGGAGCGGGACTGACGGCACCGGGCAGGGGTCCGGGCCCGGGACGCACCCCGTCCGGGCCCGGTCACGCCGCCCCGGCCGTGGCCGCCGCCTCCTGCTGGGCCTTGCGGCGCAGCGCGTCCTCGTCGGTGCCGGAGTCGTAGCGGAGCAGCTTCGGCAGGGCCAGGCAGAGCACGCCGACCGAGGCCACGCAGGCGACGCCGCCCGCCCAGACGGCGGTACGGGTCCCGGTCCAGCCCGCCATCACGCCCGCCCGTACCTGGCCGAGCTGCGGGCCCACGCTGTACGAGAGCACCTCGATGCCCGCGAGCCTGCCGCGCAGCTCCTCCGGGATCGTCTGGTTCCAGATCGTCGAGCGCCCGAGCCCGCTCAGCATGTCGCCGGCGCCCGCGAACGCCAGGCACAGCAGGACCGGCCACACGTTCCCGAACCAGCCCGCGCCCGCGATCGCGAGCCCCCAGCCGGCGGCGCCGCCCGCCACGAGCAGCCCGTGCCGCCGCACCCGGGAGGTCCAGCCGCTGGTCAGCCCGACGACCAGTGAGCCGACGGAGCCGGCCGCGTACATGAGCCCGAGGGACCACGGGGCGTCCAGCTCGTCCGCGAGGAAGGGGAAGACGGCGTTCGGGAAGGCGAAGACCATGGCCGCCAGGTCGATCGCGTACGTGCCGAGCAGCACCGGCCGCGACCAGGCGTACCGGGCGCCCTCCGCGATCGACCGCAGCGAGGGCTTCTCCGCGTCGCGCGCGGGCGGCGCGGGGGAGAGGCGCCGGCACATCAGCACCGACACCGCGAAGCCGGCGAGCGTCACCGCGTACGCCGGGGCGTGGCCCGCGTAGGCCACCACCACGCCCGCGACCGACGGGCCCGCGATGGCCCCGATCTGCCAGCGCAGCGAGTTCAGCGCGGCCGCGGCCGTCTGCTGCTCGTGCGGCACGATCCGGGCGAGCAGCGAGTCCAGCGCGGGCCGCTGGAGCCCCGCGAGCGCGGACACGCCCGCGGCGACCACGTACAACGGCCAGAGGAGCGGCTCGCCCAGCAGCGAGTTCAGCAGCAGGAGCAGGGCGAGCAGCCCGAGGCCGGCCTCGGTGCCGACGATCACCCGCCGCCGGTCCACCGCGTCCGCCAGCGCCCCGCCGTACAGCCCGAACACCACCAGCGGCACCAGCTCCACGGCGCCCATCGCGCCCACGGCGAGCGGCGAGTCCGTCAGCTCCTTGATCTGCAGCGGCAGCGCCACCATCGCCATGGCACTGGCGAAGTACGTGACCAGCCCCTGCCCCCACAGCAGCCGGAAGTCACGCGAGGACCGCCACGGAGAGGTATCGGGCAGCACGCCCACCAGCCACGCACGCAAAGAAGAAGCCACGGAACCCCATGCTCGGCGCGCCCCACCCCCCAGGCAACCGATTTCCACCCGCACCGCCCCGGCGGGACGGCGGCGGGGTCACCAGCGGGCGGGGGGCGGGGACGTCAGGTGGTCGGCCAGGAGGGCCAGCCGGTCCCGGAAGCGGTGGCCGCGCGGCGCCGGCAGCCGGTTCTCGCCCGCCGCCGCGCTGACGAGATGCTGCACCGTGTCCAGATCGAGGCCCGCGTCCGACGCGACCGACAGCGCCTCGTGCGCCAGGCCCCGCACCTCCGCGTCGCCCCCGTCCAGCGACAGCACCGTCGCCCCCGCCCGCCGCGCGTCGTGCACCCGCTGGAGCAGGTCCGCCTCCGGGCATGCCGGCGCCACCACCAGCAGGGCCGTCCCCCGGCCCGCCGCCTCCAGGCGGTCCAGGCCCACCGCCAGGTGCGGCGGGCCGCCGGGCCTGGCCCGGTGGCGCACCAGGGTGGGGGCCAGCTCCGGCAGGCCCGACCAGGCCGCCTCGTCCACCAGGTGCGCCGCCAGGTGCCACGGCTCGTACGCCTCCGTGCCCACGAGCAGCAGCGCCCCCCGGCGCGGCGCCACCGACGCCCGCAGCGCCCCGGCGAAGCGGCGCGCGGCGGCCGGCCACTCCGTCCCGGCGAGCACTTCCCGCAGCAACGCGACCCGTACGGCATCCATGGCGCCGCATCCTGCCCCAGCCGCCCGCCCACCCGCCGCCGGTATCCGCCGATCCACCCGAACGGGTCCCGAACCGGTGGGTAGGGTCGGCCCATGACTGACTCGACTCCGCATCCGAACCCGCCCGCCGCCGCCCCCCGCCCCGCGAAGGACCCCTGGGACCTGCCCGACGTCTCCGGGCTCGTCGTCGGCGTCCTCGGCGGCACCGGCGACCAGGGCCGCGGCCTCGCCTACCGCCTCGCCGCCGCCGGCCAGCAGGTGATCATCGGCTCCCGCGCCGCCGACCGCGCCGAGGCCGTCGCCGCGGAGATCGGCCACGGCGTCGAGGGCGCCGACAACGCCGAGTGCGCCCGCCGCAGCGACGTCGTCATCGTCGCCGTGCCGTGGGAGGGCCACGCCAAGACGCTGGAATCGCTGCGCGAGGAGCTCGCCGGCAAGCTCGTCGTCGACTGCGTCAACCCGCTCGGCTTCGACAAGAAGGGCGCCTACGCCCTCAAGCCCGAGGAGGGCTCCGCCGCCGAGCAGGCCGCCGCGCTGCTCCCGGACTCCCGGGTCGCCGCCGCCTTCCACCACCTCTCCGCCGTCCTCCTCAAGGACACCTCCATCGCCGAGATCGACACCGACGTGATGGTCCTCGGCGAGGAGCGCGCCGACGTCGAGATCGTGCAGGCGCTGGCGAGCCGCATCCCCGGCATGCGCGGCGTCTTCGCCGGCCGGCTGCGCAACGCCCACCAGGTCGAGTCCCTCGTCGCCAACCTGATCTCGGTGAACCGCCGCTACAAGGCCCACGCGGGCCTCCGCGTCACCGACATCTGAGCCGACGTCCGAGCCGGTGTCCGAGCCGGGGCCGCCACGCGGGGCGGAGCCGGAGAACGGACGCTTCGGGGCATGGGGGACACTGGTCGGGCACCGTCAGCCGTATCCGACAGGAGCCGACCCCCATGCCCCGTCTCGCCCTCTACGCCCTCGTGGTCTGCGCCCTGGCCGTCGCCGCGGCCGTGATCTCCTTCGTCAACGGCAGCTTCATCGGCGTCGTCTGGGTCCTCCTCGCCGGCCTCTCCTCCAACATGGCCTGGTACTACCTCCGCCGCGCGAAGGCGGAGAAGGCCGCGGAGGCCGAGGCCGAGGCCGTCCAGGCGTAGAGGGGGGCAGGCCTGGAGCGTCCAGGCCTAGAGCGGGCAGTGCTCCGGCGTCCCCTCCCAGAAGCGGTACAGCGCGGAGCCGCAGGAGCGGGCCTCGTCGCCGACGCCCAGCGCCCGCATCAGCGCGTCGACCGCGTCGAAGAAGGCGCCGTTGACGGCCGGCACGAAGAGCAGCGCGATCACGACGAAGAAGCCGTACGGCGCGTACGGCTCGATCCGCCGCTTCAGCCCGTACGACAGCCAGGGCTCCACGATCCCGTAGCCGTCGAGCCCCGGCACCGGCAGCAGGTTCAGGAGCGCCGCCGTGACCTGGAGGAACGCCAGGAACGCCAGCGCGTACCGGAAGGCCGCCGGCACCCCGTCGAGCGCGCCCAGCCAGAACGGCGCCGTGCACACCACCGCGAACAGCACGTTCGCCAGCGGGCCCGCCGCCGAGATCAGGCTGTGCTTCCAGCGGCCCCTGATCCGGCCCCGCTCGATGAAGACCGCGCCGCCGGGCAGACCGATCCCGCCCATGATCACGAAGAGCACGGGCAGGACCACGCTGAGGACGGCGTGGGTGTACGCGAACGGGTTCAGGCTCAGATAGCCCTTGGCCCCCACCGTGACGTCCCCGCCGAACAGGGCCGTGCGGGCGTGCGCGTACTCGTGCAGACAGAGCGAGACGATCCACGCCGAGGTCACGAAGAGGAAGACCGCCACCCCGGGGAGCGCGGCGAAGTCCGTCCACACCGCCCATCCGGTGACCGCCATGACGGCGAGCACCGCCAGGAAGACGGGACTGATCCGGCGCTCGCTGCGGCGGACGGCGGCCGAAGTCATCACGGGCTCCCCCGATCCGGGACTGGCTGTGGTGGAGCGAGAACGTACCGCTCCCGACTCCGGTTCCCGCCCCGCCTCCCGCCTCCGCTCCCCTGGGGTTCCCCCGCCGACCGGCGTCCGGGGGGCGCTCGCGGAGAATGGGGGAGTGCGTTACTGCCTCCTGGGACCGACCCGTGTGCTGAACGCCGACGGGGCCGAGCTGCCCGTCGGCGGGCCGCGCGTGCGCGCCCTGCTCACCGCCCTCGCCCTCCGGCCCGGCCGCGCCGTGCCGGTGACCGTGCTCGTCGACGAGGTCTGGCACGGCGACGAGCCGCCCGCCGACGCCGTCGCCGCGCTCCAGGCGCTGGCCGGGAGGCTCAGGAAGGCGCTCGGCAGGGACCGGGTCCCGTCCGCGGACGGCGGCGGCTACCGGCTCGGCGCGGCCCGCGAGGACGTCGACCTCTACCGCTTCGAACGGCTCGCCGCCGACGGCTCCGCCGCGCTCGCCGCCGGGGACCCGGGCCGGGCCGCCGCCCTCCTCGACGAGGCCCTGGGCCTCTGGGCCGGGCCCGCCCTCGCCGACCTGCCCGACCGGCACGCCGAGGCCGCCCGCTGGGAGGCCCGCCGCCTGGACGCCCGGCGCGCCCGGTTCGACGCGGCGCTCGCCCTCGGCCGGGCCGCCGACGTCCTTCCCGAGCTCACCGCCCTCTGCGCCGGCCGGCCGCTCGACGAACCCCTCCAGGCCCTGCGGATCCGCGCCCTGCGCGACACCGGCCGCGCCGCCGAGGCCCTCGCCGCGTACGAGGAGGTCCGCCGGACGCTCGCCGACCGGCTCGGCACCGGCCCGGGCCCCGGACTGCGCGCCCTCCACGAGCGGCTCCTCGCGGCGGAAGCGCCGGCTTCCGCTCCCGTACCCGCCCCCCTCCCCGCCGCCGCACGCCGGAACGGCCCCGCCTCCGGCAATCTGCGGGCCCGGCTCACCTCGTTCGTCGGGCGCGAGGAGGAGATCGCCGCCCTCCGGCAGGACCTGGGCACCGCCCGGCTCGTGACCCTCCTCGGGCCCGGCGGCGCCGGCAAGACCCGGCTCTCCCAGGAGGCGGCCGAGCGGGCCGCCGGCGCCTGGCCCGACGGCGTCTGGGTCGCCGAACTCGCCCCGGTCCGCGACCCGGAGGCCGTCCCCGAGGCCGTCCTCGCCGCCCTCGGCGCCCGCGAGACCGTGCTGCGCGGCGCCGGCGCCGAGGAGCTCCGCACCGGCGGCGACCCCCTGCACCGCCTCGTGGAGCACTGCGCCGGACGGCGGATGCTGCTGCTCCTGGACAACTGCGAGCACCTGGTGGACGCGGCGGCCCGGCTCGCCGAGACGGTCCTGGCGCGCTGCCCCCACGTACGGGTCCTCGCGACCAGCCGGGAGCCGCTGGGCGTGCCGGGGGAGCGGCTGCGGCCGCTCGGTCCGCTGCCGGAGGAGACGGCGCTGCGCCTGCTCGCCGAGCGGGGCGCGGCGGCGCGGCCCGGTTTCGACGTGGCCGGGGACCCGGAGGCGGCGGGGGAGATCGTGCGGCGCCTCGACGGGCTGCCGCTGGCGATCGAGCTGGCTGCGGCGCGGCTGCGGCTGCTGTCGCCCCGGCAGATCGCGGACCGGCTCGACGACCGCTTCCGGCTGCTGACCTCGGGCGCGCGGACGGTGCTGCCGCGCCAGCAGACCCTGCGGGCGGTGGTGGACTGGTCGTGGGAGCTGCTCGACGAGCCGGAGCGGGCGGTGCTGCGGCGCCTCGCCGTCTTCACCGGCGGCTGCGACCTGGAGGCGGCGGAGGCGGTCTGCGCGGGCGCGGAGGGGGCGGAGGTCCTCGGTGCGCTGGGCGCGCTCGTCGACAAGTCGCTGGTGGTGTCGGCGCCGGAGGAGTCCGGGATGCGGTTCCGGCTCCTGGAGACGGTGGCGGAGTACGCGGCGGAGCGGCTGGACGAGGCGGGGGAGCGGGCGGCCGTCGAGCGGGCCCACCTCACGTACTACCGCGAGCTCGCCCGCACCACCGACCCCGGGCTGCGCGGGCCGGGCCAGCTCGCCGCCATGGTCCGGCTGGACGCCGAGTACGGCAACGTCCGCACCGCGCTCGCCCGGGCCGTCGCCGCCCGCGACGAGGACGAGGCCCTGGTCCTCGTCCACGCCCTGCTCTGGTACTGGCAGCTGCGCGACCTGCGCTCCGACGCCCTCCACGGGTTCCGGGCGGTCGCCGCCCTGGGGCCCGATCCGTTCGCCCCGCCCGCCGCGCCGCTCGTCCCGCTCCACGAGCCGTGCACGGCCGCGCCGCCGCCGCTCTCCGAGGAGCAGCGCTGGGAGGCCCGGCGCGGGGTGCGGCTCGGCGAGCTGATCAACATGGACCACGAGACCGCCCGCTGGACGAGCCCCGAGGGGCAGGCCCGGCTCGGCGAGATCACCGCCGTCTACCGGCCCGGGCTGCCGCAGACCTGCCGGCTCCCCGGCTCCTTCGCGGTCTTCGCCGTGCTGATCATGGGGGAGCCCGAGCGGCTGCACGAGCTCCTCGACGTCACCGTGGAGGCCTGCCGCCGGTACGGGTACGCCTGGGAGCTGGCCCACATCCTGCACATGCGCGCCAACATGCGGGCCAACCGGGGCCAGTGGGCCGACTCCGCGATCGCGGACGCCGACGAGAGCCTGGCGCTCTTCGAGGGGCTCGGGGACGCCTGGGGCGCGGCCGAGGCGCTCTCGGCCCGGGGCGAGGCCCACGAGCGCCTGCTCGCCTACGACGAGGCCGCCCGGGACTTCGCCGCCGCCATCGGCTACGCGGAGAAGATCGGGGCGCCCTCGCAGCGGACCCTGCTGCGGGCCCGGTACGCCGACACGCTGATCGAGGCGGGCCGGACCGAGGAGGGCGAGGCGATCCTGCGGGAGATCCTGGACGACCCCGGCACGGGCCACGAACCCCAGCTCGGCGCGCGCCTCTTCCTCGCGCTCGCGCTGGGCCGGACCGGCCGGGCCGCCGAGGCCCGCACCCATCTGACGGCCCTCCTGGCGGAGTTCGGCAGCGAGACCCTCGCGGTCTTCGAGGGGTTCACCCTCGGCACCCTGGCCTGGATCGACGTCCTGGAAGGGAAGTACGCCGACGGGCTCGCCCGGATCGCCTCCGCGTACGAGCGGTCCCTGGGTCCGCTGTCGCTGATGGTGGTGCCGCAGATGCCCGGGGTCCATCTCGTGGTCGGGGCCTGGGCGCTCGCCGGGCTCGGGGGCGAGGCGGCCCGGACGGCGGCCCTGCTCCTCGGCGCGCGGGACGCCCTCGTGCCCGACGGGCACCGGGAGCCCGGCCTGGAGCGGGAGAACCTGGCGCGGGCGACGGAGCTGGCCCGCGCGGCGCTGGGCGCGGACGCCTTCGAGGCCGCGCACGCCGAGGGCGGCGGCCTCTCCGCTGAGGAGGCCGCCGCCCTGCTCGGCGGCGCCGCCGACGCGATCAGTGAGCGCGCCGAGTCCTGATCCCCCGTCATCGGGGGCGGCGGCTCAGGTCTTCTTGCGGAACTTGGAGACCGCGAGCGGCGCCGTGACGACGGTGATGGCCAGCGCCCAGCCCAGCGTCATCCACACCGAGTGGGCGACCGGGCCGCCGTTGATGAGGTTCCGGGCCGCGTCGGCGAGGTTGGAGAGCGGGTTGTAGTCCGTGAAGGTCTCCAGCCAGCCGGGCATCGTCGTCGTCGGGGCGAAGATCGAGGAGCCGAACTGGAGCGGCATCAGGACCAGCATCGCCATGCCCTGGACCGCCTGCGCGGACTTCAGGCTCAGGCCGAGCAGGATGAAGATCCACATCAGGGAGGCGCCGAAGACCGCCGACAGGCCGATGGCGGCCAGCAGGTGGAGCACCGAGGTGTGGATCGACAGGCCCAGCAGGAAGCCCATGCCGAGGAGGATCGCGGTGGCGATCATCATCCGGCCGAGCTCGACGACGATCTTGGCGATGAGGACCGAGGAGCGGGCGATCGGCATCGTCCGGAAGCGGTCCATCACCCCCTTCTTGAAGTCGTCGTTGATGCCCACGCCGACCCCCATGGCGATGTTCATGCCCATCATCGCCATCAGGCCGGGCGTCACGTAGTTCACGTAGACGTCGTTGTTGCCCTTGCCGGAGATCGCGCCGCCGAAGACGTACACGAAGAGCAGGATGAAGATGATCGGCATGAACACGGCGTCGAACATCGACTCCGGGTCCTGCTTGATCTGGAGGGCGTTGCGCCGGGCGAGCGCGCCGATGTGGCGGAGGTTGGCCCGCAGGCCGATGCGGCCCTCGGCGTCGGTGCGGACCGGACGGGCCGGCGCCCGGTCCGGGGCGCCGACGGGGGACTTGGTGACCGTGGTCGTGCTCACGCGGCGACCTCCTCGGTGATCTCGTCGGAGACGGCGGTCTTCTGGCCGGTGATGGCCAGGAACACCTCGTCCAGGCTGGGCAGATGGGTGCCGATGTGGGCGATGCCGAAGCCGCGCGCGCCGAGCAGCGCGACCACGGCCGTCAGCTGCTGGTCGGTGAGGATCGGGACGTACAGCGCGCCCTCGTCGGGCACCACGGTCGCGCCGGCGACGCCGTCGAGACCGGTCTCGCGGAGCGCGGCCGCCATCGCGGGCAGCTGCTCCGGGTCGACCGGGCGGACCTTCAGGGTGCGGCCGCCGACCTTCGCCTTCAGCTCGTCGACCTCGCCCTGGGCGATGACCTTGCCCCGGTCGATGACGGTCAGCTCGCTCGCGAGCTGCTCGGCCTCCTCCATGTACTGGGTGGTGAGGAGGACGGTGACGCCCTCGGAGACCATCCGCTTGACCTCGTCCCACACCTCGTTGCGGGTGCGGGGGTCGAGGCCGGTGGTCGGCTCGTCCAGGTAGAGCACGGCCGGCTGCCCGATCATGGAGGCGGCGAGGTCGAGGCGGCGCCGCATGCCGCCGGAGTAGTTCATCGCCGGGCGCTTGGCGGCCTCGGTGAGGGAGAAGCGCTCCAGCATCTCGTCGGCGCGGCGGCGGGCGTCCGCGCGGGACAGGTCGAGCAGCCGCCCGATCATGTAGAGGTTCTCGAAGCCGGAGAGCTTCTCGTCGACGGAGGCGTACTGGCCGGTGAGGCCGATGGTGCGGCGCAGCTGCCGGGGCTGGCGCACCACGTCGTAGCCGGCGACGGTGGCGGTCCCGGCGTCCGGGACGAGGAGGGTGGAGAGGCAGCGGACGAGGGTGGTCTTCCCGGCGCCGTTGGGCCCGAGGACGCCGAGGACGGTGCCCTCGCGGACGTCCAGGTCGACCCCGTCCAGGGCCTTCGTCTCGCCGAAGTGCTTCACGAGGCCCCGGACCTCGACGGCGTTGGTCTGTGATCGCGTCATGCCCCCATGGAACAGGGCGCCGCTGACAGTCTTCCGACAAACGGCCTACAGACGGACGACAGCCCGCCGATGGGGGAAGTCGGCGGGCTGTCGGTGGTGCCGGAGGTGGCCTAGTGGAAGGTGTGCTCCTCGGCGGGGAACGACCCGCCGGCCACGTCCTCGGCGAAGGCGCGGGCGGCGTCGCCGAGCGTCTCGCGGAGGTTGGCGTACTGCTTGCTGAAGCGCGGCACCTTGCCGCCGGTGAGCCCGGCCATGTCGGTCCAGACGAGGACCTGGGCGTCGGTGTCGGGGCCGGCGCCGATGCCGATGACCGGGATGTCGAGCGAGCGGGTGATCTCGGCGGCCAGCTCGGCCGGGACCAGCTCCAGGACGAGCGCGAAGGCGCCCGCGTCCTGGGCGGCCTTGGCGTCGCGCAGCAGCCGGTGCGCGCCCTCGTCGGAGCGGCCCTGCACCCGGTAGCCCATGGTGTTCACGGACTGCGGGGTGAGGCCCAGGTGCGACATGACGGGGATGCCGGCCTGGACCAGCATCTCGGTCTGCGGCAGCGAACGCTCGCCGCCCTCCAGCTTCACGGCCTGGACGCCCGCGTCCTTGACCAGCCGGGTGGCGCTGCGCAGGGCCTGGACGGGCCCTTCCTGGTACGAGCCGAAGGGCAGGTCGCCGACGACGAGGGCGCGCTTGGTGCCCCGGACGACGGCGGCGGAGAGGAGGGCCATCTCGTCCATCGTGACGGGCACGGTGGTGTCGTAGCCGAGGTGGCAGTTGCCCATGGAGTCGCCGACGAGGATCACCGGGATGCCGGCCTCGTCGAAGACGGAGGCGGTCATGGCGTCGTAGGCGGTGAGCATGGGCCACTTCTCGCCGCGGGTCTTGGCGGCGGCGATGTCGTGCACGGTGAGACGGCGCGAGCCCTTGCCTCCGTACAGCGTCCTGGTGCTGTCGGCGGGCGGTTTCTGGGCAGCCTGAAGCGTCATGGTGAACGGCTCCTTGTGTCATCTCGAGGCGCCCTGACGGCGTCCCCGGACCACATCCATGGTGGCACTTCGCCGGGTGGGCGGGGAAGTGGGCCGGAGTGGCGCTGTTCACACCGGACGGTTTTTCAATACGAGACGGACTCGTATCGAAACGGCTCTAGAGTGGTGCCATGCCAGAGCCGTCCCCCTCCTCGCCGCCCTCGCCGCCCCCCGCCTCCGTGCCCGAGGCCGTCCACCGCCGTCGCTGGGCCATCCTCGGCGTGCTCATGCTCAGCCTGCTGATCGTCGTCCTCGACAACTCGATCCTGAACGTGGCGGTCAAGACGATCGCCTCCCCGGACCCGGTCGGGCTCGGCGCCACCCAGAGCGAGCTGGAGTGGGCGATCAACTCCTACACGCTCGTCTTCGCCGGCCTCCTCTTCGCCTCCGGTCTCCTCGGCGACCGGTTCGGCCGCAAGAAGTCCCTCCTCGCCGGCCTGGCCGTCTTCGGACTCGGCTCCGCCCTCGCCGCCTTCTCCGGCTCGCCGGGCGAGCTGATCGCCCACCGGGCCGTGATGGGCCTCGGCGCGGCCTTCGTCATGCCGGCCACCCTCGCCGTCCTCATGAACGTCTTCGAGCGCGACGAGCAGCCCAAGGCGATCGGCATCTGGGCCGGCGGCGTCGGCCTCGCCATCGCGATCGGCCCGATCACCGGCGGCGTCCTCCTGGAGCACTTCTGGTGGGGCTCGATCTTCCTCGTCAACGTGCCGGTGGTGCTCGTGGCCCTGGCCCTCATGGCCTGGCTGGTCCCCGAGTCCAAGGACCCGGCGCCCGGCCGGATCGACCTCGTCGGCGTCCTCCTCTCCGTCCTCGGCCTCGTCCTCCTCGTGTACGGGATCATCCGCGGCGGCGAGCGGGCGTCGTTCACCGAGCCGGGGGTCCTCGTCCCGGTCCTCACGGGCCTCGCCGCCCTCACCGCCTTCGTCCTGTACGAGAAGCGCAGCGACCACCCGGCGCTCGACGTGTCGTACTTCCGCAAGCCGGTCTTCTCGGCCGCCGTCGCCGCGATCGCCCTGGTCTTCTTCGCCCTCATGGGCGTGACCTTCTTCTCCGCCTTCTACCTCCAGAGCGTCCGCGGCTACAGCGCGCTCGACTCCGGGCTCCTCCTGCTGCCGCTCGCCCTCGCGCAGATGGTCTTCGCGCCCCGCGCCCGGCTCGCCGTCGCGCGCTTCGGCGCGCGGGCGGTCTGCGCCTGCGGCATGGCCGCCGTCGCCCTCGGCCTCGGCGCCTTCGCCTTCTTCGACGCGGACACCCCGGTGTGGGTGATGGCCCTGGTCTTCCTGGTGCAGGGCGCGGGCATGGCGCACATCATGCCGCCGGTCACCGTCGCGATCATGCAGTCGCTGCCGCGCGAGAAGGCGGGCTCGGGCTCCGCGATCAACAACACCTTCCGGCAGGTCGGCGGCGCGCTCGGCGTCGCGGTCCTGGGCTCGGTCCTCTCCTCGGTCTACCGGAGCGAGATCGAACCCCACCTCGCCGCCCTGCCGCCGGCGGTGCGCACCACCGCGGGCGAGTCCCTGGAGGCCACCCTCGCGGTCGCGGAGAAGCTCCACGCCGACGCCCTCACGGCCCCCGCCCACCAGGCCTTCCTCGACGCCATGCACATCACCGCCTTCGCCTCGGCGGCGATCGCCGCCGTCGGCACGCTGGTCGTCGCCGCCTTCCTGCCCGGCCGCACCCCGCCCCCGGGCGCCCCGACCCGCGCCGCCCCGGAACCGGCGGCCCCGGCCCACCGCTGAGCCCCCTCGGGAGGGGGCCGGTGCCGGGGCCCACGGACCCGGTGCGATTCCGGCCGGGCCCGGCCCCGCCCGGCCGGGTCCCCGCCCGTGCCGGGCGAGAATGGGGGCGACGGCCTTCCCATGACGACGACGAGAGGCGGCGTGCGTGTCCCTGGCGGACGGCGAGAACCCCGGAGCTCCGGGCGGCGACCCCGGCCCGGCGTCCGGTACGGCCTCCGGGCCGGAGACCGGGACGCCGTCCGGCGCCGAGGCGGGCGGTGACGGGGGAGCGCGCCGCGGGCGGCCCCGCAGCGAGGCCGTGGAACGGGCGATCTTCGACGCCGTGATCGGGCTCCTGGAGGGCGGGGTGCCGCTGGGGGACATCTCCATCGAGCGGATCGCGCGGACCGCGGGGGTCGGGAAGGCGACGATCTACCGCCGCTGGGCCGGCAAGGAGGACCTGCTGGTCGAGCTGATCCGGTCCGTCGAGCCGCCCGACCCCGAGCTCCCGGGCGTCTCGGTGCGCGACGACCTCGTGATGATGCTGGAGTTCATGCGGCGGCGCGGGCTCGCCAAGCGGTCGTCCGCGCTGCTGCGGAACATGTTCACGCAGATGCAGGCGTACCCGAGGCTCTGGGACCAGTACCACCGCACCGCCATCGAGCCCCGCCGCCGTCGCGGCATCGAGGTCCTCCAGCGGGGCGTCGCCACCGGCGAGGTGCGCGCCGACCTCGACCTGGACCTGGTCAACGACCTGTTCATCGGGCCGCTCCTGCTCCGTACCGTCCTCCAGCCGGACGCCGACCTCTCGCCCGACTTCCCCGCGCGCGTCGCGGACGCCATCCTCGACGGGGTCCGGCCGAGGGACTGACCCCGCCCGACCCGCACGAATGTGCGCGTTCTGTCACAGCCCGCCCGAACCGGCCTCCGGCCGGAACCCCGCCACACGCCGCGTCCGTCCTTGGGGGAGTGCGCGGGGCCCCGTATCGCCTAGGGTCGAGCCCGGGTCCCGGAGCACGGACGGCACGGACGGCACGGCAAGACGAGCGAGGGCAGCGATGGCGCGGGTGGACATGACGGGGACGGAGCACGGCGGAACGGGAGGTACCCCTTCCGGGTCCCGCGACCGGTTCCGCTCCGCCCTCGGCCGCCTCCGACGCGACCCGGGGATCTGGCGCCGCGGCATCGTGCTGGCGCTCTGCGCCCTCGTCCTGACGCTCCTGATGGCCTTCCACGCCCAGATCCCCAACCGCGTCGGCAACCTCGGCAGCCTCACCGAGACCTTCCTGCCCTGGCTCGGCCTCTTCGTGCCGGTCCTGCTCCTCCTCGCCCTGCTGCGCCGCTCCGCCACCGCGCTGCTCGCCCTGCTGCTCCCCGCGGTCGTCTGGCTCAACCTCTTCGGCGGCCTCGTCGCCGACAAGTCGGCCTCCGGCGGCGACCTCACCGTCGCCACCCACAACGTCAACGCCGACAACCCCGACCCGGCCGGGACCGCCCGCTCGCTCGCCGGCTCCGACGCCGACGTGCTGGCCCTGGAGGAGCTGAAGGCCGACGCGGTGCCGGTCTACGAGCGGGAGCTGGCGGAGAAGTACCCGTACCACTCCGTCCAGGGGACCGTCGGCCTGTGGAGCCGGCTGCCGCTGCGCGACCCCCGCCCGGTCGACATCCACATGGGCTGGACCCGCGCCATGCAGGCCACCGTCGTCGCCCCCCAGGGCGAGCTGCGGGTGTACGTCGCCCACCTGCCGTCCGTGCGGGTCAAGCTGAACGCCGGCTTCACCGCCAACCAGCGCGACACCAGCGCCAACGCCCTCGGCGAGGCCATCGCCAAGGACCGCGCCCCGCGCGTCGTCCTCCTCGGCGACCTCAACGGCACCATGAACGACCGCGCCCTCAACGCCGTCACCTCCCAGCTGCGCTCCACCCAGGGCGCGGCCGGCGACGGCTTCGGCTTCTCCTGGCCGGCCTCCTTCCCGATGGCCCGCATCGACCAGATCCTGGTCCGGGGCGTCGAGCCGGTCTCCTCCTGGGCCCTGCCGGAGACCGACAGCGACCACCTCCCCCTCGCGGCCCGCGTCACCTTCTGAGCCGCCGGGAGCCGGGCGTACGAGGGACCGTCCGGGATCTGCGACAATTTGTTTCGTAAGAAAACAAACCCCTGGATCCGGAAAGGGTCTCCCACCCATGCCCGTGGCCCTGATAGCCCTGGCCATCTCCGCTTTCGGCATCGGCACCACCGAGTTCGTGATGATGGGCCTGCTGCCCAACGTCGCCGGCGACCTCGGCACCACCGTCCCCACCGCGGGCCACCTCGTCTCCGCCTACGCCCTCGGCGTCGTCGTCGGCGCCCCGCTGCTCACCGCCCTCGGCTCCCGCCTCCCGCGCAAGCGGATGCTGCTCCTGCTGATGGCCCTGTTCACCGTCGGCAACCTCGCCTCCGCCCTCGCCCCCGGCTACGGCTGGCTCCTCGCCGGCCGCGTCCTCGCCGGCCTCCCGCACGGCGCCTTCTTCGGCGTCGGAGCCGTCGTCGCCGCCCGGCTCGTCCGCCCCGACCGGCAGGCCCGCGCGGTCGCCACCATGTTCCTCGGCCTCACCGTCGCCAACATCCTCGGCGTCCCCGCCGCCACCCTGCTCGGCCAGCACCTCGGCTGGCGCGCCACCTTCGTCGTGGTCACCGTCATCGGCCTGGCCGCGCTCGCCGCCCTCGCCCGGCTCGTCCCCGACCTCCCCGTCGACGAGCGCCAGGGCCTCGGCCGCGAACTGCGCGCCCTCGGCCGCCCGCAGGTGCTCCTCGGCCTGCTGACCGCCGTCCTCGGCTTCGCCGGCGTCTTCGCCGTCTACTCCTACCTGGCCTCCATGACCACCGAGGTGATGGGCTTCGGCGAGTCCACCGTCACCGTCGTCCTCGCCCTCTTCGGGATCGGCATGACCGCCGGCGCGCTCGCCGCCGGACCGCTCACCGACCGCGCCCCGCGCCCCACCCTGTACGGCTCCCTGGCCGCCCTCGCCGTCACGCTGGTCGCCTTCCGCTTCACCGTCCACGTGCCCTGGCTGGCCCTGGTCACCGTGGTGGTGCTCGGCGCCGTCGGCTTCATGACCACCACCCCGCTCCAGATGCTGGTCATGGAGAAGGCGAAGGACGCCCCGACCCTCGCCTCGGCCTCCAACCACTCCGCCTTCAACCTCGCCAACGCGGGCGGCGCCTGGGCGGGCGGCGCCGCCGTCGCCGCCGGCTGGGGCTGGACCTCCCCGGCCCTGGTCGGCGCGGCCCTCGCCGCCGTCGGCCTCGCCGTCGCCGTGACCGCCGGTCTCCTCGACCGCAGGGGGAGGACGGCGGAGGGGGCCTCGCACGTCGTCGCGCGAAGCCCCCTCGCCCCCGGGGAACCGGTCAGGACGCCGGTGTCTCCCGCCAGCGGTTCGTGATCGGCAGCCGCCGGTCCTTGCCGAAGCCCTTCGCCGAGATCTTGGTGCCCGGCGGGTACTGGCGCCGCTTGTACTCCGCCGCGTCCACCATCCGCAGCGTCCGCGCCACCAGCTCCGCGTCGAAGCCGGCCGCCACGATCGCCTCCGTCCCCTGGTCCTGGTCCACGTACAGCGCGAGGATCCGGTCCAGCACCTCGTAGTCCGGCAGCGAGTCCGTGTCCACCTGGCCCGGGCGCAGCTCGGCGCTGGGCGGCTTCACGATGGAGTTCTCCGGGATCGGCGGGGTCTGGCCGCGCTCCTCGGCCGCGCGGTTGCGCCAGCGGGCCAGCCGGAAGACGTCCGACTTGTAGACGTCCTTGATGGGCCCGTAGGCGCCGACGGAGTCGCCGTAGAGGGTCGAGTAGCCCACCGCCAGCTCGGACTTGTTGCCCGGGGCGAGGACGAGGTGGCCCTCCTGGTTGGAGACCGCCATCAGGGTCGTGCCGCGCAGCCGGGACTGGAGGTTCTCCTCCGCCAGCCCGGTGAGTTCGAGGGCGGCCATGTACGCGTCGAACATCGGACCGATCGGGACCGTGCGGAAGTGCAGCCCGGTACGGCGGGCCAGTTCGGCCGCGTCGCCCCTGGAGTGCTCCGAGGAGTACTTCGACGGCATCGACACCCCGTGCACCCGGTCCGCGCCCAGCGCGTCGCAGGCGATCGCGGCGACCAGCGCCGAGTCGATGCCGCCGGAGAGGCCGATCACCACCGAGCCGAAACCGTTCTTCGCGACGTACGCGCGCAGTCCGATGACGAGCGCCGAGTAGACCTCCTCGTCGTCGTCGAGCCGCTGCGCGTAACCGCCCGTCAGCTCCGCCTCGGTCAGCGGGAGCGGCTCGCCGGCCGGGCCCTCCAGGACCGCCCGGTCGATCCGCAGCCCGTCGTCCACCACCGTCCCCGGCGCCGGGGCGTCCGGGTCGGCGGCCGGCAGGTCCAGGTCGAGGATCACGCTGCCCTCGGTGAACTGCGGGGCCCGCGCGATGACCTCGCCCGCCGCGTCCACCACGATCGAGTCGCCGTCGAAGACCAGCTCGTCCTGTCCGCCGGTCGAGGCCAGGTAGGCGGTGACGCAGCCGGCCTCCTGGGCCCGCTTGCGGACCAGTTCGAGCCGGGTGTCGTCCTTGTCCCGCTCGTACGGCGAGGCGTTCACCGAGAGCAGCAGTCCGGCGCGGGCGCTGCGCGCCGCCGGCACCCGGCCGCCCTCCTGCCACAGGTCCTCGCAGATCGCGAGCGCCACGTCGACCCCGCGGACCCGCAGCACCGGCAGGGTGTCGCCCTGCACGAAGTAGCGGAACTCGTCGAAGACGCCGTAGTTCGGCAGGTGGTGCTTGGCGAGGCGCAGCACGGCCCGGCCGCGGTGCAGCACCGCCGCCGCGTTCTCCGGAGAGCCGGCCGGGCGGCCGAGCCGGGGCACCGCCCGCTCGGTGCGGTCCAGGTAGCCGACGACCACCGGCACCTCGCCGAAGCCCTCGTCGGCGAGCCGCTCGGCGAGCGCGAGCAGCGCTGCGCGGGAGGCCTCGACGAAGGACGGACGCAGGGCCAGGTCCTCGACGGGATAGCCGGTCAGCGCCATCTCGGGGAAGGCGACGAGATGCGCGCCCTGCCCGACGGCGTGCCGGGTCCAGTGGACGATCGCCTCGGAGTTCCCGGCGATGTCCCCGACGGTGGAGTCGATCTGATTCAGCGCGAGGCGTAGTCGATGCACGCCCCCCAGTGTAATCGTCAAACCGACGCTATGTCCTGGGAACCGCGCCCCGCCCGTGCCCGCGGAACCGTTTCGCCCCGACATGCGAAGAAGGCCCGCCCCGCTGATCATGGGCCCATGACGACCACTGACGATCCGGCGGAGTCGGCCCGGCCCGCCACCGGCGAGGACGTGGCGGTCCTCCAGGACGACGGCACCAAGCGGCAGTTCATCTCCTGGCTCACGCTCGCCTTCATGACCACGGCGTCCGTCGCCTCCCTGCGGCCCGCGCCGACCATGGCCATCTACGGACTGGCCGCGATCTTCCTCTACCTCCTCCCCGCCGTCGTCTTCCTCCTCCCCACCGCCCTCGTCGGCGCCGAACTCGCCTCCGGCTGGTCCGGCGGCATCTACCGCTGGGTCAGCGAGGCCCTCGGCAAACCGCTCGGCTTCCTCGCCGTCTGGTGCCAGTTCGCCATGACGATCGCCTACTACCCGAGCCTGCTCGCCTACGTGGCCTCGACCTTCGCGTACGTCATCGACCCGTCGCTCGCCGAGAACGGCCTCTACGTCGCCGTCGTCATCGTCACCGTCTACTGGGCCGGCGTCTGGATCTCCTCGCGCGGCACCAAGGCCATCGCCGGACTCTCCTCCTTCGGCCTGATCATCGGCACCCTCGTCCCCGGCGTGCTCCTCGTCCTCCTCGGCATGGTCTTCCTCGGCCAGGGCAACCCCTCCGCCCAGCCGATGAGCGCCGACCACTGGCTGCCCCCGTGGACCGGCCTCGCCAGCCTCGTCCTCATCGTCAACAACTTCCTGTCCTACGCGGGCATGGAGATGAACGGTGTCCACGTCTCCTCGCTGCGCGAACCCAAGCGCGAGTACCCCAAGGCGATGTTCCTGGCCACCGGGCTCGTCCTGCTGATCTTCATCCTTCCGGCCCTCGCCATCGCCTGGGTGATGCCGTCCGACCAGCTCAGCCTCACCGCCGGCCTGATGCAGGCCTTCCAGGCCTTCTTCGACCACTTCTCCATCGGCTGGATGACCCGGGTCGTCGGCGTCATGCTGGTCTGCGCCGCCCTCGGCGGCATGCTCACCTGGCTCTCCGGACCCGCCAAGGGCCTCGTCCTGCTCTCCCGCCAGGAGGGCTACCTCCCGCCCGCCTTCCAGAAGTTCAACAAGGCGGGCTCCCCGACCGCCATCATGGTCGCCCAGGGCGTCGTCACCACCCTGATCGGCATCCTGTACGCCTTCAGCGACTCCGTCTCCAGCTCGTACTGGATGTTCTCCGTCATCACCGTGCAGATCTACCTGATCGCCTACCTGCTGATGTTCGTCGCCGTCGTCAAGCTCCGCCGCACCCAGCCCGGCGTCGAGCGCGGCTTCCGCGTCCCCGCCGTCACCTGGGTCGCCTCCATCGGCTTCGTCGCCTCCGTCCTCGCCCTCGTCATCGGTTTCGTCCCGCCCGACCAGTTCGACGGCGAACCGCTCTGGCGCTACCTCCTCGTCGTCGGCGGCGGCCTGCTCGTCCTCGGCCTCCTCATCCCCGCCGCCCTCCTCAGGTTCCGCAAGCCCGAATGGGTCCACCCCGAACACCGGGAACCTTCCGGCACTCCCTGACGTCTGACCCCGTATGCCCGGAAAGGTCACGCGCGCGTCCGCCGCCCTGCTCCTCCTGGGGGCGCTCGCGTACACCGCCTGGGTCCTCGAAGCCTTCGTGCGGACCGGGCTCGACCCGGTCCGCACGTACGTCTCCGAGCTCGCCGCCGCCGACCAGCCGCTCGGCGGCCTCTTCCGCGCCACCGACCTCGCCGCCGGCCTCCTCGTCCTCGCCGGCGCCGTCCTCGGCCTCCGCGCCGCCCGCGCCCCCGAGGACCCCGCGCCCGGCGTCCCCCGCTGGGCCCGCACCGCCCCCGGACCCGCCGGCCGCCGCCCCTGGCTCCTCGCCGGCTGGGCCGCCCTCGCCCTCTTCGGCGCCGCCACCGCCGTCGACTCCCGCCTCCCGCTCAGCTGCGCCGCCACCGCCGACCCCGCGTGCGCCGCCCGCGAGGCCGCCGGACTCGTCCCCGCCACCCACACGGCCCACGCCGTCAGCTCCGGACTCGCCATGACCGGCGCGCTCGTCGCCATGGCCGCCCTCACCCTCGCCGCCCGCCGGTACGGCCTCTGGCCGCTCCTGGCCCGCACCGGGCCGTTCCTCGTCGGCCTCGCACTCGCCGCCACCGCCTGGACCCTCGCCGCCGTCGCCTCCTTCGAGTCCGGCGGAGGCCACGCCGGACTCGGCGCCGCCCAGCGCCTCCAGGTGCTGCTCGTCGCCGCCTGGATCGCGCTCCTCGCCGCGTCGATGGCCCGGGAGGCCGCTCGTACGGGCGGAGCCGGCCGTATCGGGGAAGACACCCGACCATGACCTTCGTGCGCCTCGGGGGCCTCGCCCACCACGTCGCCGTCGACGGCGACGGACCCGTCTGCGTGCTCTCCGCCGGGCTCGGCCTCGCCTGGTTCGACTGGGACCCGGTCGTCCCGCTGCTCGCCCCGCACCGCACCGTCGTCCGCTTCGACCGTCCCGGCCACGGCCTGACCCAGGAGAGCACCACACCCCCCACCCTCGCGGGCGAGGCCGACCGGATCGCCGCCCTTCTCGACGCCCTGCGGCTGCCCGGGCCCGTCACCGTCGTCGGCCACTCGATCGCCGGACTGCACGCCGAGGGCTTCGCCCGCCTCCACCCCCACCTCACCGCCGCCCTGGTCCTCGTCGACTCCTCCGTCGAGGACCACCCCCGCCCCGGCGGCCCGGCCCTCGCCGCCGCCGCGGAGGCCGCCGGGACCGCGCTCACCGCCCTCGGCCTGCCCGCCGCCCTCGGCCCCGCGCTGCGCCGCCTCGCCGTCCGCCCCGACCCCGCACCGCCCGCCGAGGCCCGCCGCGTCTACCGCGCCTCACGCGTCTGGCGCGGCGCCCTGCGCGAGAACGCCTCCTACGGCTCCGTCGCCGCCGGACTCCTCGCCCTGCGCCGCGCGCGCCCCCTGCCGCCCGCCGCCCCCGTCACCGTCCTCGCCGCCCCCGACGGCTCCGCCCGCTGGGAGGACCGCCAGCGCACGCTGGCCCGACGGCTCGGCGCCCGCTACGTGGCGGCCGTGCCCTCGGGCCATCTGGTCATGCGGGACGCCCCCGGCACGCTCGCCCGGGTCGTCCTCCAGGCGCTTCAGGAAGCGGCGTAGACGCTCGCGCAGAACGCCTTCAGCTGCTCGTCCGACAGCTGCTGCGTCAGGTCGGCCTCGCTGATCATGCCGACGAGCCGCTTGTTCTCGATCACCGGGAGCCGCCGGATCTGGTGGCTCTGCATCTCCTCCAGGACCGCGCCCACGTCGGCGCCCGCGTCGATCCAGCGCGGCGTGCCCTCGACGATCGAGCCGCAGGTCACCTTCGCCGGGTCGTGTCCCATCGCCACACAGCGGACCACGATGTCGCGGTCGGTGACGATGCCGCACAGCCGCTCGTTCTCGTCGGCGACGGGGAGCGCCCCCACGTTCAGGTCGCGCATCAGCTGCGCCGCGCGGTCGAGCGTCTCGTGTTCCGGGATCCAACGGGCTCCCGGGTGCATGATGTCCTTCGCCGTGGTCATGGGGTGCGTACCTTTCGTCGAACGTCGTTGCACGTACGTCGTCCCCGAGCGCCTCTCATTCTCCTGGCACGCGTCGGCCCCCGCGACCGCAGCGGGTCACGGGGGCCGGGGTCCCGCGGGGCCGGATCAGTCGGTGGCGCCGCGCTTGCGGAGCATGTCCGCCATCAGCGCGATCTCCGACTCCTGGGCGTCGACCATGCCCTGGGCGAGGTCCCGCTGGATGTCCACCGAGCACTTCTGCACACAGCCCTGGGCCATGTGCACCCCGCCCTTGTGGTGGGCGGTCATCAGCCGCAGGTAGAGGATCTCGGCGTCCTTGCCGGACGCCTTCCGCAACGCGTCGAGCTGCGTGTCCGTTGCCATGCCGGGCATCAGCGCGCCGTCCTTGGCGGCGGCGTCACCGGTGACGGGCATGCCCATCCAGCTCATCGGCGCGGTGCCCGACTCGACCTTCGGCAGGCCCCACACGTCGAGCCAGCCGAGCATCATGCCGCGCTGGTTGGCCTGGGTGTTGGCGATGTCGTACGCGAGCCGGCGCACCGACTCGTCGGTCGTCCGGTCCCGGACGATGAAGGACATCTCGACGGCCTGCTGGTGATGGACCGACATGTCGCGGGCGAAACCGGCGTCCGCCGAGGCGGTGTCCGGGGTCCGCGGCGCCTCCTCGCGCTCCGCCGAGGCGACCGTGACGGCCCCCGCGGCGAACAGCACCGACAGGGCGACCGCGGTGACCGCCGCGTACCGGGTGCGACGGGCGCTCACTGGCCCATCCCGGCGCCGCCCATGCCGTCGGCGCCGACACCGCCGGTGCAGGCCGCACCCGGCTCCGGCGTCTGCTTGCCCTGCACGTACTTGGTGAAGAAGGCGTCGACGCGGGGGTCGCTCGCGCTGTCCACGGTGACCTGCTTGCCCCAGGCGGAGAGCATGATCGCGCCGGTCTGGTCGTCGACCGGGCTCATCAGCGTGTACGGGGTGTCGGAGACCTTCTCCTTCAGCGCCTTCACGTCGGCCTCGGCGGCCTTCTTGTTGTACGTCACCCACACGGCGCCGTGCTCCAGGGAGTGCACGGCGTTCACCTCGGGGACGGCCTTGTCGTAGACGTCGCCGTTGCAGTTCAGCCACACCGGGTGGTGGTCGCCGCCGACCGGGGGCTTGGTGTCGTACTTCACGGCGGTCTCGACGTGGTTGCGGCCCAGCTTCGCCGCGTCCCAGGACTGCTCGCCGGAGATGGGGGCCTTGGCGGCGGCCTCCTTGGCCTCCTCCTCGTCGGCCTTCTTCATCAGCACGAAGGTGCCGAAGCCGACGAGGCTCAGCACGACGACGGCGGAGACGCCGAGGGTGAGGAAGCGGTTGCGGCGCTCCCGGGCCTGCTCGGCGCGGCGCATCTCCTCTATTCGGGCGCGGCGGTCGGCGGTGGTGGAGCGGTTGGCGGCCATGGTGATGTCGTCCTTCTGGGAAAGATAAAGAGGGGGAAGTCGTCGTTCGGGGAAAGGCGCGGGCCTAGGTCCGGAGAACTTGAAGGACGTGCAGGTCCGGGGCGCGCGGCCGGACCCCGGGATCCCGCCCGGCACCCTCGCCGGCGAGCGCGTCGACGCGCGGCAGCCGGTCCTCGGTGTGCAGCGGCGGATCGAGGGGCGGGGCGCTGAGCACCGCGGGGGAGAGGGCCGGGAAGAGGGAGCAGTCGCCCCGGTCGTACGGGCAGACGTACGCGGCCCGTCCGGTGCCGGGGACGGGGGTGGCGGTGGGCCCGACGGAGGCCGGGGCCGCGGCCCGCTCGTGCCCCGGATGGCCGCCCGGCCCCGACGGACCGCTCCCCAGACAGACGAAGAGCGCGGCGAGGAGCGTCGCCACGGCACTCACCAGTGCCATGGGACGCGCGTGCCGGTACGGGCGTTCGAGCCGTAGGGCTCCCATGGGCGCAGATCGTAGTGGGAGAGGGGCCTCCGTGGGCCGAACGGGGTAGGACTTCCCCAGGTCCTCGGTTACCTGTGTCACATCCGAACAGGCACTATGGGTGTGCAACGTGCGCGAAACCATGTGGTGGGATGCTCAGGTGCCCCCCGATGTGCCCGAGGCGGTGGGAGCAGGCGGCCTGACCAGCGAGGATGGGTGTGGAAATGGACAAGCAGCAGGAATTTGTGCTCCGTACGCTCGAAGAGCGCGACATCCGCTTCGTGCGTCTGTGGTTCACCGACGTGCTCGGCTTCCTCAAGTCGGTCGCCGTCGCCCCGGCCGAGCTGGAGCAGGCCTTCGACGAGGGCATCGGCTTCGACGGCTCCGCGATCGAGGGCTTCGCCCGCGTCTACGAGTCCGACATGATCGCCAAGCCGGACCCGGGCACCTTCCAGATCCTGCCCTGGCGGGCCGAGGCCCCCGGGACCGCCCGGATGTTCTGCGACATCCTCATGCCGGACGGCTCGCCGTCCTTCGCGGACCCGCGCTTCGTCCTCAAGCGGGCCCTCGCCAAGGCGTCCGACCTCGGCTTCACCTTCTACACGCACCCCGAGATCGAGTTCTTCCTGCTGAAGGACAAGCCGCTCGACGGCTCGCGTCCCACCCCGGCCGACAACTCCGGTTACTTCGACCACACCCCGCAGAACGTCGGCATGGACTTCCGCCGCCAGGCGATCACCATGCTGGAATCGATGGGCATCTCGGTCGAGTTCTCCCACCACGAGGGCGCCCCCGGCCAGCAGGAGATCGACCTCCGGTACGCCGACGCGCTCTCCACCGCCGACAACATCATGACCTTCCGCCTGGTCATGAAGCAGGTGGCGCTCGAACAGGGCGTGCAGGCGACCTTCATGCCGAAGCCGTTCTCGGACTACCCCGGCTCGGGCATGCACACCCACCTCTCCCTCTTCGAGGGCGACCGGAACGCCTTCTACGAGTCGGGCGCCGAGTACCAGCTCTCCAAGGTGGGCCGCTCCTTCATCGCCGGCCTCCTCAAGCACGCGGGCGAGATCTCCGCCGTCACGAACCAGTGGGTCAACTCGTACAAGCGCATCTGGGGCGGCTCCTCCCGCACCGCCGGCTCGGGCGGCGAGGCCCCCTCGTACATCTGCTGGGGCCACAACAACCGCTCCGCCCTCATCCGCGTCCCCATGTACAAGCCCGGCAAGACCGGCTCCTCCCGCGTCGAGGTCCGCTCCATCGACTCCGGCGCCAACCCCTACCTGACCTACGCGGTCCTCCTCGCCGCCGGCCTCAAGGGCATCGAGGAGGGCTACGAACTCCCGGCCGGCGCCGACGACGACGTCTGGGCCCTCTCCGATTCCGAGCGCCGCGCCATGGGCATCGAGCCCCTCCCGCAGAACCTCGGCGAGGCCATCGCCCTCATGGAGAAGTCCGAACTGGTCGCCGAGACCCTCGGCGAGCACGTCTTCGACTTCTTCCTGAGGAACAAGAAGCAGGAGTGGGAGGAGTACCGCTCCGAGGTCACCGCCTTCGAGCTGCGGAAGAACCTGCCGGTGCTGTAGCCCCCTGGCGGGCGCGCGGCGGCGGGAATGGTGTTGCCGTGCGGGGGCGGGGTGTCCAGACTGCCCGGTATGACGATCGAATCCGTCGCCACCGGGCGACTGTTCCTGCACCCCCTGACCGTCGCCGAGGGCGAGCGGGTCGCCGCTCGTGAGCCGTTGCCGGGGGAGCGGTGGGCGGAGGGGTATCCGGGGGTGGGGGACCTCGCCTCGGTCGGCGCGTTTCTGCGGAGGTGCGCCGAGGACGGGGATCCGGGGGCGTTCCGTACGTATCAGATACGGCTCGCGGAGAGCGGGCTCGTCGTCGGAGGGATCGGGTTCCACGGGCCGCCCGGCGCGGACGGGGGCGTGACCGTCGGGTACGGGGTCGTGCCGGGGGAGCGCGGGAAGGGGTACGCCTCCGAGGCGCTCGCGGCGGTGATCGGCATCGCCCGGGCCGCCGGCGCGACCGAGCTGCGGGGTGATGCCGATCCCGCCAACGCCGCCTCCCACCGGGTCATGGAGCGGGCCGGGATGCGGCGCGTCTCGGACGGGGAGGGCGGTCTCGTGCGGTTCCTCGTGGAGCTGGGGGCGTAGGGAGGACCGGTCCTCAGCGGTCCGTGAGGTCCGAGGGGGCCTCCTGGACCACCCAGCCGTTGCCGTCGGGGTCCTCGAAGGTGAGGAAGGAGTTCCAGGTCCCGCCCTTGCCCTCCTCCCAGCCGGCCGCCCCGACGTGCATCACGGGGGAGACGTCGACGCCCGTCTCGACGAGCGCCTCCCGGGCCGCCTCGATGTCGGTGACGCACAGCTGGAGGCCGTGCAGGGTGCCCGGGGCCATCGTCTTCGTGCCGGGCATCTCCGGCATGCCGGAGAGCAGGGCGATGGAGCAGCGCGAGCCCGGCGGGGTCGCCTGGACGATCCGCGTCCCGGGGGCGACCTCGTCGTCCAGGTCGATGGCGAAGCCGCACTTCTCGGCGTAGAACTCCTTCGCCCGGTCCATGTCGGTGACGGGGACCGGGACGACTTCCAGTGTCCAGTTCATGCGACCACCGTCCCGCATCCGGTCCCGTCGTGCACGCCTTCCACGCCCGCGACTTGACGGAAATTCACCTTGCCTCCGGTCGACCGATCTGATCCTTTCGCTCGAAGGCTGAGACGGATCGGGAACGATCGCTTGGGCGTCACCCAACCTCCCTATAGTGAGCCCGCGTTGGCCGCACACCGCAGGAGACAGGACAGATGACGCCCTCCCCCACCGCCGGGCCCGCTTCCGATGCCGCACCTCCGCCCGGGTGCCCCGCGGCCGTCCCGCTCTCCGGGCCCGGCTTCCACACCGACCCGCAGGCCCTCTACCGGTCCATGCGCCGCGAGCACGGCCCCGTCGTTCCCGTGGAACTCCCCGGCGGCTTCCCCGCCTGGCTGGTCATCGGCTACCGCGAGGTCCACCAGGTCACCAGCGACCCCGAACTCTTCCCCCGGGACGTCGGCCTGTGGAACCAGTGGCCGCACGTCCCCGCCGACTGGCCGCTGCTCCCGATGGTCGGACAGCCCCTCCCCTCCATCTACTTCACCGCGGGAGAGGAGCACCGGCGGCACGTCCGGATGGTCGTCCCCGCCCTGGAGGCCGTCGACCCCTTCGAGATCCGCGGCCACTGCGAGCAGCTGGCCGACCGGCTCGTCGACGCCTTCTGCGCCCGCGGCACCGCCGACCTGGTCGCCGCCTTCTGCGAGCCCCTCCCGGTCCTCGTCCTCGCCCGGCTCGTCGGCTTCCCCGACGACGAAGGCGCCGACATCGCCCGGGTGCTGAAGGACCTCGCCGACGGCGGGCCCGAGGCGCAGAACGCCCACCGGCGGTTCGGCGAGCACATGGCCCGCCTGGTCGCCGCCAAGCGCGCCGAGCCCGGCGACGACGTGACCTCCCGGATGCTCGCCCACTCCGAGGAGTTCACGGACGAGGAGTACATGCTCGACCTGATGGCGATCACCGCCGCCGGGCACCTCACCACCGCCGACTGGATCGGCAGCTCCGTCCGGCTGATGCTCACCGAGGGAGAGTTCGCCGACTCCATGGCCCGGGGCCGCCGCAGCGTCGCCGACGCCATGACCGAGGTGCTGTGGGAGGAGGGCCCCACCCAGATCCTCGCCGGCCGCTGGCCGTCCCGCGACACCCGCCTCGGCGACCGGCGGATCAAGGCCGGCGACCTGCTGCTGCTCGGCCTCGGCGCCGCCAACACCGACCCGGTGATCCGGCAGGGCGCCCCCGCCGCCACCCCCGGCGAACGCGGCGGAGGCGGCGCCCACCTCGCCTTCAGCCACGGCGAGTACCGCTGCCCCTTCCCCGCCCAGGAGATCGCCGAGATCATCGCCAGGACCGGCATCGAGGTCCTCCTCGACCGGCTGCCCGACCTCGAACTCGCCGTCCCCGTGGGGGAACTGGTCCGACGCCCCTCCGCCTTCCTGCGCGGCACCACCGCCCTGCCCGTCCGGTTCACCCCCGTACCCACCACTGGAGACCCCTCGTGACCTGCCCGCACGCAGCCGCCCGGGACGCCGCTCCCGTCGTCGTCGACCCGATGGTCCAGGACCTCGACGGCGAGACCGACCGGATCCGCGCCGCCGGCCCGCTCGCCCGCATCGACCTGCTCGGCGTGCCCGCCTGGGCCGTCACCCGGCACGCCGACGCCCGCCGGCTGCTCGTCGACCCCCGGCTCGTGAAGGACATGGCCGCCTGGGACCTGTGGACCAGCGGAGCCGTCACCCACGCCTGGCCGCTCATCGGGATGATCGACGCCGGCCGCTCCATGTTCACCGTCGACGGCGAGGAGCACCGCCGGCTGCGCGCCAAGACCTCCCAGGCGCTGACCCCCCGCCGCCTGGAGGCGATCCGCCCCGACATAGAGAAGTTCACCGCCGAACTCCTCGACGCCCTGGAGGACGCCGGCCGGGACGGCTCCGTCGTCGACCTCAAGTCCGTCTTCGCGCAGCCGCTGCCGATGCGGGTCGTCGGCATGCTGATGGGCGTCGACCCCCAGGCCAACACCATGCTCACCCGGCAGTACAAGAAGTTCTTCTCGATGCTCACCCCGCAGGAGGAGCGGCTCGCCCTCCTCGCCGAGCTCGACGTCTTCTACACGGACCTGGTCCGCGCGAAGACCGCCCTGCCCACCGACGACCTGACCTCGGCGCTCATCCTCGCCGAGGACGGCGGCGAGCCGCTGACCGAGGAGGAGGTCGTCGGCAACCTCAAGGCGATGGTCGCCGCGGGCCACGAGACCACCATCGGCCTCGTCCTCAACGCCGTCCGCGCCCTGCTCGCCCACCCCGAGCAGCTGCGGAAGGTGCTGGCCGGCGAGGTCTCCTGGGAGACGGTCGTCGAGGAGACGCTGCGCTGGGACACCCCCACCACCCACCTCCTGATGCGGTTCGCCACCGAGGACATCGAGGTCGGCGACGCCGTGATCCCCAAGGGCGAGGGCGTGGTCATCTCCTATCGGGCGATCGGCCGCGACCCCGAGCAGCACGGCCCGGACGCCGACGCCTTCGACATCACCCGGCCGGCGCCCCACCGCCACATGACCTTCGGCCACGGCCCGCACATCTGCCCCGGCGCGGCGCTCTCCCGCGTCGAGGCGGGCATCGCCCTCCCGGCGCTCTTCGCCCGCTTCCCCGGGCTGCGCCTCGCCGTCCCGGACGAGGAGCTGCGCAACCTCCCGGTGATGACCCAGAACGACCTGGAGTCCTTCCCGGTCCTCCTCGGCGCCTGACCCGCGCGGGCCCGCAGTCAGCGGGGCGCCGGGACCCAGTGGAGGAGGCCGTCCTGGCCCAGGGCGGCCACCCCGCCCGGGCCCGCCGCCGGGGCGCCCGCGAGCGGGAAGCCCGAGAGGCGCCAGGCCCCGCCGTCCGCCGGCGGGGCCACCGCCAGGCGGCCGGTCCTGGAGCGGGCCGCGACCAGGCCGTCCGTCGCGCTCACCGGGCCGAAGCCGGCGACGTCGCCGGACGGCGGGGCGACCGGGACCGGCCCGGCGGTGCCCGCGAAGTCGGCGGCCTTCGGCGCGCCGGTGCCGGGCTCGCGGGACCAGAGCCGGACGCCGTCGCCGGCCGGCGAGGGGCCCGCGCTCAGCGCGAGCGTGGTCGCCGGCAGCCCGGTCGGCCGCGGCCCGGCGACCCGGCCGCCGCCCGGGCCACCGGTCCACATCAGGACCGAGCCGCGGGTTCCCGCGAAGACGTACGCACGCCCGGCGGCGTCCGT
The DNA here is from genome assembly GCF_040633895.1 of Streptomyces sp. NPDC007863. Taxonomy (NCBI): domain Bacteria; kingdom Bacillati; phylum Actinomycetota; class Actinomycetes; order Kitasatosporales; family Streptomycetaceae; genus Streptomyces; species Streptomyces sp. NPDC007863. The sequence continues at coordinate 117,555 of NZ_JBEYEI010000002.1, forward strand.
CGCCGCCACCGGGTCGCCGTGCAGCCCGGCGCCGCCGAGGCGGCGCCACGGCCCCCAGCCGCCGTCCGGCGTCCGCTCCCGTCCGGCGAGCCGGTGGTCGCCGTCGCGCAGGAAGAGCGAGACCCGCCCCGTGCCGTCCACGGTCACCGCGGGCGCGCTGATGTCCGGCGTCCGGTCGGCCTCGTCCCGCTTCCCGGGCGTGCCGAGCGAGCGCCACGCCCCGAACCGCCCGCCCGGCGCGGTCTGTTCGACGGTGACGACCTCGCGCCGGTAGCCGGCCGGGCCCGCGAACGTGGTCCGGGTGCCGAAGACCGCGATCCGCCCGTCCGCCAGCCGTACGGTGTCGACGCCGCCGTCGAGCCCGCCGCCGGGCAGCAGCTCGGGCCCCTTCCAGGCGTCGCCCCCGGGCGTCCGGTGCCAGGTCGCGAGCCGCCCGTCCTGGACGCCGAAGGCGCGCAGCCCGCCGTCCGCGCCCGCCTGGAGCCACCCGGTCGAGGCGCCCCGCGCGTACCGCACGGTGCCCGTCCAGCCCCGGCCCTGCGGCCGGTCCGCCATCTTCAGGTCGCCGCACCCCGCCGGGCTGCCGCAGTGGTCGGTCCCGTCCAGCCAGGCGTACGTCCGCAGGCTGCGCAGCTTCTCCTCGGCGGTGCGGCCGTCGAGGGCCTGCGGCAGCTCGGTGTTCGGATAGCCCAGGTAGCTCTGCACGCCGACGCGCGGATGCCCGGGCATCCGCGCGTACCGGTCGAGGGCCGCCTGCGCGAAGCGCGCCCCGTACGCGTGGTCCTGGTGGTCCCGCAGCCGTCCCGTCGCCGCGTCCGTGCCGGGCGTCGGGTCCAGGGTGCGGACGAAGGTGGGCCGGAAGCGGTCGAGCAGCCCCGTCAGGGTGGCCACGACCTGCTCCTTCGAGTACGCGAAGTCGGTGGCGACCGGCGTCCCCGAGGAGCGCAGCGAGCCGAGCGCGGATATCCGGCCGTGCCACAGACCGCGCAGGCTGTGCGGACGGTCGCCGTACGGCGAACCGGCCTCGCGGAGCTGGAGCCACACCAGCCGCACCCCGGGCCGGGCCCGCAGGGTGTCCAGCTCGGCCGCGCCCCCGCCGGCCGTGCGGATCGACGTCCGGTCCCAGGGGCTGGTGCGGTCGCCGGTGACCAGCTCGGCGTACGCGGCGCGGATGCCGTTCTGCCGGGCCTCGGCGTACGCGGGCTTGTCGGGCGCCGTCACGGCGGCCCGCCCGGCGCGGGCGTTGACGCCGTTCGCCTCGCCCGCCGTCAGGTACACGGTGGTCAGCGGGGTCCCGTCGGCGAGCGACTGCGCGGTGTCCGGGTTCATGAAGTACAGGTCGTCGTCCGGATGCGACACGAACTGCACGACGGAGGCCGGCGCGGTCCCCGCCGCCCGCGCGGCCGGGGACACCGACGCCGGCGCCGCGGCCGGTCCGCCGGCCGCCGGCTCCTCCTGCGCGGCCGTCGCCGTGAGCACGCCCGCGAGGGTGCCCCCGGCCAGCAGGGTCGCCATCCCGGCGACGACGGCGGCACGCCGGTGACGGAAGGGGCGTATGAGGCGGGTGTGACGGCGAACGGACATGGCTGCGGGAGGGCTCTCTACCTCGGGAACGGGTACGCGTCGGCGGCGACGGCGGCGGTGCGCGAGCCTCCGGCGGACGCGGTCGTGACGGCCGCGGCGACGGGACGGTCGACTCACATGGCTACAGGGCCGCAGCCGTCGGCGGGTTCCGAAAACGGCCCGATGTGCCCGAGGTCACGTGTGATCCGCGCCGGATCCGGGTAGGAGGACCCGGTTCCGCACGGCCCGCACGAGTCGGCCGAGCCGGTCGAACCGGCGGAGACACACCGACCCCGCACCGCCACTCGCCGGACCCCCTCGCCCCGCCCCGCACGCCCGGAACCCTCCCTGCGGATAGGCTCGATCCGTTCGGTCGGACGGGCCGGACGGGCCGGGCGGGCTGGAGGGAGCGGCGGAGATGACGGTGCCGGGGCGCAGGAGCAGTACGTTCTCCCGTCTGCTGCGGCACGGGTTCACCGATCCGTCCGGGGCCGAGCGGCTCCTCGACCTGCCCGAGCTCGCCGCGCTCCGCGAGGACCCGGTCCTGCTCGACGCGCTGGGGGCCACCGCCGACCCCGATCTCGCGCTGCGCGGGCTCGTCCGGCTGGCCGAGGCGCAGCCCGAGACCGAGCGGGGGACCTTCACCACCACGCTGCTCTCCGCCAAGCCCTTCCGGGACCGGCTGCTCGGGGTGCTCGGCGCGTCCGAGGCGCTCGCCGACCACCTGGCCCGGCATCCCGGCGACTGGGAGACCCTGGTCACCTACGAGGCGGTCGACCTGCACCCGGGGATCGCCGAGTTCGAGCGGGGGCTCGCCGGGGCGGCGGACCCGGTCGCCCTGCGGGTCGCCTACCGCCGCTGCCTCCTCGGGATAGCGGCCCGGGACGTCTGCGGCACCACCGACGTCGCCCAGACCGCCGCCGAGCTGGCCGACCTGGCCACCGCCACCCTGCGGGCCGCGCTCGCCCTCGCCCGGGCGGCCGAACCCGCCGACGCGGCCCAGTGCCGGCTCTCCGTGATCGCCATGGGCAAGTGCGGCGGCCACGAGCTGAACTACGTCTCCGACGTCGACGTCATCTTCGTCGGCGAGCCGGTGGAGGGCGCCGACGAGGGCAAGGCGCTCCAGGCCGCCACCCGGCTCGCCTCCCACCTCATGCGGATCTGCTCCGAGACCACCGTCGAGGGCACCATCTGGCCGGTCGACGCCAACCTCCGCCCCGAGGGCCGCAACGGCCCGCTCGTCCGCACCCTCTCCTCCCACGTCGCCTACTACCAGCGCTGGGCCAAGACCTGGGAGTTCCAGGCGCTGCTCAAGGCGCGCCCGGTGGCCGGCGACCCGGAGCTGGGGAGCGCGTACGTCGACGCCCTCTCCCCGATGGTCTGGCAGGCCGCCGAGCGGGAGAACTTCGTCACCGACGTGCAGGCCATGCGCCGCCGCGTCGTCGAGAACATCCCGGCCGCCCAGGTCGACCGCGAGCTGAAGCTCGGGCCCGGCGGCCTCCGGGACGTCGAGTTCGCCGTCCAGCTGCTCCAGCTGGTGCACGGCCGCAGCGACGCCACCCTGCACAGCGGCTCCACCCTGGACGCGCTCGCCGCCCTCGCCGCCGGCGGCTACGTCGGCCGCGCCGACGCGGCCCAGCTGGACGAGGCGTACCGCTTCCTGCGCGCCATGGAGCACCGCATCCAGCTGTACCGGCTGCGCCGCACCCACCTCGTCCCGGAGGGCGAGGAGGACCTGCGCCGCCTCGGCCGCTCCCTCGGCCTGCGCACCGACCCGGTCGCCGCGCTGAACAAGGAGTGGAAGCGGCACGCCTCCGTCGTCCGCCGCCTCCACGAGAAGCTCTTCTACCGGCCGCTGCTCGACGCCGTCGCCCAGCTGGCCCCCGGCGAGATCCGGCTCAGCCCCAAGGCGGCGGGCCAGCGCCTCGAAGCCCTCGGGTACGCCGACCCCGCCGCCGCCCTGCGCCACCTGGAGGCGCTGGCCTCCGGCGTCAGCCGCAAGGCGGCCATCCAGCGCCATCTGCTGCCGGTGCTGCTCGGCTGGTTCGCGGACTCGGCCGACCCGGACGCCGGCCTCCTCGGCTTCCGGAGGGTCTCCGACGCCCTCGGCAAGACCCCCTGGTACCTGCGGCTGCTGCGCGACGAGGGCGCCGCCGCCGAGAACCTCGCCCGGGTCCTGTCGGCCGGCCGCCTCGCCCCCGACCTGCTGCTGCGCGCCCCCGAGGCCGTCGCCATACTCGGCGACCCCGAGGGGCTGAAGCCGCGCGGCCGGGCCCACCTGGAGCAGGAGGTCCTCGCCGCCGTGGGCCGCGCGGACGACGCCGAGCAGGCCGTGGCCGCCGCCCGCGGGGTGCGCCGCCGCGAGCTGTTCCGCACCGCCGCCGCCGACCTCATCGACTCGTACGGCACCGAGGACAGCCCCCGCACCTCCGACCCAAGCGCCCTCGTCGACCGGGTCGGCGAGGCCGTCACCGACCTCAACGCCGCCACGATCGCGGGCGCCCTGCGGGCCGCCGTCCGCGCCGAGTGGGGCGACGAACTCCCCACCCGTTTCGCGGTCATCGGCATGGGCCGCTTCGGCGGCCACGAGCTGGGGTACGGCTCCGACGCCGACGTCCTCTTCGTCCACGAGCCGCGCGAGGGCGTCGACGAGCAGGAGGCCGCCAAGGCCGCCAACCGGGTCGTCACCGAGATGCGCCGGCTGCTCCAACTGCCCACCACCGACCCGCCGCTGCTGATCGACGCCGATCTGCGCCCGGAGGGCAGGAGCGGCCCCATGGTCCGCACCCTCGCCTCCTACGAGGCGTACTACCGCCGCTGGTCGCTCGTCTGGGAGTCGCAGGCGCTGCTCCGCGCCGCGCCGATGGCCGGCGACGCCGACCTCGGGCAGCGGTTCATCGAGCTGATCGACCCGCTGCGCTACCCCGCGGAGGGCCTCGGCGAGGACGCGGCCCGCGAGATCCGCCGCCTCAAGGCCCGCATGGAGTCCGAGCGGCTGCCGCGCGGCGCCGACCCCACCCTCCACGCCAAACTGGGCCGCGGCGGCCTCAGCGACGTCGAGTGGACCGTCCAGCTCCTCCAGATGCGGCACGGCTGGGCCGAGCCGGGGCTGCGCACCACCCGCACCCGGGTCGCGCTCTCCGCCGCCCACGCCGCCGGGCTGATCCCCACGGAGGAGGCGCAGACCCTCGACGAGGCCTGGGTGCTCGCCACCCGGGTGCGCAACGCGGTCATGCTCGTCCGAGGCCGCCCCGGCGACACCTTCCCCTCCGAGCCGCGCGAACTGGCCGCCGTGGGCCGCTACTTGGGCTACGCCCCAGGTCATGTCGGCGAACTGGTCGACGACTACCGCCGGATCACCCGCCGCGCCCGCGCCGTCGTCGACGAACTCTTCTACGGCTCCTGACCGTTGGGCCGGGGCTGCCGCGCCCCGGCCCGGCCGTTACGATCCCGGCATGCCCCTGCTCATGAGTGATGTGGACCGGTTCGAGAAGGCGCGCCCCCGCCTTGAGGCCATCGCCTACCGGATGCTCGGCTCGTCGGGCGAGGCCGAGGACGCCGTGCAGGAGACCTATCTGCGCTGGCAGGCCGCCGACACCGGGCGCATCGAGGTGCCGGAGGCCTGGCTCACCAAGGTCCTCACCAACTACTGCCTCAACCAGCTCACCTCGGCCCGCGCCCGCCGCGAGACCTACGTGGGCCAGTGGCTCCCCGAGCCGCTGCTCGCCGGCGACCCGATGCTCGGCCCCGCCGACACCGCCGAGCAGCGCGAATCCGTCTCGTACGCCGTCCTCGTCCTCCTGGAGCGGCTGACCCCGAACGAGCGGGCCGTGTACGTGCTGCGCGAGGCCTTCGGCTACGCGCACCGGGAGATCGCGGAGATCCTCGACATCGGCGAGGCCGCCGCCCAGCAGCTCTTCCACCGCGCCAAGAAGCACCTCGCGGACGGACGGGCCCGCACCGAGATCGACGAGGCCGCCGCCCGCAGGATCGTCGAGGAGTTCCTGGCCGCCGCCACCAGCGGCCGTACCGAACCCCTCGTCCGGCTGCTCACCCAGGACGCGTCCGCCATCGGCGACGGCGGCGGCAAGGTGCCCGCCCGGGCGAGCGCCTTCGAGGGTGCCCGCGCGGTCGCCACCTTCCTGCGCGGCCTCTTCAAGCCGAGCGACGCCAAGCGGGCCCTGGTCGGCGGCTCGCCCTCGTTCTACGCCACCACCGCCAACGGCGAGCCCGCGATCGTGGCCGTCGTGGACGGCCGGGTCGTCGGCATCACCTGCCTGGAGGTCACCCCGGACGGCATCGTCGCCCTCCGCAGTCAGGTCAACCCGGACAAGCTGGACCGGGCCACCGCGCGGTGGGCCGCCGAGGGCCACGGGGAGGCCCCGCTGTTCGCGTTCTGACCCCCTCTTTCGAGGTGTGACCCAGGTCACATTCGAATCCTGTCAGGAAACGCGGGGCCGCCCGGTTCAAGGTGCGTCACCACGCCGGAGAAACGGCGCGGACCCCGCCCAGACAGGAGCCCGGTCATGCAGCACCGCATCGTCGTCCTCGGAGCCGGCTACACCGGAGCCGTCGCCGCCGGCCGCCTCGCCCGCCGGCTGCGCCGCGAGGACGTCACCCTCACCCTCGTCAACGCCGAGCCCGACTTCGTCGAGCGGGTCCGCCTGCACCAGCTCGCGGCCGGCCAGGACCTCACCCCCCGCCCCTTCGCCGAGATGTTCGCCGGCACCGGCGTCGAGCTGAAGCTCGCCCGGGTCGCCGCCGTCGACGCCGCCCGCAAGACGGTCGCGCTGGACACCGGCGCCGGACGCGAGGAGCTGGCGTACGACTCCCTGGTCTACGCCGTCGGCAGCGGCTGGAACCACGGGGGAGTCCCCGGCGTCGCCGACCACGCCCACGAGCTGGCGAGCCGCCCCGGCGCCCTCCGGCTCCGCGCCCGGCTCGCCGGGCTGGAGGCGGGCGGGACCGTGGTGGTGGTCGGCGGCGGGCTGACCGGCCTGGAGGCCGTGACCGAGATCGCCGAGAGCCGCCCCGACCTCGACGTGGCCCTGGTCGCACGCGGCGCCTTCGGCGACTGGCTCTCCGAGAAGGGCCGCGCCCACCTGCGGAAGGTCGCGGCCGGGCTCGGCATCACCGTCCACGAGCACCAGTCGGTCGCCGAGGTGGCCGCGGACCGGCTGACCACCGCCGACGGCACGGTCGTCCCGGCCGACGTCACCGTCTGGACCACCGGCTTCGCCGTCCACCCCCTCGCAGAAGGCACCGGCCTCGACCTCGCCGCCGACGGCCGGATCGTCGTCGACGCCACCATGCGCTCGGTCTCCCACCCCGACGTCTACGCGATCGGCGACGCGGCGGCGGCCGTCGGCCCGGGCGGCAAGCCGCTCCGGATGTCCTGCGCCTCGGGCGTCCCCATGGCCTGGCAGGCGGCCGACGCCCTCGCCGCCCGGCTCACCGGCGTCAAGGTGCCCACGGTTCCCATCCGCTACGCCCAGCAGTGCGTCTCGCTGGGCCGCGGCGAGGGCCTGATCCAGTTCGTCACCGCGGACGACCGGGCCAAGGAGAAGGCCCTCACCGGCCGGCTCGCCGCCCGCTACAAGGAGCTCATCTGCAAGGGCGCCGCCTGGGGCGTCGCCCACCCGACCCTCGGCCTCCCCACCCGCCGCCGCCCCCTGGCCCGGCAGCGGGTCGCGGACGCGGTCCCGGCGGAGGCCACGGCCTGAAGGACCGGGCAGCGCCGAGGCCCCCGCCGAAGGGAACGGCGGGGGCCTCGGTCCTGCTCAGGGGCGGCGGATCATCTGCCGGAGCCGACCGGCTCCTCCTGGTCCGCCTGCTCCGCGGGCTTCTTCGGCACCGGGGCGGACGACTCGGGGGCGACGGCGAGCACCGGCTCCACCTGCTTCGACAGGCGGTGCGGCCAGGTGCCGTACCAGAAGTAGGCGACGAGGAAGCCGAAGGCGAGGCAGATCATGCCGCCGACGGCGTCCAGCCAGAAGTGGTTGGCGGTCGCGACGATCACGACCAGCGTGGCGGCCGGGTAGAGCAGGCCCAGGATCCGGGCCCAGGGCGCCTTCGCCAGGAAGAAGATGGTCAGCCCGCACCACAGCGACCAGCCGATGTGCATCGACGGCATCGCCGCGTACTGGTTCGACATGTGCTTGAGGTCGCCCGAGGCCATCGAGCCCCAGGTGTGGTGCACCAGGACCGTGTCGATGAAGTCCTTGCTCTCCATCAGCCGCGGCGGCGCGAGCGGGTACAGGTAGTAGCCGACCAGGGCCACGGCGGTGGTGGCGAACAGGACGGTGCGGAACGCCGCGTAACGGCCCGGCTGCCATCGGTACAGCCACACGAGCACACCGATGGTGACGATGAAGTGCAGCGTCGCGTAGTAGTAGTTCATCGTCACGATGAGCCACGTCACCGAGTTCACCGCGTGGTTGACGGCGTGCTCGAAGGCGAGGCCGAGGGACTCCTCGGTCCGCCAGATCCAGTCCGCGTTCTTCAGCGCCTCGGCCTTCTGCTCCGGCACCGCGTTGCGGATCAGCGAGTACACCCAGTAGCTGAGGCCGATCAGCAGCAGCTCGAACCAGATGCGGGGACGCCGGGGCGTGCGCGCACGCAGCCACGCCCATCGCCCGTCGGCCACGATGGGTGACGACGGGGTCGTCCGGTCGTCCAAACTCTTCACGGTCGTTTCACCCATAGGCAGAGAGTTTGCCAGATCCACGCCCCCCGACCGATCATCCCTCGGTCGGGTGTGCGGCGCACCCTCTCCCTCTCAGGTACTAGGTCCTGGCGGCGGGGGCCGGCGGCGCCGAGGCGGTGGAACCGCGGACGACCAGCTCCGGCATGAAGACGAACTCCGAGTGCGGGGCCGGGGTGCCGCCGACCTCCTCCAGGAGGGCGCGGACCGCCGCCTGCCCCATCGCCTGCACCGGCTGCCGGATGGTGGTGAGCGGCGGATCGGTGAAGGCTATGAGCGGGGAGTCGTCGAAGCCGACGACGGAGACGTCCCGCGGCACCTGCAGTCCCTGCTGGCGGGCGGCCCGGATGGCGCCGAGCGCCATCATGTCGGAGGCGCAGACCACCGCCGTGCACCCCTTGGCGATCAGGGCCGCCGTGGCCGCCTGGCCGCCTTCGAGCGTGTACAGGGAGTGCTGGATCAGTTCCTCGGACTCTTCCAGGGTGAGACCGAGGCGGTCCCGCATCCCCTTCTGGAAGCCCTCTATCTTGCGGAGCACCGGCACGAAGCGCTTCGGTCCGACGGCGAGCCCGATCCGGGTGTGGCCGAGGGCGGCGAGGTGGGTGACCGCCAGCTGCATCGCGGCCCGGTCGTCGGGGGAGACGAAGGGCGCCTGCACCTTGGGGGAGAAGCCGTTGATGAGGACGTACGGGACGCCCTTGCCGCGCAGCTGGTCGTAGCGGGAGGTGTCCGCGGTGGTGTCCGCGTGCAGCCCGGAGACGAAGATGATGCCGGCGACCCCGCGCTCCACCAGCATGTCGGTGAGCTCGTCCTCGGTGGACCCGCCGGGGGTCTGGGTGGCGAGCACCGGGGTGTAGCCCTGGCGGGTCAGGGCCTGCCCGATGACCTGCGCGAGGGCCGGGAAGATGGGGTTGTCCAGTTCGGGGGTGATCAGCCCGACGAGGCCGGCGCTGCGCTGGCGCAGCCGTACCGGTCGCTCGTAGCCGAGCACGTCGAGCGCGGCAAGGACGGATTCGCGGGTGGCGGTGGCCACACCGGGCTTGCCGTTGAGCACGCGGCTGACTGTGGCTTCACTGACCCCCGCCTGGGCTGCGATGTCGGCAAGCCGCGCGGTCATGAGAGTGGACTGTACCGGTCACAGCGCGTATTGCCCACCAGTGGGGCGGTGGCCGCCGGATGCAAGGCCGCCCGCAAGGTCTTGCAGTTCTTGCGGGGCGATACGGGGGGTGGTGGAGGCGGAACGGACCGTTCCGAACCTGGCGGAAGGTTCCGCCGTGCGGCACATACCGGACGAAGGGGCGGAAGGAGCCCCTCCGCGCCGCTGTCAAGCGGCCCTACGGCAACCTTCGGGACACGCCGATGTAACGATCCCCGGTCCTTGCAGAAATTTCACGCAAGGTCTTTCGGCTCGTTTTCATCCCTGTTACGTTCCTGGCAACCCGGAGCGCCGCGAGGGAGCGGTCGCAATGAGGAAGGTTCCAGCCCCTCGTCTCCCCGGGATCATGTTGAAGGAGTTCACATGCGGCGTGGCATAGCGGCCACCGCGCTGGTCGCGGCCCTGGGCGTCACCCTGGCGGCGTGCGGCGGGAGCGACAGCGGTTCCAACGGCGGCTCGAAGGGCTCGGGCGAGCTCTCCGGCACCGTGACGTGGTGGGACACCTCCACGGTCGGCTCCGAGGACAAGGTCTTCAAGAAGCTGGCCGAGGACTTCACCAAGAAGCACCCCAAGGTCACCGTCAAGTACGTGAACGTGCCCTTCGGTGAGGCCCAGAACAAGTTCAAGAACGCCGCGCAGTCCGGCTCCGGCGCCCCCGACGTGATCCGCTCCGAGGTCGCCTGGACCCCCGAGTTCGCCGACCTCGGCTACCTCGCCCCGCTGGACGGCACCGCCGCGCTGAAGGACCAGGACGACTTCCTGGAGCAGGCCGCCGCCTCCACCAAGTACAACGGCAAGACCTACGCCGTGCCGCAGGTCATCGACTCCATGGGCATCTTCTACAACAAGAAGATCCTCAAGGAGGCCGGTGTCGAGGTCCCGAAGAGCATCGCCGAGCTGAAGACCGTCTCCGCCGCCATCAAGGAGAAGACCGGCAAGACCGGCCTGTACCTCCGCGGCGACGACCCGTACTGGTTCCTCTCCTTCCTGTACGGCGAGGGCGGCGACATGGTCGACGCCGCCAACAAGAAGGTCACCTTCGACGACCCGGCGGGCGTCAGCGCGTTCAAGACGGTCAAGGACCTCGTCGACTCCAAGGCCGCGATCACCGACGCGACCAACGGCTGGGACAACATGCAGGCCGCCTTCAAGGACGGCAAGGTCGCCATGATGATCAACGGCCCGTGGGCCGTCGCCGACACCTACGCGGGCAAGGAGTTCGCCGACAAGGCGAACCTCGGCATCGCCCCCGTCCCGGCGGGCTCCGCCGGCCAGGGCGCCCCGCAGGGCGGCCACAACCTCGCCGTCTACGCCGGCTCCAAGAACCTCGACGCCTCCTACGCCTTCGCCGAGTACATGACCTCGGCCGAGAGCCAGGCCAAGGTCGCCAAGGAGCTCAGCCTCCTCCCGACCCGCCAGTCCTCCTACCTGCAGAAGGAGGTGGCCCAGAACGAGATGATCGCGTTCTTCAAGCCGGTCGTCGAGAAGGCCGTCGAGCGCCCGTGGATCCCCGAGGGCGGCAGCCTCTTCGAGCCGGTCAAGGTCGAGTACACCAAGGTCCTCACCGGCCAGACCACCCCGGAGGCCGGCGCCAAGGCCGTCGGCGACGCCTACCGCAAGCTCCTGAAGGACTGGAAGTAAGAAGGAAGGCAGGCCGACTGATGGCTGTGGACACTCCCAGCCAGTCGGTGGCGAAGGCCGCGGGCGAGCACGTCGCCCGCGGCCGGAGCCGCGGAACTGGTACCCCGCGACGGGCGGCGAAGCGCTCCCTCGCCACCCACTGGTACGCCTGGGCGATGGTGGCCCCGGTGGTGATCGTGATCGGCGTGATCATCGGTTATCCGCTGGTCCGCGGCATCTACCTGTCGTTCACCGACGCCAACGAGCGCAACGTCGCGCGGACGATCGGCGTCAACGAGATCCCGGCCACCTACGAGTTCATCGGCCTGGACAACTACACCGACGCGATCACGGGCAGCCAGTTCCTCGGCACCCTCGGCTGGACGGTCGTCTGGACCGTGTCCTGTGTGGCGCTCACCTTCGTCCTCGGCCTGGCCCTCGCCAACATCCTCAACCGGAAGATCGCCGGCCGCTCCGCCTACCGGATGATGATCATCCTGCCCTGGGCGGTCCCCGGCTTCGTCTCCGTCTTCGCCTGGCGCTTCCTCTACGACGAGCGCCGCGGCCTGCTCAACCAGATCCTCTCCGGAGTCGGCCTCGACGCCGTCCCGTGGCTGAACGACCCGCTGATGGCCAAGTTCGCCGTCATCGCCGTCAACGTCTGGCTCGGCGTCCCCTTCATGATGGTGGCCCTCCTCGGCGGTCTCCAGTCCATCCCCGGCGAGCTCTACGAGGCCGCCGAGATGGACGGCGCCAACGCCTGGCAGCGCTTCCGCAACATCACCATGCCGGGGCTGCGCTCCGTCTCCACCACGGTGCTGCTGCTCTCCACCATCTGGACCTTCAACATGTTCCCGGTGATCTTCCTGCTCACCCGGGGCGGACCCGGCGAGGCCACCCAGATCCTCGTCACCCAGGCCTACAAGTTCTCCTTCGAGATCAGCCCGCGCGACTTCGCCCAGTCGTCCACGTGGGGCGTCCTCATCCTGGTGCTCCTGATGATCTTCGCCGCGATCTACCAGCGCGTCCTCCGCAAGCAGGGAGAAGTCTGGTGACCACCACGACCCCCACGGCCCGGCACGCCGCCGCCCCGGCCATGAATGCCCCGATCCGCGGCCGCCGTTCGCCGCTCGCCTCGGTGGCGCTGCACCTCACCCTGATCGTCGCCTCCGTGGTCGCCGTCTTCCCGGTGCTGTGGGTCCTGCTGACCTCGCTCAAGCCCGCGAAGTACGCCACCACCACGGACTTCTTCAAGGAGACGACGTTCGAGAACTACACGAACCTGCTGAGGGACACCCCGTTCCTCACCTGGTTCGGGAACTCGCTCCTCGTCGCCGGACTCACCACGATCGTCGGCGTCTTCATCTCCGCCACCACCGGCTACGCCGTCAGCCGCTTCCGCTTCCCCGGCAAGCGCGGCCTGATGTGGACCCTGCTCATCACGCAGATGTTCCCGGTCGCCGTCCTCATCGTGCCGATCTACAACATCATGGCGTCGCTGGGGCTGCTCAACCAGTCGGCCGGCCTGGTCATCACCTACCTGACCATCGCCGTCCCGTTCTGCGCCTGGATGATGAAGGGCTTCTTCGACGGCATCCCGCGCGAGATCGACGAGTCGGGGTACGTCGACGGGCTCACCCCCTTCGGCACCTTCTGGCGGCTGATCCTGCCGCTCGCCAAGCCGGGCATCGCGGTGACCGCCTTCTACTCCTTCATCACCGCCTGGGGCGAGGTCGCCTACGCCTCCGCCTTCATGGTCGGCGACGAGAACCTGACGCTCGCCGGCGGTCTGCAGAAGTTCGTCAACCAGTACGGGGCCCAGTGGGGTCCGATGACGGCGGCCTCCGTCCTCATCGCCATCCCCGCGGCCCTGGTGTTCCTCTTCGCCCAGCGCCACCTCGTCACCGGCATGTCCGCCGGTGCCGTCAAGGGCTGACGGCCCTGAACGCCGATCCCGTACGCCCCTCCTTACCTCCCAGGGAAGACATGACCCAGCACCTCGCCACCGCCGCCGCCGACGCCCCCACCACCGGCACCGACACCGGCTGGTGGAGAGACGCGGTGATCTACCAGGTCTACCCGCGCAGCTTCGCCGACGGCAACGGCGACGGCATGGGCGACCTGGAGGGCATCCGCAGCCGGCTGCCGTACCTCAAGGAGCTCGGCGTCGACGCCGTCTGGCTCTCCCCCTTCTACGCCTCCCCGCAGGCCGACGCCGGGTACGACGTCGCCGACTACCGGGCCATCGACCCGATGTTCGGCTCGCTGCTCGACGCCGACGCCCTGATCCGCGAGGCCCACGACCTGGGCCTGCGCATCATCGTCGACCTGGTCCCCAACCACTCCTCCGACCACCACGAGTGGTTCCAGCGCGCCCTGCGCGAGGGCCCCGGCTCCCCGCTGCGCGAGCGCTACCACTTCCGTCCGGGCAAGGGTGTCAACGGCGAACTGCCGCCCAACGACTGGGAGTCCATCTTCGGCGGCCCCGCCTGGACCCGGGTCGAGGACGGAGAGTGGTACCTGCACCTCTTCGCGCCCGAGCAGCCGGACTTCAACTGGGAGCACCCGGCCGTCCGCGACGAGTTCCGCTCGATCCTGCGCTTCTGGCTCGACATGGGCGTCGACGGCTTCCGCGTCGACGTCGCCCACGGCCTGGTCAAGGCCGCCGGCCTGCCCGACATCGGCGCCCACGACCAGCTGAAGCTGCTCGGCAACGACGTCATGCCCTTCTTCGACCAGGAGGGCGTCCACGAGATCTACCGCTCCTGGCGGCAGATCCTCGCCGAGTACGACGGACAGCGCGTCCTCGTCGCCGAGGCCTGGACCCCGACCGTCGAGCGCACCGCCAACTACGTGCGCCCCGACGAGATGCACCAGGCGTTCAACTTCCAGTACCTGGGCACTCACTGGGACGCGGCCGAGCTCCGCACCGTCATCGACGCCTCCCTGGAGGCGATGCGCCCGGTCGGCGCCCCCACCACCTGGGTGCTGTCCAACCACGACGTCACCCGGCACGCCACCCGCTTCGCCAACCCGGCGGGCCTCGGCACCCAGCTGCGCACCCCGGGCGACCGCGAGCTCGGCCTGCGCCGGGCCCGCGCCGCGACCCTGCTGATGCTGGCGCTGCCCGGCTCCGCCTACGTCTACCAGGGCGAGGAGCTCGGCCTGCCGGACGTCACCGACCTGCCCGACGAGGTGCGCCAGGACCCGTCCTTCTTCCGCGCCAGCGGCCAGGACGGCTACCGCGACGGCTGCCGGGTGCCGATCCCGTGGACCGTCGAGGGCTCCTCGTACGGCTTCGGCGGCGGCGGCTCCTGGCTGCCGCAGCCGGCGGCCTGGGGGAGCCTGAGCGTCGAGGCGCAGACCGGCGACCCCGGCTCCACCCTGGAGCTGTACCGCAGCGCGCTCGCCGTGCGCCGCGAGCGCCCCGAACTCGGTGCGGGCGAGGCCGTGGAGTGGCTGGAGGCACCCGAGGGTGTGCTCTCCTTCCGCCGCGACGGCTTCGTCTGCACCGCCAACACCACCGGCCGGGCCATCACCGTCCCGCTGCCCGGCCGGTATCTCCTCTCCAACGAGGACATCAGGATCGTCGACGACGCCGCGGAAGTGCCGGCGGACACCACCGTCTGGTGGGCGGTGTGACGATCCCCCCGCCGCGGGGCACCGGCAACGGTGCCCCGCGGCTCGCGGACATCGCGGCCCAGTCCGGGGTCAGCGAGGCCACCGTCAGCCGGGTCCTCAACGGCAAGGCGGGGGTGGCCGGCGCGACCCGGCACAAGGTGCTCGCGGCGCTCGACGTGCTCGGCTACGAGCGTCCCGTACGGCTCAAACGCCGCAGCGCGGGCCTCGTCGGGCTCGTGGTGCCCGAGCTGACCAACCCGATCTTCCCGGCCTTCGCCCAGGTCGTCGAGCAGGTCCTGGCCGGGCACGGCTACACGCCGGTGCTCTGCACCCAGATGCCCGGCGGCGCCACCGAGGACGAACTGGTCGACCAGCTCGTCGAGCGCGGGGTGGCCGGCATCGTCTTCCTCTCCGGGCTGCACGCGGACGCCTCCGCCGACCCGGCGCGCTACGGCCGGCTGACCGAGCGGGGCGTGCCGTACGTCCTCATCAACGGCTACCACGAACGGATCGACGCCACCTTCGTCTCCCCGGACGACCGGGCCGCGGCCCGGATGGCCGTGCGCCACCTGGCCGAGCTGGGGCACGAGCGGATCGGCCTCGCCATCGGGCCCACCCGCTACGTGCCCTCGCGCCGCAAGGCGGAGGGCTTCGCCGCCGAGCTGTACGAGTCCCTCGGCGTGGAGCGGGCGGAGGCCGAACGCTTCGTGCGGCCCACCCTGTTCGGCGTCGAGGGCGGGCACGCCGCCGCCGAGATCCTGCTCGACGAGGGGTGCACGGGCATCGTGTGCGGCTCCGACCTGATGGCGCTCGGCGTCGTCCGGGCGGCCCGCGCCCGGGGCCTCGACGTGCCCCGGGACGTCTCCGTCGTCGGCTTCGACGACTCCCCGCTGATCGCCTTCACCGACCCGCCGCTGACCACCGTGCGCCAGCCCGTGCAGGCCATGGCGACGGCGGCCGTCGGCGCGCTCCTGGAGGAGATCGAGGGCAATCCGGTGCAGCGCACCGAGTTCGTCTTCCAGCCGGAGCTGGTCGTGCGCGGTTCCACCGCGCAGCCGCCGCACGCGGCGCCGTAACTCCTTGCGCAATCCCTTGCGATGGGCGTGCGTGAAGTATTGACCGCACGCCTGTACGCCCCTACGGTCGCGGCTGAAAACAGTTGCTGAGAATTTCGGCAACTTCTTGCGAACAGCTCTCGACACGACAGGGACGTCGTCCAGGAGGAAGCATGGCAAGAAAGACCGTGGCCGCTGCACTCGCCCTTGTGGCGGGAGCCGCTGCGGCCGTCACGGCGAACGCCCCGGCCCAGGCCACCCCGCCGGGGACCAAGGACGTCACCGCGGTGATGTTCGAGTGGAACTTCGCCTCGGTGGCCCGCGAGTGCACCGACCGCCTCGGCCCCGCCGGCTACGGCTACGTCCAGGTCTCCCCGCCCCAGGAGCACCTCCAGGGCAGCCAGTGGTGGACCTCGTACCAGCCCGTCAGCTACAAGATCGCCGGCCGTCTCGGGGACCGCGCCGCCTTCGCGAACATGGTGAACACCTGCCACGCCGCCGGCGTGAAGGTGATCGCGGACTCGGTCATCAACCACATGGCCAACGGCTCCGGCACGGGAACGGGCGGGACCCCGTTCTCCAAGTACGACT
Source organism: Streptomyces sp. NPDC007863 (assembly GCF_040633895.1). Lineage (NCBI taxonomy): Bacteria > Bacillati > Actinomycetota > Actinomycetes > Kitasatosporales > Streptomycetaceae > Streptomyces > Streptomyces sp. NPDC007863. The sequence continues at coordinate 133,864 of NZ_JBEYEI010000002.1, forward strand.
ACCCGGGCCTCTACTCCGGCTCCGACATGGACGACTGCCGGGCCACGATCTCGACCTACCAGGACCGGGCCAACGTCCAGAACTGCGAGCTCGTCGGCCTCCCCGACCTCGACACGGGCGAGGAGTACGTCCGCGGGAAGATCGCCGGCTACCTCAACGACCTGCTCTCGCTGGGCGTCGACGGCTTCCGGATCGACGCCGCCAAGCACATGCCGGCCGCCGACCTCGCGGCCGTCAAGGCCAAGCTGACGAATCCTTCCGTCTACTGGAAGCTGGAGGCCATCCACGGCGCCGGCGAGGCCGTCTCCCCGAGCGAGTACCTCGGCAGCGGCGACGTCCAGGAGTTCCGCTACGCCCGCGACCTCAAGCGCGTCCTGCAGAACGAGAAGCTCGCCTACCTGAAGAACTTCGGCGAGGCCTGGGGCCACATGCCCTCCGGCCAGTCCGGCGTCTTCGTCGACAACCACGACACCGAGCGCGGCGGCGACACCCTCAACTACAAGGACGGCGCGAACTACACCCTCGCCTCCGTCTTCATGCTCGCCTGGCCCTACGGTTCCCCGGACGTCCACTCCGGCTACGAGTGGACCGACAAGGACGCCGGACCGCCGGGCGGCGGCCAGGTGAACGCCTGTTACACCGACGGATGGAAGTGCCAGCACGCCTGGCGCGAGATCTCCTCCATGGTCGCCTTCCGCAACACCGCCCGCGGCGAGGCCGTCACGAACTGGTGGGACAACGGCAACAACGCGATCGCGTTCGGCCGCGGCTCCAAGGCGTACGTGGCCATCAACCACGAGTCCTCCGCCCTGTCCCGCACCTTCCAGAGCTCCCTCCCGGCCGGCACCTACTGCGACGTGCAGTCGAACACCGCCGTGACGGTGAACGCCTCCGGCCAGTTCACGGCCACCCTCGCCGCGAACACCGCCCTCGCCCTGCACACCGGGGCCGTGAACTGCGGCTCGGGCACCCCGACGACCCCGCCGACGACCCCGCCGCCGGCCACCGCGGGCGCCTCCTTCAACGTCACCGCCACCACCGTGATGGGCCAGAACATCCACGTGGTCGGCAACCGCGCCGAGCTCGGCAACTGGGCCCCGGCCGCCGCCCTCAAGCTCGACCCCGCCGCCTACCCGGTGTGGAAGCTGACGGTGAACCTGCCCGCCGGAACGGCCTTCGAGTACAAGTACGTCCGCAAGGACGCGGCCGGGAACGTCACCTGGGAGTCCGGCGCCAACCGCACCGCGACCGTCCCCGCCTCCGGCCAGGTCGTCCTGAACGACACCTTCCGCAGCTGAGCTGAGCTGAGCCTCCTCCCTCCGCAGGGCCGCCCCGACCGGGGCGGCCCCCTCTTCCCGTACCTCCAGGGAGCCCCCGTGATACCCAAGCGAACGGCCGTGGCGCTCGCCGCCGCCCTCGTCGCCGCCCTCGTCCCGGCCCTGCCCGCGACGGCCGCGCCCCGCCCGCCGGCCCCGCCCTCCGACCGGACCCTCGCCGCCGAACCGGCCCGCCAGGACCTCACCCGCGAGCAGTTCTACTTCGTGCTGCCCGACCGGTTCGCCAACGGCGACACCTCCAACGACAAGGGCGGCCTCACCGGCAGCCGTACCGCCACCGGCTTCGACCCCACCGACAAGGGCTTCTACCAGGGCGGCGACCTCAAGGGGCTCACCCAGCGCCTGGACTACATCAAGGGCCTCGGCACCACCGCCATCTGGATGGCGCCGATCTTCAAGAACCGGCCCGTGCAGGGCGAGGGCAAGGACGCCAGCGCCGGCTACCACGGCTACTGGATCACCGACTTCACCCAGGTCGACCCGCACTTCGGCACCAACGACGACCTCAAGAAGCTCATCGCCGCCGCCCACGCCAAGGGCATGAAGGTCTTCTTCGACGTCATCACCAACCACACCGCCGACACCGTCGACTACGCCGAGAAGAAGTACGGCTACCGCCCCAAGGGCGCCTACCCGTACCTCGACAAGGACGGCCGCCCCTTCGACGACCGCACCGCGATCGGCGAGGTCGACGCCGGCTCCTTCCCGTACACCCCCGTCGCGCGCGGCGGCGACAAGGTCCCCGCCTGGCTCAACGACCCGACGATGTACCACAACCGCGGCGACTCGACCTGGCAGGGCGAGTCCGCCGAGTACGGCGACTTCGTCGGCCTCGACGACCTGTGGACCGAGCGCCCCGAGGTCGTCGAGGGCATGCGGAAGATCTACGAGACCTGGGTCCGCGACTTCGACATCGACGGCTTCCGCATCGACACCGTCAAGCACGTCGACCTCGACTTCTGGACCCAGTGGGCCACCGCCCTCGACGCCTACGCCAAGAAGCGGGGCCGCGAGGACTTCTTCATGTTCGGCGAGGTCTACTCCGCCGACACCACCGTCACCGCCCCCTACGTCACCCGCGGCCGGCTCGACGCCACCCTCGACTTCCCCTTCCAGGACGCCGCCCGCGCCTTCGCCTCCCAGGGCTCCGGCGCCGACCGCCTCGCCAAGGTCTTCGCCGAGGACTACCGGTACACCACCGACAAGGCCAACGCCTACGAGCAGGTCACCTTCCTCGGCAACCACGACATGGGCCGCTTCGGCACCTTCCTGAAGCAGGACAACCCGAACGCCTCCGACGCCGAACTCGTCCGCCGCGCCACCCTCGCCAACGAGCTGATGTTCCTCTCCCGCGGCAACCCGGTGGTCTACTCCGGCGACGAGCAGGGCTTCACCGGCGCCGGCGGCGACAAGGACGCCCGCCAGCCCCTCTTCGCCAGCCAGGCCGCCGACTACCTCGACGACGACCGGCTCGGCACCGACCGCGGCCACGACACCGACGCCTACGACACCGGCCACCCGCTCTACCGGTCGATCGCCGCCCTGTCCAGGCTCACCCGCGAACACCCCGCCCTCCGCGACGGCGTCCAGCAGGAGCGCTACGCCGAGGGCTCCGTCTACGCGGCCTCCCGCACCGACGCGCGGCAGCGCGTCGAGTACCTGGTCGCCGCCAACAGCGCCACCGAGCCGAAGACCGTCACCCTCCCCGTCGACTCCGCCTCCTTCCGCACCCTGTACGGCGGCCAGGGCGCCGTCACCGCGAAGGACGGCACGGTCACCGTCACCGTCCCCGCCCTCTCCACCCTCGTCCTCCGGGCCGACCGGCCCCTCCCGGCCGTCACCGGGAAGCCGTCCGTCGCCCTGAAGGCCCCCGCCGCCGGCTCCACCGGCACCGTCGAGCTCACCGCCGACGTCACCGGCGACGCCCTCAGCCGGGTCGTCTTCGCCGCCCAGGTCGGCAACGGCCGCTGGCAGACCCTCGGCACCGCCGACCACGCCCCCTACAAGGTCACCCAGCACGTGACCGCCCCCGCCGGCACCCCGCTCCGCTACAAGGCCGTCGTCGTCGACGCCGCCGGACACACCGCGAGCGCCACCGCCGCCACCACCGCGGGCGCGCCGCCGGTCCCCGAGAAGCCCGTCGCCGTCGAACGCCCCTACGCGATCGTCCACTACCGGCGCGAGGACGGGGACTACGACGGCTGGACCCTGAACGCCGCCGGACAGCGGGCCGCCTTCACCGGCCGCGACGCCCACGGCGCCTTCGCCTGGGTGAAGGTCCCCGAGGGCGCCTCCTCCGTCGCGTACACCGTCGAGAAGGACGGCGCCGCCGACGGCCCCCAGCGCACCATCCAGCTCGGCCGCACCGGCGAGGTCTGGATCACCCAGGGCCAGGACGGCCAGTCCGACACCGACCCGGCCCCCACCGCCCCGGACAAGACCAAGGCCGTCATCCACTACCAGCGCCCGGACGGGAACTACGACGGCTGGGGCCTCCACCTGTGGACCGGCGCCGCCCAGCCCACCGACTGGTCCAAGCCCCTCCTGCCCACCCGCGTCGACGCCTACGGCGCCGTCTACGAGGTGCCGCTCGCCGAGGGCGCCACCTCCCTCTCGTACATCCTCCACAAGGGCGACGAGAAGGACCTCCCCACCGACCAGTCCCTCGACCTCGCCGCCACCGGCCACCAGGTCTGGCTCCTCGCCGGGCAGCCCAAGCACCTCCTGCCGACCACCGGCGGCGCGCCCGCCCTCGACCTCGGCAAGGCCGAGGCCCAGTGGATCGACCGGAACACCGTCGTCTGGAAGGTGAAGGCGAACGACTCCACCAGCCAGCAGCTCGTCTACGCCCCCGACGGCGGCATCACCGTCACCGACGGCGCCCTCAGCGACGAGGGCCGGTGGCTCCGGCTGAACGCGGGCAGCCTCACCGAGGCCCAGAAGGCGAGGTTCCCGCACCTCAAGGACTACCCCGCCTTCACCGTCGACCCCCGCGACGCCGACCGGGTCCGCGCCTCCCTGCGCGGCCAGCTGCTCGCCACCCAGCGGGCCGCCAACGGCGCCCTGCTCGCCGCCACCGGCGTGCAGACCGCCGGCGTCCTCGACGACCTGTACGCGGCCAAGGCCACCACCCGGTCCCTCGGCCCGGTCTTCCGGGCCGGCCGGCCGACCCTCTCCGTGTGGGCCCCGACCGCCCAGTCCGTCGCCCTCGAACTCGACGGCAGGACCGTCCGCATGCGGCGCGACGACGCCACCGGCGTCTGGTCCGTCACCGGCGACCGGTCCTGGACCGGCAAGCCCTACCGGTACGTCGTCAAGGTCTGGGCGCCGACCGTCGGCAAGCTCGTCGAGAACCGCGTCACCGACCCGTACTCGACCGCCCTCACCGCCGACTCCGCCCGCAGCCTCGTCGTCGACCTCGCCGACCCGAAGCTCGCCCCGGCCGGCTGGAACACCCTGCGGAAGCCGGCCGCCGTGCCGCTGCGCGACGCCCGCATCCAGGAACTCCACGTCCGCGACTTCTCGATCGCCGACGCCACCGCGAAGGCCGACCACCGCGGCACCTTCCTCGCCTTCACCGACCGGGACAGCAAGGGCTCGAAGCACCTCAAGGCCCTCGCCGACTCCGGCACCAACTACGTCCACCTCCTCCCGGCCTTCGACATCGGCACCATCCCCGAGAAGAAGTCCGGCCAGGCCGAACCCGCCTGCGACCTGAAGGTCTACGCCCCCGACTCCGAGGAGCAGCAGGCCTGCGTCGCCGAGGCCGCCGCGAAGGACGCGTACAACTGGGGCTACGACCCCCTGCACTACACGGTCCCCGAGGGCTCCTACTCCACCGACCCGGACGGCACCCGCCGCACGGTCGAGTTCCGGCAGATGGTCCAGGCCCTCAACGGCCAGGGCCTGCGCACCGTCATGGACGTCGTCTACAACCACACCGTCGCCGCCGGACAGTCCGACAAGTCCGTCCTCGACAGGATCGTCCCCGGCTACTACCAGCGCCTCCAGGCCGACGGCACCGTCGCCACCTCCACCTGCTGCGCCAACACCGCGCCCGAGAACGCCATGATGGGCAAGCTCGTCGTGGACTCGGTCGTCACCTGGGCCAGGCAGTACAAGGTCGACGGCTTCCGCTTCGACCTCATGGGCCACCACCCCAAGGAGAACATCCTCGCCGTCCGCGCGGCCCTCGACGCCCTGACCGTCGAGAAGGACGGCGTCGACGGCAAGGCGATCGTCCTCTACGGCGAGGGCTGGAACTTCGGCGAGATCGCCGACGACGCCCGCTTCGTCCAGGCCACCCAGAAGAACATGGCCGGCACCGGGGTCGCCACCTTCTCCGACCGGGCCCGCGACGCCGTCCGAGGCGGCGGCCCCTTCGACGAGGACCCCGGTGTCCAGGGCTTCGCCTCCGGCCTCTACACGGACCCCAACGCCTCCACCGCCAACGGCACCCCGGAGCAGCAGAAGGCCCGGCTCCTGCACTACCAGGACCTCATCAAGGTCGGCCTCAGCGGCAACCTCGCCTCCTACTCCTTCACCGACACCTCCGGGCGCACGGTCAAGGGCTCCGAGGTCGACTACAACGGCGCCCCGGCCGGCTACGCCGCCGTCCCCGGCGACGCCCTCGCCTACGCCGACGCCCACGACAACGAGACCCTCTACGACGCCCTCGCCTTCAAGCTGCCGGCCGGCACCACCGCCGCCGACCGGGCCCGCATGCAGGTCCTCGCCATGGCCACCGCCACCCTCTCCCAGGGCCCGGCGCTCTCCCAGGCCGGCACCGACCTGCTCCGCTCCAAGTCCCTCGACCGCAACTCGTACGACAGCGGCGACTGGTTCAACTCGATCCACTGGGACTGCCGCGACGGCAACGGCTTCGGCATCGGCCTCCCGCCGGCCGCCGACAACAAGGCCAAGTGGGGCTACGGCAAGCCGCTCCTCACCCACCCGAACCTGACGGTCGGCTGCGACGAGATCGACGGCGCCTCCGCCGCCTACCGGGACCTCCAGCGGATCCGCGCCACCGAGCCCGGCTTCTCCCTGGCCACGGCCGGGCAGGTGCAGGAACGGCTCTCCTTCCCGCTCTCCGGCACCGAGGAGACCCCCGGCGTCATCACCATGCGCCTCGGTGACCTCGTCGTCGTCTTCAACGCGACCCCGGGCGAGAGCGAGCAGACCGTCGCCGCCCTGGCCGGCACGGCCTACGGCCTGCACCCGGTCCAGGCGAACGGCTCCGACGCCGTGACCAAGTCCGCCTCCTACGAGGCCGGTTCGGGCACCTTCACGGTCCCGGCCCGCACGGTCGCCGTCTTCAAGGCCGCCACGACCTGACCAAGTCGTCGCGAAGGTCCCGGCCGTCCTTGTGCGGCCGGGACCTTCGTCGTGAGGCTGGGACCGGACACCCCGGACCCGCACGAGAGGCCGTCATGCCGCAGATCACCGTCGACCATTCCGTCCCCTTCGACCGGCGGGCCTTCGCGCTCGACCTCCACGGCCTCGTGGCGGAGACCGTCCGCACCTCCGTCGGCAACTGCAAGACCCGCTTCCGCGAGGTCGCGGAGACCGTCGTCGGCGACGGCGCCACCGACGCCGCCCTGGTCCACATCGAGATCGCCCTGGCCTTCGGGCGGACCGACGCGCTCAAGACCCACCTCGCGCAGGGCGTGCTCGCCCTCCTGGCCCGGCACCTCAAGGGCGCCGAGGGCGTACGCCTCGCCGTCGAGGTCCGCGACCTCGAAAACGCCTACCGCAAGGCCTGATCCGGCACGACGGGCAGGGGGGCCGGAGCCGGCGCCAGCGCGAGCAGCCGGCCCACCAGCTCGGCGAACGGGCCGTCCGCCGGTTCGTCGGCCAGCACCGCCGTCAGCACCTTCGCCGTCTGCTCGTCGTGGACCGCGCTCACCGCCGTCAGCGCCGCGAAGTCGTGCACCAGCTTCCGCTCCAGCTCCGCGCGCGGCACCCGCCGCCCGTCCAGCCACAGCAGCGCCGTCGACTCCGCGAGCGACACCCAGGACCGCACGACGAGTTCGAGCCGGGGCGAGGGGTCCGCCACCCCGAGGTGGGCCACGATCTGCTCGTACGCGGCCTGCCGCACCTCGTCGATCATCGCGTTGGTCGTCGACGAACCCACCGCGGGACCACCCCGCATCAGCGCCGCGAAACCCGGCCCGTGGTCGTCGACGAAGTCGAAGAAGCGGCCCATCACCCGCAGCAGCCGAGCACCGAGGGGGCCCTGCGGCGGCTCCAGGAAGCGGGCCGCGAGCTCGTCGGCCGCGCGCCGCAGCGCCGCCTCGTACAGGCTCTGCTTGCCGGGGAAGTAGTGGTAGACCAGCGGCCGGGAGATGCCCGCGGCGGCGGCGATCTCGTCGATGGAGACCTCGTCGGGGGAGCGGCTGCTGAAGAGTTCGAGGGCCACCCCGATCAGCTGCTGCTTGCGCTCCTCGACGCCCATCCTGCGCCGCACACCGGTCGTCATACGAACAGCCTATCGGGGTCCGTTACGCTCCTCGTCCATGACAGCTTCCGACCAGGAAACCCCGGCCGCCGAGAACCCCGAGACCTCCGCGCCGGACGAGCCGGACGAGCCCGACGAGGCGCCGGAGGAACAGGAGTCGGAGGAGGACGCGCGGGAGGACGCGCGGGAGGACGCGCAGGAGGACGACGGCGAGCGGTCCGGCGCGGGCATGACCCCCAAGCAGGCGAGGCGGCTGCGCGTGGCGGCCGCCTCGGTCCTGCTGGTGGCGATGGGCGTGATCCTCGTGATCCGTCTCGCGAGCCGGACCTCCGTGCTGGTCGTCGGCGTCTACGGCCTCGCGATGATCCTCTGCGGGATCGTCATCGAGCTGGCCCGCAACGGCCGTACCCGGCTCGGCACCTGGCTGCTCGTGGGCGGCCTCGCGGCCGCCCTCGCCTTCGACTGGCTGATCCTTCCCTGACGTCCTAGAGGTCGAGGACGAGCTTCTTCCCGGCGCAGCGTGAGACGCATATCAGCATCGAGTCCGCCCGCTCCGCGTCGGTGAGCAGCTCGTCCCGGTGGTCGACCTCGCCCTCCAGGACGGTCTGCCGGCAGGTGCCGCAGAAGCCCTGCGTGCAGGAGTACATGAGGCCCGGCACCTCCTCCCGTACGGCTGCGAGCACCGACTGGCCGGCGGCGACGGACACCGTCCGCCCGGAGCGCCGGAGTTCGACCTCGAAGGGGGTGCCGTCGGCCGGGGCGAGCGCCGAGAAGCGCTCCAGGCGCGGCGTGCGGCCCTCCGGCAGCGCGGCGGAGACGGCGTCCATCAGCCCGTCGGGGCCGCAGCAGTAGACCTGCGTCTCGGCCGGTGTCCGCGCCAGGAAGGACAGGTCCGGATACCCGTCCTCGTCCTCCGCGACCACCGTCACCCGGTCCCCGCCGAGCCGGACCAGATCCGCCAGGTACGGCATGGTGGCGCGGGACCGTCCGCAGTAGACGAGGCGCCAGTCGGCGCCCGCCGCCTCGGCGGCCCTGGCCATCGGCAGGACCGGGGTGATCCCGATGCCGCCGGCGACGAAGACGTACGCGGGGGAGTCGACCAGCGGGAAGCGGTTGCGTGGCCCGCGGATCTCGATCTCGGCGCCCTCGTGGAGCTGTTCGTGCACCTCGCGCGAGCCGCCCCGGCCGCCCTGCTCCTCGCCGATGAGCCGGGTCGCGATCCGGTAGACGTCCGCCTGGGCCGGGTCGCCGCACAGCGAGTACTGCCGGACCTGCCCCGAGGGAAGGACGACGTCGACGTGGGCGCCGGGCTCCCAGGACGGCAGCCGCTCGCCCTCCAGGCGCAGTTCGACGACGCCGTCGGCGGGGACGGCCCGGCCGGTGACGAGCACCCGGCGCGGGACGGTCGCCCCGCGCCCGTATCCGGAGACCGGCGTCTCCAGGGACGGCATCGGCCACAGCGGCGCGGTCGTCATCCGGGAGCGGACCGCCCGGCGGACGAGGAGCGCGGCGCCGGCGACGAGGGCGACGGTGGTGAACCGGGGCATCAGCGGCCTCCGTTGGCGCCGGGGGAGGAGGCGAGGTAGGCGACGGCCTGCGCGGTGTCACCCTCCTGGGAGGGGTGGTAGGCGCGGCTCAGGTAGCGGGGGATCGAGCGCAGCATGGCCGGGGTGGACGGCAGCACGCCCTCGCGTCCCTTGCGGTAGAAGTCGGCCCAGGCGACCTTCGGGTCGAGCAGGGCCGGGTCGTTCTCCATGAAGAAGCGGACCCCGCGCTGCCAGAGGAAGACGAGCGCGGAGAAGGCGAGCGCCCAGGTGCGGGCGCGGCGCCGGTAGCCGCCGTCGAGGTGCATGAAGAGGTCGAAGGCGACCGCCCGGTGCTCGACCTCCTCGGCGCCGTGCCAGCGCAGCAGGTCCATCATCATCGGGTCGGCGCCCCGCCGGTCCAGCTCGTCGGCGTTGAGCACCCAGTCGCCGAGGAAGGCGGTGTAGTGCTCGATCGCGGCGATCAGCGCGACCCGCTCCATCAGCCACCAGCGGCGGGCCCGGCCCGGCGGCAGCGTCCGGTCGCCGAGCAGCTTCTCGAAGAACCAGTCGACCTGCGCGGTGTACGGCGTCGGGTCGAGCCCCTGCCGGCGCAGGTGCGGCAGCACGTCGTCGTGCGCCTGCGAGTGCACGGCCTCCTGCCCGATGAAGCCGATGACGTCCTCGCGCAGCCGGTCGTCGGTGATGTACGGCAGCGCCTGCTGGTAGACGTGCACGAACCACCGCTCCCCGGCGGGGAGGAGCAGGTGCAGCACGTTGATCGTGTGGGTGGTGAAGGGGTCGCCGGGAACCCAGTGGAGCGGCGTCTCCTGCCAGTCGAAGGCGACCTTGCGCGCCTTGAGCTCGACGTGCTCCGACGCCACCGGTGCAGGCTGCGTATTAGACATGTCGTCAATGTACTGAGGAGTAAGCACCGGGAACAGAGTCGTGCAGGGGCTTTCTGGGCAGCGGTACGGGCCCGGCTCCCGCACCGCGACCGGGCGTCCGGGCTCAGCGCAGGGCGGGCATGCGGCGGCCGTCCTCCAGGGTGGCGCTCAGCTCCGCGCGGGCCCCCGCCGACGCCTTCGCCGCCAGGACCGGCCCCTCGGCCCGGGCCGTGACCCCGCCCTCGACCCGCACCGACGCCAGGTCGGGGCCGCCCGCGGCCAGCACGTACCAGCCGCCGGCCGGCGCCTGCCACAGCGCCCCGGCCAGCACCCTCGGCTCCCGCACCCCGCACGCGGGCGCGTCCTGCGCGCGGGCGGCGAGCGCGGCCGGGACCTTCGGGTCCGGCGGCAGGAACTGCGCGAGGACCCGGCTGCCGGTGCCCCGCCAGGTCTCCGCCCGGGTGCACACCCAGGCCGCCCGTCCCGCGCCCTCCGGCAGCGACTGCCGGGCGAACCGCCAGGCCCGCACCGAGCCCACCCCCTGTCCGAGGACCGTCGTCAGCTGGCACGCCGTCCGCGCCCAGACCGCCCGCGCCTCACGGCCCGTGGCGTCCACGGGCGCGCCGGGCGGCCCCCACAGCAGCCGGGCCGGCACCAGCTCGCCGAGGTCGCCGAGCAGCCGGCCGCCGGAGCCGTCCGTCACCTGGAGGGTGTTCCACCGCGCGCACTCCTCCGCGAGCGCGGGGCTCGGCACCGCGTCGGTCACCCCGTGCGCGTCCCGCCCCAGCGCCCACGGCTCCTTGCCGGGCATCAGCAGGTCCCGTACGGCCGTCCCGGTCACCCACGGCGCGGTCAGGTAGCGGACGTTGCCCGCCGCCCGCGTCACCACGACCGCGCTCGCCCCCGGCCCCTCCGCGCCGTCGGTGCGGGCGAAGTCGAGCGCGGCGCCCGCCGTCCCCTCCACCGGCTCGGCGTACCGCACGATCCGCAGCCCGTCGTGGAACAGCACCACCCGGGCCGCGTCCACCCGCCCCGCGAACAGCAGCTGGGGCGGCCCCATCGGCGGCCCGACCGGCGTGCCCGGCGTCGCCGAGGACTCCACGGCCCCGCCGGGCCGCGCCCACACCGCGAGCGCCCGCCGCAGCAGCGGCGCGTCCCCGGCGAGTTCCCCGCGCGCGGGCCACACCGAGAAGTCCCGCCGTACGGCCCCGGGCCAGACGGCCGGCGCGACCCGCCGCACCTTCGCCGGGTCGAGCGCGGCCTCGGCGGCGGGGTTGCGGGCGTAACTCGGCGCCGCAGCACCGTTTCTGCCCCAGCCGTCACCCGGCAGCCCGAGCAGCGCCCCGCACACGAGCAGCGCCACCACCCCCACCAGGACCGCCCGCCCGTGCTGCCGCCGCCGCAGCAGGTCCCCGGGCCGCGCCTGGAGCGTGCACGGGTCGAACTCCGCCGATTCGAGCAGCGAGGCGCCCCCGAGCCGGGGCCCGGGGGCGGGGACGGGGGCCGGGGGAGAGACCGGGGCGCGCCCGGGCCCGGCCTGCTCGGCGACCCGCTCGGCGGGGGCCGCAGTCTCCTCGTCCTCCTCCAGCGCGGCCAGCTCCGCCAGCGCGGACCCCGGATCCCCGGCGCCCGCCGCGGCGAGCACGCGGAGGACCTCCGCGTCGCCCTGCCGCTCCAGACCGCGCAGCACGTACGCGGCCCGGGCCGGGGCGGAGAGCCGGGCGAGCAGCTGGTCCAGGGCGAGTTCGTCCGCCCCGCCCGCCCGGGGGAACAGCCGCAGCCCCCACACCTGCGGCAGCAGCGGCGGCAGCTGCGCCCGGCGCGGCACGGCGAGCCGCCGCAGCGGCAGCCCGGCGACCAGCGCCTGCCGCAGCACCTCGCCCCGCACGTACGCGTACCCGGGATCCACCGCGTCCTCGGGCCGCCGGGGCTCCGGCACGGCGGGCCCCGGCACCCGCCGGCGCGGCAGCGCCCGCTGCACCAGCGCGTGCGCGGTCAGCACCCGCCGCTTGCGGCCCATCGTCGGCGGCAGGACCAGATAGGCGATGCGGACGAGCCGCGGATAGCGCTCGACGAGGGCGGCCTCGGCCTGCTCGACGTCGACGGGGCCCACGGGCGAGGGAACGAGATCCTGGGTGCTCACGTTCAGCAGAACGAGCGATTCTTGCGATGGTCACCCCGGCCGGGCCCGCGCGCCGCCCGGCTCCGGCGGTCCGCCTCAGGCCGCGTACACCGTCAACCGCTCCCGGAGCAGCGCGATCGCCTCCTCCGGCACCCCGAGCCCGTCCCGTACGTACGCCTCCACCGAACCGTGCCGCTCCGCGACCTCCTCCAGGCCCGCGTCCAGGTACTCCGGCAGCACCCCGATCATCGCGAGCGCCAGGTCCGGGTCGCCGCCCTGGGTGACGAAACCCTCGATCATCGGCGCGAACGCCTGCCGCACCGCCGGGTTCACCGCCAGGTACTCCTCCCGCACCGTCGCCTCGTCCGCGCCGAGCAGCGCGAGCACCACCGTCGCCCCCCAGCCCGTACGGTCCTTGCCCGCCGTGCAGTGGAAGAGCAGCGGTCCGGCCCCCGGCGCCGCCAGCTCGACGAGCAGGGTGCGGTAGGAGGCGCGGGCGGAGGGGCTGCCGACGAAGGCCCGGTAGGTCGCCCGCATCGCGTCGACGATCCGTCCGCCCCCGAGGTGCCGCTCGGCGAGCGCCGGGTCGGTGAGCAGCGTCTTCAGCCGCGCGGCCGGCGGAAGCCCGCTCGCCGCCAGGTGGTCGGCGAGCACGTCCGCGACGAGCAGCCGGGCGCCGTCCGGCAGCCGGTCGGGCCGGTCGGCGCGCTCGGCGGCGGTCCGCAGGTCGACGACGGTCCGCAGCTTCAGCCCCGCCACCACGGCCTCGTCCGGTTCGAGCCGGTCCAGCTGCGCCGACCGCAGCACGAGTCCGTCCCGCACCGACCGCCCGTCGCCCAGCGGTACTCCGCCGAGGTCCCGGAGGTTGGCGACGGAGGTGGCGGCGATCGCGGGCATGGGCGGTACTCCTCCGACGGGACGCGGCCGGGGCACGGCCGGGACACGGCACTCTCTCCCGACCGTAACGGCCGGATCCGCACTCGGCACCAGCAGACGAAGTAGTCCGTTCCGTACCACCGGGAGGTGGTCTGTCCAGTCCCCCGGACGGGTGACACCATGTCCCCCGATGACGCACCCACTCTCGCCGCTGCGCGCCCTGAGAGCCGCCCTGTTCGCGGTCGTGTGCGTCGTCCTGGCAGCGGTGGGGCATTCGTCCATGTCTGTCCACACCCTTGACCCGCTCGCCCTCCTCGCCGCCTTCGCCGTCACGGCCGCCGGCGCCTGGTGCGCGGCCGGCCGCCGGCGCGGCCCGGTCGCCTGCGCGGCCGGCCTGCTGGCCGCCCAGGGCGCCCTCCACCTCACGTTCTCGCTGACGGGCGCCCACCCGGCGGCCGCACCGGCGACGGCGACGGCGACGAGCCACGGGGCGCACGGGGAGCACGCGGTGCACGGCGCCCACGGCACCGCCACCGCCGCACCCGAGGCGCTCCTCGACGGCGGGGCCGGCATGCTCGCCGCGCACCTGCTGGCCGCGCTGGTCTGCGGGCTGTGGCTGGCGCGCGGCGAGGCCGCGTTCTTCGCGCTGGCGGAGGGGGCGTCCAGGCCGCTGCGGCGACTGTTCGCCGTTCCGCTCGGTCCCGTCGCCGTCCCCGGCGACCCGCGTCGCCCGGTGCGCCGGCCGCGCCGGGGCGCCCGGCGGCCGCACGTCGTCGTCCTCGCGTCCGTCCTCTCCCGGCGCGGGCCGCCCCGCCCGGCCCTCACCCGCGCCACGGTCCTCGGTCCGCTCGTCTGACGTCCGCCGGGGGCCGCTTCCCCCTGCCCGACGGCAGGCCCCCACCGGACCCCTCACGAGACTCCGAGGACAGTCATGACCATCGACGACCCCGCACGCCCTGACGCGGCCGAAACAGCCGAAACAGTCGACACGGCCCAAACAGCCGAGACGGCCGAGAAGCCCGAGACGGCCGAGACGGCCGAGGCGCCCGAGACGGCCGAGAAGCCGGCCTCGCCGGCGTCCCGCCGCGGCGCCTGGACCGCCCTCCGGCCCCTCCTCCTCCGGCTCCACTTCACCGCCGGTCTCCTCGCCGCCCCCTTCCTCCTCGTCGCCGCCCTCAGCGGGCTGCTCTACGCGCTGTCCTTCCAGGCCGAGAAGGCCGTGTACGCGCACGAGCTCTCCGTCCCGGCCGGCGACACCGTCCTGCCGCTGGACCGCCAGGTCGGCCTGGCCCGCGAGGCGAACCCGGACGGCACCGTCACCGCCGTCTGGCCCGGCGCCGAACCGGGCGCGACCACCCGCGTCCTGATGGCCGACCCCGACGCCCCCGAGGGCACCTCGCTCGCCGTCTTCGTCGACCCGTACACGGGCGAGGTGCGCGGGCAGCTGCCCAGCTACGGCAGCAGCGGCGCCCTGCCGCTGCGCACCTGGATCGACGGCCTGCACCGCGACCTCCACCTCGGCGAACCCGGCCGGATCTACAGCGAGCTCGCCGCGAGCTGGCTCTTCGTGCTGGTCCTCGGCGGCCTCGTCCTCTGGTTCGCCCGGCGCCGCACCAGGCGGCGGGCGCTGCTGCTGCCGGAGCGCGGCCCCAAGTCCCGCCGCCGCACCCTCTCCTGGCACGGTTCGGTCGGCCTCTGGGCCGCCCTCGGTCTGCTGCTGCTCTCCGCGACCGGCCTGACCTGGTCCCGGTACGCCGGCGAGAACATCGGCGCCCTGCAGGACGGTCTCGGCGGCGCCACCCCCACCCTCTCGGCCGGTGTCGAGGGCGGCACGGGCGGCGGGGGCGGCGAGCACGCGGGCCACGGCCCCGGCCACCAGCCGGCCGACCCCGCCCCGGCGCCCACCGCCGACATCGGCGTCGACCGCGCCGTCGCCGCCGCCCGCGCCGCCGGGATCGACAGCCCCTCGATAGCCGTCACGCTGCCCGCCGAGGGCAGGGGTTACGTCGTGAAGGAGACCGACAAGCAGTTCCCGGTCGAGCTGGACCAGGTCGCCCTGGACCCGGCCGACGGCACGGTCCTCGACCGGCTCTCCTTCTCCGAGTATCCGCTCCTCGCGAAGCTGACCCGGATCGGCATCGACGCCCACACCGGCGTCTTCCTGGGCCTGTTCAACCAGCTGGCCCTCGCCGCCCTCGCCCTCGCGCTGGTCCTGATGATCGTCTGGGGCTACCGCATGTGGTGGCTGCGCCGCCCCCGCCGCCCGGTCGGCCGGGGCGCCTGGGGGAAGCTGCCGGTGACGCTCCTGCTGCCGCTCGCGGCGACGGCCGCGGTCGTCGGCTGGTTCGTCCCGCTGCTCGGCGTCAGCCTGCTGGTGCTCCTGGCGGCGGAGGTCGTCCTCGCCCTGGTGAACCGGCGGGCGAGGACGCGCTAGCCGCCGGTCAGGGCAGGTACTTGTAGCCGACCCGCCGCACGGTCTGGATCGTGCGGCGGTGCTCGGCGCCCAGCTTGCGGCGCAGCCGGGCCACGTGGACGTCGACCGTCCGCCCGTCGCCCACGTGGCCGTACCCCCACACCGTCTGCACCAGCTGGTCGCGGGTGTGCACCCGGTACGGGTGGGCGACGAGATGGGCGAGCAGCTCGAACTCCAGATACGTCAGGTCGAGCGCCCGCCCGTCGACGGTGGCGATCCGCCGCTCGTCGTCGATGGCGACCGGCCCCTCGGCCCCGGCCGGCACCGGTGCGGGCGGTTCCTGCTCGGCCGGCAGCAGCACCAGGTAGCCGACCATCGGCGGCCGGCCGGGCAGCGTGGGCAGGGCGTGCGGGGGCGCGGGCAGCAGCGTGGCGCCCGGCGGCAGGAAGTCGGCGACCCGGGCGAGCCCGGCGACCTCGTCGGGGGCGACGGCGCGCAGGCGGGGGCGGGCGGCGGGGGCGAGCGGGGCGGCGGCGGCCTGGACATGGGCCATGGGAGGACTCGGCTTTCTCGCGTGAAGAAACGGACGGACAGGCGTCGTACGTCACTGCGCGTCGGCCGAAGGCCGCGGACCGGACAGGTCTCCGGTCGGGGTTTTAGAGGGCCGACGCGTTCCTCACGCGCCGACAGCACCGGTCGAAGTCGTGGTGCTGGCGGGAAGGCCAGAACGGCTCGAGGTCGTGGCGACCCCGCGCGCTGTCGTTCCGCTCCATGCTGGCCATATCCCTATTAAACCAGGAGGGAACGCCGGAGCGAAGGGGTGTCCACGGGAAGAGACGCCCGCCGGACGACGGGACGCCCGCCGAACGCGAAGGTGCCCGCCGGGCGAACCGGCGGGCACCTTCGGGGAACTGGCGGGCGATCAGACCTGGCCGGCCTTCTCCAGCGCCTCGCAGCAGGTGTCCACGATGAGGCGGGTCACCACGTACGGGTCGACGTTGGCGTTCGGGCGGCGGTCCTCGATGTAGCCCTTCTGGTCCTGCTCGACCTGCCACGGGATGCGGACCGAGGCGCCGCGGTCCGAGACGCCGTAGGAGTACTCGTCCCACGGGGCGGTCTCGTGCAGGCCCGTCAGGCGCTCGTCGATGCCGGCGCCGTAGTTCTTGACGTGGTCGAGCGGCTTCGAGCCCTGGCCCAGCGACTCGCACGCGGTGATGATCGCGTCGTAGCCCTCGCGCATCGCCTTGGTGGAGAAGTTGGTGTGCGCGCCCGCGCCGTTCCAGTCGCCCTTCACCGGCTTCGGGTCGAGGGTCGCGGAGACGTTGAAGTCCTCGGCCGTGCGGTAGAGCAGCCAGCGGGCGATCCACAGCTGGTCGGAGACCTCCAGCGGGGCCAGCGGACCGACCTGGAACTCCCACTGGCCGGGCATGACCTCGGCGTTGATGCCGGAGATGCCGAGACCGGCCTTGAGGCAGTTCTCCAGGTGCGCCTCGACGATCGGACGGCCGTGGATCTCGTCCACGCCGACGCCGCAGTAGTAGCCGCCCTGCGGGGCCGGGAAGCCGTTGACCGGGAAGCCGAGCGGACGGGTGCCCTCGAAGAAGGTGTACTCCTGCTCGATGCCGAAGATCGGCTCCTGGGCGGCGTACGTGGCGGCGACCTCGGCCAGCGCGGCGCGGGTGTTGGAGGCGTGCGGGGTCATGTCCGTGTTGAGGACCTCGCACAGCACCAGGACGTCGTTGCCGCCGCGGATCGGGTCCGGGCAGGAGAAGACCGGCTTGAGGACACGGTCCGACGCGTGGCCCTCGGCCTGGTTGGTGCTGGAACCGTCGAAGCCCCAGATCGGCAGCTCCGCCAGCGGCAGACCCTCGCCCGCGATGATCTTCGTCTTGGAACGAAGCTTCGCGGTCGGCTCGGTGCCGTCGATCCAGATGTACTCAGCCTTGAAGGTCACGGGGTCATCCTTAGGGCGTGGCGTGCTGCTGCGGGTGTCGTCCGCGGCGGCTCGCGGCGCTGCGAGAAGCTGCGGGGCGGCGCCGAACGTCCGGCCGGTGACCCGGCCCGCCGCCCGTGGCGCCTTTCGTGTGACCGCAGCTTCGCAACACGGGATTTCCCGGCGGTTGCCCGTTTGTGAACCCCGTGTTACTCAGCCTTCCTGTGATACGCGCGCCGCCCGTGCGAGGCCGTGCGCGTCGAGCAGCGGGCCGAAACCGGCCGACCGGATCCGCCGGACCAGCTCCTCGCCCGAGACGCCCAGCGCCTCGGCCGTCCGCCCCGGGTGCCAGTCGCAGGACGCCAGCCGGCGCAGCAGGTACCCCCGCCTGACCTGCGCGTCCGAGAGCCGGAAGGTCTTCAGATACGCCGTCCGCCCCTTGCGGTCGGTGATCAGCTCGCCGATGTGCTGCTCCCGCCCGTCCCGCAGGAACGGCGGCAGGAAGCGGTACAGCGAGAAGGGCCCCGTCCGGTACGCCCGCTCGAAGGCGTACGGCGTCTCCAGGAGGTCCCGCGCCATCAGCCCGTCGTGCGCCACCGCCCAGCGCCGCTCCTGCTCCCGGGCCGCCGCCCGCAGGTCCGCGAGGTTCCGGATGCCGCCGGCGCCGTCCCTGATCCGGGCCGCGAACTCGGGCACCGGCGCGCCGTAGTGCGCGTACTGGTGCACCAGCTCGCCGTACAGGTCCTCCACCAGCGTCGGATGCAGCAGCCGGTAGTCCTCCGGATGCGGCACGACGAAGGCCGCGGCCAGCGCGTCCGCCGCGTACACCAGGACCCCGCACTGGCCCGGGTGCACCTCGAAGACCCGCAGCGCCTCCGCGAGCCCCGGCACGTCCACGCCCGCGTACGCCGCCTCCGCCCGCGGCGGGAGACCCCGCCGCAGCGCCTGCCGCGACCACTCCTCCCACAGCACCGTCGGCCCGCCGAAGTGCAGCGAGAGATACCCGTCCAGGGCGAGGTGGAGCGGCAGGAACCGCAGTCGGCGCTCGCCGCGCCGCCGCTTGGCGAGCCGGTGGTGCGGGGCGCGGACGGGCACGACGGCCCGCGGCGCGTCCCCGAGCCGGGTGCCGTACGCCGCCTCCTCCCGGCCCGTCCCCGACCAGTCGGCGACGAAGCCGTGCGGGACGTACGAGGTGTAGACGGTGCCGTCGCCGACGTCCACGGAAGAGGGCCCGTCCCCGTGGGTCCGCTCGTACACCTCCCGGTGCAGCCGCAGCCCCTCGACCGGCTCCTCCCGCACCAGCGGCACGAGCCGGATCCCGCCCCACACCTGCGCGGCCCGCACGTCGAGCCCGGTGAGATCGATCCGCGTCACCGTCCCGCCCCCTTCTCGTGCTCCGCCAGGAAGTCCGCCACCCGCCGGTCCAGATAGGCGCGCAGCTCCGTGAGCCCGGTCCGCCCCTCGGCGAACCCGGCGATCTCCACGAGCGCCGGCAGGTCCTCCGCGTCCCGGATGCCGACGGCCGGCACCGACGGACCGAGCCGGCGCACGTCGAACACCCCCGCGTCGTATACGGGGTTCACGTGCACGGCCGCCGTCCGCCGCTCCGGGTCGAGCCGCGACCGCCACACCCGCAGCACCTCGCCCGCCAGGCCCGGCGGCGCGTTGTCCCAGCCGTCCGAGACGACCACCAGCCGCTCGGGCCGGCCGTCGAGCGCGTCGAGGATCCGCAGCCCCAGCGGAGTGGGCCCGTACGGCCTGACCAGCAGCGGATCCGTACCGCCCGAGGTCCACAGACCGGTGTACGCCCCCGGGGCCGCCAGCGCCTCCAGGAGGAAGTGGCAGCCCAGCGCCACCGCCAGCGGCCGGCGCCGCTTCACCGCCGAACCCGACGAGGAGAAGCTGTCGTCGAGGACGGCCGCGACCCGCCCCCAGCTCCCCGCGTACGGCCCCGCCGCCCGCCGCGCCGCCGCCCGCAGCGCCCCGGTCAGCTCGGCCCGCCGCGCCGCCCGCTCGGCGAACGGCAGCGCGAGCACGTACAGCGCCAGCCGGGTCAGCGGCATCACGGCCAGATCGGGGGCTCCCGCGGTCCGGGCGCTCCGCAGCCGTTCGAGCCGGGTCATCCGGGGCGCGATCCGCTCCAGGAACACCGCCCGGTCCACCCCGTGGCGCGCCGCGAACCCCTCGGCGACCGTGAACGGCAGCTCGTACAGCGCGTCCTCGGCGTAGTGGGCCCGCCGGTACGCCTCCAGGGTCCGGTTCTCGTACCGCACCCGGCGGCCGGGCGCGAAGAGGAAGTCGCCGGTCTCGGCGTCGGCGGCCGGCACGTGCGCGTGCTTGAGGGCGGCCTTCACCCCGGGCCGGTACTTCACGGCGTCGAGCGCCGGATCCGGCCGGGCGGCCAGCCACTCCCGCACGATCGCGCGCGTGCGCCGGTTGTTCACCCCGGTCTCGCGCAGCGTCCGGAACAGCCGGTAGACCCGCGGCGGCGCCATCCGCGCCAGCCGGGCCGCCACCAGGCGCCCCTCGCCGTCCCCCGCCTCGCCCGGTGTGCGCAGCAGCTGCTCGACGACGAGCGCGGCGTTGTGGTCGTTGATGTCGAGCGCGAGGCACGCGGCGTACAGCGGCCGGTAGTTGACCCGTACGTACTCGTGCAGGAAGGCGAGCGACAGCCGCTGTTCGGCGGCGGAGGAGCGGAACTCCCGCTGCCCGGTGGCGGTCACGGCCGCGTTGACGAACAGCAGCACGTCCTCCGCGGCGACGAGCTCGGACACGGCGCCCCCTGTCTTTCGCGTGTCGGGGTGCCGGCCGGGGAGAGGGAGCACGATCAGCGAAGACGTTGCTTTACAAGGCAGGTATCGGAAGTCGTACCGAAGTCCCGCGGCCGGCACCCGAGCACGCTAGACGCCGCGGACCCCCCACCGCCACCGCTTTCCCGCCCGCCCGCGCCCACACGGCAGACTGGCCCCCATGCCCACGCACAGCACCCTCCCCACCGTCTCCACCGTCCCCGCCCTCCCCGACCGCCCCCGCATAGGCCTCCTCGGCACCGGCCCGTGGGCGGCCCGCACCCACGCCCCGGCGCTCGCCGCCCACGAGGGGGTGGAGTTCCACGGGGTGTGGGGCCGCCGCCCGGAGGCCGCCGCCGAGCTGGCCGCGGCGCACAACGCGCGCGCGTACGACGACGTGGACGCCCTCCTCGACGCCTGCGACGCCGTCGCGTTCGCCCTCCCGCCGGACGTCCAGGCGCCGCTCGCCGCCCGCGCCGCCCGGGCCGGCCGCCACCTCCTCCTCGACAAGCCGCTGGCGACCACGGTCGAGGCGGCCCGCGAGGTCACGGAGGCGGTCGCGGAGACGGGCGTCGCCTCGGTCGTCTTCTGCACCCTGCGCTTCGCCCCGGAGACGGCCCGCTGGATCGAGGAACAGCGGGCGACGGGCGGCTGGTACGTGGCCGAGGCCCGGTGGCTCGGCTCCCTCTACGGCCCCGGCGCCGACAGCCCGTACGCGGCGAGCCCCTGGCGCCGCGAGAAGGGCGGCCTCTGGGACGTGGGCCCGCACGTCCTCTCGGTCCTCGTCCCGGTCCTCGGCGACGTCACCCGGGTGCGGGCGGCGAAGGGCCCGGACGACACCCACCACCTGGTCCTCGGCCACACGACGGGCGCGAGCAGCACGGCCACGCTCACCCTGAGCGCCCCGCCGGCGGCGGCGGGCGCGTCCCTCACCCTCCACGGCACGGCGGGCAGCACCACCCTCCCGGCCTGGAACGGAGCCCGGCCCGCCTACACCGAGGCGATCACCGCCCTGCTCACCGCGGCCCGCACCGGCACCCCCCACCCCTGCGACGCCCGCTTCGCCCTCCGCCTCACCGAACTCCTCACGGAGGCGGAGGCGGAGGCGGAGGCGGAGGCGACGCCCCTCTGAGCGCGCGGACGGCGGCTAACCCCGGCCGAGGGCGTCCCGGACGGCCTCCTCGGTGCGGCCGACGACGGCCGTACCGTCGTCGGCGGTGATGAGGGGCCGCTGGATGAGCTTCGGGTGGGCGGAGAGCGCCTCGATCCACCGCTCCCGGTCACCCGGCTCCCGCCCCCACTCCTTCACGCCGAGCTCCTTGGCGACGGCCTCGCCGGTCCGCGTGATGTCCCACGGTTCGAGCCCGAGCCGTCCGAGCACGGCCCGGATCTCGTCCGCGGAGGGCACGTCCTCCAGGTACTTCCGGACGGTGTACTCGGCCCCCTCGGCGTCGAGCAGGGTGAGGGCGCCACGGCACTTGGAACAGGCGGGATTGATCCAGATCTCCATCCCTCCAAGCTACCCCCAAACCCCGTCCGACCAGGCCCGATTGTCAGTGCCCCGCACTAGAATGGGAGTCGAAGGCAAGGGCCCCGGGGAGGGCCCCCGCCACCGTTCGCCAGGAGGTAGCCCATGGCAGTCGCCGTGATCCGCAGGCCGTCCATCGAACCCTTCACGCCCGTCGAGAAGAAGGCCCTTCCGGCCGGGCGCCCCCGCGAGTGGTACGTCACGCACAACCGCCGCCTGAAGGCCATGCGCCTCGCGATCGCGCTCCTCGACTCCGGCGTCTACGTCCCGAGGAGGGCGACCAACGCCACCATCCGCACGATGGCCGAGCGCATAGGCATCCACCCGCCCTCGAACCTCACCTGCCGCATGGTCCGCACCTTCATCCGCGACAAGCGCTGACCCCCGGCGAAGGCGAAGGCCGCCGCCCCCGGAATCCCGGGGACGGCGGCCTTCGTGGTGGTGCGGGGTGCCTCGCGGTTTAGAGGTCGTAGTAGAGCTCGAACTCGTGCGGGTGCGGGCGGAGCTGGATCGGGGCGATCTCGTGGGTGCGCTTGTAGTCGATCCAGGTCTCGATCAGGTCGGAGGTGAAGACGCCGCCGGCCTGGAGGTACTCGTTGTCCTCCTCCAGGGCCCTGAGCACGGCCTCCAGGTTGGTCGGGACCTGCGGGACGCTCGCGTGCTCCTCGGGGGCGAGCTCGTACAGGTCCTTGTCGATCGGCTCCATCGGCTCGATCTTGTTCTTGACGCCGTCGAGGCCCGCGAGGAGGAGGGCGGAGAAGGCGAGGTACGGGTTCGAGGACGGGTCCGGCGCGCGGAACTCGACGCGCTTGGCCTTCGGGTTCGAGCCCGTGATCGGGATGCGCATGGCGGCGGAGCGGTTGCGCTGCGAGTAGACCATGTTGACCGGCGCCTCGAAGCCCGGCACCAGACGGTGGTAGGAGTTCACCGTCGGGTTGGTGAAGGCGAGCAGCGACGGGGCGTGCTTGAGGATGCCGCCGATGTAGTAGCGGGCGGTGTCCGAGAGGCCCGCGTAGCCGGCCTCGTCGTAGAACAGCGGGTCGCCGTTGGCCCACAGCGACTGGTGGACGTGCATGCCCGAGCCGTTGTCGCCGAAGATCGGCTTCGGCATGAAGGTCGCGGTCTTGCCGTTCCGCCAGGCGACGTTCTTGATGATGTACTTGAACAGCATCAGGTCGTCGGCCGCGGCGAGCAGCGTGTTGAACTTGTAGTTGATCTCGGCCTGGCCGGCGGTGCCCACCTCGTGGTGCTGGCGCTCGACCTGCAGGCCGACCTTCTCCAGCTCCAGGGACATCTCGGCGCGCAGGTCGGCGAAGTGGTCGACCGGCGGGGCCGGGAAGTAGCCGCCCTTGTAGCGGACCTTGTAGCCGCGGTTGTTCTCCTCGGAGCCGGTGTTCCAGGCGCCGGCCTCGGAGTCGATGTGGTAGAAGCCCTGGTTCGCGGAGGTCTCGAAGCGGACCGAGTCGAAGACGTAGAACTCGGCCTCGGGGCCGAAGTACGCGGTGTCGGCGATGCCGGTGGAGGCCAGGTACGCCTCCGCCTTCTTCGCGATGTTCCGCGGGTCACGGCTGTACTGCTCGCCCGTGATCGGGTCGTGGATGAAGAAGTTGATGTTGAGCGTCTTGTCGCGGCGGAACGGGTCCAGGCGGGCCGTCGAGAGGTCGGCGCGCAGCGACATGTCGGACTCGTGGATGGCCTGGAAGCCGCGGATCGACGAGCCGTCGAAGGCCAGCTCCTCGGACGGGTCGAAGGCCGTCGCCGGGATCGAGAAGTGCTGCATCACGCCGGGAAGGTCGCAGAAGCGGACGTCGACCATCTTGACGTCCTCGTCCTTGATGAACTTCGCGACTTCTTCGGCGTTCTGGAACCCGTGCTTGGACATCCAACTCCTCCTACTCCCGGCCCGGGGAGGGGCGGGGTTGCAGCTCGGTGATGCACCAGTGCGGTGGCGCACGCTCGTACCCGACCCTAGGCAGTCGGGATTTCTCAAGCATGACCCATTTGTTTCGTCGAAGTTAACCGGGACGTGTGGCGGCCCTCCGTGTCGCGCCTCAGCCGCACCCGGACCGAAGTGATCGAAAACGGGCGCAGTACGGTGGTCGGGTGGACAACAGGCAAGCACTCGGATCGTGGCTCTCCGGCCCCCGTGCCGCGGCGGAGCAAGCAGGCGTGGACTTCGGTTACCGGGGGCAGCAGCTGGGCCTCCCCGAGGAGGGCCCCGGCTCCATCGCCCGCCCGGGCGCGCGGCTCGGCGCGCTCGCCGTGGACTGGGGCCTGTGCCTGCTGATCGCATACGGTCTCATCACCGACGGCTACGGGCAGGCGACCAGCAACTGGGCCCTGCTCATCCTCTTCGCCCTGAACGCCCTCACCGTCGGCACCGTCGGCGCCACCCCGGGCAAGCTCCTCTTCCGCCTGCGGGTCGTCTCGGCCGCGGGCGGCCGGCTCTCGCTGCCCCGCGCCGTGCTCCGCGCGGCCCTGACCTGCCTGGCGATCCCCGCCCTGGTCTGGGACCGGGACGGCCGCGGCCTCCACGACCGCTTCTCCGGCGCCGTCCAGGTGCGGGTCTGAGCCGGAGCGGTACCCACGACAGAAGGCGGTGCCCCGGACCTCTCGGAGGTCCGGGGCACCGCCTTTTCCGGTTCTTCGTGCGCGTCAGCGCATCTTTCCGCCGCGCGGCATCTTCATGCCCTTGGGCATCGGGCCCTTCGGCAGCGGCATGTTGCTCATGAGATCGCCCATCGCGCGCAGCCGGTCGTTGGCCGCCGTCACCTGGGGGCCGCTGAGCAGCCGGGGCAGCTTCAGCATCTTGGTGCGGACCTTCTTGAGCGGGACCTGGCCCTGCTCCTCGTCGTTGCCGACGACGATGTCCGTCACCGGCACGTCGACCAGGATGCGGGCCATCTTCTTCTTCTCGGCCACGAGGAGGGGCTTCAGCCGGTTCGGGTTGCCCTCGCCGACCAGGACGATGCCCTGGCGGCCGACGGCCCGGTGCACCACGTCCTGGCTGCGGTTCATCGCGACCGCCGGGGTGACCGTCCAGCCGCGCCCGATGTTCTGCAGCACCGCCGCGGCCGCGCCCGGCTGGCCCTCCATCTGCCCGAAGGCCGCCCGCTCGGCGCGCCGGCCGAAGACGATCGCCATCGCCAGGAGCGCCAGGACGAAGCCCAGGATGCCCAGGTAGACCGGGTGTCCGATCAGGAAGCCGATACCGAGGAGGACACCGAGTACGACGATGCCCACGCCGGCCACGACGAGCCCGACCTTGGGGTCGGCCTTCCGGGTCATCTTGTACGTGAGGGCGATCTGCTTCAGTCGCCCTGAGTTCGCGGCGTCAGCGCCGCCCGTGTTTGCCTTCCTCGCCATGCCTTGAAGTCTACGTGGCCCGCGACGTCCGGCCAGACGCGGCCTCCAGCACGTGCTGGGCCTCGATGCGGTCCTTGGCGCGGCGGCGGTCCTCCAGGACGGAGGTCCAGGCGTTGCGGCGGGCGGTGCGCTGGCCGGCGCCCAGGAACAGGGCCTCGACGGCCCGCAGGGCGCCGGTGACGGACGGGAGGGCACTGACGCGGACGTGCGTCGACGCGGCCGGCATGGAGGGGTCCTCTCTCGGGAGCGGGTGAGACGAGGTGGGGGGCGAGCGGATGGTGGCGGTGCGTGGAACCATGCTCACAGAACGGTGTTACCAGGGCATGACCCGACGGTCAAACCCTGATGAAACGCTGATGCGGAACCCCCGGACGGCGGAGCGGCCCGCACCGCCCCGCTGAACTGCGGGGCCGTACGGGCCGCTCTCCCGTCGGCTCTACCGATGGGTAACAACATGTGCGGGGACTCACACCGCCTGGACGGCCTCCACCGTCGCGCCGCGCTTCTCGATCGCCTGCTGGTACAGACGGCCGGCGCGGTACGAGGAGCGGACCAGCGGGCCCGACATCACGCCGGAGAAGCCGATCGCGTCGGCCTCCTCCTTGAGCTCCACGAACTCCTGCGGCTTCACCCAGCGCTCCACCGGGTGGTGCCGGACGGAGGGGCGCAGGTACTGGGTGATCGTGATGAGCTCGCAGCCCGCGTCGTGCAGCTGCCGCAGCGCCTCGCTGACCTCCTCGCGGGTCTCGCCCATGCCGAGGATCAGGTTGGACTTCGTGACCAGACCGTAGTCGCGGGCCTGGGTGATGACGTCCAGCGAGCGCTCGTAGCGGAAGCCGGGGCGGATCCGCTTGAAGATCCGCGGGACGGTCTCGACGTTGTGCGCGAAGACCTCGGGGCGGGAGTCGAAGACCTCCTTGAGGAGCTCCGGCACCGCGTTGAAGTCGGGGGCGAGCAGCTCGACCTTGGTGCGGCCGTCGGCGCGCTCGGCGGTCTGCTGGTGGATCTGGCGCACGGTCTCGGCGTACAGCCAGGCGCCGCCGTCCTCCAGGTCGTCGCGGGCGACGCCGGTGATGGTGGCGTAGTTCAGGTCCATCGTGACGACCGACTCGCCCACGCGACGCGGCTCGTCGCGGTCGAGGGCCTCCGGCTTGCCGGTGTCGATCTGGCAGAAGTCGCAGCGCCGGGTGCACTGGTCACCGCCGATGAGGAAGGTCGCCTCGCGGTCCTCCCAGCACTCGAAGATGTTGGGACAGCCCGCCTCCTGGCAGACCGTGTGCAGGCCCTCGCTCTTCACGAGGCTCTGCATCTTCGTGTACTCCGGACCCATCTTCGCGCGGGTCTTGATCCACTCGGGCTTGCGCTCGATGGGGGTCTGGGCGTTCCGGACCTCCAGGCGCAGCATCTTGCGTCCGTCGGGGGCGACTGCGGACACATCGGCTCCTGTAGCTTCGATTCTTCGGCGCACACCAGGGTACGCCCGTTGCTTCCATGCCTTGCTACGTCTGGCCAACCCGTGGCCAGAGCCCGGCATTCCTCAGGCGGACGCCGTCTCCACCGGCCGCTCGATCTCGCGCGGCTTGAGCTCCGCGTTCTCCAGCACGTCCCGCAGGTGCCTCTCGACCACCGGGAGGACCTCCTCGACGGTGATGTCGCGGCCCAGCTCGTTGGCGAGCGAGGCGACGCCCGCGTCGCGGATGCCGCACGGGATGATCCGGTCGAACCAGGCGTTGTCCGGGTTCACGTTGAAGGAGAAGCCGTGCATCGTGACGCCCTTGGCGACGCGGATGCCGATGGCGGCCAGCTTCCGGTCCTCGCGGCGCTGGCCGGCGTTGGAGGGGGCGTACTCGGGGCCGTGCAGCCGCGGGTCGAACTCCTCGTCCGTCAGCCGCGGGTCGAAGTCCAGCGAGAGCCCGCCGAGGGAGGGCCGCTGCTCGACCGGGTCGCCGAGGACCCAGACGCCGCTGCGCCCCTCGATCCGGGTGGTCGCCACGCCGAACTCGGCGGCGGTCCGGATCAGCGCCTCCTCCAGGCGGCGCACGTGCGCGACGACGTCCACCGGGCGGGGCAGCTTGAGGATGGGGTAGCCGACCAGCTGGCCCGGGCCGTGCCAGGTGATCTTGCCGCCGCGGTCGACGTCGACGACCGGGGTCCCGTCGAGCGGGCGCTCGCTGTCCTGCGTGCGCCGGCCCGCCGTGTAGACCGGCGGGTGTTCCAGGAGCAGACAGGTGTCGCCGATCTCGTCGGCGAACCGCGCTGCGTGCACCTCGCGCTGCTTGTCCCAGGCCGTCCGGTACTCGACGGCGTCCGTGCCGAAGCCCAGGCGGACGAATTGCAGCTCACTCACGGCCATGCCTCCTCCTGGGTGCCCGCGGCCGGGTTCCGGGGATCGTCCCGGGGCGGGAGCCGGCCCGGCACCCTGCGTCTTACGCGCCCCTGCCACTGTACGGCGGCGCGCCGCGAACCCATCGGGCAGGTGGAGACGGGTGCGGGCCCGGGCCGCTGTCAGCGCGAAGTGGCAACGAGGGTTCCGGTTCCTCACACGATCGGATGAATGTGGGGCGAAGCTGGCGGTACGGGCCGGGATGACCGCTACATTCACGCCGTTCCATGAGGGTCGAAAACGGGCTGCCACCTGCGCCCGAAGGCAGGAGACCGCACAGCCGATGACGGAACGACCACCGCAGCGCGTCCCGAACCGCCAGCTCGCCGCGCTCATCGCCGAGGCCGGGTTCTCCAACGCCGGGCTCGCCAGAAGGGTGGACCAGCTCGGTCTGGAGCACGGGCTCGACCTGCGGTACGACAAGACCTCCGTGACCCGCTGGCTGCGCGGGCAGCAGCCGCGCGGCACCACGCCGGCCCTCATCGCCGAGGTCTTCACCCGCCGCCTCGGCCGCCGCCTCACCGCCCAGGACCTCGGCCTCGACGCCTGCGCGCCGGTCTACGCGGGCCTGGAGTTCGCCGCCACCCCCGAGGAGGCCGTCGACATCGTCAGCGGCCTGTGGCGCAAGGACTCCGGCAGCCACGCCGAGCTCCGCAAGATCGCCTTCACCCCGGCCGGCCTCGTCGTGCCCAGCCGCGACTGGCTCATCGGCCGCGCCGACGACCGCGTCGCCCGCGGCGAGCCGGTGCCCCCGCCGCCACCGGTCCGCCCGGCCGCCCCCGGCGGCCCGGTCCGCGCGATCGGGACCCAGGACCCCCGGGTGCCGCCGCAGGGCCGCTACTCCGTGCCCCGCCAGCGCGGCACGGAACGCGGCCCCGGCCAGCGCGTCACCGGCGGCGACATCGCCGCCCTCCGCTCCGTCGGCGACCTCTTCCGCACCCTCGACCACGCCTACGGCGGCGGCCACGCCCGCCAGGCCCTCGTCCGCTACCTGGAGCACGAGGCCGAGCCGATGCTCCGCGGCACCTACGGCGAGGCCACCGGCCGGCGCCTCTTCGCCGCCGCCGCCGACCTCACCCGGCTCGCCGGCTGGACCTCGTACGACATCGCCGCCCACGGCCTCGCCCAGCGCTACTTCGTCCAGGCGCTGCGGCTCGCCCAGGCCGCCGGGGACCGGGCCTACGGCTCGT
Organism: Streptomyces sp. NPDC007863; assembly: GCF_040633895.1. NCBI lineage: Bacteria > Bacillati > Actinomycetota > Actinomycetes > Kitasatosporales > Streptomycetaceae > Streptomyces > Streptomyces sp. NPDC007863. The sequence continues at coordinate 162,671 of NZ_JBEYEI010000002.1, forward strand.
ACGTCCTGCTCACCATGAGCTGCCAGGCCGTCTACCTCGGCCACGGGCGCGAGGCCGTCCAGCTCGCCCGGGTCGCCCAGCAGGGCGTCGGCTCCGCCGCGCCCCCGGTCGTCCAGGCGATGCTGCACGCCATCGAGGCCCGGGGACACGCCGTCCTCTCCGAGGCCCGGGCGTGCAGCTCCGCCCTCGTGCGGGCCGAGCGGGCCCTGGAGTCCGCCCGGCCCGGCGACGAGGTGCCCTACTGGGCCCGCGCCTTCGACGAGGCCCAGCTCGCCGACGAGCTGAGCCACTGCCACCGCGACCTCCAGCAGTACCGCCCCGCCGCCCAGCACGCCGAGCGGGCCCTCCAGCTCCGCGCCCCCGGCTACGCCCGCAGCCGGCTCTTCTGCCGGGTCGTCCTCGCCACCGCCCGGCTCGCCCTCGGCGAGCTGGACCAGGCGTGCGCCCTCGGCGCCGAGGCCGCCCAGCAGGCCGCCGAGATGCGCTCGGCCCGCGCGATCGAGTACGTCCGCGAATTCGAGCGCCGCCTGGAGCCCTACCGCGACGCCCCGCCCGTCCGCACCTACCGCGACCGCGTCTCCGCCCTCGGCTGACCGGGGCCCGGCGTCAGGCCGCCTCCTCCTCCGTCTCCTCCAGGACCGCGGGGCGCAGCCCCAGGTCGGCGAGGACGGCGTCCGCGGCGCGCTCGCCGGAGGCCAGCGTGGAGCGCAGGGTGCCCGCCGCGCGGTGGTCGCCGCAGACGTACAGGCCCGCGAGCAGCCGCACCGAGCGGCAGGGGTCGTGCGCCGGGGGAGTCGCCAGGACCGCGTCCCGGGTGTGGTGCAGGGCCAGCAGCTCCCACTCGTCCGTGGAGGTGCCGTACAGCGCCGCCAGGTGCTTGCGGACCCGCCGCTCGGCGTCGTCCGGCGGCGTCCCGAGGACCGTCGAGGTGATCAGCGGCCGGCCCGCCGGCGCCCGCGTCGGGTCCACCGCGCTCATCACCGCCGTGTGCGCCACCGGCCCGCCCGGGTCCGACTCCAGGAGCAGCGTCGGGTCCGCCGTCGGCGCCGCCGGCGCCGTGTGGTGCACCACCGTCACCGGGTGGTACGCCGGGACCCGCAGGCCCGGCAGGAGTCCGGCGGCGCTCCGCGCCCCGGTCGCCAGGACCACCGCCCGGCAGCCGACCGGCCCGTGCTCCGCCGTGTCGACCCGGGCCACCGACACCGCCGTGACCCGGACGCCGGTCCGCACCGTGCCCGGTGGCAGCAGCGCCGCGAGCCGCTCCGGGACCGCCGCCGCGCCGCCCTCCGGCACCGACACCCGGCCCCGCGCGAAGGCCCGCAGCGCCAGGTCCGCCCGCCGGCTCGACACCGCCAGGTCCGGGTCGGCGAGGAGGGCCGCGAGCAGCGGCCGCAGCACCGTCTGCACGGTCCTGGCCGGCAGCCGGCCCGCCAGCGCCTCCCGCGCGGTCCGCTCGGGCCGGGCGAGCAGCCGCTGCGTCGGCGTCGCCGCGAGCCGCACCAGCGAGGCGCCGAGCCGCGCCTGGTCCAGGGAGGCCGCCGGATGCCGGGGGGCGCTCGCGAGGGCGCGCGCCACGGTGAACGCGCCCCTGCGGGTCCTCGGGTGCGGGGCGCCCCAGCGCGCGTACCGCCCGTCGGTGTGGATCAGCACCCCGGGCGCGAAGGGCCGCGGCACCAGGCCGCCGAGCCCCGGCAGGGCCCGCAGTTCCTCGGGGGCGAGGGTGAGCAGCCGGCCCACCCGGTCGAGCCGGAAGCCGTCGGTCTCGCCGGTGGCGTGCCGGCCGCCGATGTGCGGCCCGGCCTCCAGGACGGCGACCGAGAGCCCCGCCCCGGTGAGCCGCCGGGCCGCCGTGAGCCCGGCGATCCCCGCGCCCACGACGACGACGTCGACGTCCTCGATGTCGTTCGCGTGCTGTGCCTGCTGTGCGCTGCGTGCGGTACTGAGCACGTGCCCCTCCCCAGGTCTGCGCCGCCTGTTGGTGGCCTATGCCCCCAACCGGCCCCCGGAATGCCCGAGTTCGCGATCCATGTCGACTGGTGGCCACCGAGGGTAGGCAGCGCTCCCACGGCACCGGGCCCGCGCGCGGCGGGCTTGCCGGAGCACGGGGGAGCGCAGGGAGCGCTCGGGCGCGGCTCAGCGGGGCGCGGCGGCCCGGATCGACGCGTCGATGGTGGGGAAGGCGAAGGCGAAGCCGGAGGAGAGCAGGCGCCCGGGCAGCACCCGCTGGCTGCCGAGGACGTCGGCGGCGAAGTCCCCGAGGACCAGCTTCAGGGCGGCGGCGGGGACCGGGAAGGGGGTCGGGCGGCGCAGGACGCGGCCCATGGCGGCGGTCACCTCGCGGTTGGTGACCGGCTCGGGGGCGGTGAGGTTCACCGGCCCGGAGAGCGTCGGAGTGTCCATCAGGTGGCGCAGGGCGGCGACCTCGTCGTGGAGCGAGATGAAGGACCAGTACTGCCGGCCGTCGCCCATCCGTCCGCCGAGCCCGGCCCGGAAGACCGGGAAGAGCCGCCCCCAGGCGCCGCCCTGACGGGCCACCACCAGTCCGGTGCGGGCGTACGTCACCCGGATCCCGGCGTCCTCGGCGGGCGCCGCGGCGGCCTCCCACTCCACGCACACCGAGGGCAGGAAGCCGGAGCCGGCCGGGGCGCTCTCGTCCACCGGGAGGCTGCCGGTGTCGCCGTAGAAGCCGAGGGCGGTGCCGCAGACCAGCGTCTCGGGCGGCTCGGCGAGCCCGGCGAGGGTCCGGGCGATCGCGGTGGTGCCGAGCACCCGGCTGTCCCGGATCTCCTTCTTGTACGCCTCGGTCCACCGGCGCTCGCCGACGCCGGCGCCCGCCAGGTGCACGACCGCGTCGACGCCGACGAGCCCGGCCCCGTCCACGTACAGCCGCTTCGGGTCCCACTCGACCTCGTCGGCGGTCCTGGCCGGGCGGCGGACGAGCCGCAGGACGTCGTGCCCGTCGGCGCGCAGGGAGCGGACGAGGGCGGCGCCGATGAGCCCGGAGGCCCCGGTGACGGCGACGCGCTTGCGGTGGGCGGAAGGCTGCATGCCCCCATCCTGCCCGGTGGCCGGCCGGGCGTGGCAGAGTGGCCGCCATGACCGAGCCGGAGAGCTTCGTGATCCGCACCGCCGTCCCGGGCGACGCCGAGCCGCTGGGCCTGCTGGACCGGGCGACCTGGTCGACGCTGCACGCGGTGGCGCCCGCGCCCTCGGAGCCGTACCCCCCGTTCTTCGACGAGCGCCACTCGCCGGAGGACTACCTCGTCGCGGAGTACGACGGCGCCCTCCTCGGCTACGTGCGGGTGGGGCGCCCCACGCCGCTCGCCTCCAACGCCCACGTCCGCCAGATCCAGGGCCTCGCCGTCGCCGACGAGGCCCGGGGCCGCGGGGTGGGCCGGGCGCTGCTGCGGGCGGCCCTGGCGAAGGCGGCCGCCGACGGCGCCACCCGGATCACCCTGCGGGTCCTCGGCCACAACGGCCCGGCCCGCGCCCTCTACGCGGCCGAGGGCTTCACCGTCGAGGGAGTCCTCCCCGGCGAGTTCGTCCTCGACGGCGAGCCGGCCGACGACGTCCAGATGGGCCGCTCGCTCCCCTAGGCCGTGTCTTTCGGATCAGGCCGGGCTCGCGACGCCTGGCACCGCGCCTCGCCGCGTTGTCGTCAGTCGCCGATGCTCCGCATGGACTCCCTCCTCCGCCTTGCGATGCACGGCACCAGACGCCGCGAGCTGATCCGGCCTGATCCGAAAGACACGGCTTAGGGCCTGTCCCACAGCGCCACCCCGCCCATCAGCTCGCGCAGGCAGCGCAGGGCGAGGGCGGCGGGGGAGCCGGGGCCCTCCACGGGGGCGTCGTCGGACTCGGCCCAGCTCTCCAGGGCGATCCGGATCGCGTCGGTGGCGGCCGCCGCGGCGAGCCGGACCTCCAGCGGGTCGGCGCCGGGGCCGGCGAGGGCGGCCAGGACCTCGCGGAGGCGTTCCTCCGACTCCTGGTTGACCCGGTACCAGACCGCGCGCAGGGCCGGGTCCTCGGCCGAGGCGCGCAGCAGCCCCCGGGTCCAGCGCAGGCCCTCCGCCCCGGCCTCGTCGACCGGGGTGAGGGAGGCGGCGATCGAGCCCTCCAGGGCGGCCGTCAGGGGCGTGCCGGGGGCGGTGGCGGCGAGCGACTCCCGCCAGCGGTCGGCGCCGCCCGCGAGGAGCGGGGCGACGGCGTCCTGCTTGGAGCGGAAGTAGCGGTAGAAGGTGCGCAGTGCGACCCCGGCCCGCTGGGCGATGGACTCCGCGGTGGTGGCGTCGGGCCCGTCCTCGCTGAACAGCTCGGCCGCCGCGCGGGCGATGTCCAGCTGTGTGGCGGCCTTGCGGCGCTGGGTCAGGGAGGGGGGCGCGGTCGTCGGCTCGGGTCGGTGGCTCACCGTACGAGGGTACGCCCCGGGGCTCCGGGAGTGCATGAATTGCAAGGATGGCAAAACGTGCCACTTCGGCGTACGGTGGTCGCCAGGCAGAGAAGCTTGACATCGAGAGGTCACCGCCATGAACCAGCTCACCCGTTACGAAGGACGCCGCGCACTCGTCACCGGCGGCGGCTCCGGCATCGGCCAGGCCACCGTCCTGCGCATGCTCGCCGAGGGCGGCCGCGTCGTCGCCGCCGACATCAGCGAGGACGGCCTCAAGGACACCGTCGCCAAGGCCGGCGACGCCGCCGGCCGCCTCACCACGGTCGTCGTCGACGTCGCCGACGAGGAGTCCGTACGCGCCGGCGTCGCCGCCGCCGTCACCGCACTCGGCGGCCTGGACGTGCTGGTCAACGCGGCCGGCGTGCTCCGCTCCTCGCACACCCACGAGACCGGCCTCGACTCCTTCGAGCAGGTGCTCCGGATCAACCTGACGGGCACCTTCCTCATGATCCGCGAGGCCATACCCGCGCTCCTGGAGGGCGACGGCGCCGCCGTCGTCAACTTCTCCTCCACGTCCGCGATGTTCGCCCACCCCTACATGGCGGCCTACGCGGCCAGCAAGGGCGGCATCCAGTCCATGACCCACGCGCTCGCCGCCGAGTACGCCAAGCAGGGCATCCGCTTCACCGCCGTGCAGCCCGGCTCCATCTCCTCCGGCATGACCGACGGCTCCGGCGCCAGCAAGCAGTCCGTGGGCCCCGGCCTCCCCGCCGACGCCGACATGTCGCTCTTCACGAAGCTCGCCCCCGCCCTCGGCCAGGGCTTCGCCGGCCCCGAGACCGTCGCCGGCGTCGTCGCGATGCTCGCCTCCGAGGACGGCCGCTTCATCACCGGCACCGAGGTCCGTGTCGACGGCGGCACCCACTTCTGAGCGCCGCCCCCGGTTCAGGCCCGGCCCGCCGGTCAGGGCCTGAACCGCTCCCACAACCGGGGCAGCCGGGCCGCGAGCGCCTCCTCGTCGGCCAGGTCCAGCGGTACGCCCTCCGGGTCGCCGTCCGGCATCACGATCCCCAGGTCCGGCGTCTCCGTCCCGGTCAGCGTCTCGTACGCCTCGTCCGCCGCGAAGCCGAGCTCCTCGCCGTCCCCGTCCAGTTCCGGGTCGAACTCCTCCAGAAGCCCCGCGAGCTCGTCCGGATCGGCGACCCCGCCCTCGTACACCTCCCGGCCCTGCCCGATCAGCCAGCAGCGGAAGGCGTCGAAGCCCTCCTCGGCCGCCCCCGCCCCGTCGAGCAGCACCGCCGCCGCGCCCCACACGTCCCAGTGGTACGCGCGGTTGAACCGGGCCTCGAAATGGCGCGCGTAGTCGAGCACCGTGTCCGGATCCAGCCGGGTCAGCCGCTCCACCAGCAGATCCGCCTGCTCCTCGGGATCGCCCTCGGCGTCCGCGCGGGAGGCGTCGATGAGCTCCCAGAACTCGGTCTCGTCCATCACGGGACCAGCATCCTGGTTCCCCGACCCCGACGCACCCGGAAAGTCCGGATTCCATCCGGACAGAAGATGTCGGGTATTCCTGCCAGCCTGGAACCATGACCACCGAAACCACGCCGCTGCACGGACGGATCTGCCTCGTCGCCGGAGCCACCCGGGGCGCCGGACGGGCCATCGCCGTCCAGCTCGGCACCGCCGGAGCCACCGTCTACGTCACCGGCCGCACCACCCGCGAGAAGCTCAGCGAGGTCGGCCGCGCGACCGAGACCATCGAGGAGACCGCCGAACTGGTGACCGCCGCCGGCGGCCGGGGCATCGCCGTCCCCACCGACCACCTCGACCCCGAGCAGGTCCGCGCCCTCGTCGACCGGATCGACCGCGAACACGGCCGGCTCGACGTCCTCGTCAACGACGTCTGGGGCGGCGAACACCTCCTCGTCGACACCTTCGGCAAGAACACCTGGGACGTCGACCTCGCCGGCGGCCTGCGGATGCTCGAACTCGGCGTCCGCACCCACCTCGTCACCTCGCACACCGCGCTGCCGCTGCTCATCCGCCACCCCGGCGGCCTCGTCGTCGAGGTCACCGACGGCACCGCCGCCTACAACGACACCCACTACCGCGAGAACCTCTTCTACGACCTCGCCAAGAACGCGCCGATCCGGATGGCCTTCGGCCTCGCGAAGGAACTCGCCGGCAGCGGCGGCACCGCCGTCTGCGTCAGCCCCGGCTGGCTCCGCTCCGAGCAGATGCTCTCCCACTTCGGCGTCACCGAGGACACCTGGCGCGACGCCACCGAACAGCTCCCCGACTTCGGCGTCTCCGAGTCCCCGGTCTACGTCGCCCGGGGTATCGCCGCCCTCGTCGCCGACCCGGACCGCGCCCGCTGGAACGGCCGGTCGCTCGACAGCGGCATGCTCGCCCGCGAGTACGGCCTGACCGACGCGGACGGCTCCCGGCCCGACTCCTGGGGCTTCATCCTCGCCAAGGAGACCGACCCCGCCACCCGGGTCGAGGACTACCGGTAGCGCTCCGCCGCCGCCCGCGCGGCCTCGGCGAAGCGCGCGCGCAGGGAGGCGGGGGCCACCACCTCCGCCTCCGGGCCGAGCCCGAAGAGCTGCCCGAAGGCGACCTCCTCGTTCTCCACCCGGAGCGTCGCCGTCACCCGGCCGTCGCCCTCCGGCACGGCTCCCGCCAGCGCCTCCTCGGCCGCCGCCCGGTCCGTCACGTACGGCAGCCGGCGCGCCCCCTCCGGCGTCAGCCGCACCACCGCCTCGGCCCGCAGCAGCGAGCGCGCGAACTCCGCCGCGCGCTCCGCCCAGAAGGCCGCCAGGTCGAAGTCCGGGTCGCGCTCGAACCGCTCCCCGCCCACCGCCACCGCCGTGAACCGGTCCACCCGGTAGGTGCGGTACGAGCCTCCGGCGCGGGCGCAGACGTACCAGACGCCCGCCTTCAGGACGAGCCCGTACGGATCGAGGTCCCGCTCGACCTCCTCGCCGTCGCCCCGCCGGTAGCGCGCCGAGAGCCGGCGGTCGTCCCAGACCGCCTCCGCCACCGCGGGCAGCAGCTCCGGCGTCTCCGGCTCCCGGTACCAGGCGGGCGCGTCCAGATGGAAGCGGCGGGCCGCCGAACCCGGCGCGTCCGCCAGCGACGGCAGCAGCGCCGCCGACACCTTCAGCCGGGCCGCCGAGGCCGCGTCCTGCAGGCCCATGTCCCGCAGCGCGCCCGGCAGCCCGGACAGGAACAGCGCCTCCGCCTCGTCCCTGGCGAGCCCGGTCAGCCGCGTGCGGTACCCGCCGACCAGCCGGTACCCACCGGTCCTGCCCCGGTCCGCATACACGGGAACCCCCGCCTCCGAGAGGGCGAGGGCATCACGCGTGACGGTCCGCTCCGACACCTCCAGCTCGGCGGCGAGCTCGGCCGCCGTCATGGACGGGCGGTTCTGGAGGAGCAGGACCATCTTGATGAGTCGGGCGGCGCGCATGACTCACATCATGCGCGCCGCCACCGACAACCGACCCCTACAGGCCGTAGCGCTCGCGCGCCTCCTTCACGGCCGTGGCCGGGACCTCGCCGCGGCGGGCGAGCCGGGCCAGGGACGCGGCCACGATCGACTGGGCGTCGACACCGAAGTGGCGGCGGGCCGCGGCGCGGGTGTCCGAGAGGCCGAAGCCGTCGGCGCCCAGCGACGAGTAGTCCTGCTCGACCCACTGCGCGATCTGGTCAGGGACCTGGCGCATGTAGTCGGAGACCGCCAGGACCGGCGACTCGACGCCCGCGAGGGCCTGGCGCACGTACGGCACGCGCTCCTCGCCGCGCAGGAGGGCGGCGTCCGCCTCCAGGGCGTCGCGGCGCAGCTCGGTCCAGGAGGTGGCGGACCACACGTCGGCGCCCACGCCCCACTCCTCGGCGAGCAGCTTCTGCGCCTCAAGGGCCCAGTGGATCGCGGTGCCCGAGCCGAGCAGCTGGATCCGGGGGGCGTTGGCGGGCAGCGTCAGGCCGGCCGACTCCGCGGTGTTGAAGCGGTAGAGGCCCTTGACGATGCCCTCGTCGACGCCCGCGTGGCCCGGCTTGGCCGGCTGCGGCATCGGCTCGTTGTAGACCGTCAGGTAGTAGAAGACGTCCTGGTCCTCGCCCGGCGCGGCCTCGCCGTACATCCGGCGCAGACCCTCCTTGACGATGGCCGCGACCTCGTAGGCGAACGCCGGGTCGTAGGTCAGGGCGGCCGGGTTGGTGGCCGCGATGACGGGGGAGTGGCCGTCGGCGTGCTGCAGGCCCTCACCGGTCAGCGTCGTACGGCCGGCGGTGGCGCCGACGAGGAAGCCGCGGCCGAGCTGGTCGCCGAGCTGCCACATCTGGTCGGCGGTCCGCTGCCAGCCGAACATCGAGTAGAAGATGTAGAACGGGATCATCGTCTCGCCGTGCGTGGAGTACGCGGTCGACGCGGCGATGAAGTCGGCCATCGAGCCGGCCTCGGTGATGCCCTCGTTCAGGATCTGGCCGTTGACGGCCTCCTTGTAGTACATCAGCTGGTCGCGGTCGACCGGCTCGTACGTCTGGCCCTTCGGCGAGTAGATGCCGAGCGAGGGGAAGAGGGACTCCATGCCGAAGGTACGGGCCTCGTCCGGGACGATCGGGACCCAGCGCTTGCCGGTCTCCTTGTCGCGGACCAGGTCCTTCACCAGACGGACGAAGGCCATCGTGGTGGCGACCGACTGCGAGCCGGAGCCCTTGTCGAAGGAGGCGAAGGCCTTCTCGGACGGGGCCGGGAGCGGCGCGACCGGGTGGACGCGGCGGGCCGGGGCGGGGCCGCCGAGGGCAGCGCGGCGCTCCTTGAGGTAGCGGACCTCGGGGGAGTCGGCGCCCGGGTGGCCGTAGGGCACCACGCCGTCGACGAACTGGGCGTCCGAGATCGGCAGCTCAAGAAGGTCACGCATGTTCTTGAACTCGTCCGTCGTCAGCTTCTTCATCTGGTGGTTCGCGTTCTTCGACGCGAAGCCCTCACCCAGGGTGAAGCCCTTGACGGTCTGCGCCAGGATCACGGTCGGGGCGCCCTTGAACTCCACGGCGGCCTTGTACGCGGCGTACACCTTGCGCGGCTCGTGGCCACCGCGCGAGAGGTGGAAGCACTCCAGGATCTTGTCGTCGGAGAGCAGCTGCGCCATCGCGACGAGCGCCGGGTCCTTGCCGAAGAAGTCCTGGCGGATGTAGGCGGCGTCACGGGTCTGGTACGTCTGGACCTGCGCGTCCGGCACCTCGCGGAGGCGGCGGACCAGGGCGCCGGTGGTGTCGAGCGCGAAGAGCTCGTCCCAGGCGTTGCCCCAGAGGCTCTTGACGACGTTCCAGCCGGCGCCGCGGAACTGGGCCTCCAGCTCCTGCACGATCTTGAAGTTGGCGCGGACCGGGCCGTCGAGACGCTGCAGGTTGCAGTTGATGACGAAGGTCAGGTTGTCCAGACCCTCGCGGGCCGCGAGCGCGAGTGCCGCGGTCGACTCGGGCTCGTCCATCTCGCCGTCGCCGAGGAAGGCCCAGACGTGCGAGGCGGAGACGTCCTTGATGCCGCGGTTGGTCAGGTAGCGGTTGAAGCGCGCCTGGTAGATCGCGGAGAGCGGGCCGAGGCCCATGGAGACGGTGGGGAACTCCCACAGCCAGGGCAGGCGGCGCGGGTGCGGGTAGGAGGGCAGGCCGTTGCCGCCCGACTCCTGCCGGAAGTTGTCGAGGTGCGACTCGTCCAGGCGGCCGTCGAGGAAGGCGCGGGCGTAGATGCCGGGGGAGGCGTGGCCCTGGATGTAGAGCTGGTCGCCGGAGCCGTCCCCCTCCTTGCCCTGGAAGAAGTGGTTGAAGCCGGTCTCGTAGAGCCAGGCCGCGGAGGCGAAGGTGGCGATGTGGCCGCCGACGCCGTGCTTCGAGCCGCGGGTGACCATCGCGGCCGCGTTCCAGCGGTTCCACGCGGTGATCTTCCGCTCCATCTCCTCGTCGCCGTCGACGGCGGGCTCGGAGGAGGTGGGGATGGTGTTGACGTAGTCCGTCTCCAGGAGCTTGGGCAGGGCCAGGCCCGCGCCCTCGGCGTGCTGGAGCGTGCGGCGCATCAGGTAGGCGGCCCGGTGAGGGCCGGCGGCCTTGGTGACGGCGTCCAGGGAGGCCGCCCACTCGGCGGTCTCCTCGGTGTCACGGTCCGGGAGCTGGTCGAGCTCGCTCGGAATCTTGCCTACGGGATCGGTCATGATCGCCGCCTTCCGGACAGATGGGGGTGGAGATAAAAACGGTGGCCTTGTCTGGCAGGACAGGGCTGTGGGCCGGGTGACGGCCCGCCGAAGACTGTAAACCGCCGATCGATGATCGATCAAAGGGTTGAAGGAGGAAACCTCTTCAGATCGAGAAAGTCGGCACAGGGTGCCGCGAAAAGGGGCACCCGGTGCCTTGTCTTCGAACGGTCCCGAAACGCTCGAAGCCCCGTCGAAACGGGGCTTGGATACGGCTCTGAGCAGGGAAAACGCTTCAGGCGCGAGGAGCGCAGCCCAGCACGTGCGCCTTCACCAGGGCGCCGATGTTCGGATCGCCCCGGCGGAAGGCCTCCACCAGCTCCTGGTGCTCCTCCGCGTACGACTTCTGCACCGTTCCCAGCCAGCGGATCGACAACGCCGTGAAGACCTCGATGCCGAGCCCCTCCCAGGTGTGAAGCAGCACACTGTTTCCGGCCGCCTTCACCAGCTCGCGGTGGAAGGCCACCGTGTGCCGGACCTGTGCCGTGCCGTCGGAGGTCGCGTCGGCCTCGTACAGCGCCGCCACGTGCGGTTCGAGGGTCGAGCAGTCGGACGAGAGCCGGGGCGCGGCCAGCTCGGCCGCGATCTGCTCCAGACCGGCCCGGACCGGATAACTCTCCTCCAGGTCGGCCGCGGTGAGGTTGCGGACCCGGACGCCCTTGTTCGGCGCCGACTCGATCAGCCGCAGCGACTCCAGCTCCCGCAGCGCCTCGCGGACCGGGGTCTGGGAGACCTCCAGCTCGGTCGCGATCCGGCGCTCCACGATCCGCTCGCCCGGCTTCCAGCGGCCGCTGACGATCCCCTCCACGATGTGCTCGCGGATCTGCTCGCGCAGCGAGTGGACGACGGGGACGGTCATGGAGCGGCTCCTCCGGGAGTTTCGTGACCCTTAGACAATACGGCGGTGTCCCCGCCCGGACACACATCCGGACGGGGACACCGCTGGTGAGGCTCGTTACGTTGCCTCCGAGGCGGAAAGCCTCATCGCGCCTTACAGGCCGAGGTCCACCTCGAACTCGCCGGCCTCCAGGATCGCCTTGACGGCCGTCAGGTAGCGGGCGGCGTCGGCGCCGTCCACCAGGCGGTGGTCGTACGACAGCGACAGGTAGGTCATGTCGCGGATGCCGATGACCGTGCCCTCGGCGGTCTCGATGACGGCCGGACGCTTCACCGTGGCGCCGATGCCCAGGATGGCGACCTGGTTCGGCGGAACGATGACGGTGTCGAACAGCGCACCGCGCGAACCGGTGTTGGAGATGGTGAAGGTGGCGCCGGCCAGGTCGTCCGGCGTGATCTTGCCGGCGCGCACGGCGCCCGCGAGCTCCGCGGTCTTCTTGGAGATGCCGGCGATGTTGAGGTCGCCCGCACCCTTGATGACCGGGGTCATCAGACCCTTCTCGGAGTCCACCGCGATCCCGATGTTCTCGGAGTCGAAGTAGGTGATCGTGCCCTCGTCCTCGTTGATCCGGGCGTTGATGACCGGGTGGGCCTTCAGCGCCTGGGCCGCCGCCTTCACGAAGAACGGCATCGGGGAGAGCTTGACGCCCTCACGGGCGGCGAAGGCGTCCTTGGCGCGGGCGCGCATCTGCATCAGCTTGGTGATGTCGACCTCGACGACCGAGGTCAGCTGGGCCTGCGAGTGCAGCGCCTTCATCATGTTGTCGCCGATGACCTTGCGCATGCGGGTCATCTTGACCGTCTGGCCACGCAGCGGGGAGACCTCGAGGGCGGGAGTCCGCGAAGAGGCGGCCGCGGCGGCGGCCGGAGCGGCGACGGGGGCGGCAGCGGCGGCCTTCTTGGCCTCGGCGGCCGCGAGGACGTCCTGCTTGCGGATGCGGCCGCCGACGCCGGAGCCCTTGACGGCCGCCAGGTCGACACCGTTCTCGGTGGCGAGCTTGCGGACCAGCGGGGTCACGTAGGCGCCGTCCTCCGCCGGAGCGGCGGCCGGGGCCGGCGTGGCCGGGACCGGGGTGACGACGGCCGGCGCGATCGACGGCGCGGCCGGGGCGACCGGAGCCGGGGCGGCGGCCGGAGCGGCCGGGGCGACCGGCGCGGGGGCCGGAGCCGGGGCGGCCGGGGCCGGAGCCGCGGCGGCCGGGGCCGGAGCCGCGGCGGGGGCGGCCGGAGCCGGGGCCGGGGCGGCGGCCGGAGCGGCACCCGCGGCACCGATGACGGCGAGCTTGGCGCCGACCTCGGCGGTCTCGTCCTCGGCGACGACGATCTCCAGGAGAACGCCGGAGGCGGGGGCGGGGATCTCGGTGTCGACCTTGTCCGTGGAGACCTCGAGCAGCGGCTCGTCGGCCTCGACGGTCTCGCCGACCGACTTCAGCCAGCGGGTGACGGTGCCCTCGGTGACGGACTCGCCGAGCGCCGGCAGCACGACGTCGGTGCCCTGGGCGCCGCCGGCGGGGGCGGCGGCCGGAGCGGCCTCGGCGGCGGGCGCCGGGGCGGCCGGGGCCTCGGCCACGGGGGCCGGGGCGGCGGCCGGAGCCGGAGCGGCCTCGGCGGCGGGGGCCGGGGCGGCGGCGGGGGCGCCCGTGCCGTCGTCGATGATGGCGAGCTCGGCGCCCACCTCGACGGTCTCGTCCTCGGCCACCTTGATGGAGGCGAGGATGCCGGAGGCGGGGGCGGGGATCTCGGTGTCGACCTTGTCGGTCGAGACCTCGAGCAGCGGCTCGTCAGCCTCGACGCGCTCGCCCTCGGCCTTGAGCCAGCGGGTGACGGTGCCCTCGGTGACGCTCTCGCCGAGCGCCGGCAGGGTTACGGAAACCGACATGGTTTCAGTTGCTCCTAACGAATTGCGGAAGTTTGTCGTCGCGCCCTGTGATGACGTGAGCGTCAGTCGTGTGCGTGCAGCGGCTTGCCGGCCAGGGCCAGGTGGGCCTCGCCGAGCGCCTCGTTCTGGGTCGGGTGGGCGTGGATGAGCTGCGCCACCTCGGCCGGCAGCGCCTCCCAGTTGTAGATCAGCTGCGCTTCGCCGACCTGCTCGCCCATGCGGTCGCCGACCATGTGGACGCCGACGACGGCACCGTCCTTGACCTGCACCAGCTTGATCTCGCCGGCGGTCTTCAGGATCTTGCTCTTGCCGTTGCCGCCGAGGTTGTACTTGAGGGCGACGACCTTGTCCGCGCCGTACAGCTCCTTGGCCTTGGCCTCGGTGATGCCGACGGAGGCGACCTCGGGGTGGCAGTACGTCACCCGCGGCACGCCGTCGTAGTCGATCGGGACGGGCTTCAGGCCGGCCAGCCGCTCCGCGACGAGGATGCCCTCGGCGAAGCCGACGTGCGCCAGCTGGAGGGTCGGGACCAGGTCGCCGACGGCGGAGATCGTGGGCACGTTGGTGCGCATGTACTCGTCGGCCAGGACGTAGCCGCGGTCCATCGCGACGCCCTGCTCCTCGTAGCCGAGGCCGGCCGAGACCGGGCCGCGGCCGATGGCGACGAGCAGCACCTCGGCCTCGAAGGTCTTGCCGTCGGCGAGGGTGACCTTCACGCCGTTCTCGGTGTACTCGGCGCTCTGGAAGAAGGTGCCGAGGTTGAACTTGATGCCCCGCTTGCGGAAGGCGCGCTCCAGGAGCTTCGAGCTGTTCTCGTCCTCGACCGGCACGAGGTGCTTCATGCCCTCGATCACCGTCACGTCGGTGCCGAAGGACTTCCACGCGGAGGCGAACTCGACGCCGATCACACCGCCGCCGAGGATGATGGCGGACTCCGGCACACGGTCCAGGGTGAGGGCGTGGTCCGAGGTGATGATGCGGTTGCCGTCGATCTCCAGGCCCGGCAGGGACTTCGGCACGGAACCGGTCGCGAGGAGGATGTGGCGGCCCTCGACCCGGCGCCCGTCGACGTCGACCGAGGTGGGGGAGGACAGATGACCGGTGCCCTCGATGTAGGTCACCTTGCGCGAGGCGACGAGACCCTGCAGACCCTTGTACAGGCCCGCGATCACGTCGTCCTTGTACTTGTGCACGGCCTTGATGTCGATGCCCTCGAAGGAGGCCTTGACACCGAACTGCTCGGCCTCACGGGCCTGGTCGGCGACCTCGCCGGCGTGCAGCAGGGCCTTCGTCGGGATGCAGCCGTTGTGCAGGCAGGTGCCGCCGAGCTTGTTCTTCTCGATGAGTGCGACGTCCAGGCCCAGCTGCGCTCCGCGCAGCGCCGCGGCGTAACCGCCGCTACCGCCGCCGAGGATCACTAGGTCGAAAACGGTGCTGGCGTCGTTCGCCACGTCACGTCCTCCATGCATGTGCGCTCGTCGCCGGTCGTCGATGACCGGGCGGCGGCTCCGGTGTCCGGCCGCATTATTTCGGCCCTGTGGTGGGGGCCCTGTCCTGCCGAGAACCCATCTTCGCACTTGTTGACGGATGGCGGGACGCGGGGCCGGTGGATGAGACCGGGCGATCCTCCGTCCGGCCGCCCGAGCAGGCGTACGAAGCTACGGATTTCGTCGTCGGCGAACAACGGCGGAAGGCCCCGGAGCCGCAGCGTCCGGGGCCTTCCGTCACCTCGGCCGGTCCGGCCGCCGGCTCAGAGCTCGCCGGCCGCCGTCAGCTCGGCGAGACGGACCAGGGTGCGGACCGAGGAGCCGGTGCCGCCCTTGGGGGTGTAGCCGAACGGGGCGCCCTCGTGGAAGGCGGGGCCCGCGATGTCCAGGTGCGCCCAGGTGATGCCCTCGCCCACGAACTCCTGGAGGAACAGGCCGGCGATCAGGCCGCCGCCCATCCGGACGCCCATGTTCGCCATGTCGGCGGTGGGGGAGTCCATGGTCTTGCGCAGGTCCGCGGGGAGCGGCATCGGCCAGGACTGCTCGCCGACCTCACCGGCGATCTCGTGGATCGCGGTCCGGTAGTCGTCGTCGTTGGCCATGATGCCGAAGGTGCGCTCGCCCAGTGCGAGGACCATGGCGCCGGTCAGCGTCGCCACGTCGATGATCGCGTCCGGGTGCTCCTCCGACGCCTTGGTGATCGCGTCGGCGAGGACGAGGCGGCCCTCGGCGTCGGTGTTCAGGACCTCGACGGTCTTGCCGCCGTACATGCGCAGGACGTCACCCGGGCGGGTGGCGGAGCCCGACGGCATGTTCTCGGCGAGGGCGAGCCAGCCCGTGACGTTGACCTCCAGGCCGAGGCGGGCCGCGGCGACGACGGTGGCGAACACGGCGGCGGCGCCGCTCATGTCGCACTTCATCGTCTCGTTGTGGCCGGCCGGCTTGAGGGAGATGCCGCCCGAGTCGTAGGTGATGCCCTTGCCGACCAGCGCCAGCGTCCGCTCCGCCTTCGGGTGGGTGTAGGCGACGCGGACCAGGCGCGGCGGGTTCACCGAGCCGGCGCCGACGCCGAGGATGCCGCCGAAGCCGCCCTTGGCGAGCGCCTTCTCGTCGAGGACCTGCACCTTGAGGCCGTGCTCCTTGCCGGCGGCCTGGACGGCGGCGGCGAAGGTGGCCGGGTACAGGTCGTTCGGCGGCATGTTGATCAGGTCGCGGGCGCGGTTGATCTCCTCGGCCACGGCGAGAGCGCGGTCCGCGGCGGCCTTGTGGGCCTTGTCGCGCGGCTTGGCGCCGAGCAGCGCCACCTCGGCGAGCGGCTTCTTGCCGTCCTTCTGCTCCTTGAGGGCGTCGAAGGAGTACGCGCCGAGCAGCGCGCCCTCGGCGATGGCGCCGGCGGCCTCGGCCGAGGCGACCGGCAGCGCGAACGCGGCCTTCTTCGTGCCGGACAGGACGCGGGCGGCGGTGCCGGCGGCGCGGCGCAGGGTCTCGGAGTCGTACGACTCGCCTTCCTCGGGGGCGGAGCCGAGGCCGACGGCGAGCACGACGGGGGCCTTCAGGCCGGCGGGCGCGGGCAGCTTGGTCGCCTCACCCTCTCCACCCGAGGCGCCCAGGGTCTCCAGGACGGCGGCGAGCCTGCCGTCGAACGCCTTGTCGACGGCCTCCGCGCCCGGGGCGACGACCAGCGTCTTCCCGGCCTTCGCGACGCCGACGACGAGGGCGTCGGCACGCAGCGTCGCCGCTCCGGCAGTGCTGAGAGTGAGAGCAGTCACGGTGGTGAATTCTCGCTTCCATTGAGTTCTGTGGCGGTCGAGGGATGGGCCGACCGAGCCCGCCGCATCGTATTTCGGCCCGATGAGCGCCGAGAACGAGCCTACGCTCGCTCACCCGGTTCGCTCACCGCGGCTTCGATTCACTCATCCGAGGTGTCTCTTTCATGTTTGTCCTTCCGGCTGTCGTGCCGACGCCACACTCGCCTCATTCGCACAAGCGCGGCCTTCACGCCTTCGCTTCATCTCCACAGGTACCCCCGAACCGGGGGCCCTGCCGAGGGGGGACACCACACCATGCACGCGAACAGATCCCGCACGCCCGCGGCCGCGCCGAGCACCTCCGGCAAGCGGACGGTGCCGCACCGCGCCGGCCGCACCGCCGGGGCGCTCGCCGCCGCCGCGCTCCTCGCCACCGTGGTCCCGTCCGCGCAGGCCGCGGCCGCCCCCGCGCCCCGGATCGACCTCACCGTCCTGGTCGTCGACGACGGCGGCACCGCCATCGAGGCCATCACCGCCGAGCTGAAGGGCTCCGGCGTCCCGTACCGCACCGTCGACCTGAACGACCCGAACCGGCCCGTCCTCACCCCCGCCTTCCTCAGCGACACGGTCGACGGCCGGCCCCGCGCCAAGTACCAGGGCGTCGTCCTGCCCCACGAGACCGCCTTCGGCCCCGACTCCGCCGAGCACACCGCCCTCCAGACGTACGAGCGGACCTTCGGCGTCCGGCAGGTCGACGCGTACACCTGGTCCCACCCCGGCGTCGGCCTCGACTACACCACCGACGGCGGCTGGTCCGGCGTCCTCGACGGGGTCACCGCCGGCGTCACCCCGGCCGGGAAGGCCGGCCCCTTCGGCTACCTCGCCGGCAGCCTGACCTTCGAGGACAACGACCCGTCGGTCTCCGAGAGCTACGGCTACGCGGGCCGCCCCCGGACCGGCTTCACCAGCTACGTCGACATCCCCGTCGACGGCACCGAGGGCGGCCGGGCCAGCCTGGTCGGCGAGTACGCCGCCGACGGGCGCCGCGAACTCGTCGTCACCTTCGCCTACAACCAGCACCAGCGGCAGTTCCGCGCCCTCTCCCGCGGCATCGTCGAATGGCTCACCCAGGGCGTCCACCTCGGGCAGTCCCGGAACTACCTCTCCGTCCACGTCGACGACGTCTTCGCCCCCGACGCCCGCTGGGACACCGTCCGCGACTGCACCCCCGGCGACCTCGACTGCGTCGGCGGAGACCCCGAGGCCGAGAACCCCATCCGGATGACGGCCGCGGACGCCACCTACGCCGCCGCCTGGCAGAAGGCCTCCGGCTTCACCCTCGACATGGTCTACAACGGCGGCCAGGGCGAGCAGTGGAAGACCGAGCACGGCGGCAGCGACCCGCTCGCCGCCCGGCTGATCGCCGACCGCGCCCAGTACCGCTGGATCAACCACACCTACACCCACCCCTACCTCGGCTGCGTCCAGGACAACACCACCGTCCCCTGGCGGTGCGCCACCGACGCCTCCGGCAGCACCCTCTGGGTCAGCCGCGCCGAGCTCTCCGCGCAGATCCGGAACAACGTCAACTGGGCTGTGGGCAAGGGCATCTCCGTCGACCGCTCCGAACTCGTCACCGGCGAGCACTCCGGCCTGAAGACCCTGCCCCAGCAGCCCGTCGACAATCCGAACCTCGCCGGCGCCCTCGCCGACAACGGCGTGAAGTGGACGGCCAGCGACAACTCCCGCGAGCCCCGCCAGCGGGCCGTCGGCGCCGCGAAGACCGTGCCCCGGCACCCCATGAACGTGTACTACAACGTGGGCACCGCCGCCGAGATGGCCGACGAGTACAACTGGATCTACACCTCCCGCGCCGACGGCGGCAGCGGCATCTGCGAGGACAACCCGGCCTCCACCTGCCTGCCCGCCCCGCTCGACACGGCCACCGGCTACGCGGCGCACATCGTCCCGCAGGAGGCCCGCACCGCCCTCGGCCACGTCGTCGCCAACGACCCCCGGCCGCACTACGTCCACCAGTCGAACCTGGCCGAGGAGCGCCTCCTCTACCCGGTCCTCGACAAGGTCCTCGCCGACTACCGGGCCCTCTTCGCGGCGAACACCCCGATCGTGAACCCCCGTCAGAAGGACGTCGGCACCGAGCTGACCCGCCGCGACGCTTGGGACGCCGCGCTCGCCGCCGGCAAGGTCACCGCCTACCGCATCGGCACCACCGTCACCGTCAAGGCACCCTCCGGCGTCCAGGTCCCCCTCACCGCACCCGAGGGCACCCGCAAGCAACTCGTCCTCGGCACCACCGCCTTCGGCACCGCCTACGCCGGAAGCCGCTCGGCGTGGACCGCGCCCGAGCTGCTCCAGACCGCCGTCACACTCCAGCTCCCGACCGCCTGACCAGCACGTTCTGGGGGGAACACACACCATGCCGAGCAGTGGCCGTCACGTCACCATGCTCACCGAAGGCACCTACCCGCACGTCCACGGCGGCGTCAGCACCTGGTGCGACCAGCTCGTCCGGGGCATGCCCGAGGTCACCTTCGAGATCCTCGCCCTCACCGGCAGCGGCCGCGAACCCGTCACCTGGGAGCTGCCGCCCAACGTCACCCGGCACACCGCGTTCCCCCTCTGGGGCCACCCGCGGGGACCGGCCGCGCCCACCCGGGCGCGCCGGCCCCCGCGGGGGCGCGCACGCCGCCGCTTCCTCGCCTCCTACGAGCACTTCCTGCTCGCCCTGCTCGACCCGGACGCCGGCCACGACCTCGCCGGGCCCCTGTACGAGCTGGCCGCCCTCGCCCGCGAGGGCCGGCTCACCCCGGCGCTGCGCTCCGAGGCGGCCCTGCGCTCCCTCATGTGGATCTGGACCATGCCGCACCTGCCGACGCGTGCCGCCGGGCCCACCGTCCACGACGCCCTCACCGCCACCGACCTGCTCGAACACGCGCTGCGGCCGCTCGGCGCCCGGATAGCCGACGGCAGCGTGGCGCACGCCGTCTCCAGCGGCCTCGCCACCCTGCCCGCGCTCGCCGCGCAGCACTTCGAAGGGGTGCCCTTCCTGCTCACCGAACACGGCATCTACCTCCGCGAGCGCTACCTCGGCTACCGCACCGAGGCACAGCGCTGGCCCGTGAAGGCCCTCATGCTCGGCTTCTACCGCGAGCTCAACTCCCTCGGCTACCGCCAGGCCGACCTCATCACCCCCTGCAACCAGTACAACCGGCGCTGGGAGGAGCGCGGCGGCGCCCCCGCCGACCGCATCCGCACCGTCTACAACGGCGTCGACCCGGCCCTCTTCCCCGAGGCCGGACCCGAACCCGAGACCCCCACGCTCAGCTGGTGCGGCCGGATCGACCCGATCAAGGACCTGGAGACCCTGATCCGGGCGTACGCGATCTCCCGCGCCGAACTCCCCGAGCTGCGGCTCCGCCTCTTCGGCCCCGTCCCCGCCGGGAACGAGGACTACCGCACCCTCCTGGAGAAGCTCGCCGCCGAACTCGGCGTCGCCGACGGCGTCTCCTTCGAGGGCCGCGTCTCCGACGTGCCCTCCGCCTACTCGGCCGGCAGCGTGGTGATGCTCTCCTCCATCAGCGAGGGCTTCCCCTTCTCCCTCATCGAGGCCATGTCCTGCGGCCGGGCCACCGTGTCGACGGACGTCGGAGGGGTGCGGGAGGCGGTCGGCGACGCCGGCGTCGTCGTCCCGCCCCGCGAACCGGCCGTCATGGCCGCCGCGGCCTCCGCCCTGCTGCGCGACGGCGCCCGCCGCGCCGAGCTGGGCCGGCAGGCCCGGCAGCGGGTGATCGACGAGTTCACCCTGCACCGCTCGGTCGACGGCTTCCGCCGCATCTACCGCGAACTCGCCGCCCCCCGCGCCGCCCCGGCGCCCGCCGCCCCGCCGCTGCGCGTCAGCATCCCGTCCCCGCGCCGAGGCGCGCCCCGAGTCCCCGAAGGCACCCCGGCATGAGCGGCTCCCTCTGGCTGAAACCCCCGACCACACCCCCGTCCCTGCCGGTCCTCCCCCGCCCGGGCCACCGGACACCCCATGCGCACGACGGACCCGGCACCGCGCCCGACCCGCTCGACGAGCTGGCCGGCCGGCTCGACGCGTTCGTGGCGGCCGCCGTGCATCCGGACGAGATAGCCGCGCTGCTCGAATCGGACGGCATGACCGACGACCACATCCGGCTCACCTACGGGCGGAACGATTCCTTCGCGCTCGCCGAGGACCTGTACGCGCGCGTGCCCCGGCGCCACCCCGAGCCGCCCGGGAAGGAGCGGAGCGGCCCGGGCCCCGCCGAAGGGCTCGGCGCCTGCCTGCTGCGCGGCCTCGTCTTCGCGCTGCCCGGCCTCGCCTACGTCCTCGCGGGACCGCTGCTCGCCGGACCGCAGGGGCGGTACGGGCTGCCCGCCGGCACCGTGCCGCTGCTCGCCGGGGCCGTCACCGGCTGGGTCTGGAACCAGGCCCTCTCCCACCGCGCCCACACCTGGCTCGGCCTCGGCGACCGGGCCGCCGCCGCCCGCGCCCTGCTCACCGGAGCCCCGGCCGGCGCGCTCGCCGGCACCGCCGTCGCCCTCGCCGCCGCCCGCGACGGCGAACTCCCCGCCGCCGTCTTCGCCGCGGGCCAGTCCCTCTACCTCGGCGCCGCCACCGTCCTCCTCGTCCTCGGCCGCGAACGGGCCCTGCTCGCCGCCCTGCTGCCGCTCCTCGGCGCCCTCCCCGCCCTCCGCTGGGACCTGCCCGGCCCGCTGCGCGTCGCCCTGCCGGCCCTCTCGCTCACCGCCGCCTGCCTGGTCGCCGCCCACGCGCTGGGCCCCGGCACCGCGCGCGGCGCCGCCGGGCGGGGCGGACCGCCGCTCGCGGCCTCCGTCCCGTACGGCCTCTTCGGCCTCGGCAGCGGCGTCCTCGTGCTGTACGCCGGACTCGGCGACGCCCTCGCCACCGGCAGCGGCGCGGTCATCGCGCTCACCCTCTCCATGGGGCCCGCCGAATGGCTGCTGCACCGCTTCCGGGGCGGCAGCCTCGCCCGGCTGCGCACCCTCACCACCGCCCGCGAGTTCCGCCGCGCCGTCACCGGCACCCTCGTCCTCTGCCTCGGCGGCTACCTGACCGTGCTCCTCGGTCTCCTCCTCGCCGCCACCCTGCTCTGGCCGGACACCCCCTGGCCGACGCCGGAGCGCCTGCTCACCCTGCTGCTCCTCGGGACCGTGCTCTGGCTGGGGCTGCTCCTCCAGGCGTTCGGCGCCGTCCTCGGCGCGGCGGCCGTCTGCCTGCTGGCCGCCGCCGCGCAGACCCTGGAACCGGCGGCGGGCACGCTCGCCGCCGGGGCGGCGGCCGTCGCGCTGGCCGTCCTCACCCGTGCTCTGCTGGTACGACCGACCGCCCACCGCCTCTAGAAGGGCACCGCCCGTGAAACGTTCCCTCCTCGTGCCGTTCTACGAGCACCCCGCCGACCGCCCCGAGGGCTGGGCGGCCCTGTTCGCGGCCGCGCCGGCCCTCCACGGGGTCGTCCTCAATCCGGCGGACGGCGCCGGCGAGGCCCCCGACCCGGCCTTCGCCGAGGCCGCCGAGCGGCTGCGCGCCGCCGGCGTGCGGATCCTCGGCTACGCGGACACCGCCTACGGCCGCCGCCCGCACGCCGAGGTCGTCGCCGACCTGCTCCGCCACCGCGACTGGTACGGCGCCGACGGGGCCTTCCTCGACCAGGTCGCGACCGCGCCCGACGCCCTCCCGCACTACCGCCGTCTCGCCGTCGCCGCGCGGGCCGCCGGCGCGGCGACCCTCGTCCTCAACCACGGCACCCACCCCGACGACGGATACGCCGAACTCGCCGACCTGCTGGTCACCTTCGAAGGCCCCTGGGACACCTACCGCACCCTCGACCTGCCGGCCGCCCCGCACCACTGCCACCTCGTCTACGCGGCCCCGCCCGGCTTCCGCCCCGCGACCGAGATCCACTGCGCGGTGCCGGGCACGGGCGCCCACCCCTGGGGGACCCTGCCGCACGGGATCCCGGAGCCCGCCCGGTGAGACGCCTCCTGCCGCTCCTCGCGGCCCTCCTCCTGCTGGCCACGGCCTGCACCACGACCCCCGCCCCCGACCCCAAGCCGGAGGAGACGGAACGCTGGCGTCCGACGGCCGGGCTCGCCTGGCAGTGGCAGCTCAGCGGGCGGCTCGACCCGACCGTCGACGTCCCCGTCTACGACATCGACGGCTTCGACCATTCGGCCGCCACCGTCGCCGACCTGCACCGCCGCGGCCGGAAGGTGATCTGCTACCTCTCCACCGGCGCCTGGGAGGACTTCCGCCCCGACGCGGACCGCTTCCCGAAGTCCGTCCTCGGCAGGAGCAACGGCTGGGCCGGCGAACGCTGGCTCGACATCCGCCGCACCGACGTCCTCGAACCCCTCATGGCCGAACGCGTCGAGATGTGCCGGGCCAAGGGCTTCGACGCCGTCGAACCCGACAACATGGACGGCTACCGCAACCGCACCGGCTTCCCCCTGACCGCCGCCGACCAGCTCGCCTACAACCGCCTCATCGCCCGCCTCGCCCACGACCGCGGCCTGGCCGTCGGCCTCAAGAACGACCTCGACCAGATCCCCCAGCTCCTCCCCGACTTCGACTTCGCGGTCAACGAGCAGTGCGCCCAGTACGCCGAGTGCGAGCTCCTGGCCCCCTTCGTCGCCGCGGGCAAACCCGTCTTCCACGCCGAGTACGAACTGACCCTGCCCCAGTTCTGCCCCCAGGCCCGCGAACTGGGCCTCAGCTCCCTCCGCAAGCGCTACGCACTCGACGCCTGGCGGCAGTCCTGCTGAGGCCCAGGGGCCGGGGGCTACGAGAGCCGGAAGCAGGTGACCGAGCCCTTGCCGCGTTCCCGCCATTCCGCCGGGGACGACCAGGCGTGCCAGGTGCGGGGCCCCTTCACGTCGGCGCAGGCACGCGCGGCGCGCTCCCGGACGGCGTCCGGTCCCGGGTAGGCGCCGTCCAGCTCGTGCTGCCCGGTGATCCTGACGTCGTGGCGGCCGTCGCAGGACACGCGGGTCACCAGCCTGCGGTGGCGCATCCCCGTGTCGAGGTCCACGCAGCTCCCGGGCGCGGCCTCGTACAGCGAGACGACCGATCGGGCGGCGTCCAGGACCCGCCCGTCCGGGGCGGTGCCGACGGCAGGCGTGGGCGGGCCGAAGTCGCCCAGGGTCAGGTCGATTCGGAGCCCGGTCACCTCCGTGAGCGCGCTGTCCTTCGTGGTGGGGAGGACGGCGGCGAGGTCGGCCCTCGCCCGTACGATCCGGCCCTCGCCGTCGACCTCGACCGTCACCGGGACGGGCGCGCCGCCGGAGCCGGCGAAGAGCGGCTCCGGCGCCAGCTCGTTCCGCAGATCCTCTGGGAAGAGCGCGTAGGCGTGGGCGAGCGGGAAGTCCGCCCGGTAGGTCCGGCCGCCGCCCGGTACGGCCCCGCCCCCGGCCTTCGGCCGCACGCCGCTCAGCACCTCCAGGAGCGTGCCGCCGACGGCGCTCTCGGTGCCCCGGAGGTGGCTGACGGAGTCGATGCCCCAGTGCGGTTCGATGTCGCCTTCGTACCGCAGCCAGTACCCGGCGGAGCCGGCCCGGAAGTGGATGGCGCGCGTGTCGACGGTGTACCGCCCCCGTGCCGTGCCGGTCTCCAGGGCGGCCAGGCGGCCGAGGAGCGTGTCCCGCGCGGTCTCGGGGAAACCGGGGGCGATCCGCCAGTCGCTCGACGCCTCGCCGCGCGCGCCGGCGAAGTCCACCCGGCCGGTGACGGTCTGCACGGCCGTGGTCCGTCCGGAGGTGAAGGTGACGCTCTGCCGGAGGGAGGCGCCGCCGGTCTCCTGGGTGTGCCGGAGGGCGAGGAAGACCTGGCGGGCCGGCGGCGCCGAGAAGACAGGGTGGGCGGGGGGCGCGGCTGCGGTGTCCCCGCCGAAGCCGGTGCAGGCGCCCAGGAGCAGGGCGGCGACGGTGGCGAGTACGGCGGAACGGGCGGCGGAGCGGCGTCTGTTCATGCCCTGATGACCCGGTGGAGCGGGAGATGGTTGCCCGCCGGGAGATCACGAAGCGGTCACCCCGGCGCTCAGCCCAGCGTCAGCGCCACCAGGGTCGCCGTCGCGGCGGTCTCCTCCACGGCGCCGAAGACGTCGCCGGTGACGCCGCCGAAGCGGCGTACGCAGCGGCGGAGGAGGAGCGCGGCGGCGGCCAGGCCCGCGCCGGCGGCGAGGACGGCGTGGACGGCGTCGTACGGGGACAGGAGGAGGCCGGAGGCGGCGGCGAGGAGGAGGACGGCGGCGGTGCAGAGGGTCGCGGAGCGGACCGGCACCGTGTCGGCGACGATCGCGCCGAGGCCCTCGGGCCGGGCCGCGGGGACGCCCTGCCGGGAGGCGTGGGTGAGGGCGAGCCGGGCGACCGTGGCCGCCAGGACGGCGGCGACCGCCCCGTGCGCCCAGCCCTCCCCGTACAGCTCGTAGACGGCCGCGACCTGCGCGAGCAGGACGAGGACGAGGGCGATGACGCCGAACGGGCCGATGTCGGACTGCTTCATGATGCGCAGCGCGTCCTCGGCCGGCTTGGCGCTGCCGAGGCCGTCGGCGGTGTCGGCGAGGCCGTCGAGGTGGAGGCCCCGGGTGAGGACGGCGGGGACGGCGACGGTGACGACCGCGGCGACGAGGGGGCCCGAGCCGAGGGGGAGGAGCACCCCGCCGGCCGCCGCGGCGACCAGGCCGACGACGAGTCCGGCGAGCGGCGCGCAGAGCATGCCGGCGCGCGCCGCGTCCCGGTCCCAGCGGGTGATGCGGGCGGGGAACACGGTGAGGGTGCCGAAGGCGAAACGCAGGCCGTCCATCCGGGCAGGGTAATCGCCGGATCAGGACGGTAGATTGCGCCTAACGGACAAGAGGTGCATTTCAGAACGGGGTGGCATGGGTCACTGGTTCTCCCGCAACATCCTGGAGCCGGGGAAGCTGCCGATGCTCCTCGCGCTGACCTCGTTCGTCCTGACCTTCCTGGTCACCCGGACGGTCACCCGGCTGATCCGCGCCGGGAAGGGCCCGTTCCGGAACGTTTCCTCGGGCGGGGTCCACATCCATCACGTCGTGCCCGGCGTGGTCCTCACCGTGCTCGGCGGCTTCGGCGCGGTCGCCAGCGGCCGGCACGGCCTCGGCGCCGCGGCCTTCGCCGTCGTCTTCGGGATCGGCGCCGGGCTCGTCCTGGACGAGTTCGCGCTCATCCTCCATCTCGACGACGTGTACTGGTCGGAGGAGGGCCGGCAGAGCGTCGAGGTCGTGGTGCTCACCGCCGCGCTCGTGCTGCTGCCGCTCAGCGGCTTCTCGCCGCTCGGCGTCGACGACGTCACCGAGGAGGAGCGCCAGGACCGGGTGAGCTTCCTCCTCACCCTGGCCCTGAACTTCCTGCTCATCCTGGTCGCCCTGGTCAAGGGCAAGCTGCGGATGGCGCTCGTCGGGGTCTTCGTGCCGTTCGTGGCGATCGTCGGCGCCGTCCGCCTCGCCCGCCCCGGCTCCTGGTGGTGGCGGCGCTTCTACAGCCGCCGCCACCGGGCACGCGCGCGGGGCACGGTCCGCGCCTACCGGCACGACAAACGCTGGACCCGGGTGCGGCGGAGGGTTCAGGACCTGATCGGCGGCTTCCAGGAACGCGTCCCGGGCCGCGGCTCCGACGCCCCCTGACCCCGCTTCCGCCAGGCCAGGAAGGCCATCAGCGCGAGCACCCCGGCGATGGCCGCCAGATGCTCCTTGCCCGCGAGGTTCGGCTTGACGACCACCTCGACCACCATCGCCACCACGACGGCCGCGCCCGTCCAGTACGCGCGCTTGCGCCAGCACACGTAGACGGCGAGGCCGACCACCGCCGCCGACGGGCCGGTGTCCACCACCCGCGCGTCGGAGGCCGGAAGCCCGAAGGGGGTGTCGGGGCCCAGGGCGATGCCCACGCGCGCGTACAGCGTCCCGCAGAGCGTCGCCAGATAGGCGATCCCCAGCGTCCGCCACCGCCCGAGGCACAGCTCCGCGATCCCGAAGACCAGCAGGACCTGCGCGAGCGCGCCCCAGACCGGCAGGTCGAGCGCGGGGACGAAGAGCGAGAGCGGGGTCCGCAGGAGGGCGAGCCACAGCGGGTCCTCGGCCCGTACGGCCCCGATCGCCTGGACCGGCCCGTACCCCCACTCCTGGTTCTGCGCGAACTGGAACAGCGCGGTCAGGCAGACCGCCGACAGCGTCAGCGGCACCGCCCCCCACCGCCGGGCCGACAGCTCCCCCCGTACGGTGGCGAGAAGCGGCCCCCACTCGCGCCGGGCGAACCGCCGCACGGCGGGGCTCAACGCCCGCCCGCCAGATGCTTGCGGTGCAGCCGCCCCCGAGGACTTCGTCCAGGGGGTGCCCCCAGCAGCCGGGGCGCCTCCAGGAAGCCCTCGGCGCGCCCGGCGGAGACGCCGATGCGCGGCAGGTCGGCGCTCTTCTCGAAGAGCATGAAACGCGGCTCCCAGATCGGTCGGTACTTGGCGTTGGCCCGGTACAGCGACTCGATCTGCCACCAGCGGGAGAAGAAGCTGAGCAGTGAGCGCCACAGCCTCAGCACCGGTCCCGCGCCGAGCTTCGAGCCGCGTTCGAAGACGGAACGGAACATCGCGAAGTTCAGTGAGACCTGAGTGATCCCGATCTCCTTCGCCCGCTGGAGGAGCTCGATCACCATGAACTCCATCAGCCCGTTCTCGGAGTCCCGGTCACGCCGCATCAGGTCGAGCGAGAGCCCCTTCGGCCCCCATGGCACGAAGGAGAGCAGCGCCCGCAGCTCGCCGGTCCCGTCGGTGCACTCCAGCATCACGCACTGCCCGTCGCGCGGGTCCCCGAGCCGGCCGAGCGCCATCGAGAAGCCGCGCTCGGTGGCGCCGTCCCGCCAGTCGTCGGCCTTGCGCAGCAGCTCCGCCATCTCCTCGGCGGGAATCGTGTCGTGGCGCCGGATCCGCACCTCGTACCCGGCCCGCTTGACCCGGTTGTACGCCTGCCGCACGGTCCGCATCGCCCGCCCGTCCAGGGTGAACTCGTCGGTCTCCACGATCGCCTCGTCGCCCAGCTCCAGGGCGTCGAGACCGTGCCGGGCGTAGATCACCCCGGCTTCCTCGCTCGCGCCCATCACCGCCGGGATCCAGCCGTGCTCCCGCGCCTCGGCGAGCCACGGCTCGATCGCCCCCGGCCAGGCCTCGGGGTCGCCGATCGGGTCTCCGGAGGCGAGCGAGACCCCGCCCACCACCCGGTAGGCGATGGCGGCCTTCTCGCTCGGCGACCAGACCACGCTCTTCTCGCGGCGCAGCGCGAAGTAGCCGAGCGAGTCCCGCTCCCCGTGCTTGTCGAGCAGCGCCCGCAGCCGCTCCTCGTCCTCCTCGGTCAGCGGGTCGACCGCCCGGCGGGAGCGGAAGGCGGCGAAGAGCACCGCGAAGAGCAGCAGCGTGGACATCACGTTGATGACCACGTCGACCCAGCCGGGGGTGGTGATGGCGGGGAAGCGGGAGTCGTCCGTGGCCAGCGTGATCAGCCGCATCACGCCGTACCGCCAGCGCTCCAGGAAGGTGGAGGTGCCGGTGGTGGCCGTGTTGGTGACGGTCACCAGGAGGGCGGCGAGCAGCGAGGTGACGAGCAGGCCGCCGACGGCGACGACCGCCGCGAGCAGCGGGTTGGAGCGGTCGCCCTTCGCGTAGAACTCCTTGCGGCCGAGCAGCAGCGCGGCGAAGAAGGCCGCGGTCAGGGTCAGCGAGATCCAGTTCTGGGCGTGCTGCCGGACCTCGGGGAAGATCATCACCAGCGCGAAGAGCAGCAGGAACAGCCCGCACAGCACCGTGTTGAGGATCCAGGCGGCCCGCTTGCGGCGGCGCATGGTGATCGCCAGGAAGAGCGTGAAGACGCCGGAGGCGAAGCCCGCCGTCAGCATGTACGGCGTGAAGTAGTCATCCTCGTTGTGCCGGCGCAGGTCCTGTCCCAAGGAGACCCAGACGGCGCTCAGGAGGTTGACGAACGTGACGGCGCGGAGGTACCAGACGGCGAACGCGGCACTCCGCCGCGAGCGGTCGGTGCCCCGGGGCGTTCCTTCGGCGGACAAACGGACCTCTCCCATGAAAAGCGATCATATGGGGCACCGCTTGCCATGCGGCGACGCCGGAGGCGGCCGTCCGCGCGTCGCGGACGGCCGCCTCCGGGCCTCACCGATTCCGGTGGTGCGCTCCCCGTCAGACCGCCCCGGCGGGGGCGGCCGCGCCCGCGGCGGTCGGCTCCGGGCGCTCGGGCAGCTCGGCGGCGAGCGCCGCCGCGGCCCGGACGAGGGGAAGCGCGAGCAGTGCCCCGGTTCCCTCACCCACGAGGACGCCCTGGTCGAGCAGGGGGTTGAGCGCCATCCGGTCCAGCGCCTTCGCCTGCGCCGGCTCCCCGGACACCTGGCCCGCCAGCCACCAGTCCGGCGCCCGGAACGCCGCCCGCTGCGCCACCAGCGCACAGGCCGCGCCCACCACGCCGTCCAGGATCACCGGCATCCGCCGCACCGCCGCCTGCAGCAGGAAGCCGGTCGTCGCCGCCAGGTCCGCCCCGCCGACCGCGCCGAGCAGCGCCAGCTGGTCGCCGAGCACCGGCCGGGCCCGCCGCAGCGAGTCCCGGATCGCCGCGCACTTGCGCATCCACGCCAGGTCGTCGATCCCCGCGCCGCCGCGCCCCGTCACCACCGAGGCGTCCGTGCCGCACAGCGCCGCGATCAGCGTCGACGCCGGGGTCGTACCGCCCACGCTCAGATCGCCGAGCACCACCAGATCGGTGCCCGAGTCGGCCTCCTCGTCGGCGATCGCCATCCCGAGCCGCACCGCCGCCTCGGTCTCCTCCGGCGTCAGCGCGTCCTCGACGTCGATCCGGCCGCTGCCGCGCCGTACCCGGTGCCGGGTCACCGACTCCGGCAGCAGCTCCGGGTCGCAGTCCAGGCCCGCGTCCACGACCCGCACCGGCACGTCCATCGAGCGGGCCAGCACCGCCAGCGGGCTCTCCCCGTCGAGCAGCTCCCTGACCAGGACGTGCGCGGTCCCGGCCGGGCGGCCCGACACCTCCTGCGCGGCGATGCCGTGGTCACCGGCGAAGACGACCACCTTCGGCTGCGCGATCGCCCGCACCCGCACCGCAGACTGGGCGGCCGACAGCCACTCGCCCAGCTCGTCGAGGCGGCCGAGCGCGCCCGCGCGGACGGCGAGCCGCTCCCGGCGCTCCTCGGCGTCACGCCGGATCCCGCCGTCGGGGCGCTCGATCAGATCGGAGAAGTCGTCGAGATTCAGGGGGTCCATCGGTCATCCGCCTTGTGACATCAGCGAGGTTCGGCACAGGTCCGTAGGGACCGGCTCCTTCGGGATCAGCACCCTACCCGCGCAACACCAGGGTCTGACCGGCGACCACGAGGACCACCTGCTCGCACTCGTCCCCGAAGGCCGCGTTGAGCCGCCCCAGCTCGTCCCGGAAGCGCCGCCCCGCCGCCGTCGCCGGAACCACGCCCGAGCCGACCTCGTTCGTCACCGTCACCACCGTCCTGCGGGTCGCCCGCACCGCCGCCACCAGCTCCGCCGTCCGCTCCCGCAGCGCCGCCTGTCCGCCGTCCGCCCAGACGGCGTCGTCCCAGGCGCCCACCCGGTCCATGGCGTCCGTCAGCCACAGCGACAGACAGTCGATCAGCAGCGCCGGCCCCTCCTCCGCGAGCAGCGGTACGAGATCGGTGGTCTCGGCCGTACGCCACGAGCCCGGCCGCCGCTCCCGGTGCAGGCTCACCCGCTCCGCCCACTCCGGGTCGCCCGCGCGGGTCCCGCCGGTCGCCACGTACACGACCTCGGGGAAGGTCTCCAGGCGCCGCTCGGCCTCCACCGACTTGCCCGACCGCGCCCCGCCCGTCACCAGCGTCCGGCGCGGCACCACCGGCAGCTCGTGGTACTCGCCCAGGTACAGCACCGTCCCGTCCGGCACCGCCCGCGCCCCGGCCGCCGCGAGCCGCCGGTCCAGCTCGCCGCCGGCCGGCGCGTCATGGTCCAGATGGACGGCGATCACCTCCGTGCCGGGCCCCACCGCACCACTCGCCCGCAGCCGGGCCAGCGCGTCGGGACGGCCCGTCACGTCCGCCGCCACCAGGTCGTACGGCTCCTGGTGGTTCTCCGCGAGCCCGGCCGGCGCCCCGCCGCGCGGCAGGTAGAGCAGCCGCTCGCCCTCGGCCGACACCACCTCGTAGCCGGTCCCCGGCGAGTCCATCGGCACCGCCCGCACCCGGTGCCCGCTGATCAGCGTCAGCTCCCGCCCGTCGGGCACCCGCCCGGCCGTCGGCAGCCCCGCCGGCAGCTCCACCGGCGGACCGTCGTGCGGATACGTCAGGAGCACCTGCCGCACCCCCACCAGCGAACGCCCCGCACGGGCCGCGGCGAGCGCCGCCCCCGGGGTGAGGTCGAGCAGCAGAGCCCCGTCCACGAGGAGCGCGGTCGCGGCACGCGCGCGTGCGCCGCGGGAGGACGCGCACACCGCGCAGGGGCAGTCGGGGCGGGGCAGGCCGAGCGGGGAGCCGGTGCCGAGCAGAGTCAGTTCCACGCTCTGAATCCTCCCGCGCCCCCGCGCGCGGTGCTCGCCCGGCTACGCTGCGGGCAGGAAACCGATCATCCGGTGAGCCCCAGGAGGCGGACATGGCATGGACGTGGCGGTTCGAGAAGTCCGACGGCACGGAGGTCACCCCGGTGGTGACCCCGGAGGACTTCACCACGCAGGGCGACGCCGAGAGCTGGCTGGGCGAGCACTGGCGCGATCTCCTCGCCGGCGGCGCCGACCAGGCGACCCTCTCCGAGGACACCGTCAAGATCTACGGCCCGATGCCCCTGGACGCGGGGGAGTAGGACCGCTGGACGCGGGGGAGTAGGACCGCCGCGCACGCGGCCCGCGGGGCCGGGGGCCGCTCACATCTCGCCGAGCGTGACCTCCGCCTCGCGGGTCGCCGTGCCCCGCACGTAGGTGACGTCCACCTCGTCTCCCGGCTTGCGGTCCGCCAGGGACTCCGCGAGCGAGGTGATCGTCGTGATGTCGTCGTCGGCGAGCCGGGTGATCACGTCGCCCGCCCGCAGCCCGGCGTCCGCCGCCGCCCCGCCGGCCTCGACCTCCACGACGGCCACGCCCGTCGGCTCGTACTCGTCGTCCAGGAGGGTGCGGCCGGTGATGTCGAGGGCGGCCCGGCCGGAGTCGGTGACCTTGCCGTCCTCGATGATCTGGTCGGCGACCGTCCGCACCATCGACGAGGGGATCGCGAAGCCGATGCCGGGCGCCGCGCCGCCGCCCATCTGCGGGTCGCTCGCCGCCAGCGTCGGGATGCCGATGACCCGGCTGTCCAGGTCGACCAGCGCGCCCCCGCTGTTGCCGGGGTTGATCGCCGCCGAGGTCTGCACCATGTTCCCGATGGTCGCCCCGGTGCCGCCGCCGGTCCGGCCCTCGCTGACCGTCCGGCCGGTGGCCGAGACGATGCCCTGGGTGACGCTGCCGGACAGCCCGAGCGGAGAGCCCATCGCCAGCACGATCTGCCCCATCTGCACTTCCGTCGAGTCGCCGAACTCGGCCGGCTTGAGCCCGCCGGGCACCGACTCCAGACGGATCACCGCGAGGTCCTGCTCCGGATAGGCCGCGACCAGCCGGGCCGCCACCGGCTGCCCGCCGGTGGCGGCGGTGACCTGGAAGGACGTCTCCTCGCCGACCACGTGGGCGTTGGTGACGATGTGCCCCTTGTCGTCGTAGACGACGCCGGAGCCGAGGCTCTCCGAGGCTTCGATCTGCACCACCGACGGCAGGACGTTCCTGATGACGGCCTGGTAGTCGTCCTGGAGGTCGTTCGCGGCGAGCGGCGCCGCCTGCGCGGTGGTCCGCTCGGGCGCGTCGGCCGCGCCGGAACCGGAACCGGAGCCGGACGAGCACCCCGCGGTCAGCGCGGCGGCGCAGATCCCCGCGGCGAGGGGCAGGACGAGACGTCGGGAGCGGGCACGGGAGCGGGCACGGGAGGCATCCATGTCCGGAGTATCCGTTCCGTCCCCTTCTTCGTCCCGGTGGACGCCGCCGATCAGGCGTACGTCCCGGAAGACCGGGCAGGGGTAGGGACCGGGAGCAGGCGATACGGAAAAGGGCCGGCGCGCCGCGTCGGCGCACCGGCCCCTCAGGCCACGGGGGACGGGCTCAGCCCCGCACCCCGCACAGGTGCAGCAGCGCCGCCACCCGCCGGTACGGATCCGTCCGGCCCGCCCGCTCCTCGGCGGCGAGCAGCCGCTCCAGCTCCTCGGCGGCCGGCAGCCCCGCCTCCGGCGGGACGCCGTCGGTGAAGACCCGCACCCCGTACCAGGCGTGCAGCGGCGCCGCGATCCCCGCGAGCGTCGCCGTCAGCGCGTCGAGGCGGTCGGCCCGCACCTTCACGCCGTCGTCGTCCTGGTAGACGTCCGTGTCGAAGCCGGCCAGCGCGCCCGCCCAGTCCCCGGCGAGCCCCGGCCGCATGGCGAGGGCGTCCGCGTTCCGTACCACCAGGGAGAGCAGGCCGCCGGGCGCCAGCATCCGGGCCAGGCCCGCGAGCAGCGCGTCCGGCTCGTCGGCGTACATGAGCACGCCGTGGCACAGCACCACGTCGAAACTGCCGGGCAGGAAGTGGACGCCGGTCTCGCGGCCGTCGCCCTCGATGAGCCGGACCCGCTCGCGGATCCCGGCCGGCTCGGTCGCCAGCGACTCCCGGGCCGCTTTCAGCAGCTCGGGGTCGGACTCCAGGCCCGTGACGGTGTGCCCGGCCCGGGCCAGCCGCAGCGCCTGCGTACCGGCCCCCATGCCCGCGTCGAGGATCCTCAGCCGCTGTCCCACCGGGTAGCGGCCGGTTATCTGCTCGTCGACCTGACGGGCGACGATCTCCTGCCGGATGGTGTCCCGCAGCCCGCCGTGACCGGCGGGCCAGTGGACGACCGCGGGCAGCACGGGAGCGCCCGCCCCGGTGGCGGCCACGCCGAACGCGTGGCCGCCGGAGACCGAGCCGTCCGCGCTCAGGGCCGCTCTCCGCGCTTGACCTGCGGCTTCGGCAGCCGCAGACGGCGCATCTGGAGCGTGCGCATCAGGCCGTAGGCGATCGCGCCGCGCTTCGGCTCGTTCGGGAAGCGCTCGTTGAGCTGCTTCCGCAGACGGATCCAGATGCCGATGGAGTCGATGATGATCAGGACGATCACACCGAGCCACAGCAGCAGCGAGATGTTCTGCAGCGAACGGTTGGTGTTGCCGAAGAGCGAGAGCACGAGGATGACCACGGCCATCGGCAGGAAGAACTCGGCGATCGCGAACCGCGAGTCGACGAAATCGCGCACGAACCGGCGCACCGGGCCCTTGTCACGGGCCGGCAGATAACGCTCGTCACCGCTGTTCAGCGCCTCGCGCTGACGCGTCAGGTCGGCTCGCCGCGCCTCACGCTGGCGCTTGGCGGCGTCCTTGCGGTCGAGCGGGGCGCTCTGCGCACGACGGCGCTGGGTCTGGGCCTCACTCCGCTTCGGGGTCGGGCGGCCCTTGGGGGCCTCGGGGTCGCGGGGCTGCTTGGAGAGGTCCGCCGTCACCTTCTCGGTGGGGGCCTTCTCATCCTTCGAACGGCTACGGAACACAAAACCCAAGGGTACGGGGTAGCGGGCATGGAACCCCAGCCCGGGAGGGAACGATCCGCTCACAGCCGGCGTCGTAGCCGGTACGCACACGAGGACGCAGGGCACGCCAGGGGTCTCCCCGAGATCCTTCTACTCCTCCCGCCGGAGACGGGAGGTGCCGCAGTCGTCCTTGGGGAGGAGCGCATCCCGCTCCGAACAGTGCGGTAATGGAGGCAGGGACCGTACTGTGGATCCTGACGAAGAGCTGGTGCCGAGTCCGTCAGAAGGGGGCGCGCGAAGCCCATGAGCGGTGTCATGAAGCGTATGGGGATGATCTTCCGCGCGAAGGCGAACAAGGCCCTTGACCGGGCCGAGGACCCGCGCGAGACGCTCGACTACTCCTACCAGAAGCAACTGGAGCTGCTGCAGAAGGTGCGCCGCGGTGTCGCCGACGTCGCCACCTCCCGCAAGCGGCTCGAACTCCAGCTGAACCAGCTGCAGGGCCAGTCCGCCAAGCTGGAGGACCAGGGCCGCAAGGCACTGGCCCTCGGCCGCGAGGACCTCGCCCGCGAGGCGCTGTCCCGCCGGGCGGCGCTCCAGCAGCAGGTCAGCGACCTCGAAGTGCAGCACCAGACGCTCCAGGGCGAGGAGGAGAAGCTCACCCTCGCCGCGCAGCGCCTCCAGGCCAAGGTCGACGCCTTCCGCACCCGGAAGGAGACCATCAAGGCCACCTACACGGCCGCCCAGGCCCAGACCCGGATCGCCGAGTCCTTCTCCGGCATCTCCGAGGAGATGAGCGACGTCGGCCTCGCCATCCAGCGGGCCGAGGACAAGACGGCCCAGCTCCAGGCCCGGGCCGGTGCCATCGACGAGCTGCTCGCCTCCGGCGCCCTCGACGACCAGTCGGGTCTCGCCAAGGACGACATCCAGGCCGAGCTGGACCGCCTCTCCGGCGGCACGGACGTCGAGCTGGAGCTCCAGCGCATGAAGGCCGAGCTGGCCGGGGGCCCCTCCGCTCAGCAGCAGGCCATCGAGGGCGGCGCCACGGGCACTCCGCAGCAGAACCAGCAGCAGAACCACCCCCGCTTCGACAAGCAGTAGCCGACCGGCAGAGGACGCGTCATGATCGTACGGATCATGGGGGAGGGCCAGCGCGAGCTGGCCGACAGCCACTTCGCCGAGCTGAACAAGCTCGACGACGAGTTGCTGCGCGAGATGCAATCGGGCGACGAGGAGGGCTTCCGCCGCACCCTGGCGGCCCTCCTCGACGCCGTCCGCACCCTGGGCGCCCCCCTCCCGGACGACGCCCTGGAACCCTCGGAACTCATCCTCCCGTCCCCGGACGCGACCCTGGACGAAGTCCGCGAGATGCTCTCGGACGACGGCCTGATCCCCGGTTAGGCGTGGCCACACCGGACGGCGCCCCGGGCGGCGCCGGAGCCGCCGCTCCCCCCGCCCCCCAGGACCCGTACCGTTCCCCGGTGACCCGCACCCACCTGGCCACCCGCCTGAGGGACCGCCTCCGCGACCACCCCCTCGCCTTCGACGCCGCCCTGGCCGGAGGCGTTCTCGTCGCGATGATCGCCGCCTCCTTCACCGACCCCCACGGCAGCGCCACCGGCCCCACCTTCGGCGACCGCGTCCCCACCCTCCTCGGCGTCGGGATGATGCTCGTCACCGCCGTCGCCCTCGTCTTCCGCCGCCGCAGACCCTTCGCGGTCCTCGCCTTCACCTCCGCGCTCGCCCTCGTCGAGCTGCTCGGCGAGACCCGCCCGGCCCCGGTCACCATCGGCGTCGTCGTCGCGCTCTACACCGTCGCCTCCCGCACCGACCGCCCCACCACCTGGCGCGTCGGCCTCGCCACCATGACCGCCCTGGCCGCCGCCGCCATGGCCTTCGGCCCGACCCCCTGGTACGCCCAGGAGAACCTCGGGGTCTTCGCCTGGACCGGCATGGCCGCGGCCGCCGGCGACGCCGTCCGCAGCCGCCGCGCCTTCGTCGACGCGATACGGGAGCGCGCCGAGCGCGCCGAGCGGACCCGCGAGGAGGAGGCCCGCCGCCGCGTCGCCGAGGAACGGCTCCGCATCGCCCGCGACCTCCACGACGTCGTCGCCCACCACATCGCCCTGGTCAACGTGCAGGCGGGGGTCGCCGCCCACGTCATGGACAAGCGCCCCGACCAGGCCAAGGAGGCCCTCGCCCACGTCCGCGAGGCCAGCCGCTCCGCCCTCGACGAGCTCCGCGTCACCGTCGGCCTGCTCCGCCAGTCCGGCGACCCCGAGGCCCCCACCGAGCCCGCCCCCGGCCTCGCCCTCCTCGACGGGCTCCTCGCCGGCTTCCGCAAGGCCGGGCTGCCGGTCTCGCTGGCCCGCACCGACGCCGGCCGCCAGCTCCCCTCGGCCGTCGACCTCGCCGCGTACCGGATCGTCCAGGAGGCGCTCACCAACGTCCGCAAGCACGCCGGTCCCGACGCCCGCGCGGAGGTGAGCGTCGTCCTCGTGGGCCGTACGGTCGAGATCACCGTCCTCGACGACGGCGCCCCGCAGCCCGGACCCGCCCCGGAGCCCTCCGGCGGCCACGGACTGCTCGGCATGCGCGAGCGGGTCACCGCGCTCGGCGGCGTCCTCACCGCGGCACCCCGCTACGGCGGCGGCTTCCGCGTCCAGGCGATACTGCCGCTGACGCCCGGGACGGCCCGGGAGCCGGGGGAGGACGCACGATGACCATCCGGGTACTGCTCGCCGACGACCAGGCCCTGCTGCGCAGCGCCTTCCGGGTGCTCGTGGACTCCGAGCCCGACATGGAGGTCGTCGGGGAGGCCGCCGACGGCGCCCAGGCCGCCGCCCTCGCCCGCAGCGAACGGCCCGACGTCGTCCTCATGGACATCCGGATGCCCGGCACCGACGGCCTCGCCGCCACCCGCGCGATCACCGCCGACCCCGACCTCGCCGACGTCCGCATCGTCATGCTCACCACCTTCGAGATCGACGAGTACGTCGTGGAGTCGCTGCGCGCCGGCGCCTCCGGCTTCCTCGGCAAGGGCGCCGAACCGGAGGAGCTGCTCGGCGCCATCCGGATCGCGCACGCCGGCGAGGCGCTGCTCTCCCCGGCCGCCACCAAGGGCCTGATCGCCACCTTCCTCGCCCAGAGCGCCGCCGCCGACCCGGTCGGCGCCCGGGTGGACGCGGGCCGGCTCGCCGCGCTCACCGCCCGGGAGCGCGAGGTCCTCGTCCTGGTCGGCGGCGGTCTCTCCAACGACGAGATCGCCGAACGGCTCGACGTCAGCCCGCTCACCGTGAAGACCCACGTCAACCGCGCCATGGCCAAGCTCGGCGCCCGCGACCGCGCCCAGCTGGTGGTCACCGCGTACGAGACGGGACTGGTACGCCCGAGGGTTGACTGACCCCACCGGGCGGCGTACTCCATACGCGGTACGCGCCGGCCCGGAAACGGGCCCGGGGGGCGAGGAATCCGTCCCCCGGATGGCCGATCCTGGGCGCTGGGGGGCGCTCCTGGCTGCCCGCCGCCTGCCGACGAGTACGCCACGGAAGAGAGACCCCATGTCCTGGCTGTCCAGATTCAGCCTCGCGCAACGGGCCCTGATCGGGCTGATGTCCATCGTCGCGATCGTCTTCGGACTGATCGCGATACCCCAGCTGAAGCAGCAGCTGTTCCCGTCGATCGAGCTCCCGATGGTCTCGATCATCGCCCCGTACCAGGGCGCCTCTCCCGACGTGGTCGAGAAGCAGGTCGTCGAACCGCTGGAGAACAACCTCAAGGCCGTCGACGGCATCAAGGGCATCACGTCCACCGCCTCCGAGGGCAGCGCCGTCATCATGGCCTCCTTCGACTACGGGGACGAGTCGACCAAGCAGCTCGTCGCCGACGTGCAGCAGGCCGTGAACCGCGCCCGGGCGCTGCTGCCCGACACGGTCGACCCGCAGGTCGTGGCCGGCTCCACCGACGACATCCCGACCGTCGTCCTCGCCGCCACCTCCGAGAAGGACCAGCAGGCGCTCGCCGACCAGCTGGAGCGGACCGTCGTGCCCGCCCTGGAGGACATCGACGGCGTGGGCCAGGTCAGCATCGACGGAGTGCAGGACCTCCAGGTCTCCGTCACCCCCGACGAGCGCAAGCTCGCCGCGGCCGGCCTGACCTCCATGAACCTCGCCGAGGCGCTGCGGGGCGGCGGCGGCACCATGCCCGCCGGCTCCTTCTCCGAGGCGGGCAAGAGCCGTACCGTCCAGGTCGGCGGCGGCTACACCTCGCTCCGGCAGATCCAGGACCTTCGCGTCAAGCCCGCGCAGGGCAAGGCGGTCCGGCTCGCCGACGTCGCCACCGTCGAGCAGGAGGAGTCCGCCCGGGTCTCGCTGACCCGCACCAACGGCAAGCCCAGCCTCGCCGTCATGGCCACCATGGACAAGGACGGCAGCGCCGTCGCCATCTCCGAGGCCGTCGAGGAGAAGCTGCCCGAGCTGCGCAAGCAGCTGGGCGCGGGCGCCGAGCTGACCGTCGTCTCCGACCAGGGCCCGGCCGTCGCCAAGTCGATCTCCGGCCTCACCACCGAGGGCGCCCTCGGCCTCGTCATGGCCGTCCTGGTGATCCTGGTCTTCCTCGCCTCGATCCGGTCGACGCTGGTCACCGCGGTCTCCATCCCGCTCTCGGTCGTCCTCGCGCTGATCGTGCTGTGGACCCGCGACCTCTCCCTCAACGTGCTGACGCTGGGCGCGCTCACCATCGCCATCGGCCGGGTCGTCGACGACTCGATCGTGGTCCTGGAGAACATCAAGCGTCACCTCGGTTACGGCGAGGACCGTCAGTCCGCGATCGTCACGGCCGTGAAGGAGGTGGCCGGCGCGGTCACCTCCTCGACCCTGACGACGGTCGCCGTCTTCCTGCCGATCGGCCTGGTCGGCGGCATGGTCGGCGAGCTGTTCGGTTCCTTCAGCCTCACCGTGACGGCCGCCCTGCTGGCCTCGCTGCTCGTCTCCCTGACGGTCGTGCCGGTGCTCTCGTACTGGTTCCTGCGCGCCCCCAAGGGCACCTCCGAGGACCCGGACGAGGCCCGCAGGCTCGCCGAGGAGAAGGAGGCGAAGAGCCGCCTCCAGCGCGCGTATGTGCCGGTCCTCCGCTTCGCCACCCGCCGCCGTCTCACCAGCGTGGCCATCGCCCTCGTCGTCCTGGTCGTCACCTTCGGCATGGCGCCGCTGCTGAAGACCAACTTCTTCGACCAGGGCGACCAGCCGGTCCTGACGGTCAAGCAGAAGCTGGAGCCGGGGACCTCCCTGGACGCCTCCGACGAGGCCGCGAAGAAGATCGAGAAGGTCCTCGCGGACACCGAGGGCGTCAAGGACTACCAGGTCACCGTCGGCTCCTCCGGCTTCATGGCGGCCTTCGGCGGCGGCACCGGCGCCAACCAGGCCTCCTTCCAGGTGACCCTGGAGGAGTCCGCCTCGTACGAGAAGACCCGCGACGCCATCGAGTCGGCCCTCGGGAAGCTCGACGGCGTCGGCGACACCTCGATCTCGGCCGGCGACGGCTTCGCCGCCCAGGACCTGAGCGTCGTCGTGAAGGCCGGCGACCGGGAGCTGCTCCAGAAGGCGTCCGAGCAGGTCCAGAAGGCCGTCGCGGAGCTGAAGGACGTCACCGACGTCCAGAGCGACCTCTCCCAGTCGGTCCCGCGGATCTCGGTGCGGGCCAACGAGAAGGCGGCCGACGCGGGCTTCGACGACACCACCCTCGGCATGATCGTCGCCCAGGCCGTCCGCGGCACCCCCGCCGCCAAGGCCACCCTGAACGACACCGAGCGGGACGTCCTCATCACCTCGGCCGCCCCGGCCGCCACCCTCGACCAGCTGAAGGCGCTGCCGCTCGGCCCGGTGAAGCTCGGTGACATCGCCACCGTCGAGCTGGTCCCCGGCCCGGTCTCCATGACCCGGATCGACGGCGCCCGCGCGGCGACGATCACGGCCAAGCCGACCACGGACAACACCGGCGCCGTCGGCACCGCGCTCCAGTCGAAGATCGCCGGGCTCGACCTGCCGGAGGGCGCCTCGGCCTCCGTCGGCGGCGTCTCCGAGGACCAGAGCGAGGCCTTCCTCAACCTGTTCCTGGCGATGCTCGCTGCCGTCGCGATCGTCTTCATGCTGCTCGTGGCGACCTTCCGGTCGCTGATCCAGCCGCTGATCCTGCTGGTCTCCATCCCGTTCGCCGCCACCGGCGCCATCGGCCTCCTGGTCGCCACCGGCACCGCGATGGGCGTCCCGGCGATGATCGGCATGCTGATGCTCATCGGCATCGTCGTGACGAACGCGATCGTCCTGATCGACCTGATCAACCAGTACCGGGCGCAGGGGTACGGCGTCGTCGAGGCCGTCGTCGAGGGCGGCCGGCACCGGCTCCGCCCGATCCTGATGACGGCCCTGGCGACGATCTTCGCCCTGCTGCCGATGGCCCTCGGCATCACCGGCGAGGGCGGTTTCATCGCCCAGC
This sequence comes from Streptomyces sp. NPDC007863, assembly GCF_040633895.1. Taxonomy (NCBI): domain Bacteria; kingdom Bacillati; phylum Actinomycetota; class Actinomycetes; order Kitasatosporales; family Streptomycetaceae; genus Streptomyces; species Streptomyces sp. NPDC007863. Next base: position 203,471 of record NZ_JBEYEI010000002.1, read on the forward strand.
CGCTCGCCGTGGTCGTCATCGGCGGTCTGATCAGCTCGACCCTGCTGACCCTCCTCCTCGTCCCGACGCTCTACGCGATGGTCGAGCTCCGCAAGGAGCGCCGCGCGAAGAAGAAGGCGGCGAAGAAGGGCGCGAAGAAGACCGTGAAGGGCAAGGACGGCGAGCAGACGACGATCCCGGAGCAGCCGGACGTCACCCCGCTCGACGCGAGCCTCCTCGACGCCCTGGACTGAGGTCCCGGGTGACGGACGGAAGGGGCGGCCCCACGGACTCGTGGGGCCGCCCCTTCCGGCGTACGTACGGGAGAACCGTTACGGCAGGGCCAGCATCCGCTCCAGCGCCAGCTTCGCGAACGACTCCGTCTCCCGGTCGACCTCGATCCGGTTGACCAGGTTCCCCTCGGCCAGCGACTCCAGCGTCCACACCAGGTGCGGGAGGTCGATCCGGTTCATGGTCGAGCAGAAGCAGACCGTCTTGTCGAGGAAGACGATCTCCTTGCCCTGGTCGGCGTAACGGTTCGCCAGGCGGCGGACCAGGTTCAGCTCCGTGCCGATGGCCCACTTCGAGCCGGCCGGCGCCGCCTCCAGGGTGTTGATGATGTACTCGGTCGAGCCCACGTAGTCCGCGGCGGCGACGACCTCGTGCTTGCACTCCGGGTGGACCAGCACGTTCACACCGGGGATCCGGGCGCGCACGTCCGCGACCGACTCCAGCGAGAAACGGCCGTGCACCGAGCAGTGACCCCGCCACAGGATCATCTTGGCGGCCCGCAGCTCCTCGGCGGTGAGGCCGCCGCCCGGCTTGTGCGGGTTGTAGACCACGCAGTCGTCCAGGGACATGCCCATGTCGCGGACGGCGGTGTTCCGGCCCAGGTGCTGGTCCGGCAGGAAGAGCACCTTCTCGCCCTGCTCGAAGGCCCAGCCCAGCGCCCGCTCGGCGTTGGACGAGGTGCAGATGGTGCCCCCGTGCTTGCCGGTGAAGGCCTTGATGTCCGCCGAGGAGTTCATGTACGAGACGGGGACGGTGACGTCCGCGATCCCGGCCTCGGTGAGCACGTCCCAGCACTCGGCGACCTGCTCGGCGGTGGCCATGTCGGCCATCGAGCAGCCGGCCGCGAGGTCCGGCAGGACGACCTTCTGGTCGTCGCCGGTGAGGATGTCGGCCGACTCGGCCATGAAGTGCACGCCGCAGAAGACGATGTACTCGGCCTCCGGCTTGGCGGCGGCGTCACGGGCGAGCTTGAAGGAGTCCCCGGTGACGTCGGCGAACTGGATGACCTCGTCGCGCTGGTAGTGGTGGCCGAGCACGAAGACCTTGTCCCCGAGCTTCTCCTTCGCCGCGCGGGCCCGCTCCACCAGGTCCGGGTCGGAGGGAGACGGCAGGTCGCCCGGACACTCCACGCCGCGCTCGCTCTTCGGGTCGGCCTCGCGGCCGAGCAGCAGCAGGGCGAGCGGCGTCGGCTGGACGTCCAGGGTGGTGTTCTGGGCGGTGGTCACGTCACGCACCCTTTCTTCGGGGGGAGCTTCAAAAGCCTTTTCGTCTAAATGACGCTATCTATCATAACCCCTTCACGTCATTCTGACGATGGCCATAGTGTCGATGTGACGAATTCGCCTTCCGCGTCTCTGGACAGGGTGTGCGAGCATGAAGGAGGGAAATCCCACCCGACCCGGAATGAATCCGGGGCACCGCCGGTTGTCACCGTCGGCAAGCAGTCTCCGTACAACCCGGGAGAGATGTAGATGTCCGTATCGGACGAGACCAGCACCGTCACCGACGGCATCCTTCTGAGCGACGCCGCCGCGGCCAAGGTCAAGGCTCTGCTCGACCAGGAAGGCCGTGACGACCTCGCGCTGCGCGTCGCCGTCCAGCCCGGTGGCTGCTCCGGCCTCCGCTACCAGCTGTTCTTCGACGAGCGCACGCTCGACGGCGACGTCGTCAAGGACTTCGACGGCGTGAAGGTCGTCACCGACCGCATGAGCGCCCCGTACCTCGGCGGTGCCTCGATCGACTTCGTCGACACCATCGAGAAGCAGGGCTTCACGATCGACAACCCGAACGCCACCGGCTCCTGCGCCTGCGGCGACTCGTTCAGCTAAACCGTCGCGGAGCGCCGAAGAGGGCGGTGGCCCGGGAGACCGACCTCCCGGGCCACCGCCCTCTCCGCATGCCCGACGACGGTGTGCCCGACGCCTACCTGCGCGGCACCGCCTCGTCGCTCGCCGCGTCCACCACCGGACGGTCGCCGAGCGGCGCCGCCAGGGTCACCTCCACGGTGATCTCCTTGGCGACCAGGATGCAGGCCTCCTGCTCCGGGTCCAGCAGCTTCTCCTCGATCCGCACCCGCACCTGCCGCGGGTCCTCCGCGGCGTGCGCCGTGTACGCGTGGCACACCCCGCCCCAGAAGGTCACCGCCAGCGTCCGCCCGTCACCGCCGACCGTGAAGGACTCGATCCGCCGCACCGGCGCCGTCCCCTCCGAGGGCTCCGGCGCGACCGGCTCGGGCGACGGCGTCGCCGGCGGCACCAGGAACTCCGCCGCCACCGCCGTCGAGGTCACCGTGTACGGCGCCGAGTCCGCCGGATCCGCGGTGAACAGCCACGTCGGCACAAGCAGCCGCCCGTCCGCCGTGTCCGTCGCCGCCAGGCCGAGCACCGCGCCCGTCACCGGCACCTGGCGCGGCGGGGCCATGTCCACGATCGTCTGGCAGGGCGCCTCCTTCCCGGCCCCGTCCGGCGCCTGCGGCTCCCCGGCCGGCGGATCCGTGGCGCAGCCGCCGATGCCGATCGGACCCGTGCCCTTCGACGCCTCGTTCAGCTGCGCCAGCGCCCGCTCCGCCGACACCACCGGGTACGTCGCGCCCTCCGCCGGCTCCTTCAGCGTCCCGCTGCCCGCGACCGGCCGCCCGTCCGGGCCGATGTGCAGCCCCGTCGACCAGCCGTAGGTGGGCAGCCCGCCGATCACCGGATCGGCGTTCACCACCCGCACCGAGCCGTTCATCACCTGCGTCGCCGACACCTTGGCGTCGTCCTGCCCCAGCGCCTTCAGCACCGGCGCGGCCGCCGCCCTCGCCGCGGCCTCGCTCACCGGGGAGCCGCCCGCCGGCGGCTTCGCCTCGCCCGGCGGCGGACACGCCTTCCCCTTCAGGCAGGTGTCGCCGGCCGGACCGCCGTCGTACCAGGAGTACGTCCAGCTCCCCGGCGCCTGCCGCGCCACGTCCAGGCGCGGCCCCTGGCCGTCCTTCTCCGGCCGGATCGTCCACACGTCCCCGACCAGCGCCGGGCGCCCCTCGACGCCGAGGGCCACGGCCAGCCTGGTCACCTCCTCGGAGGTGACCAGGCCTTCCGGCCGGTGGACCGCGGCCGACGAGGGCCCCTGGGGGAGTGGGCCCTCGGCTCTGTAGACCGTCCCGTTCGGGCCGCCGCCCGGGTCGGGCTCGCCCGGCGCGATCCCCGCGTCCGGGGCCGTACCGCCGCTCCCGCCCCCGAGCCGCAGGAGCGGCGGCGCGGTCGCCGCCGCCGCGCCCTTCGCCTCGGTCCCGGCTTCGCCCTCGTCACCGGCGGCGGTCAGATACAGCCCACCGCCACCGGCCAGCAGCACACCCGCCGCCACCGAGGCGACGAGCGCGGTCCGCCGCCCGCGTCCGCTCTCCGTACCGCTCACCGCAACGCTCCCTCGTGTCGTTCGGACACCGTTGGGACGGGGCGGGGGCGCGGTCGGTTCCGTCCCGTCAGCCGCCGTACTCGGCGGTGGCGGCGATCAGCCGCGCCGACGCGTCCGGGACGACCACCCCGTGGATCGAGGCGGGGGAGACCGGGGCCGGCGCCGGATCGGCCGGCGTCACCCAGTGCGGGACCATCCGGGCACTGGCCCCGCGCAGCTCGGCGAGGCTCAGTTCGGACTCGTGTCGCTCACGCGGAGCGGGGTACGTGGTCATGGGCGCACCGTATGCACCACCCGCCCCCGGAGAAAAGGCCTACTCTGGGGTAGTTTCCACTGTTCGGCAGCGGCCCCCGCAGCGGCTACCGTGGATCGTCATCGCCCTTTACACCCGCAGGAGCGTCCCAGCCGTGCGTATCGCAGTCACCGGCTCCATCGCCACCGACCACCTCATGACCTTCCCCGGCCGGTTCGCCGACCAGCTCGTGGCCGACCAGCTCCACACGGTGTCCCTGTCCTTCCTCGTGGACAACCTCGACGTCCGCCGGGGCGGCGTCGGCCCCAACATCTGCTTCGGCATGGGCCAGCTCGGCGGCAACCCGGTCCTCGTCGGCGCGGCCGGCTACGACTTCGACGAGTACCGCGCCTGGCTCGACCGCCACGGCGTCGACACCGGCTCGGTCCGCATCTCCGAGGTCCTGCACACCGCGCGCTTCGTCTGCACCACGGACAAGGACCACAACCAGATCGGCTCCTTCTACACCGGCGCCATGAGCGAGGCCCGGCTCATCGAGCTCAAGGCCGTCGCGGACCGGGTGGGCGGGCTCGACCTCGTCCTCATCGGCGCGGACGACCCCGAGGCGATGCTCCGCCACACCGAGGAGTGCCGGACCCGGGACATCCCCTTCGCCGCGGACTTCTCGCAGCAGATCGCGCGCATGAACGGCGAGGAGATCCGCACGCTCCTCGAAGGGGCGACGTACCTCTTCTCCAACGAGTACGAGAAGGGCCTCATCGAGTCGAAGACCGGCTGGACCGACGAGGAGATCCTGTCCCGCGTCGGCCACCGCGTCACCACGCTCGGCTCGCGCGGCGTCCGCATCGAGCGCGTCGGCGAGCCGGCGATCGAGGTCGCCTGCCCGGAGGAGGAGGCCAAGGTCGACCCCACCGGCGTCGGCGACGCCTTCCGCGCGGGCTTCCTCACGGGTCTCTCGTGGGGCGTCGGCCTGGAGCGGGCCGCGCAGATCGGCTGCATGCTGGCGACGCTGGTCATCGAGACGCTCGGCACGCAGGAGTACACGCTGCGCCGCGCCAACTTCATCGAGCGCTTCACCAAGGCCTACGGCGAAGAGGCCACCGCCGAACTCCAGGCCCACCTCTCCTGACCCCCCGCCCGGCGCCCGTCTGCCGGGCCTGGGCTTCCGCGCCCGAACCCGCACCCGCTGTACGGCTCCGTACGGGTGCGGGTTCGGGCGCATGTGCGGGGGCACCCGCGGAGGGTGCCGTTCCGGCAGGCGGTGTCAGGAGCTGCGGCGGACCGTGTACGCGTGGGCGCCTCCGGGGGCGGCGGCTTCGCCCACGTACTCCTGGCCCCGCATCTCGCACCACGCCGGGATGTCGAGCCGCGCCGCCTCGTCGTCGGCGAGCACCACCACCGTCCCCCCCACCCGCACCGTCCCGATCACCTTCGCCAGCTCGATCACCGGGATCGGGCACCGCTTCCCGACCGCGTCGACGACCAGCTCCTCCGCGAGCGCGGGCTCGGCCGCCGCCGGCACCGCGCCCAGCCGCTCCCGTACCGACGCCACGACCCCCGGCAGCACCGCCAGGAAGCGGTCGACGTCCGCCTCCTCCGTGCCGGCCGGCAGCGAGACCCGTACGTTCCCCTCGCTCAGGACGCCCATCGCGCGCAGCACATGGCTGGGCGTCAGCGTCGAGCTCGTACACGACGAACCGGACGAAACGGAGAAACCCTCCCGGTCCAGCTCCGCGAGCAGCGTCTCCCCGTCGACGTACAGACAGGAGAAGGTGACGAGGTGGGGCAGGCGCCGCACCGGGTCGCCGACGACCTCCACGTCCGGCACCAGCTCCGGCACCCGCGCCCGGATCCGGTCCACCAGGGCCCGCAGCCGCGCGCCCTCCGCCGCCGCCTCGGCCCGCACCGCCCGCAGGGAGGCCGCCGCCGCGACGATGGCCGGCAGGTTCACGAAGCCGGGCGCGCGCCCCGACTCCCTTTCGTCGGACGGCCCTTGGGGGGCGAAGCGGACGCCCTTGCGCACCGCGAGCAGCCCGACGCCCGCCGGCCCGCCCCACTTGTGCGCGCTCGCGGCGAGCAGCGACCACCCCTCCGGCACCGGCCCCCAGCCCAGCGACTGCGCCGCGTCCACCAGGAGCGGCACCCCGGCCGCCCGGCAGGCCTCGGCGGTCTCGGCCACCGGCTGCTCGGTGCCGACCTCGTGGTTGGCCGACTGGAGGCAGGCCAGTGCGGTCCCCTCGCCCAGCGCCGCCGCGAAGGCCGCCGGGTCCACCGCCCCGGTCCGCCCGACCGGCACCTCCGTCACCTCGCCGCCGGCCGCCGCGTGCGCCTCGCCGGCGTGCAGGACGGAGGAGTGTTCGACGGCCGACACCACGAGCCGCCGGCCCACCCGCCGGCGCCCGGCGAGCGCGCCCGACACGCCCGAGTGGACCGCGCGCGTCCCCGAAGGAGTGAAGACGAGTTCGTCGGGGCGACAGCCCACCGCCTCCGCCGCCGCCTCACGCGCCGCGTCGAGCAGCAGCCGGGCCCGCCGCCCCTCCCGGTAGAGCCGGGCGGGGTCGGCCCATCCCTCGTCGAGGGAGGCGAGCAGCGCCTGACGGGCGACGGGGTGCAGGGGAGCGGCGGACGCGGCGTCGAAGTACGGCATCCGCCCACCGTAGGGCCTGCCCCGGCGCCGCCCGCCCGCGCCCCGCGGATCCCCGGGGCGCCGCGGGTGAAGCCCCGTCAGGAGTGCGCCCCGGTGGGCCCTGAGACCCCCGAACGGGCGCTTCCGGTCCCTCTCCGGAACCTTTGCGTCCATCCCTTCGGGGACTCGGACGGCGCGTTGGGCACCCTCCCCGCGCGACCCCAAATAGCGTCCAGTAGGGTTTGGTCCGCATAAACATCCAAACCCCTGCCCGCGGCCGGGGCGGCGACCGACCAGCGAGACGGACGGCCGTGGCCGACCAACGCGGGCCGAGACTCTCGGGAAGGCGCTACGTGAGTCCCAACGGCTCCGACCGCTCGTCGCGGCGCCCGATGCGGCGGAAGCTGCCGCAGGTGCTGACTGCGGGCCTGATCCTGGCGACAGCCACCGGCTGCTCGTACAACTGGGAAGACTTCCCCCGCCTGGGCATGCCCACCCCCGTCACGGAAGAGGCGCCTCGGATCCTCTCCCTGTGGCAGGGCTCGTGGGCCGCCGCGCTCCTCACCGGCATCCTGGTGTGGGGCCTCATCCTGTGGTCGGTCATCTTCCACCGGCGCAGCCGGACCAAGGTCGAGGTACCTCCGCAGACCCGCTACAACATGCCCATCGAGGCGCTGTACACGGTCACCCCCCTCATCATCGTCTCGGTGCTCTTCTACTTCACCGCGCGCGACGAGTCGAAGCTCCTTGCCCTCTCGGACAAGCCGGCCCACACGATCAACGTGGTCGGCTACCAGTGGAGCTGGGGCTTCAACTACATCGAGGACGTGCCCGGCGTCGAGGGTGACGCGAAGACGGACGAGAACCTCGCGTCCATTCCGGACAAGTACATCAAGCAGTTCCCGGAGAACGCGGGTGGCGTCTACGCCGCCGGCATCCCCGGCGACCGCAACCCGCAGACCGGCAACCCGGGCCCGACCCTGTGGCTGCCGAAGGGCGAGAAGGTCCGCTTCGTCCTCACCTCGCGTGACGTCATCCACTCCTTCTGGGTGGTGCCGTTCCTCTTCAAGCAGGACGTCATCCCGGGCCACACCAACGTCTTCGAGGTCACCCCGACCCAGGAGGGCACCTTCCTCGGCAAGTGCGCCGAGCTGTGCGGTGTCGACCACTCCCGGATGCTCTTCAACGTCAAGGTCGTCTCCCCGGAGCGCTACCAGGCGCACCTGAAGGAGCTGGCCGAGAAGGGCCAGACCGGCTACATCCCGTCCGGCATCGAGCAGACGGACCCGGCCAGGAACGCGGAGAAGAACCAACTGTGAGCATCCCCAACGAAACCAAGGGTGCCGCGGCTGAGGACTCGTACGAGAACGAGCTGCCCGTCCGCCGCAAGCAGCCCGGCAATGTGGTGGTGAAGTGGCTGACCACCACCGACCACAAGACCATCGGTACGATGTACCTGGTCACCTCGTTCGTGTTCTTCATCATCGGCGGCCTGATGGCGCTCTTCATGCGCGCCGAGCTGGCCCGTCCGGGCACGCAGATCATGTCGAACGAGCAGTTCAACCAGGCGTTCACGATGCACGGCACGATCATGCTGCTGATGTTCGCGACGCCGCTGTTCGCCGGATTCGCGAACTGGATCATGCCGCTGCAGATCGGCGCGCCCGACGTGGCGTTCCCGCGGCTGAACATGTTCGCCTACTGGCTGTACCTCTTCGGCTCGATCATGGCGGTGGCCGGCTTCCTCACCCCGCAGGGTGCGGCCGACTTCGGCTGGTTCGCCTACTCCCCGCTGTCGGACGCGGTCCGCTCGCCGGGTGTCGGCGCCGACATGTGGATCATGGGTCTGGCCTTCTCCGGCTTCGGCACGATCCTCGGTTCGGTCAACTTCATCACCACGATCATCTGCATGCGCGCCCCGGGCATGACGATGTTCCGCATGCCGATCTTCACCTGGAACGTGCTGCTGACCGGTGTCCTGGTCCTGCTCGCCTTCCCGGTCCTGGCGGCGGCGCTCTTCGCCCTTGAGGCGGACCGGAAGTTCGGTGCCCACGTCTTCGACGCGGCCAACGGCGGAGCCCTGCTCTGGCAGCACCTCTTCTGGTTCTTCGGACACCCAGAGGTGTACATCATCGCGCTGCCGTTCTTCGGCATCGTCTCCGAGGTCATCCCGGTCTTCAGCCGCAAGCCGATGTTCGGCTACATCGGTCTGGTGGCCGCGACCATCGCGATCGCCGGTCTCTCCGTGACGGTGTGGGCGCACCACATGTACGTCACCGGAGGCGTGCTCCTCCCGTTCTTCTCCTTCATGACGTTCCTCATCGCCGTACCGACCGGCGTGAAGTTCTTCAACTGGATCGGAACGATGTGGAAGGGCTCGTTGTCCTTCGAGACCCCGATGCTCTGGACGATCGGCTTCCTGATCACCTTCACCTTCGGTGGTCTGACCGGTGTCATCCTGGCCTCGCCCCCGATGGACTTCCACGTCTCCGACTCGTACTTCGTCGTGGCGCACTTCCACTACGTGGTGTTCGGCACCGTCGTCTTCGCGATGTTCGCCGGCTTCCACTTCTGGTGGCCGAAGTTCACCGGCAAGATGCTGGACGAGCGCCTGGGCAAGATGACCTTCTGGACGCTGTTCATCGGCTTCCACGGCACCTTCCTGGTGCAGCACTGGCTCGGTGCCGAGGGCATGCCGCGTCGTTACGCGGACTACCTGGACGCCGACGGCTTCACCGCGCTGAACACGATCTCGACGATCTCGTCGTTCCTCCTCGGTCTGTCGATGCTGCCGTTCTTCTACAACGTGTGGAAGACGTCCAAGTACGGCAAGAAGGTCGAGGTCGACGACCCGTGGGGCTACGGCCGTTCGCTCGAGTGGGCGACGTCCTGCCCGCCGCCGCGGCACAACTTCCTCACGCTGCCGCGGATCCGTTCGGAATCGCCCGCGTTCGACCTGCACCACCCTGAGATCGCGGCTGTCGACCAGCTGGAGAACAAGCCGCACGAGGCCGCGGCCCTCACGGGCAGCAAGGAGGCCGGCAAGTGAAGATCCAGGGCAAGATGTTCATCTGGCTGAGCGTCTTCATCCTTGCCATGGCGGTCCTCTACGGCGTCTGGAGCAAGGAGCCGGTCGGCACGACGGCGCTCTTCCTGGCCTTCGGCCTCTCCATCATGATCGGCTACTACCTGGCCTTCACGGCCAAGCGTGTCGACGCGATGGCCCAGGACGACAAGGAGGCCGACGTCGCGGACGAGGCCGGCGAGGTGGGCTTCTTCGCCCCCCACAGCTGGCAGCCGCTGTCGCTGGCCCTCGGTGGAGCGCTCGCGTTCCTCTCGATCGCGATGGGCTGGTGGATCATGTACTTCTCCGCCCCGCTGATCCTGGTCGGCATCTGGGGCTGGGTCTTCGAGTTCTACCGCGGTGAGAACCAGAACCAGTAGCAGTACCCCGTAACACCCCGAGGGGCCCGGTCACTTCGTACGCGAAGCGGCCGGGCCCCTCTTTTGCCGCGCTCGGCGCGCCCGGGCGCGGAACAGTCCTTAGCGTGAGGTCATGAACGACACGCCGCGCATTCGGACTGTTCTGAGCTGCACACTCCTGGCCCTCACCGTGACCGCGGGCGCGACGGCGTGCGCGGGCTCCGACGGGCATCCGCTGTCGGCGAGCCCGTACGACGCCGCCGACCAGGTCGCCTTCGCGGCGGCCGACGGCACCCGTCTCGACCCGGAGAAGCCGCTGGAGATCACGGCCACGGGCGACGACGGGCGGATCAGCGACGTCACCGTCACCGACGCGGCGGGCCGCCACCTGGCGGGCGAACTCACCGCGGACGGGCGTACGTGGCGCTCCACGGGCTCGCTGGCCGCCGGGACCCGCTACACCGTCAGGGTGGCCACGGAGGACGAGGACGGGGCCCCAGGCGCCCGTACGTACAGCTTCGAGACGGCTCCGGCCAAAAGGGCCCTGACCGTCACCTTCGGGCCGGAGGCGGGCACGTACGGCGTCGGACAGCCGATCACCGCCGACCTCAGCCTCGCCGTCAAGGACCGGGCCGCGCGCGCCGTCGTCGAACGGGCCCTCAAGGTCCGCTCCACGCCCGCCGTCGAGGGCTCCTGGTACTGGGTGGACGACAAGAAGCTGCACTTCCGGCCCAAGGAGTACTGGCCGGCCGGCACGCTCGTCTCGGTCACCGGCAACCTCGACGGGCTCCGCGTCGGCGACAAGCTCTACGGCGGCCCGTCCAAGCCGCTCCGGCTGAAGATCGGCGACCGGATCGAGGCCGTCGCGGACGCCGGGTCCCACTACATGACGGTGCGGCGCAACGGAGAAGTGATCAACACCATTCCGGTGACCACCGGAAAACCGGGCTTCTCCACCCGTAACGGGATCAAAGTGGTGCTCGGCAAGGAGTACTACGTCCGCATGCGCGGCACCAGCATCGGCATCTCCGAGGGCAGCTCGGAGTCGTACGACCTGCCGGTGTACTACGCCACCCGGGTCACCTGGAGCGGCGAGTACGTGCACGCCGCCCCCTGGTCCGTCGGCTCCCAGGGCGTCGCCAACGTCAGCCACGGCTGCGTCGGCATGTCCACCGGCAACGCCGCCTGGTTCTACGAGACCGTCCGCCCCGGCGACATCGTCAAGACCGTCAACAGCTACGGCGACATGATGGACCCCTTCGGCAACGGCTTCGGCGACTGGAACCTGTCCTGGGACAAGTGGCGCCGAGGCAGCGCCCTGGTCGCCGAGAAGGGTGACCCCACGGCCACCGAAGACGCCAAGGCCCGCCTCAGGCCGTCTCTTTAGAGGGCTCGGTTCGCCTCCGGGCGCTGTGAGCCGGGCTCACGCCCCGATCGAGAGGCGGGTGCGCAGCAGGGCCGCCAGGGACGCCGCGAACTCGACCGGTTCCACCGGAAGGGTGACCGCGGCGTCCGCGCGGCTCCAGGTGGCCAGCCAGGCGTCCTGCGGGCGGCCGATGAGCAGCAGCACCGGCGGGCAGTGGAAGACCTCGTCCTTGATCTGCCGGCAGACGCCCATGCCGCCCGCGGGTACGGCCTCGCCGTCGAGGACGCAGACGTCGATCCCGCCCTCGTCAAGCCGCTTCAGCACGGCCGGGAGCGTGGCGCACTCCACGAACTCCACGGGCGGCACGTCGGCCGCGGGCCGCCGCCCGGCGGCGAGCCGGACCTGCTCCCGGGTGTTCGCGTCGTCGCTGTAGACCAGGACCGTGGCACTCGACTGCATCGTTCCTCCGTCCGGAAGGCGGGCCGGTCGTCCTCGACCGGTGCGCGGGATGCTACTCCGCTCCACACCCCGTCAACACCCGTTCAACACCTGTTCGAAGGGTGTCGGGAGGGCCCGGCGATGGGCCGTTCGGGCTGGACACACCCCTCTGACACTCCGAACGGCACCCCCCGGAGTGAGGGCGGGATAAGCGACCGACATAATGTCGGTCGTGGCGACAGTAACGACAGTAGATACCGGGCACGCGCACCCGTCGGTCAATCGACCGAACCTCACCAGCGTCGGAACCATCATCTGGCTGAGTTCCGAGCTGATGTTCTTCGCGGCCCTCTTCGCGATGTACTTCACCCTGCGATCGGTGACCGGTCCCGAGTTCTGGGCGGAAAAGGCCGCGGCCTTGAACTTCCCGTTCTCGGCGACCAACACCACGATCCTGGTGCTCTCCTCCCTCACCTGCCAGCTCGGCGTCTTCGCCGCGGAGCGGGGCGACGTGAAGAAGCTCCGGACGTGGTTCATCATCACGTTCGTGATGGGTGCGATCTTCATCGGCGGCCAGGTCCTCGAGTACACCGAGCTGGTCAAGCACGAGGGCCTCTCGCTCTCGTCGGACCCGTACGGCACGGTGTTCTACCTGACCACCGGCTTCCACGGCCTGCACGTGACGGGCGGTCTCATCGCCTTCCTGCTGGTCCTCGGCCGGACGTACGCCGCCAAGAGGTTCACTCACGAGCAGGCAACCGCCGCCATCGTCGTGTCCTACTACTGGCACTTCGTCGATGTCGTCTGGATCGGCCTCTTCGCCACGATCTACATGATCAAGTAGTCGGTCACCGCCGGTCACGGCGGACCGACATCCAGCAAGCATCGACGCAGAAGATCCTGACACCGGGGTAATCCGTGAAAAAGCTCTCCGCACGACGACGCCATCCGCTGGCGGCGGTCGTCGTCCTACTTCTCGCGCTGGCGGCCACGGGGGGGCTGTACGCCGCGTTCGCGCCCGCGGGCACGGCGAAGGCCGATGAAACCGCCCAGTCCCTCGCCATCGAGGAGGGCAAGAAGCTCTACTCCGTCGGCTGCGCCAGCTGCCACGGAACCGGCGGTCAGGGCACCACTGACGGCCCGTCCCTGGTCGGCGTGGGCTCCGCCTCCGTGGACTTCCAGGTCGGCACCGGCCGTATGCCGGCGCAGCAGCCGGGTGCCCAGGTCCCGAAGAAGAAGGTCATCTACACGCAGGCCGAGATCGACCAGCTCGCGGCGTACGTGGCCTCCCTCGGCGCCGGCCCGGCCACGCCGAACGAAGGCCAGTACAGCCCCGAGGGCGCCGACATCGCGAAGGGTGGCGAGCTGTTCCGCACCAACTGCGCGCAGTGCCACAACTTCACCGGCGAGGGCGGCGCGCTGACGCACGGCAAGTACGCCCCGACCCTTGAGGGCGTCAGCCCGAAGCACCTCTACGAGGCCATGCAGACCGGCCCGCAGAACATGCCCTCCTTCCCGGACACCACCATGCCGGAGAAGGAGAAGAAGGACATCATCGCGTACGTGAAGGCCGTCAACGGCGACGAGACCGCGAGCCCGGGCGGCCTGTCGCTCGGTGGCCTCGGCCCCGTCTCCGAGGGCCTGTTCGCCTGGATCTTCGGTCTGGGTGCGCTGATCGCAGTTGCCATCTGGGTCGCGGCCCACACCGCTAAGGCCAAGAAGTCATGAGTACCCAAGAGATTCCAGAAGAGAACCTGCCTGCAGGGCAGGACACCGCGCACGGCGCGGTGAAGGTCGCGGACAACCCGTTCGCCGACCCGGGCCTTCCGCCCCACAAGCCGCGTGTCCAGGACATCGACGAGAAGGCGGCCCGGCGCTCCGAGCGCGCCGTCGCCTTCATGTTCGTGCTGTCGATGCTGGCCACCGTCGGCTTCATCGCCTCGTACGTGATCTTCCCGGTCGACAAGATCGTGTACATCTGGCCCTTCGGTCACGTGTCCGCGCTCAACTTCGCGCTCGGCTGGACCCTCGGCCTCGCGCTCTTCTTCATCGGCGCGGGTGCGGTCCACTGGGCCCGTACCCTCATGTCCGACGTCGAGATCGCCGACGAGCGTCACCCGATCGCGGCCACGCCCGAGGTCAAGGCGAAGGTCATGGCGGACTTCGCGGCCGGTGCCGCCGAGTCCGGCTTCGGCCGCCGCAAGCTCATCCGCAACACGCTCTTCGGCGCGCTGGCCCTGGTGCCGCTCTCCGGAGTCATGCTGCTGCGCGACATGGGTCCGCTGCCCGAGCGCAAGCTCCGCACCACGCTGTGGGCCAAGGGCAAGCTGCTCATCAACATGAACACGCACGAGCCGCTGCGTCCCGAGGACGTCGCCGTCGGTTCGCTGACCTTCGCGATGCCCGAGGGCCTCTCGGAGCACGACCACAACTTCCAGGTGGAGATCGCCAAGGCCGCCCTGATGATCGTCCGGATTCAGCCGGAGGACATCAAGGACAAGCGCGAGCTCGAGTGGTCGCACGAGGGCATCGTCGCCTTCTCGAAGATCTGCACCCACGTCGGCTGCCCGATCTCGCTGTACGAGCAGCAGACGCACCACGTGCTCTGCCCGTGCCACCAGTCCACCTTCGACCTGTCCGACGGCGCCCGAGTCATCTTCGGCCCGGCCGGTCACGCCCTCCCGCAGCTGCGGATCGGCGTGAACGACAAGGGCTTCCTCGAAGCGCACGGCGACTTCGACGAGCCCGTCGGTCCCGCATTCTGGGAGCGCGGATGAGCACTGTGACCAACACGCAGAAGAAGGCGCCCGCCGGTGAGCGGGTCGCCGACTGGGCCGACGGCCGCCTGGGGATCTACACGCTGGCCAAGGCCAACATGCGGAAGATCTTCCCGGACCACTGGTCCTTCATGCTGGGCGAGATCTGCCTCTACAGCTTCCTCATCATCATCCTGACGGGCGTCTATCTGACGATGTTCTTCCACCCGTCGATGAACGAGGTGGAGTACGCCGGCTCGTACGTCCCGCTCCAGGGACAGCTGATGTCCGAGGCGTTCAACTCGACCATGCACATCTCCTTCGAGGTGCGCGGTGGTCTGCTCATCCGGCAGATCCACCACTGGGCGGCGCTGATCTTCCTCGCCGGCATGTTCGTGCACATGATGCGCGTCTTCTTCACCGGCGCGTTCCGCAAGCCGCGTGAGATCAACTGGCTGTTCGGCTTCCTGCTGTTCTTCCTGGGCATGTTCACCGGCTTCACCGGTTACTCGCTCCCGGACGACCTGCTCTCCGGCACCGGTGTCCGCTTCATGCAGGGCGCGATCCTGTCGGTGCCGATCGTCGGCACCTACCTGTCGATGTTCCTCTTCGGCGGCGAGTTCCCCGGCGGCGACTTCGTCGCCCGGTTCTACTCGGCGCACGTGCTGCTGCTCCCCGGCATCATGCTGGGCCTGGTGGTCGCGCACCTGATCCTGGTGTTCGTCCACAAGCACACGCAGTTCGAGGGCCCCGGCCGGACGAACAAGAACGTCGTCGGCATGCCGCTGCTCCCCGTGTACATGGCGAAGGCCGGAGGCTTCTTCTTCCTGGTCTTCGGCGTCATCGCGGTGATCGCCGCGGTCGCCTCGATCAACCCGATCTGGGCGCTCGGCCCGTACCGCCCGGACCAGGTGTCCACCGGCGCCCAGCCCGACTGGTACATGGGCTTCGCCGAGGGTCTGATCCGTGTCATGCCGGGCTGGGAGATCAACCTGTGGGGCCACACGCTGGTCCTCGGCGTGATGATCCCGCTGGCGATCTTCCCGGCGGTCCTCGCGGCCATCGCGGTCTACCCGTTCATCGAGTCCTGGATCACGGGCGACAAGCGCGAGCACCACATCGCGCAGCGCCCGCGCAACGCTCCGACGCGCACCGCCTTCGGTGTCGCCTGGATCACCGCGTACATGATCATGCTCGTCGGTGGTGGAAACGACCTCTGGGCGACCCACTTCCACCTGTCGATCAACTCGATCACCTGGTTCGTGCGGATCTTCTTCTTCGTCGGCCCGGTCATCGCGTTCATCGTCACCAAGCGGATCTGCCTCGGCCTCCAGCGCCGGGACAAGGACAAGGTGCTGCACGGCCGCGAGTCCGGCATCATCAAGCGCCTGCCGCACGGTGAGTTCGTCGAGGTCCACGAGCCGCTCAGCCAGGGCGAGCTGTACAAGCTCACCGCGCACGAGCAGTACGAGCCCGCCGCGCTGCCGCCGGCCGTCGACGAGAACGGCGTCCAGCGGAAGGTCGGCGCGATGGAGAAGCTCCGGGTCAAGCTCAACAAGGGCTACTACGGCGACGACAACCAGGTCGCCAAGCCCACCCTTGAGGAGTACAAGGAGATCCAGAGCGGCCACGGCCACCACTGAGACCCTCCTGACCTCCTGATGTAGGTCGCCACGGCGAGAGCCCCGTCCATTCGATGGACGGGGCTCTTTGCCGTTCCCGCGGATCGATAGGCTGGACCCCGTATCCGACGCACGATCATCAGGAGCTGCCATGAGCGCTGTGACCCCCGCTGGAGGACCTACCACGGCGGGCCGCTCCTGGCCCGTCCTCCTGAACGGCCTCCTGGAGGGGAAGAACCTCTCCGCCGACGACACCGCCTGGGCGATGGACCTGATCATGAGCGGCGAGGCGACCGACGCCCAGATCGCCGGCTTCATGGTGGCGCTGCGGGCCAAGGGCGAGACCGTCGAGGAGATCAGCGGGCTGGTCCGGACGATGTACGCGCACGCCAACACCATCGAGGTGCCCGGACCGGCCGTCGACATCGTCGGTACCGGCGGCGACGGCGCCAAGACCGTCAACATCTCCACGATGGCCTCGATCGTCGTCGCCGGCACCGGCACGAAGGTCGTCAAGCACGGCAACCGCGCCGCCTCCTCCGCCTCCGGCTCCTCCGACGTCCTGGAGAAGCTCGGCATCAACCTCGGCCTCACCCCGGCGCGGGTCGCCGAGGTCGCCGAGGAGGCCGGCATCACCATCTGCTTCGCGGTGAAGTTCCACCCCTCTCTCCGGCACGTCGCCGCCGCCCGCGGCCAGCTCGGCATCCGCACCACCTTCAACGTGCTCGGCCCGCTCACCAACCCGGCCCGGGTCCGCGCCCAGGCCGTCGGCGTCGCCGACCCGCGGATGGCGCCGATCGTCGCCGGGGTCTTCGCCGAGCGCGGGAACTCGGCCCTGGTCTTCCGCGGCGACGACGGCCTGGACGAGCTGACCATCACCGGCACCTCCCGGGTGTGGGTGGTCCGGGACGGCGCCGTCCGCGAGGAGGTCTTCGACCCGAAGGACGCCGGCATCGACTACGCGCCCCTGGAGGCGCTGCGCGGCGCCGACGCCTCCTTCAACGCCGATGTGGCCCGCCGGCTCCTGGCCGGCGAGACCGGTCCCGTACGGGACGCGGTGCTGCTCAACGCGGCGGCGGCGCTCACCGCCCTGGAGCCCGGCGAGGGCACCCTCGCGGAGCAGCTGCGGGCCGGGATGGCGCGGGCCGCCGAGTCGATCGACTCCGGGGCCGCCCGCGCGGCCCTGGACCGCTGGATCGCCGCCAGCAACGCCTGAGCCGCCCGCCGCGGTCCGCGCGACACCCGTTCCGGAATGCGGACGGGGTTGCGCGGACCGCGAGCGGTGGCATACGTTCGGCGACAGGTCATGAGTGACAGCCCTCAAGCCCCGGCTGGCTGTCCGGCAACCCTCCGTCCGTGGCGGGGTGCCCCGGGTGAAGACCAGGCCGTGGACAGCAAGGTCCTCGGCAAGCGCGGACCCCTGCGCCATCCCTGGGGTCCTGGTCCTCGAGGGAGCGGTCTCGTGAGCAAGCGAATGCGTTAGGGCCTCCGGCCCCTTCTTCCCACCCTCCGTACGGCCCCCTCGCGTCGCCGTGCGTCGAGGTCGACACCCGTATGCGGTACGCCGGTTCGCGTCGCCCTGCGGGTCCTTCACGCCACTCGCCTGTACCGCCGGGAGATACCGCCATGTCCGCATGCCCGAACACCGCCGCCGACACCGCCTCCGCCTCCGTCGAGACCTCCGCCTCCGTCGAGACCTCCTCCTCCGCCGAGTCCGCCGACGCCTGCTGCACCGGGCCGCTGCCCGTGCTCGGCCGGGACGTCACCGTCCCGCTCGTCACCGGCGGCGAGGTGACCTACGCGGCCCTCGACTACGCGGCCAGCGCCCCCGCCCTCCAGCGCGTCTGGGACGACGTCGCCGCCTACGCCCCGTACTACGGCAGCGTGCACCGGGGCGCCGGCTACCTCTCCCAGCTCTCCACCGACCTCTTCGAGCAGAGCCGCGCCACCGTCGCCGCCTTCCTCGACTGCCGCGACGGCGACCAGGTCGTCTTCACCCGCTCCACCACCGACTCGCTCAACCTGCTCGCCCAGGCCGTCCCCGCCGACTGCCAGGTCTTCGTCTTCGAGACCGAGCACCACGCCTCCCTGCTGCCCTGGCGCGACGCCCAGGTGACGTACCTCAACGCCCCGCGCACCCCCGCCCAGGCCGTCGAGACCCTGGAGCGGGCCCTCGCCGACCGCGACCCCTACGGCCCGGCCCTGGTCTGCGTCACCGGCGCCTCCAACGTGACCGGCGAGCTGTGGCCGGTGCGCGAACTCGCCGCCGCCGCCCACGCGCACGGCGCCCGGATCGTCCTCGACGCCGCCCAGCTCGCCCCCCACCACCCGGTCTCCGTGAAGGACCTGGACGTCGACTGGGTCGCCTTCTCCGGACACAAGCTGTACGCGCCCTTCGGCTCCGGCGTCCTCGCGGGCCGCGCCGACTGGCTCCAGGCCGCCGAGCCGTACCTGGCCGGCGGCGGCGCCTCCCGCACGGTGGCCCGCCGGGCCGACGGCGGCGTGGACGTCGAGTGGCACACCACCGCCGCCCGCCACGAGGCCGGCTCCCCGAACGTCATCGGCGTCTACTCCATCGCCTCCGCCTGCAAGGCGCTCACCGAGGCCGGCTTCGACACCCTCGTCGCCCGCGAGCAGCACCTCATCGACACCGTCCGCGCCGGGCTCGCCGAGGTCCCCGAGGTCCGCGTCCTCTCCCTCTTCGGCGACGACGCGCCGCGCGTCGGCGTCATCTCCTTCGTGGTCGAGGGCTGGAACAGCTCCCACTTCGCCGCCGCCCTCTCCGCCGAGTACGGCATCGGCGTCCGCGACGGCCTGTTCTGCGCCCACCCGCTGGTGCGCACCCTCCTCGGCTCCGACCCGCAGGACCCGGGCGAGTGCGGCGCCCCCGAGCCGGCCGCGCCGGGGGAGCGTTCCCTCAACGCCATCCGGGTCAGCTTCGGCGCCGGCACGCCGGACGAGCACGTCGAGCGTTTCGTCGGCGCCGTGAAGGAGCTCGTCCGCGACGGCGCCCAGTGGAAGTACCGCACGGAGGACGGCCGCTGCGTGCCCGACCGCGGCTGACCCGGCCGGCTCAGGCCGCCAGCCGGGTGCCCAACAGGACCATGCGCAGGGCGCGTTCGGCCGCGTCCGCCAGGAACTCGGCCCCCCGGTCCAGGGCTTCGGTCAGGGCCACCGGGGCCGGCAGGATCGAGCCGTACGCGTCGACCCCCGCCGCCCGCACCTCGTGGGCGCCCTGGCCGAGCGTCCCGGCCAGGGCGAGCACCGGCACCCCGTGGGCCCTGGCCCGGCGCGCCACCTCGGCCGGGACCTTGCCCCGCACGGTCTGACCGTCCAGGGCGCCCTCCGCGGTGATCACCAGGTCGGCGCGGGCCAGCCGGGCGTCCAGGTCGACGTGGTCGAGCAGCACCTCGAAGCGGGGGAGCAGCCGGGCGCCGAGCGCGGCGAGTCCCGCGCCGAGCCCGCCGGAGGCCCCGGACCCCGGAGCCGTACCGATCCCGGCGGGCGCGCCCAGGTCCCGCACGAGCAGGGCGGCCCAGTGGTCCAGGGCCGCGGCCAGCTCCTCGACGCGCTCCGGGCCGGCGCCCTTCTGCGGGCCGAAGACCCGGGCCACGCCCCGCTCGCCGCGGAGCACGTTGTACGGATTGCAGGCCACGAGCAGCTCGGCGGCCGCGAGCCGCGGATCGAGCCCGGCCGGGTCGATCCGGTTGAGCCGTGCCAACGCGGCACCCCCCAGGGGGAGTTCGACTCCCTCGGCGTCCAGGAGCCGGGCGCCGAGGGCCTGGAGCGCACCCGCTCCGCCGTCCGAGGTGCCGGAGTCGCCGCAGCCGACCAGGATGCGGCGGACCCCGGCGTCGAGCGCGGCCCGGATCAGTTCCCCCACCCCGTAGGTGGTGGTGGCGCCCGGGTCGCGCCGGTCGGCCGGCACCAGGGAGAGGCCCGCGACGGCCGCCATCTCGACCACCGCGGAGGAGTCGTCGAGGAGCGCGAAGTGGGTCCTCACCGGGTGGCCGAGGGGGCCCGTCGCGACCCGCGGCAGCAGCCTGCCCCCGGTCGCGGCGGCCAGCGCCCGGGCCGTCCCCTCCCCGCCGTCGACCAGCGGGATCAGGTCGACGACGGCGTCCGGGCGGACCCGGCGCAGCCCTTCGGCGATGGCCTCGGCGGCCTCGGGCGCGGACAGGGACTCCTTGAAACCGCTGGGGGCGACGGCGATGTGCAGGCTCACGGCTGGGACTCCAGGAGGACGGGCACGCCGAGCGGCGGCCAGACGACGAGGGCGAAGAACAGCACCAGGGCGGCGCTGAGCGGGGCGAGTACGGCGGAGAGCCGCAGCAGGTCACGGGGGGTGAAGGTGGGGACGCCGTCCGGTGGTTCGGCGAAGAGGGCGACGGGTTTCGCCGAGGCGGGCAGCGTCTGGCAGAAGCCGGCGGCGGCGGTGGAGGCGAGCGCGGCGGCCACCGGGTTGACCCCGGCGCCCACCGCCGCGGCCACCACCAGCGGCACCAGGACCGAGGAGCGGGCCGAGCGGGACTGGAGCACCAGGTGGGCGGCGGTGCTCACGGCGACGACGGCGGCGAGGAAGACCCACGGGGCCAGCCCGGCCGGCATCCCGCCGACCAGCCACCCGGCCGCGCCGGAGTCGACGAGGGCGACGCCCATCGCGGTGGTCGCCGCCATGAAGAGCAGCATCGGCCAGGGCACCGCCTTCAGCCCGTCCTTCATCCGGACGGTGCCGAGCGCGGGGGTGGAGGCGACGACCGCGCCGATCAGCGCGACCACGGCCGGCGAGACCCCGTGCAGCGGCTCGGCGCACCACAGCACCACCACCGTGCAGAGCAGCAGCAGGCAGCGCTGCTCGGGCGCGGTGAGCGGTCCCGACACCGGGGTGGGGGAGTGCTCCTGGAGGGCGGCGACGGTGATCCGTACGGGCTCCCGCCGGTCCTCGCGGCGGGTGGTGGTGAGCAGCACCGCCTCCGCCGCCAGATGGGAGGCGGTGACGGCGAGCGGCAGGCCGAGGACCAGCCAGCGGGCGAAGCCGATGCCCTCGCCGGTCTGTTCCAGGAGGACCCCGACGGTGATGAGGTGGGCGCCCGCGCCGATCAGGGTGGCGACGGCCGACAGCAGGATGACGGTGGGGAAGAGCAGGGCCAGCATGACCACGAGCCGGCGCCGGCCGGCCAGCGCCTTGGCGAGGGCGAGGAAGACCGGCAGGGCGAGGGCGGCGCGCCCGGAGGTGGCCGGGACCGCGAAGGAGGTGACGACCAGCGCGGCGGTGGTGAGGTGGACCAGCCCGCGTACGGAGCCGGCGCCGGTGACGAGGAAGGCGGCCGCGCGGCCGGCGAGCCCGGTCCTGGTCACCGCGGCCGCGAGGACGAAGGCGCAGATCAGCAGCCAGACGGTGGCGTCGCCGAGGGTGGCGAAGAGGGTGTCGGCGCTGATCACCCCGGTGACGGTGAGGGCGAGCCCGGCACCGAGCGCGACATAGGTGTCGTCGACGGGGGCGGCGATCCAGGCGCAGGTGGCGAGGGCGAAGACGGCCAGGGTCAGCCGGGCCCCGCCGTCCAGGCCGGGTGCCGTGCCGGGGACGGCGAGCACCGCGCAGACACCGAGCGCGAGGCAGAGCCAGACCGTCTGGCGGAGGGAGAGGTTCACGGGAACCACCCTCCGGGCGGCCGGTGAGCCGGGGATGAGCCCTCCATGAAGGAAGGTTCACGCACCCCGGACCGGGCGCGTCAGGGCATCCGGTAGCCCATGCCCCGTACCGTCTCCAGGCGTTCGGCGCCCAGCTTCTTCCGCAGCGCCCGCACGTAGACGTCCACGATGTTGGAGCCGGGGTCGAAGTCGTACCCCCAGACGTGGGAGAGGATCTGTTCCCGTGAGAGCACCTGCCCCGGGTGGCGCAGGAACAGCTCCAGGAGGACGAACTCACGGGCGGTCAGGTCCACCGTCCGCTCCCCGGCGCGGGCCCGCCGGGTGCGCAGGTCCAGGCCGAGGTCGCCGCTGCGGAGCACGGTGACCTCGGGGGCGCGGGCGGCGGTGCGCAGCCGCAGCCGGATCCGGGCGAGCAGCTCCTCGAAGCGGAAGGGCTTGGTCATCCAGTCGTCGGCGCCGCCCTCCAGGCCGGCCACGGTGTCCCGGACGGAGTCGCGGGCCGTCAGGACGAGGACGGGCAGGGTCACCCGGGCCTCGCGCAGCTCCCGCAGGACGGTGAAGCCGTCCCGGCCGGGCAGTCCGATGTCCAGGACCATCAGGTCGAAGCCGCCGGTGAGCGCCCGGGCGAGCGCGGTGTCGCCGTCGGCGGCGACGGAGGTGGTGAAGCCGTTGGCGCGGAGGCCCTTCTCGACGAAGGAGGCGATGCGCTCCTCGTCCTCGGCGATCAGCACGCGATTCATGGTCACTCCTCGAAGACAAGTACGAAAGTGGCCCCGCCGCCCTCGGTGGGGCGGAGCTCGACCCGCCCGCCCCGGTGCCCCTCGGCGATGGCCCGGACGATGGCGAGGCCGAGCCCGGCACCGCTGGTGCGGGCCCCGCGGCGGGCGGTGCCCCGGCGGAAGCGCTCGAAGATCACGGCGGCGTCCCGCTCCTGGACGCCGGGGCCGCGGTCGGCGACGTACAGCTCGATCCGGCCGGCGGCGGCCCGCGAGCCGATCGCGATCCGCCCGCCCGGCACGGTGTGCTGGACGGCGTTCTGGGCGAGCTGCACCATCGCCTGGGTGATCCGCTGGGCGTCGAGCGTGGCCTCCCGGTCGGCCACCGCGTCGAGCACCCAGTCGCGTTCGCCGAGCGCCCGCGCCTTCACGAAGACGTCGGCGGTGAGCTCGCCGAGCTGCACCGGCGCGGTCCGCACGAAGTCGGGCCGTTCGGCCTTGGCGAGCAGCAGCAGGTCCTCGACGATCCGGCTCATCCGGTCCAGCTCGTCGGTGACGATCCGGACCGTCTCCGCCCGCTCGGCCGGATCGTCCCCCATCAGCTCCAGATGGCCGCGGACGATGGTGATGGGGGTGCGCAGCTCGTGCCCGGCGTCGTCGACGAACTGCCGCTGGCCCGCGAAGGCCCGCTCCAGCCGGTCGAGCATCGCGTTGAAGGTCTCGGCGAGCGCGGCGACGTCGTCCTTGCCCCGCACCGGGATCCGCTGGGTGAGGTCCCGTTCGGTCAGTTCGGCGGCGGTCGTCCGCACCAGCCGTACGGGGGCGAGGATGCGGCCCGCCACCACCCAGCCGATGCCGGTGGTCAGCAGCAGCGCCACCCCGGATATGGCGAGCAGGATGCGGAACGCCTCGTCGGCGATGGCCTGCTCCCGGTCGGCGTGGAAGGCGACGACGAAGGCGGACGGCGGACCGCCGGTCTCGATCGGCACCTTCGCCCACCGCACCTCGCCCCGGCCGCGGTCGATCCGGCCCCAGGGCTCCGGGGCGGCGGCGATGGCGTCCAGCGCGGGCCGGTCGCGGTGGAGCGGCAGCGCGCTCGGCAGGTCACGGGACTGCCGGACGACCTGGGGGCCGGGCCCGCCGGTGCCGACCAGACCGAGCAGCTCCTCGTCCGGGTCGGAGTACTGGCGCTGGAGGAAGACCCGCAGCAGCGCCTCGGGGTCGGTGAAGCGCCGTCCGGTGTCCGGGTCGACGCCCTGGGCCACGAAGTTGGCGAACTCCCCGGTCTCCTGGGTGAGCAGCTGGTTGATGCGGTGGTCGGCGTCGCGCAGCAGCAGGGTGCGGGTCACCACGGCGACCGCGGCCAGCGCGACCGCCATGACGAGCAGCAGCCAGAGCAGGATGCGGACCCGGGCGGAGAGACGGTGTTCGGTGCGCTTCACTCGTGATCGTCGTCATCGTCGTCGCCGCCCGTGGCGGAGGGCCCGGGCACGACGGAGTCGGAGGGCGGCGGGTTCGACGGGGCCGCGGGGGCGGTGGGCGCGGCCGGCGCGCTCACGGCGGGTGCCGGCGCGCCGGGTGTCGGCGCGGTCGCCGTCGGCGGGGTGGAGAGGTGGACGGCGGGCGGGACGCGCGGCGCCTCCGGCGCGTCGGTCAGCGCGTAGCTGGTCGCGGCGATCCCGAGCGGGACGGCGACGACGGCGACGAGTCCGGCCATGCGGTGGGTGAAGGACATGCCGCCAGGGTCGGGCGCGCGGGCGCGGCCCGGGATGAAGCCCGGATGAGGATTCCTTCACCCGGGCGTCGGGTCCCGGCTCAGGACTCCAGGCCGATGGCGAAGGCCGCCTCCAGGTCGTGCTGCGAGTACGTCCGGAAGGCGACGTGGGTGTCGGTGCCCTCGACGCCCGGGATCTTGCTGATCCGGCCGGGGATGACCTCGGCCAGGTCGTCGTGGCGCGGCACCCGGACCATCGCGATGAGGTCGTACGTACCGGTCACCGAGAAGACCTCGCTGACGTTGTCGAGCGCGGCGATCGACTCCGCGATCTCGGGGATGCGGTCCACGCTGGTCTTGATGAGGACGATCGCGGTGATCACGGCTGGCTGTCTCCCTCGGTCGCCGCTGCTGGGGTTTTCACTCTATCCCCACCCCGGAACCTCACCCAGGCGTAGAGGAAGCCGACCGAGAAGCCCACGACGTGGGCCAGATAGGCGACCCCGGGGCCCGCGCCCGCGGCCCGCGCGGCCAGCCACTGGAGCGTGAACCAGAAGACGAGCACCGCCCAGGCCGGGAAGCGCAGCGGCAGGAAGAAGAGGAAGGGGAAGAGGCTCGTCACCCGGGAGCGGGGGAAGAGGAAGAGGAAGGCCCCGAGCACCGCCGAGATCGCGCCGGAGGCCCCGACCAGGGTCTGCTCGCTGTCGGCGTGCGCCACCGCGTAGCCGAGCAGGGCGAGGTAGCCGGTGCCCAGGTAGAAGAGGGCGAACTCGACGTGCCCCATCCGCTCCTCGGCCATCGCCCCGAAGACCCACAGGAAGAGCATGTTGCCGAGCAGGTGGAGCCAGCCGCCGTGCACGAAGAGGGCGGTGAAAGGCGTGAGCAGGGAGCCCGGCTCGCCCCGGGTCAGTTCGGCCGGCACCACCCCCCACCGCAGGAAGTACGCGCTCTGCGCCGCCAGCACCTCGTCCCCGGTTCCGTACGACGGGTTCAGGCCGGAGACCGGGCTGACAATGAAGAGGAGACAGCAGGCGGCGATCAGGCCGTAGGTCACCGTGGGTCCGGTCCGGACGCCCCGATAGGCGCCCAGGGCCGTGGCTCGCCAGTCGATCATGGACAGATCATGGCCCAAGAGGGACGAAGTGGACAGAGTGCCTCGCCGGGCCGGGCGCCGTCCGGTGAGGCCGTAGGGTTACGGGATCGAGCACCGCAGTCCGACGGCGCACCGCGGCTCCCGTACCTGGTACCACCACGACAGGAAGAAGGACGGCACCATGACGACGGTTCCCCTGCCGACCGAGGAGACCCGCTGGCGCTGCACCCTGTGCGGCAACCTGACCCGCTTCGACGTGACGCGCTCGTCCAAGGTCGTCGAGTACGTCCATCTGGACCTCGCCGGGGAGCCCAAGGTCGAGGAGCGCGAGGTGCTCAGTGAGACCATCGAGTCGGTCCGCTGCCGGTGGTGCAACGCGGTGGACCAGATCGAACTGGTGGACAAGCCGGGCGTCGAGTCCTGACGGACGGCGCCGACGACAGTAGGGGTGACGGATCGTGGAGCAGTCCGCGCACGGTGGCGAACCGGCCGGCGCGGCAGGTGACGCTGCCGAGACGCTCGACCATCCCCTGCCGGAGGGGGTACGGCGGCGGGTGATCGCGCTGGTCGCCGACGCCTTCGGCGGCCTCACCGTCGCCGAGCTGCCCGCCCCCCTCCGTCAGTACGCCCGCTTCACCGCCAGCCGGCGCGCCAAGTTCGCCGGCAACGCGATGGCCGCGGCCCTGGAGGGCGATCCGCTCTTCCGCCAGCGCATCGGCGAACGGTTCAAGCAGGCCCAGCCCGAGCTGGCCGAGGCCGTGGAGGGCGGCACCCCGCCCGCCGCCGCCGATCCCGTCGACGTGGCCGCGGCGGCGTACGTGCTCCGCCCGCCCGGCTGGGTCAAGCTGGTGGCCGCCGCCGGCGAGGAGGTCCAGCGCGCCGACGCCGAGCGGGCCGACGAGGCCGGCCGGCGCGAACTGGAGCGGCTCCGCGAGGAGCTGGCCGCCGCCCGCGAGCGGACCCGGGACGAGACCGAACAGCTGCGCCACGACCTGGAGTCCGCCCGCAAGGAAGCCGAATCGCTTCACCGCAAGCTGCGCAGCGCCCAGAGCGACGTCAAGCGCGGCGAGGCGGCGCTGCGGCGCGCCCAGGGCGAGATCGAGGCGGCCCGCTCCGAGTCGGCCGCACAGGTCTCCGCCGCCGAGAGCGAGTCGCGGCGGCTCAAGGCCCGGCTCGGCGAGGTCGAGGCGGCCCTGGAGGCGAGCCGCCGGGCCGCCCGCGAGGGACGCTCTGTGGAGGACATGCGGCTGCGGCTGCTGCTCGACACCGTCCTCGACGCGGCCCAGGGGCTCCGGCGCGAACTGGCCCTGCCGCCGGTGTCGGTGCACCCGGCGGACACCGTGGACGCGGTGGAGCCGGGGCGGATGTCCCCGAAGGACATCGCGGCCCGCGCCCTGTCGGAGACCGATCCGGCCCTGCTCGACCAGCTGTTGGAGCTGCCGCAGACCCATCTCGTCGTCGACGGCTACAACGTCACCAAGACCGGCTACCCGACGATGCCGCTGGAGAAGCAGCGCCTGCGGCTGCTCGGCGGGCTCTCCGCCCTCGCGGCCCGCTCGGGCGCCGAGGTCACCTGTGTCTTCGACGGGGCCGAGCTGGCCGCGCCGGTGCTCCTCGCGCCGCCGCGCGGGGTGCGGGTGCTGTTCTCCAAGCCCGGGGTCACGGCCGACGAGTTGATCCGCCAGCTGGTGCGGGCGGAACCGCCGGGCCGGCCCGTCGTGGTGGTCTCCACCGACCGCGAGGTCGCGGACGGCGTCGCGAAGGCCGGTGCGCGGCCGGTGGCGTCGGCTCTGCTCCTCAAGCGGCTTTCGCGCCTCTCGTAACGACTCGCCCGGCTCGCAACTCTTGGGCCCTATGCCCGATTTCTGGACGGCAATCCGTCAAATGCCCGTCACAGGCGGTGTGATGCGCGTAAATAAAGTGGTGCGTGAGCGAGTTTTTTGCCAGCGGGATTTGAACTGATCACAACTTGGTCACTAGGGTCGGGGCTCGAACCTTCGCGCGGTTGATCACCCATCAGGGCGGTCCGTGGAGGAACCGCCTGCCCCTGACCGGCCGGGCGGCTCGAGGAAGAAGGAGCTCGCCTTCGTGGCGTCCCACCGTCGACCCAAGCAGCCGAGCCGCACCCGTGTGACCGTGCTCACCGCGACCGCGGCCGCCGCCGTCGCGTTCTCCGCCCAGACCGGAGCCCAGGCGGCCCCCAAGCCGAAGATCGACGAGGTCAAGTCGAAGGTCGACAAGCTCTACCACGAGGCCGAGGAGGCCACGGAGCAGCACAGCCTGGCCGAGGAGCGCCGCGGCAAGCTGCAGAAGGAGATCGGCCAGATCCAGGACCGGGTGGCCCGTGGTCAGCAGGAGCTGAACACCCTCCGGGACCAGATCGGTTCGGTCGCCAGCGCCCAGTACCGCTCCGGCGGCATCGACCCGGCGATCCAGCTCTTCCTCTCCTCGAACCCGGACGACTACCTGGACAAGGCCTCCGCCATCGGCCGGGTGACCGACCAGCAGGCCGACGTCCTCGCCTCCATCCAGGACAAGCAGCGCACCCTCGCCCAGCAGCGCGCCGAGGCCACCGCCAAGCTCGGCGACCTCGAGGACGTCCGCAAGACGCTCGCCGAGAAGAAGAAGAAGATCCAGGGCAAGCTCGCCGACGCCCGCACGCTCCTCAACACCCTCACCGCCGAGGAGCGCGCCCGCATCCAGCAGCAGGAGCGCGCCGAGGCCGAGCGCGCCTCCCGCGCCGCCGCCCCCCGCCTCGACCTCGGCAACGAGGCCCCGGCCAGCGGCCTCGGCGCCGCCGCCCTCTCCGCCGCCGCCACCCAGCTCGGCAAGCCGTACGTCTCCGGCGCCGAGGGCCCCAACGCGTACGACTGCTCCGGGCTGACGCAGTGGGCCTACCGCCAGGCCGGCGCCGGTCTCACCCGCACCACGTACACCCAGCAGAACGACGGCGTGAAGATCGGCCGCAGCCAGCTCAAGCCCGGCGACCTGGTCTTCTTCAACGGCCTGTCGCACGTCGGCCTGTACGCGGGCAACAACACGATCCTGCACGCCCCCAAGCCGGGCGCCGTGGTCCGCTACGAGTCCATGAACTACATGGGCACCTTCCAGTTCGGTGTCCGCATCGGCGGCTGACCCGCCCGGCCGTGCCGCCCGAACGGGTGGTTCGCCGCACGCTCCGCTGACCTGACGCCCCGCCGGTGACCTTGTGATCTCCGGCGGGGCGTCATTTTGTGTGCCCGGCGCCTTCGTTGGACAGGGCGGGGGGACCGGCTACTGTCTGCCGCGCCAGTCCGCACGAGCCGAACGAAAGAGCGCGAGCCGTGGCCTCCCACCGCCGACCCGCCCGGGTCACCGTCCTGACCGCCGCCGCCGCGGCCACCGCGGCGGCCTCCCTCGGCGCCGTCCCCGCGAGCGCCGACCCGGGTGCCGGCACCGAGGCCACCCGCGCCAGGGTCGACCGGCTCTACGAGGAGGCCGAGCGCGCCACCGAGGGCTACAACCGGGCCGACGAGAAGGCCGACGCGCTGCGCCGCAAGGTCGGGCAGGCCCAGGACAGCCTCGCCCGCGGCCAGGAGCGCATCAACCGGATGCGGGGCGCGCTCGGCGCGCTCGCCGGCGCCCAGTACCGCTCCGGCGGCCTCGACCCCACCCTCGACCTGCTGCTCTCCTCCGACCCGGACAGCTACCTCGACCGGGCCTCCGTCCTCGACCGGGTCACCGCCCGGCAGACCGCCGCCCTCACCGAGCTCCGGCAGGAGCGCCACCGCCTGGACCAGGAGCGTGCCGAGGGCCGGGCCGCCCTCGCCGAGCTGGAGCGCAGCCGCGCCGAGGTGGCCCGCCACAAGCGGTCCGTGGAGCGCAAGCTCGCCGAGGCCCGCCGGATCCTCGCCTCCCTGACCGCCGCCGAGCGCGCCGACTACGAGCGGGCCTCCCGCTCCGGCGGGCGGGCCGGCGGCCCCGGCGAGGAGCTGCCGCCGCCGGCCGACCTCGGCCCGGCCGACTCCCGGGCCGCCGCCGCGGTGCTCGCCGCCCGCAGCGCCGTCGGCAAGCCGTACGTCTGGGGCGCGACCGGCCCGACCGCCTTCGACTGCTCGGGGCTGATGGTCTGGTCGTACCGGCAGGCCGGGATCAGCCTGCCGCGCACCTCGGCCGCCCAGCGGCACGCGGGCCGGCAGGTGCCGCTCTCGCAGGCGCAGCCCGGCGACCTCGTCACGTACCGGGGCGACGCCAGCCACGTCGCCATCTACGCCGGGAACGGGCAGGTCATCCACGCCCCCTACCCGGGCGCCCGGGTCCGCTACGACCCGGTGAACATGATGTCGAACGTGACGGTGACCCGGCCCTGAGGCCGCCTGCCGCCCGGCTCCGGGAGGCGTGACCCCGTCACCCTTCCGTACCATCTGATGCGTGGTGGAACAGGGGTGCGGAGCGCGACGGCCGGGAGCGGCGCTGCTCGCCCTCCTCCTCGCCCTCGCCGCGCTCGTCGGCTGCTCCACCGCCGCCCGCCCCGCCGACCCGGCCCTCCGCGAGGTGCGGGCCCTGCTCGACCGGCACGCCGAGGCCCTCCTCGACCGGGACGAGACCGCCTGGCTGGCGGCCGTCGCCCCCTCGTACAGCGCCGCCGCCCGCACCGAGTTCCGCAGGCTCGCCGCCGTCCCGCTCGCCGACTGGTCCTACCGCGTCACCGGCGTCGACCGGACCGGCGAGGGCCGGCTCACCGCCCGCGTCGAGCGCGGCCACCGCGTCGCGGGATACGACCCCGGGCCGCTCGCCGCCGACCGGCTCGTCGACCTCGCCGAGCGGGACGGGCGCTGGTACGTGACCGGGGAGCGGCCGGCCGAGGGCGCCCCGGTGCGGCTCTGGGAGCAGGGCGAGGTCACCGCGGTGCGCGGCGCCCGCTCCCTCGTCCTCGGCGTCGGCCAGGACCGGCGGCGGCTCGCCGAGATCGCCCGGCTCGCCGACCGGGCGGTGCCCGCCGCCGACGCGGTCTGGAGCCCCGGCTGGGCCCGCCGGGTCCTCGTCCTCGTCCCCGCCTCGCTCGACGACATGGGCGGGCTGCTCGCGGTGGACGGCTCGCAGTACCGGGGGATAGCGGCCGTCACCACCGGCGAGACCGGGCGCCGGCCGGACGCGCCCGCGGAGCGGGTGATCGTCAACCCGGAGGCGTACGCGGTGCTCGGCGACTTCGGCCGGCAGCTGATCCTCACCCACGAGACCGTCCACGTCGCCACCCGCGCCCACACCTCGCCGGCCACCCCGGTCTGGCTCTCCGAGGGCTTCGCCGACTGGGCCGCCTACCGGGGCACCGGCCGCACCCCCGCCGAGGCCGCCCCCGAGCTGCGCCGGGCGGTGCGGGCCGGGCATCCGCCCGCCGCGCTCCCCGAGGACGCCGACTTCGGCTTCGGGGGCGACGGCGAGGCCCTGGCCCGCGCCTACGAGAGCGGCTGGCTCGCCTGCGCGATGATCGCCGACCGCTGGGGCGAGGACCGCCTCACCGCCTTCTACCGGGAGGTGGGCGCCCACCCGGGGCGGGAGGGAGCGGTGGAGAACGCCCTGCAGAAGGTCCTGGAGACGACGCCGGAACGATTCACCGCTCAGTGGCGGGAGTATCTGCGCGATCAGCTCGGCTGAGCGCGCGCGTCGAGTTCGGCGAGGGCCTCGGCGAGCCAGGCCTTCTCCTCGGTGCCGGTCGCGCGGGCGACGCGGAGCATGCCGCGGCGGAAGAGGTCGGGCTCCGCCTCGACGGTGGCCGGGGCGCCGTCCTCGTAGAAGAAGCTGGCCGGGGTCAGCAGGAAGGCCTGCCGGCGGCGCAGGACGGCGGCCTGCTCGGCCGGGTCGGGCAGCAGGCCGAGGAAGGTCAGCAGGGTGAAGAAGCGCTGGCCGTCGGTGATCTCGACGTCCTTGGGGGAGCGCAGCCGGGCCAGCAGGGCGGCGCGGCCCCCGGGGGTGAGCGAGAGGGTGCGGCGGGGCGCGGCGCTGGTGCCGGGCTCGGTGCGGCTCTCCACCAGGCCCTTGTCGACCAGCCGGTTGATCGCCGGGTAGAGGGCGCCGTCGCTGACCGGGCGGACGTGGCCGCTCAGCGCCCGGATGCGCTCCTTCAGCTCGTACCCGTGCAGCGGCCGCCCGTACAGGAAGCCCAGGATCGACAGCTCCAGCACCGGTCGTCCTCCCCTCGTGCTTGTCGTCTCCGGTCCCCGCATGCTACCTCTTTTCGAGGTGCCTCTAATCGAGGTACATCGATTAGAGGGGGTAGGGCGTGGGGACACAGCGGAGCCACCGCCGGACACTCGTCCGGCTCGGCGGACCGGTCTATCTGGAGCTGCTCGCCGGGGTCGCCGCCGGGATCGTCAACATGGTCTGGGTCGCCCGGCTCGGCGGGGACGCGGTCGCCGCCGTCGCCCTCGCCACCAACGTCGAGAACCTGCTCCTCGGCGTCGTCCTCGCGGCCGGCTCCGGCACCACCGTGCTCGTCGCCCGGGCCCGCGGCGCCGCCGACCCCGGGGCCGTCCGCGCCGCCGTCCGCGGCGGGGCCGTCCTGTGCGCGCTGCTCGTCCCGCCCGTCGCCGTCGGCGGCTTCCTCCTCCGCGAGCCGCTCGCCGCGCTGCTCCTGGGCGGAGACCGGGGCGGCGCGTACGGCCTCACCGTCGCCTACCTCGCCGTCTCGCTCCCCGGCACCGCCGTCTTCTACGCCGGGCACGTCCTCGACGGCGTCCTCAAGGGCGCCGGAGACACCCGCACCCCGATGCGGCTCGCCTTCCTCGCCAACGGTCTGATCCTGGTCCTCGACCCGCTGCTCATCCACGCGCACGGGGTGGCGGGCGCCGCCCTCGCCACCGTCATCGGCCGCACGGCCGCCCTCGCCGTCGGAGCGGTCGTCCTCCGCCGCAATCCGCTGCTCAGGGCCGCGCGGGCCACCGCGCCCGCGGGGACCACCGGAGCCGCCGTGCGCCGCACCGCGGCCACCGGGCTGCCGATGGCCGCCGACTTCACCGTGCGGATGGCCGGCGCGCTCGCCCTCGTCGCCGTCGTCGCCCGGCTCGGCGTCTCCGAGACCGCCGCCTACGGCATCGCCGGCAAGGGCATGTACGTCGCCACCATGGCCTTCTACGCCGTGCGCCAGGCCGCCGCCATCCACACCGCCCACCTGCTCGGCACCGGGACCGGCGGGCGCGCGGGCGTCGCCCGGACCGCGGCCCTGCTCGGGGCGGCGCTCGGGACGGGCTTCGCCGCGCTCCTGTGGGCCGGCGCCGACGGGGTGATGCGGCTCTTCGGGGCCGGGCCCGAGGTCGCCCCGGCGGGCGCGCTCTTCCTGCGCTGCCTCGCCGGCTACCTGCCGCTCCTGGGCGCGTACATCGCCGCCGCCGGGGCCTTCGAGGGCGCGGGAGCGAGCCCGTACCTGGCCAGGATCACCGTCGCCGGCGTCCTGCTCCAGCTGCCGCTCGCCGTGGCCCTGTCAGGCCTCGGGCTCCCCGGCGTCTGCCTGGCCATGACGCTCGCCATGGCCGCCCAGTGCGGCGCGCTGGCGGTGCTGCACCGCCGTACCGCGAGAACCGCTCAGGCCGAGCCGGTCAGGACCTTCTCGCGCTCCGGCTGACCCTCCGGGACCGGGATGACCGTGCCGGCCTCGGTGACCGTGTGCTTCCACAGGATCCGGCAGGCCATCAGGGTCGCCGCGATCAGCAGGCCGTTGCGCAGGAACAGCACGCCGATGCCCAGCCAGTCGCTCTGGGTCACGTGCGAGAACCAGACCGGGAACTCGAACTGCGTCACCGCCGTCGCCCACAGGATCAGGTACGCCGGCGTCCGCATCCGGCTGGAGCGGTACACCAGGCAGACCGCCGCCAGGCCGACCAGCCAGATCATGTACTGGGGGGAGATCACCCGGCTCGTCGCGGTGAAGAGCAGCACCGCGACGAAGGCCGCGTCCGCGACCGTCGAGGAGGTGAAGCGGCGCGCCTTGAAGCGCCACAGCAGCAGCCAGCCGAAGGCCGCCACCGTCAGCGCCATCGCGCCCTTCGACACCCAGGACACGTACGGGCCGAGGAACTCGATCGAGCCGTAGTTCATCCGCGCCTCGCCGTCCCAGCCGAAGTGCCGGGCCACGTGGAAGACCATCGCGCCCAGCGACTCGACCTCCGTGCCCCGCTCGCTCTGGAAGGAGAGGAAGGCGAGCCCGCCCGGCATCCACACCATGCACAGCGCGAGGACGCCCAGCGCCGCGCCGGCCGCGACCGGCCAGGCGCGCCAGGTCGCCCGGCCCTTCGGGGTGCCCGCGAGGATCAGCGCCGGCCACACCTTGAGGACCGCGCCGAAACCGGCGAGCGCGCCCAGCACCCGCGGACTGCGGATCGCGGCGAGCAGCCCCGCCACGGCCACGGCGGTGACCATGATGTCGTAGCGGGCGTACGCCGTCGGGCCCATCAGCGGCACCGCCGCCAGCCACAGCCACGCGCCCCGCATCGACCGGCCGGGCCGCTTGCCCGTGTACACGAGCAGCGCGAAGACGGCGGCGTCGCAGAGGAAGGCCAGCACGAAGAAGGCGGCCGAGTAGTTCAGGAACGGCAGCAGGGCGGGGGAGAGGATCGCGAGGGCCGCCGCCGGTGGGTACTGCCAGGTGACGTCGTCCTGCGGGTAGGTGCCGGTCTTCAGGACCTCGTACCAGCTCTGGTAGATCTGCTCCACGTCGCTGGTGACGTCGGGGCCGGGCACCACCACGATCTTGAAGACGCAGATCAGCAGGATGATCCTGGTCAGCGCCCACAGCCCCAGCGGAAGACGCAGTTCCCGCAGTCGCCCAGCCGTGCGCGAGCCGATCTCCACTGCGCCCGTCATACCTGTCCTGTTCCTGTCCTGTCGGTCCGCTCTCGCGGAGAGGGGTGGTGCCGGGCGTGGGGTGCGGTCGCGAGCCATCACGTACTGTCTGTCACGATGCACAAGACCCTGATCGTAACCAACGACTTCCCGCCGCGTCCCGGCGGAATCCAGGCGTTCCTGCACAACATGGCGTTGCGACTGGACCCCGACCGGCTCGTGGTCTACGCCTCCACCTGGAAGCGCGGCCGCGAAGGTGCGGAGGCCACCGCTCTGTTCGACGCGGAACAGCCTTTCACGGTTGTCCGGGACCGCACCACCATGCTGTTGCCCACACCACGTGTGACCGCCCGGGCGACCGCGCTGCTGCGCGAGCACGGCTGCGAGTCGGTCTGGTTCGGCGCCGCCGCCCCGCTCGGCCTGATGGCGCCCGCGCTGCGCCGGGCCGGCGCGAAGCGGCTGGTCGCCACCACCCACGGGCACGAGGCCGGCTGGGCCCAGCTGCCCGCCGCCCGGCAGCTGCTGCGCCGGATCGGCGAGGGCACGGACACGATCACCTACCTCGGCGAGTACACCCGGTCCCGCATCGCGTCCGCCCTCACCCCGGCCGCCGCGGCCCGCATGGTGCAGTTGCCGCCCGGCGTCGACGAGAAGACCTTCCACCCCGGCTCCGGCGGCGACGAGGTCCGGGCCCGCCTCGGCCTCACCGACCGCCCCGTCGTGGTCTGCGTCTCCCGGCTGGTCCCGCGCAAGGGCCAGGACACCCTGATCCGCGCCCTGCCCCGGATCCTGCGGCAGGTGCCCGACGCCGTCCTGCTGATCGTCGGCGGCGGCCCGTACGAGAAGGAGCTGCGCCGGCTCGCCGCCGAGACCGGCGTCGCCGGCTCCGTCCGCTTCACCGGCGCCGTGCCCTGGTCGGAGCTGCCCGCCCACTACGGCGCCGGCGACGTCTTCGCGATGCCGTGCCGCACCCGCCGCGGCGGCCTCGACGTCGAGGGGCTCGGCATCGTCTACCTGGAGGCCTCCGCGACCGGGCTGCCGGTCGTCGCCGGCGACTCCGGCGGCGCCCCCGACGCCGTCCTCGACGGCGAGACCGGCTGGGTCGTGCGCGGCGAATCCGCCGAGGACACCGCCGACCGCGTCACCACCCTCCTGCTCGACCCGGAGCTCCGCGCCCGCATGGGCGAGCGGGGCCGTGCCTGGGTGGAGGAGAAGTGGCGCTGGGACCTGCTCGCGGAACGGCTCAGGGAACTGCTGTGAGACAGGGGGAAGGGCCCGGCGCCGAAGCGCCGGGCCCTTCCCCCTGTCTCACTTGGTGTAGAGCGCCTCGATCTCGTCCGCGAAGTCCTTCGCGACCACGTTCCGCTTCAGCTTCAGCGACGGGGTGATGTGGCCCGCCTCCTCGGTGAACTGGGCGGCCAGGACGCGGAACTTGCGGACCGACTCCGCCTTGGAGACCGCGGCGTTGCCGTCGTCGACCGCCCGCTGGACCTCGGCGAGCAGGTCGGGGTCGTCGCGGAGGACTGCGGCGGTGACGCCGGCCGGCTTGCCGTGCTCGCTCGCCCAGCGGCCCAGGAACTCCTCGTCGAGGGTGACCAGGGCGCCGACGAACGGGCGGCCGTCGCCGACCACCATGCACTCCGCGACCAGGGCGTGGGCGCGGATTCGGTCCTCGATGACCGCCGGGGCGACGTTCTTGCCGCCCGCCGTCACCAGGATCTCCTTCTTGCGGCCGGTGATCGCGAGGTAACCGTCCTCGTCGAGGGTGCCGATGTCACCGGTGTGGAACCAGCCGTCGGCCAGCGCCTCGGCGGTCGCCGCCTCGTTGTTCCAGTACTCCGTGAAGATGTGCTCGCCGTGCAGCAGCACCTCGCCGTCGTCCGCGATCCGCACCACCGAGCCCGGCAGCGGCTGGCCGACCGTGCCGATCTTCGGGCGGTCCCACGGGTTGAAGGCGGTGGCCGCGCACGACTCCGTCAGGCCGTAGCCCTCCAGGACGGTGAAGCCGATGCCGCGGAAGAAGTGGCCGAGCCGCTCGCCGAGCGGCGCGCCGCCGGAGATCGCGTACTCGCCCCGGCCGCCGAGCACCGCCCGCAGCTTCGAGAAGACCAGCTTGTCGAAGAGCTTGTGCTTGAGCCGCAGGCCCAGGGACGGGCCCTGCGGGGTGGCGAGCGCGCGGCTGTAGGCGATGGCCGTGTGCGCGGCCTTGTCGAAGATCTTGCCCTTGCCGTCGGCCTGCGCCTTGGCCCGCGCCGAGTTGTACACCTTCTCGAAGACGCGCGGCACGCCCAGGATCAGCGTCGGGCGGAAGGAGGCCAGCTCGTCCGTGAGGGTCTTGATGTCCGGGAGACAGCCGAGACGGATCGGGGCCATCACCGAGGCCACCTCGATCAGCCGGCCGAAGACGTGCGCGGCCGGCAGGAAGAGCATCACCGAGGACTCGCCGGTGCGGAAGAGCGGCTTCAGGCGCTCCACCACGTTGCCGCACTCGGCGAAGAACGCCCGGTGGGTCAGCACGCAGCCCTTGGGGCGGCCCGTGGTCCCCGAGGTGTAGACGATCGTCGCCGGGTCGTCCGCGTTCGCCGCGGACATCCGGGCGTCCAGGTCCTCGTCCGAGACCTCCGCGCCGGAGGCGGTCAGCCGCTCGACCGCGCCGTCCTCGATCTGCCACAGGCCCGTCAGCGCCGGCAGCCCGCCGCGTACGGACTCCACCGACGCCTGGTGCGCGGCGGACTCCACGATCGCCAGCGAGGCGCCCGAGTCGCCGAGGATCCACTGGATCTGCTCCGGCGAGCTGGTCTCGTACACCGGCACGGTCACCGCGCCCGCGCTCCAGATCGCGAAGTCGAGCAGCACCCACTCGTAGCGGGTGCGGGAGAGCAGCGCGACGCGGTCGCCCACGCCGACCCCGGCGGCGATGAGGCCCTTGGCGGCCCCGCGGACCTCGGCGAGGAACTCCTTGGCGGTCACGTCCGTCCACCCGCCGTCAGGGGCCTTGCGGGCCATCACGGCGACGTCTGGGTGCTGGGAGGCGTTGCGGCGGATGAGATCCGTCAGGTTGCCGTCCGAAGGGACCTCGTACAGGGCCGGAAGGCTGAACTCGCGCAAGACTGCTGCTCCTCATCGGGCTCCGGTGCCACGGCTCTGTGTGCTTGCACCGGTGCGGTCCATGATCGGGCAGGTGCTCGGTGGGGGCGAGCACGACTGTGGACTGCCCGGACGTTACCCACGAGTACGTGGTTCCCGATAGGGGGTTCCGGCCAGATGTTCTCTGCGTCACACCAGCATGACGGCCCTCCGGGCACAGTAATCCACAGCTTTCCGGACTCCCAAGTAACCGCAGGTCCGACGCCCTAAGGTGGACCCCATGCGAGTCCACGTGGTCAGCGACGTGCACGGCAACACCGACGCCCTCGCCCGGGCGGGGGACGGCGCCGACGCCCTCATATGCCTCGGCGATCTGGTCCTCTTCCTCGACTACGCCGACCACAGCCGCGGCATCTTCCCTGACCTCTTCGGCGAGGCCAACGCCGACCGTCTCGTCGAGCTGCGCACCGCCCGTCGCTTCGACGAGGCCCGCGACCTGGGCCGCAGCCTCTGGGCCGGGCTCGACGTCGACCGCGACACCGCCATCGAGGCCGCCGTCCGCCGCCAGTACGCCGAACTCTTCGCCGCCTTCCCCACCCCCACGTACGCCACCTACGGCAACGTCGACATCCCCACCCTCTGGCCCGAGTACGCCCGCCCCGGCACCACCGTCCTCGACGGCCGGCGCGTCGAGCTCGGCGGCCTCGTCTTCGGCTTCGTCGGCGGCGGCCTGCGCACCCCGATGCGCACCCCGTACGAGATCTCCGACGAGGAGTACGCCGCCAAGGTCGAGGCCCTCGGCGAGGTCGACGTCCTCTGCTCCCACATCCCGCCGGAGGTCCCCGACCTCACCTACGACACCGTCGCCCGCCGCTTCGAGCGCGGCAGCCGCGCCCTCCTCGACGCCATCCGCCGCACCCGGCCCCGCTACGCCCTCTTCGGCCACGTCCACCAGCCGCTCGCCCGCCGCATGCGGATCGGCGCCACCGAGTGCGTGAACGTCGGGCACTTCGCTGCGATTGGCCGCCCCTTCGCCCTGGAGTGGTGACGGGGCCGGCACGGGGGCGCGATAGCCTTCCCCCGGCACGTGTCCGTGCCCCTTGACTTCCGCCGGACCGCACAGTGGAGGAGCCACCGCGATGGCCGAACACACCAGCTCGAGCATCACCATCGGGGCGGCGCCGGCCGACGTCATGGGTGTGATCGCCGACTTCGCCCGCTACCCCGACTGGACCGGTGAGGTCACCCAGGCCGAGGTCCTCTCCACCGACGAGGCCGGCCGCGCCGAGAAGGTCCGGCTCGTGCTCGACGCCGGCGCGATCAAGGACGACCACACCCTCGCGTACACCTGGACCGGCTCCCACGAGGTCAGCTGGACCCTGGTCAAGTCCCAGATGCTCCGCTCCCTCGACGGCTCCTACCGCCTCACCCCGCTCGCCGGCGACCGCACCGAGGTCACCTACCAGCTGACCGTCGACGTCAAGATCCCCATGCTCGGCATGATCAAGCGCAAGGCCGAGAAGGTCATCATCGACCGCGCCCTCGCCGGCCTGAAGAAGCGCGTCGAGTCCAAGGCCTGAGCCGCGCCGGGCCCGAGGTCCGAGCCGCGCCGGGTCAGGAGCCCGGGTGCCGGGCTCCTGACCGTCCGGCGCCGGAGCCCGGGCCCCGGCGCGGTAGCGTCACCCGTATGCGGATCATCCTCGTCACCGGAACCGGCGGCGCCGGGCGGAGCACGGTCGCCGTGGCGACCGCGCTCGCCGAGGCCCACGCCGGCCGCCGGGTGCTGCTCGTCCCCGGTGACACGGACCCCGGGCCGGTCGTGGACGGCGTGGGTCCCGGGACGCTCACCGTGCTGCAGACCGACCCCGCCGGGGACTTCCGGCGGGAGTTCCTCGCCCTCCAGGCGCGCTCCGGGACCGTGCTCGACCTCCTCGGGGCGGCGCCGTTCGAGGACGCCGAGCTGACCGAACTGCCCGGCAGCCGCCAGTTCGCCCTGCTGCGGGCGCTGCGCGAGGCGGCCGCCGGCGACCACGACGTCGCCGTCGTCGACCTGCCGCCGCTGCGCGAGGCGCTGACCGTGCTCGCCCTCCCCGAACAGCTGCGCCGCTACCTCCGCCGGCTGCTGCCGCCCGAGCGCCAGGCCGCCCGCGCGCTGCGCCCGATGCTCGCCCAGCTCGCCGGCGTGCCCATGCCCGCCCAGTGGCTGTACGAGACCACCGCCCGCTGGGAGCGGGAACTCGCCGCCGTCCAGGCCGTCGTCGAAGCCCCCGGCACCACCGTCCGGCTCGTCCTCGAACCCGGACCGGCCGCCACCGCCACCCTCCGCGAGGCCCGCCTCGGCCTCGCCCTGCACGGCCTCGTCCTCGACGCCGTGATCGCCAACCGGCTCCTCCCCGCCGCCTCCGAGGACCCCTGGCTCGCCGCCCTCACCGCCGAGCAGCACCGCCGGCTCGCCGCCCTCCGCGCCGACGCCGGCGAGCTCCTGCACGAGCTGCCGCACCTCGGCCGCGAGCCGCGCGGCCCCGAGGACCTCGCCCTGCTCGCCGCCGTACGCCCCGGCCCGCCCCCCGTCCCCGCGCCCGCCCCGGCCGTCGAGGACCGGCGCGACCGGGACGGCGTCCTCGTCTGGCACCTGCCGCTGCCCGGCGCCGTCAAGCAGGACCTCTCCCTCGTCCGCAGGGGCGACGAACTGCTCCTCGGCGCGGGCCCCTTCCGCCGCACCCTGCCCCTCCCCGCCGCCCTGCGCCGCTGCACCGTCACCGGCGCGGGGCTCGTCGACGGGGACCTCGCGATCCGCTTCGCCCCCGACCCCGGACTGTGGCCCGAGCCCTCCTGACCGCCGCCCCCGGGCGTGTACCGTCGAAGGAAGGGAAGCGACGGAGGAGTACGCCATGAGCAGCGATCCGGACGCCTGGGCCGACGCGTGTGCCGAGGACCTGGAGGCGGAGAAGGCCCGCCGCCGCGCGCGGCACGGGGAGGAACCCGGCTCGCCCGCCGAGGAGTTCCGCAAGCTCTTCGAGGCCGTCGCCGAGAAGCTCACCGGCGGGCTCGGCGCCGCCGCCCCGCTCTTCGGCGGCCAGGCCGCGGGCGCCGCCGCCCAGGCGGCCGAGACCGTCAAGGGCCTCGTCAACCAGGCGAAGGCCGCCGTCGAGCCGGTCATCGAGCGCAATCCGCAGGTCTTCGACCACCTCGCCGCCGCCGGCAGCGAGCTCCTCGCCGCCTACCGCTCGGCCGTCGAGGGCCACGAGACCCGCTGGACCCGCGGCCCCGGCCTCGACGAGGACGACCCCCGCCGCACGCCCGGCGGCGAGGACCGGGACGACCACGAGGACGGCGGCGACGGCCCGGCCACCGGCCGCCCCATCGACCTGGACTGATCAGTACGGCGCCTCCCCTCGGGTACGGTGGGCCCTAGCGGGGCTCGACCGAAAACTGAGGGACACATGGGACTCACCATCGGCGTCGACATCGGCGGCACGAAGATCGCGGCCGGCGTGGTCGACGAGGAGGGCAGCATCCTCGACACGCACACGGTGCCCACCCCGCCGACCTCCGAAGGCATCGTCGACGCCATCTGCGCCGCCGTCTCCGAGGCGGGCAAGGGCCACCCGATCGAGGCCGTCGGCATCGGCGCGGCCGGTTACGTCGACGACAAGCGGGCCACCGTCCTCTTCGCCCCGAACATCGACTGGCGGCACGAGCCGCTGAAGGACAAGGTCGAACAGCGCGTCGGCCTCCCCGTCGTGGTGGAGAACGACGCCAACGCCGCGGCCTGGGGCGAGTACCGCTTCGGCGCAGGCCAGGGCCACGAGGACGTCATCTGCATCACCCTCGGCACCGGCCTCGGCGGCGGCATCATCATCGGCAACAAGCTGCGCCGCGGACGCTTCGGCGTCGCCGCCGAGTTCGGCCACATCCGGGTCGTCCCGGACGGCCTGCTCTGCGGCTGCGGCAGCCAGGGCTGCTGGGAGCAGTACGCCTCCGGCCGCGCCCTCGTCCGGTACGCCCGGCAGCGCGCCGCCGCGACCCCCGAGAACGCGAAGGTCCTGCTCTCGCTCGGCGACGGCACCCCCGAGGGCATCCAGGGCAAGCACGTCAGCGAGGCCGCCCGCGCCGGCGACCTCGTGGCCGTCGACTCCTTCCGCGAGCTGGCCCGCTGGGCCGGCGCCGGTCTCGCCGACCTCGCCTCGCTCTTCGACCCGTCCGCGTTCATCGTCGGCGGCGGCGTCTCCGACGAGGGCGAGCTCGTGCTCGACCCGATCCGGAAGTCCTTCCGGCGCTGGCTGATCGGCGGCAGCTACCGCCCGCACGCGCAGGTCCTCGCCGCGCAGCTGGGCAACAAGGCCGGTCTCGTCGGCGCCGCGGACCTGGCCCGACAGGGCTGAGCCCGCCGCGTTCCCACGGGTCGATGCCCGTCGCGCCCTCTGGGGCGGGGCGGGCATCCGGCCTATGTTGGGGCCATGGCCCTCGACGCGACCGGCGCGCTGCCGGCCTCCCGTACCGAGCCGGACGGCTCCGCCGTGGTCCGGATCCTCAGCTACAACATCCGCTCGATGCGCGACGACGAGGACGCCCTCGCCCGGGTGATCCGGGCCTGCGCGCCCGACGTCGTCCTCGTCCAGGAGGCGCCGCGCTTCTTCCGCTGGCGCAAGCACGCGGCCCGGCTCGCCGCCAAGAGCGAACTGGTCGTCCTCTCCGGCGGGGCGACCGCCGCGGGACCGCTGCTGCTCTGTTCGCTGCGCGCCACCGTGGAGCGCACCGAGGACGTGCTGCTGCCGCTCACCCCCGGCCTGCACCGGCGCGGCCTCGCCACCGCCGTCGTCCGCTTCGGGGCCGCCCGGCTCGGCCTCGTCAGCTGCCACCTGAGCCTGCGGAAGGACGAGCGGTACGCCCAGGCCGGCCTGGTCCTCGACCGGGTCGCCGCGCTGGGCACCCCGTACACGATCGTCGCGGGCGACCTCAACGAGCGCCCCGGCGGCCCCGCCCACGCCCGGCTCACCGCGACGCTCCGGGACGGCTGGACGAGTGCCCCGCGGGGCACCGGACACACCCACCCCGCCGGGAACCCGCACCAGCGCATCGACGCGATCCTGGCGACCCCCGCCGTCGAGTTCCTCGGCTGCGGAGTCCCCACCGACCTGCCCCCCACCGACCTGACCACCGCCACCGACCACCTCCCGGTGCTGGCGGCGGTCAGGCTCCGGGCGGAGGGCTGAC
The DNA here is from genome assembly GCF_040633895.1 of Streptomyces sp. NPDC007863. Taxonomy (NCBI): domain Bacteria; kingdom Bacillati; phylum Actinomycetota; class Actinomycetes; order Kitasatosporales; family Streptomycetaceae; genus Streptomyces; species Streptomyces sp. NPDC007863. The sequence goes on from NZ_JBEYEI010000002.1 coordinate 245,911, forward strand.
CGGGGCCCCGGCACGCGCCCGGCGGACGGAGTCCGCCGCAGCCGGCCGAAGCCCGGGAGGCGCCCCGGCGCCGAGCGGTGCGAGGGCCGCGTCGGGAGGAACAGCCCACCTCCCGGTGCCGGCGGCGGTCAGGCTCCGGGCGGAGGGCCGGCGGCCGGGGCGGTCACGGGGAGGTCAGACCACCGCGCCGCGGCCCGGGTCGTCGTAGCCGTCCCCGTCCTCGTCGTCGCCCTTCATCCGGGCCACCAGGGTCACGAAGCCGCCCAGGAAGCCGCCGACGCACAGGGTGGTGAGCCACCAGGTCATGTCCCAGCGGAAGAGGACCGCGAGGAGCATCAGGACCGGGCCGCCGACCACGGCGAGCCAGGCGAACTTGGTGGTGGTGTCGGCCTCGGGGAGCGGCGGGGGCTCCGGCGGCACGAAGTGGCCCTCGTCCGAGCTCCCGGGGCCCGCCTCGGGCGGCTCGGCCGGGCTGTAGTCGCGCGGCCCGCCGCTCGGGCGCACCCCGGGCGCGAAGGTGACCGAGCTGCCGAGGGCCGGCTTCCCGGCGCCGGGGCCGTCCCCGGCACCGTCCCCTTCGTCCTCGGGCTCCGGCGCGGGCGGCTCCCGCCGCGTCTTGTCCGGCTTCGGCACGTCCGCGCCCGAGGCCGAGGGCGAGGGCGAGGCCTCGCGGGCCTCGCGGGCGTCGAGCTCCTCCGGCTCAGGGAGCCGCAGGTTCTCGATCGGCCGGAAGGGCCGGGTCCCGGGCGGGTCCACGGGCTCCTCGCCGTACCCCGCGACGATCGCGGCCCACGCCGCTTCCTCGTCGATGGGCTGCGGCTCCCGCTCGCCACCGTCCTGCTGGTCAGCCACCGCTCCTGCTCCCCTTCCCGCCCACGAGTCCCGGGGCGAGACGCTCGACGAACGCCAGACTCTCCTCGAAGATCCTCTCCGCGTCATGGTCCAACGTCGCGACGTGGTAACTCTGTTCCAGCAGGATCTCCGTCACGTCGGCGGAGGAGACCCGGCCGAGGATCCGGGCCGAGTCGGCCGGCGGGACCACGTGGTCCCGCGGGCTGTGCAGCAGCAGGAGCGGCTGCGTGACCTGCGGCAGCTCGCCGTCGACCTGCCGGAAGAACCGCCGCAGCGAGTGCGCCGCGTGCAGCGGCACCCGGGTGTAGCCGATCTCGGTCACGCCCTCCTTCGCGATGTCGCTGGCGATGCCCTTCGTCGTGGGCACGAGGTGCCGCACCACCGGCAGGGCGTGCGCGGCGAGGCCGTGCACCTTGTTGCCCGGGTTGACGAGCACGATGCCGCGCACCGCGTCGCCGTGCTTCGCCGCGAGCCGCAGGGTCAGCGCCCCGCCCATGGAGAGACCGAAGACGAAGACGGTGGAGCAGCGGGCGGTCAGCTCGCGCAGCGCCCGGTCCACCTCCGCGTACCAGTCGTGCCAGGTGGTGAGCTGCATGTCCTGCCAGCGCGTGCCGTGCCCGGGCAGCAGCGGCACGGACACCGTCAGGCCGCGGTCCGCGAGGTACTCGGCCCACGGGCGCATCGACTGCGGGGAACCGGTGAATCCGTGACAGAGAAGGACGCCGACCTCTCCGCCCTCATGGCGGTACGGCTCGGCTCCGGGAAGGACCGGCACCGGGGTCTCCTGTTCGGTCTGCGGCTCCGGTGCGCCGGGGCGCCGGAACCGGTGCGGAGATGGGGGAAGGGACCTTCACGGTACGCGACCGGACCGACACCGACCAGGGCCGCAGCCGGGGCGGCCGGTCGGTACGGGATAAAGTCGTCACGACGGCACACGGAAGGCATGGCGAGTTGATCTACGGCGCAATGAAGTTCTCCATTGGAGGCTCCCTGAAGCTGGCCTTCCGGCCCTGGGTGGAGGGCTTGGAGAACATTCCCGCCGAGGGCCCCGCGATCCTCGCCAGCAACCACCTGTCCTTCTCGGACTCGTTCTTCCTGCCGGCCGTCCTGGACCGGAAGGTCACCTTCATCGCGAAGGCGGAGTACTTCACCACGCCCGGTGTGAAGGGCCGGCTGACGGCCGCCTTCTTCAAGGGCGTCGGCCAGCTCCCGGTGGACCGCTCGGGCGCCCGTGGCGCCGGCGAGGCCGCCATCAGGGCCGGCATCGAGGTCATCGAGGGCGGCGGCCTCTTCGGCATCTACCCCGAGGGCACCCGCTCGCCCGACGGCCGGCTCTACCGCGGCAAGCCCGGCGGCCTGGCCCGGGTGGCGCTGGCCACCGGCGCCCCGGTGATCCCGGTCGCCATGATCGACACCGAGAAGATCCAGCCGCCCGGCAAGGTCGTCCCGAAGCTGATGCGCCCCGGGATCAGGATCGGCAAGCCGCTGGACTTCTCCCGCTACCACGGCATGGACGGCGACCGCTTCATCCTGCGCTCGGTGACCGACGAGGTCATGTACGAGATCATGAAGCTCTCCGGGCAGGAGTACGTCGACATCTACGCGACCGCCGCCAAGCGGCAGCTCGCGGAGGCCGAGAAGGCCGCCAAGGAGGCCGTGAAGGCGGAGATCGCCGCACGGGAAGAGTCCGGCGCCTGACCCTCCCGTCAGGGAGCGCCGGCGGGGGGTGGGGGAGATGGCCAAGCGCGAGCGTGTCGTGCGCATGTCGGTGGAGCAGCCGCTGTGGCGTGCGCTGACCGGCTACCGGGTCCTGACGATGGTCTACGCGGTGCTGATCTTCGTCACCGGCCGGGACCGCTACGAGCGGCCCTGGATCGCCGTCGCCTACCTCGCGGTGCTCTGCGTCTGGACCCTCGCCACCCTTCCCAAGGTGGCGAACGCGGCCAGCTGCACCAAGCGCTTCCTCGTCGCCGACCTCACCGTCGCCCTCACCGGCATCCTCCTCACCCCGCTCGCCGACGCCCACGCCCAGTCCATGGACGGCCCCACGCTGCCGACCATATGGACGGCCGGCTCGGTCCTCGCCTACGCCATCAAGGGCGGCTGGCGCTGGGCGGGCCTCGCCTCCTCCCTGGTCGCCGTCGCCAACATCATCGAACGGGCCCACCCCAGCCGGGACACCGTCCACAACGTGATCCTGGTCTGGGTGGCCTCCATCGCCATCGGATACGTCGTCGAGGTCGCCCGCGCCTCCGAGCGCACCCTCGCCCGCGCCCTGGAGATCGAGGCCGCCACCCGGGAGCGGGAGCGGCTCGCCCGCGACATCCACGACAGCGTCCTCCAGGTCCTCGCGATGGTGCAGCGGCGCGGCACCGCCCTCGGCGGCGAGGCCGCCGAGCTGGGCCGGATGGCCGGCGAGCAGGAGGTCGCCCTGCGGACCCTGGTGGCCGGCGGTCTCACCCGTACCAGCCACGTCTCCGAGGACGAGTCCGAGGGGGCGGTCGTCCGGGTCGTCGAGGTCGACGACGAGCCCGCCGACGACACCCCGGTCGACCTGCGCACCCTGCTCGCCCCGCGGGCCGGCGCCCGGGTCACCCTCTCCGACCCCGGGGTGCCCGTGCCGCTGCCCGCCGGGGCCGCCCGCGAACTGGCCGCCGCCGTCGGCGCCGCCCTGGACAATGTCCGGGTGCACGCGGGCGCGGACGCGCGCGCGTGGATCCTGGTCGAGGACTGGGACGACGAGGTCATCGTCACCGTCAGGGACGACGGCCCGGGCATCCCGGAGGGCCGGCTCGCCCAGGCGGAGGGCGAGGGCCGGATGGGCGTCGCGCTCTCCATCCGGGGGCGTCTGCGCGATCTGGGGGGCACGGCCGAGCTGATCTCGGTCCCCGGCCAGGGCACCGAAGTCGAACTGAAGGTCCCGCGACCCGCGCGGGGCGCACGGGGGAAGGCAGGAGAGCAGTGAACGAGGCGCAGAGCCCGGCGGAGCAGGACCGGACCATCAAGGTGATGGTCGTCGACGACCACCCCATGTGGCGGGACGCGGTCGCCCGCGACCTGGCCGAGGCGGGCTTCGACGTGGTCGCCACCGCCGGCGACGGCGAGCAGGCCGTCCGCCGCGCCCCGGCGGTCGCCCCCGACGTCCTCGTCCTGGACCTGAACCTGCCGGCCAAGCCGGGCGTCCAGGTCTGCAAGGAGCTGGTCGGCTCGCTGCCCGGCCTGCGGGTCCTGGTCCTCTCGGCGAGCGGCGAGCACGCCGACGTCCTGGAGGCCGTGAAGTCCGGCGCCACCGGCTACCTGCTGAAGTCGGCGGGCGCCGAGGAGCTGATCGACGCGGTCCGCCGCACCGCCGTCGGCGACCCCGTCTTCACCCCGGGCCTCGCCGGTCTGGTCCTCGGCGAGTACCGCCGCCTCGCCTCCGAGCCCGCGCCCGCCGCGGGCGCCGGGGAGCCCGAGGCGCCGCGCCTCACCGACCGCGAGACCGAGGTCCTCCGGCTCGTCGCCAAGGGCCTCAGCTACAAGCAGATCGCCGAGCGGCTCGTCATCTCGCACCGCACCGTGCAGAACCACGTCCAGAACACCCTCGGCAAGCTCCAGCTGCACAACCGCGTCGAGCTGGTCCGGTACGCGATCGAGCGCGGCCTCGACGAGGGCTGACCGGCCGAGTGGCCGAGCGGGGCGCCGACAGCGGCCGTATATTCGGGCGCATATGCGGCCTTTCGGCGAGAGGACTGTCGTGGAGATCCTGGCATTCGGCGTGCAGGCGGACGAGAAGCCGATGATCGAGAAGGCGTTCGCGGGCCACCACGACGTCCGCTGCCTCGACGTCTTCCTCACCGAGGACACCGCCCCCATCGCGGCCGGCTACGAGGTCATCTCCACCAGCGTCAACGCGATCCTCGACCACCGGGTCCTGCAGACCCTGGCGGCCGGCGGGACCCAGATGATCGCCCAGCGCTCCACCGGCTTCAACAACATCGACCTGGAGGTCGCCGAGCGCCTCGGCCTCACCGTCGCCCGGGTCTCGTTCTACTCGCCGTACTCCGTCGCCGAGTTCGCCTGGACCCTGGCCATGGCCGTCAACCGGCGGATCGTCCGCGCCTCCAACCGCACCCGCGACTTCGACTTCCGCCTCGACGGGCTGATGGGCCGCGACATGCGGGGCCGTACCGCCGGCGTCCTCGGCACCGGCAAGATCGGCGAGGCCTTCGCCCGGATCGCCCACGGCTTCGGCATGCGGCTCCTCGGCTGGGACGTCGCGGAGAACCCCGCCTGCGCCGACCTCGGCATGGAGTACGTCGAGAAGGACCGGCTCCTCGCCGAGGCCGACCTCGTCAGCCTCCACGTGCCGCTGCTGCCCGCCACCCACCACCTCATCGACGCCGCCGCCCTCAAGGCCATGAAGGACGACGCGATCCTGGTCAACTCCAGCCGGGGCGGCCTCGTCGACACCGACGCCCTCGTCACCGAGCTCCGCGCCGGCCGCTTCGCCGGCGTCGGCCTCGACGTCTACGAGGCCGAGGCCGGCCTCTTCTTCCTCGACAAGTCCCTCGCGGGCGTCGAGGACGACACCCTCGCCCGCCTCGTCACCTTCCCGAACGTGGTGGTGACGAGCCACCAGGCGTACTACACCGTCGACGCGGTCGGCCAGATCATCGACACCACGGTCCGGAACGTCCTCGACTACACCCAGGGCAGGCGCGGCGAGAACGTCCTGGTCCCGCGGGCCGCCTCCTAGACCAGCACCCCGGCGAGCAGCGAGGCCGTCACCGAGGCCCCCTCCAGCGTCAGCACCGACTCCGGGTGGAACTGCACGCCCGCGAAGCCGGGGCCGCGCAGCGCGTGCACCTCGTCCGTCGCCGCGTCCCGGCTCACCTCGATCCGGTGCAGCGCCAGCTCCGTCGCCTCCCGCTCGTCGCAGCGCGCCGTGAAGCTGTTGTAGAAGCCGACCGTCCGCTCCTGCCCGAAGAGGCCGATCCGCACCTGCGCGCCCTGGAACGGGGTCCGCTTGCGCACGATGTCCAGGCCCAGCTCCGCCGCGATCAGCTCGTGCCCCAGGCACACGCCGAGGAGGCCGTGCCGGTGGCCGCGCAGCAGCTCGGAGGTGAGCCCGCGCAGGAACCGCATCTTCGGGTCGGCCGCGTCCGTCGGATCGCCCGGGCCGGGCCCGAGCACCACCGGACCCTCGTGCGCGAGCGCCAGCTCCCGCAGCCCCGGCTCGTCGTACCGCAGCACCGACACCTCCAGGCCCGAGGAGCGCAGCAGATGCGCCAGCATCGCGGTGAAGGTGTCCTCCGCGTCGACCACCAGCGCGTGCCCCGTCAGCTCCGCCGACCGGGTCTGCATCCGCAGCCAGAACGGCGCCAGGTCCGCCCGCCGGGCGTCGAGCGCGGCGCGCACCCGCGGATCGTCCGCCAGCCGCGGCCGCGACGCGGAGTCCTCCGCCGGGCGCCCCTCCCGCACCCCGAGCGCCGCCAGGACCGCCGCCGCCTTCGCGTGGGTCTCCGCGACCTCGCCCGCCGGGTCCGAGTGCCGCACCAGGGTCGCCCCCACCGGCACCCGGAGCCGCCCGTCGGCCGCGATGTCGGCGGTGCGGATCAGGATGGGGGAGTCCAGGGTCTGCGCCCCGTTCGCGTCCGTGCCGAGGAGCGCGAGCGCCCCCGCGTAGTAGCCGCGCCCGCCGGCCTCGTGGCGCTCGATCACCCGGCAGGCGTTCTGCACCGGGGAGCCCGTCACGGTCGCCGCGAACATCGTCTCCCGCAGCACCTCCCGCACGTCGAGCGAGGACCGGCCGCGCAGCTCGTACTCGGTGTGCGCGAGATGGGCCATCTCCTTCAGCCGGGGCCCGATCACCACCCCGCCCATGTCCCCGACCGTGCACATCATCTTCAGCTCCTCGTCGACCACCATGGAGAGCTCCTCGGTCTCCTTGCGGTCGGCGAGGAAGCCGAGCAGCCCCTCGGCGGTCGGCGCGCCCCCGTCCGGGTAGCGGTACGTGCCGCTGATCGGGTTCATGACCACGGTCCCGCCCGCCATCCGCACGTGCACCTCGGGGCTGGCCCCGACCAGGCACCGCTCCCCGGTGTGCACGACGAAGGTCCAGTACGCGCCCCGCTCGCCCGCGAGCAGCCGCCGGAAGAGCGCCAGCGCGTCGGCCCGCCCGAAGCCCCCGATCTCCCCGGTGTACGTCCGCCGGATGACGAAGTTCGCGCCCTCGCCGCCGCCGATCTCCTCCTCGATCACCCGCCGCACGATCCCCGCGTACTCCTCGTCGGAGACGTCGAAGGCCCCGCCGGAGACCTCGACCCGGTGCGCGGGCAGCGCGTCGAGCACCCCGGCGAGCGGCAGTTCGTACGTCTCCTCGGCGACCAGCACCGACAGCGGCGTCCCGTCGTCCCGCACGTCGAAGCCGCGCTCCCGGATCTGCCGGAACGGCACCAGCGCGAGCGCGGGCCGCTCGCCCACCGGCAGGTCGGCGAGCCGCTCGGCCTCGTGGACGGCGCCGATCAGCACCTCGACGGTGTCGTGGTCACGGCCCGGGGTGCGGCGGCGCAGCAGCGCGAACGGCGGGGCGGAGTCGTCGAGGAGACGGGAGAGGTCGAAGTCCATGGCAGTGGGTTCCTTCCGGTCGGAGTACGGAGAGGAACGGCCTCGCGGGTACGAGAAAGGCCGCCCCTCGGGCGGCCTTCGCGTGGTCTTCGGATACGCGCAGTCAGTGGGCCGCCGGAGGGACGGTCCACCACCAGTTCTGGTTCGAAGGCGCGTACATGCGAGCACTGTAACCCAGGCGGACACGGGAACGGGGCCCGTCCCACGCCTCGGAAGGCGTGGCACGGGCCCCGTCCGCGGGGCTCGACCGGATCAGACGATCAGGTTGTACGCCTGCCAGCCACCGCCGACCTGCGCCTTGGGGGCGTAGGGGTTGGGGTAGCCGCCGGTGTTCTTGTAGAAGAACAGCATGCCGGAGGCGTCACGGGCGATCAGGTCGGCCTTGCCGTCCTTGTCCAGGTCGCCGGGGCCGACCATCAGGTTGTACGCCTGCCAGCCGCCGCCGACCTGGGCGCGGGTGGCGTACGGGTTCGGGGAGCCACCCGTGTTCTTGTACAGCCACAGGACGCCGGTCTTGTCGCGGGCGATCAGCTCGGGCCTGCCGTCGCCGGTCATGTCGCCGGTGCTGATCAGCTCGTTGTAGACCTGCCAGCCGCCGCCGACCTTGACGCGGGTCGCGAACGGGTTCGGGGAGGCGCCCGTGTTCTTGTACAGCCACAGCACGCCGGAGGCGTCGCGGGCGATCAGGTCGGGCCTGCCGTCGGCGTTCATGTCGCCCACGCCGAGGAGCTTGTTGTAGACCTGCCAGCCGGCGCCGACCCGGAGCCGCGCCTTGAAGGGCGTGTTCGGGTTGCCGGAGCCCTGGTAGTACCAGAGCACGCCGTCCTTGTCCCGGGCCACCGCGTCCCCGGTCCCGTCGGCCCGCAGGAACGACATCGGCGTGATGACGTCGTACGCCTGCCACCCGGGGCCGACCCGGTACTTGGTCAGGAACGGCGCGGTCGCGCTGCCGGAGCCCTGGTACTGCCAGAGGACGCCGGAGGAGTCACGGGCGACGATGTTGTGGCGGTTCGTCGTGCTGACGGGGGCGGCGGCGTCGACCACCTGGACGTCCTTGGACTGCACCCACGCGATGCGGTGGTTGTAGTGGATCGGGATGAACCTGGTCGTCCCGTGGACGCGGGTGCCGTCCTGGTTGTAGGCGCTGTAGTAGTAGTCGCCTGCGACCTCGGCGCCTGCGGCGACGTACGCCTGGCCCGCCGGGATCGTGTACTTGGTCAGCGGGTCCTCGTTCTTGAAACGGCCATAGATGTCGTCCTGGATGGGGACGCCCGTGCCCGCGTAGTCCTCACGCGCGGGGTAGGCGCGACCGTAGACCTTGACCGCCGTCGTACCGACCGGCTTCACCACCGTCTTGGCCGTGCTCACCAGGGACGTGTACTGGCCGCCGGGGTTGTAGAACCAGGCCTTTTGACCGCCGTACCAGATGGCGGTCCAGTTGCCCGAGGTCCCGGCGACGACGTACTGGCCACCCGCGACGACCTTGTTGCCCCAGTTATCGCCGTAGCTGTACAGGTAGTTCGCCGGCAGGTACGGGTCGGAGATCGGGGTCGCCGTGGACGGCGACGCGTACAGGTACCCGAAGTTGGCCGGCTGCGCGGGCGCGGTCTGGGTCGTGCCGTTCTCGTCGCGGTAGTTCAGCTTCGGCTGGTTGGCCGAGGTGAACGGCGGGACCACCCGGACCGTCTGACCGGCCTGGAGCACACCGCCCGCGCCCCCCGCGCCGACCGGCGCGCCGAGCTTGGTCATGAAGTGGTTCCAGTCCCAGAACGGACCCGGATCCCAGTGCACGCCCCCGGCGAGGGGATCGGCCACGCCTGGCACCTCGTCGTGACCGATGATGTGCTCACGCGTCAGCGGCACCTTGTACTTGGTCGCCAGGTACTTCACCAGCTCCGCGGTGGTGTCGTACTGCGACTGCTTGTACCAGTTGCTGCCGCCCTTGATGGCGTAGCCCTCGTGCTCGACGCCGATCGAGTGCATGTTGACGGTCTTGTTGCCGGCGTGGAACGCCTCGTTCTTGGTCTCGACCATCTGCGTGACCTTGCCGGTCGCGTCCACGATGTAGTGGGCGCTGGCCCACCGCTCCGGGTCCTTGAACGTGCTCACGGCACCCGCGAGGGTTCCCTCGACGTCGTGGATCACGATCTGGCGGACGTCGAAGGCGCCGTCACCGTACGGGACGCGGGTCGCGATGTTGTAGTTGCCCTTGTCCTCGACGTACGCGGCCGAGTCGTAGGTGCAGACCAGGCCGGCCGGGCACTCGGGCGTGGTCGCCGTCGTCGCGGCGAACGCCGCGGCCAGCGGCACGTTCGAGGGCTTGACCGGCTTGACCGCCGGGTCGGCGGGAAGGACGACCTGCTCCCCGTCGGTGGTGAGCTCCGTCTCGCCCGTCTTGATCGACTCGAAGACGCGCTTCGCGAACTGGTCCGCGCCCTTGCGGTCGGAGGACTGGCTGTAGCGGGCCACGGCGGGGTACCAGTCGCCCGGCTCCTCCGACAGCTCGGCGCCCGCCTGCTTCTGGTACTCGGCGAGCAGCGCCGCGCCGGCCCGGATGGAGGCGTTGGGGTCGTTCTGGACGGTCTCCGTCGAGCTGTCGATCAGCTCGGCGGCCTTGTCCAGGGTGTGCAGCTTCGGGTTGTCGGTGTCGACGTCCTGCTTGGGCAGCGGCGCCAGCAGCTTCTTCTTGTCGATCTTCTTGTCGAGCGAGGGGTCGCCGGTGCCGTTGACGAGGTGCTCGATGTGTTCGTCCGAGTCCTCCAGGTCCTCGGGGTCGACCTTCGTCAGGCCCATGACGTTGTAGTCACCGGTGACGCTCGGCTGCCCGTCGTGCGACTCCCACCGCGTCTGGCGGTACGACACCGCCATCAGCACGCTCTGCGGTACGTCGAACTCCTCCGCCGCCGCGGCGAACTGCTCCTGGAGGGAGGGGGTGCCGCCGGGCTTCGCGTCGTCGGTCGCGCCGAGGAGGCTCGGCGAGGCGACCGCGAGGGTGCCGATCGTGGCGGTCGCGACGACCGCGGCCGCCGCTCCGTACAAGAGCCGTTTCTTCTTGCGATCCCTGCGGTGCCTCTGGGTCACGCCCACCCCTGTGTGTCAGCTATGTACTTGGCGAGCAGGTTTGCTCGTTTGCTAAACGCGGGTGAGGGTAACACCACTCGATGGCGTGAAGATCGCGTCCGGACATCATGGACGCGCGTCTCAGCCACTGGGCAGGGGACAGGACAGGACGAAGAACCCCGTACTGTGGTCCGTGTGACCGTGAACGCTGAATCCCACGCCGTCGCCAAGGCGACCTGGCGAGACCTGCCCGCGGCGCAGCAGCCCGAGTACCCCGATGCCGAGGCTCTGCGCGATGTGATCGCGGACCTCGAGTCGTATCCTCCGCTCGTCTTCGCCGGCGAGTGCGACCAGCTGCGCGCCCGGATGGGAGCCGTCGCCCGTGGCGAGGCGTTCCTCCTCCAGGGCGGCGACTGCGCAGAGGCGTTCGACGCGGTGTCGGCCGACCACATCCGGGCCAAGCTGAAGACCCTGCTCCAGATGAGCGCCGTCCTGACGTACGCGGCCTCCGTGCCCGTCGTGAAGGTGGGCCGCATCGCCGGGCAGTACTCCAAGCCCCGCTCCAAGGGCACCGAGACCCGCGACGGCGTGACGCTCCCCACCTACCGGGGCGACTCCGTCAACGGCTTCGACTTCAACGAGCAGGCCCGCGTCCCGGACCCCGAGCGCCTCAAGCGGATGTACAACGCCTCCGCCTCCACGCTCAACCTGGTCCGCGCCTTCACCACCGGCGGCTACGCCGACCTGCGCCAGGTCCACGCCTGGAACCAGGACTTCGTGAAGTCGTCCCCCTCCGGCCAGCGCTACGAGCAGCTGGCGCGCGAGATCGACAACGCGCTGAACTTCATGAAGGCCTGCGGCACCGACCCGGCCGAGTTCAAGGCGGTGGAGTTCTACTCCTCGCACGAGGCGCTGCTCCTCGACTACGAGGGCGCCCTCACGCGTACCGACTCCCGCACCGGCAAGCTGTACGACACCTCCGGCCACATGGTCTGGATCGGTGAGCGCACCCGCCAGCTGGACCACGCCCACATCGAGTTCGCCTCGCAGATCGCGAACCCGATCGGCATCAAGCTGGGCCCGACGACCTCCCCGGAGGAGGCGCTGACGTACATCGAGCGCCTCGACCCGGACCGCGAGCCGGGCCGCCTGACCTTCATCGTCCGCATGGGCGCCGACAAGGTCCGGGACAAGCTCCCCGAGCTGGTCGAGAAGGTCACCGCCTCGGGCGCCACCGTCGCCTGGGTGACCGACCCGATGCACGGCAACACCTTCGAGGCGGCCTCGGGCCACAAGACCCGCCGCTTCGACGACGTGCTCGACGAGGTCAAGGGCTTCTTCGAGGTCCACAAGGCGCTGGGCACCCACCCGGGCGGCATCCACGTCGAGCTCACCGGTGACGACGTCACCGAGTGCGTGGGCGGCGGCGACGAGATCTTCGTCGACGACCTGCACCAGCGCTACGAGACGGCCTGCGACCCGCGCCTCAACCGGAGCCAGTCGCTCGACCTCGCGTTCCTCGTGGCCGAGATGTACCGCGATCAGTAAGTAGCTTCACACGACGATGGGGCGCGGATCCTTGTGATCCGCGCCCCATCGTCGTCACCAGGGCTTTTGGGCTCCCCGCTCGCCGGGTAAGGTTAGGTTAGCCTAATCGATCTCGGCGGGAGGTGATCCGCGTGTACGTCTGCTCATGCTTCGGTGTCACGGAGAAGCAGGTCAAGGAGCACGCGGAGGCCGGCGCCTGCACGCCCCGCCAGATCGCCTCCGCCTGCAAGGCGGGCACGGACTGCGGTTCGTGCGTCCGGCGCATCCAGGCCATCCTCGGGCGGGGGAACTGCCCGCGCCGTGAGCTCCTCGACCAGGGCCGGCCGGCCCTCGCGCCGGAGACCTCCGACCTGTCCGAGGCCGCCTAGCTCGGCTGCTCGATGAGCGTCGAGAGGTAGAGCGCCTCGCCCAGCGACTCGATCAGCTCCAGCTGGGTGTCCAGGTAGTCGATGTGGTGCTCCTCGTCCGCGAGGATCTCCTCGAAGAGGTTGGCCGAGGTGATGTCGCCCTTGGCGCGCATGACCTCGATGCCCCGCTTGAGGCGGTCGATCGCCTCCACCTCGACCTGGCGGTCCGCCTGGAACATCTCGGTGACGGTCTGGCCGACGCGCACGTGGAAGAGCCGCTGGTAGTTGGGCAGGCCGTCGAGCATCAGGATGCGCTCGGTCAGCTTGTCCGCGTGCTTCATCTCGTCGATGGACTCTTCGCGGGTGTACTTCGCGAGCTTCGTCCAGCCCTTGTTGTCCTGGATGCGGTAGTGCAGCCAGTACTGGTTGATCGCCGTGAGCTCGCCGGTGAGCTGCTCGTTCAGAAATTCCAGGACCTCGGGGTCGCCCTGCATCGCTCCAGGTTCCTTCCATCACGGAATGTGTCCGACCCCTCACAGGGCAGGATGGCCGCATCCTCGCACTCCGAATGGGGGTCGTCCAGTAAGTGCAGGCTTAGTAGGAGTTGCCCGAATGGACGCGTCCGGGTGGGTGGCTGGTCATGACCACCCCTCGCCGTCTGTCACCATGGAGGACATGGTTCAGCCGGAGAGCGGGGTACACCGGGACGTGGGGATGCCGGAGATGTCGCCCGAGCTTCCGCCGGGGCAGAGGCTCCAGCGCGGCTGGCCGGTCACCCATTACGGGCCCGTGCCCAAGTTCAAGCCGGAGCGCTGGGAGTTCCGCGTCTTCGGCGCGACCGCCGACGGCGACAAGCGCTGCTGGAACCACGAGGAGTTCTCGGCCCTGCCGTTCTCCACGGTCGTCGCCGATCTGCACTGCGTCACCAAGTTCAGCATGCTCGGTGCCGAGTGGGGCGGGGTCGCCGCCCGTACGGTCCTGGACCTCGCACCCCCCGCGCCGCACGTCACCCATGTGATGGTCTGGGCCGAGTACGGCTACAGCGCCAACATGCGACTCGCCGACTTCGCCGCCGAGGGCACCATCTTCGCCACCCACAAGGACGGCGAGCTGCTCACCGCCGAGCACGGCTTCCCGCTGCGGCTCGTCGTGCCGCACCTGTACGCGTGGAAGGGCCCCAAGTGGGTCCGGGGCGTGGAGTACATGACGGCCGACCGCCGGGGCTTCTGGGAGGAGCGCGGCTACCACAACATCGGCGACCCGTGGACCGAGCAGCGCTACTCGTACCAGGAGGAGCCGGGCGACGGCCCGGAGCTGTAGCGGCCCCGGGCCGTCGCGTCCGGCTCCGTCAGTGGTGGTACCGGTGGACCACCGCGTGGCCCTTGCCGCGTCCGATCAGCCACTTGTTCACCGGCGTGGTGACCAGGAAGGCGACGAGGAAGGCGAAGGCGAGCGCGCCCCAGAAGAGGGCGTCGTCCAGGTGGGCGTCCATGGCGCCCGGGACCAGCAGCAGCACGCCGTTGTCGACGATCTCCATCACGAGGATGGAGAGGGTGTCGGCGGCGAGCGCGACCTTGAAGGCGGACGCGAAGTCCAGGCCGGCGGCGAGGACGCCGCGCAGCGTGAGCGCGTAGCCGAAGAAGAACGCGAGGGCGATCGCGAGGACCATGGTCGGCGCGTTGCCCCAGCCGAGCGCGGTGCCGATGATCATGCCGAGGACCTCGCCGATGGCGCAGCCGGTGAGGCAGTGGAGGGTGGCCTTCGCCGCCATGCCCCAGGACGCCGTCCCCCCGCCGCCGTGACCGGCGTGGTGGTCGTGGTCGTGGTCGGCGTGAGGGCCGTGACCGGCGTGGTGGTCGTGCGTTTCGTGCTCCATGGGGGTCCCCCCACCTCGGGTAGCGGCTCCTGCTTCCTCGGGAACCGTATACCCCCTCGGGGTATTACTCAATCGAAAACGATCAGAAGTCGATCATCCTCGGAGCTTCTTCAGCAGCTCGATGTCGGCGACGTGACCTTCCCTGCCGCCCGGGGTCTCGATGATCAGCGGCACGCCGTCGGTGGCCGGATGGCGCAGCAGCTGCCGGAACGCCTCCTCGCCGATGTGGCCGACGCCGATGTTGGCGTGCCGGTCCTTGTGCGCGCCGACGACGTCCTTGGAGTCGTTGGCGTGGATCAGCCGGAGCCGGCCCTCGCCGACCGTGGCGACCAGCTCGTCCAGGGTGTCCACGGCCCCGCCCGGCGCGGTCAGGTCGTGGCCGGCCGCGAAGATGTGGCAGGTGTCGAGACAGATCCCCAGCCGGGGGTGGTGGTCCAGGGCGTCGAAGTACGGGCCGAAGTCCTCCGCCTTGGAGCAGAGCGAGAAGCCCTGGCCGGCCGTGGACTCCAGGAGGAGGTACGGGTCGTCCTCGTGGGTCAGCTCGTCGAGCAGCGGCAGCATCCGCTCCCGTACCTGCGCCAGCGCCTCCGCCCGCGGGCGGCCTCCGGTCGCCGAGCCGGTGTGCACGACCACGCCCTTCGCGCCGATCTCCCGGCCGCGCCGCAGCGAGTGCCGCAGCGACTCCACGGACTTCTCGACGGTGGCCTCGGTGTGGGAACCGAAGTTGATCAGATAGGGGGCGTGGACCCAGGCCGAGATCGACTCCTCGGCGCACTCCTCCCGGAACCGCTCGTCCTGGGCCGGGTTTCCGGCCGGGGTGGCCCAGCCGCGCGGGTTGGCGACGAAGACCTGGACGGTCTCGGCGCCCAGCTCGCGGGCGTAGCCGAGACCGGTCGTGGCGAGACCGCCGGCCACGGGGACGTGGCCGCCGACGGGGTTGCGCATGGTTCTCTCAGATTCCCTTGATCGTGATGGCGACGGTGGAGCCCTCCGGGGCGGTCAGCCCGCCCTCGACGGACTGGCCCGTGACCTCGTCGCCGAGGAAGGGGAAGCTCTTCTCCACCTTCACCTCGAAGCCCGCCGTCTCCAGCTTCTCGCGGGCCTCGTCGGTCGACAGGCCGACGACGTCCGGCACCTCGACCGGGCGCGGGCCCTTGGAGACGGTCAGGGTGACCGCGTCGCCCTTCGCGGCCCGGCTGCCCTCGGCGAGGGACTGGGCGGCGACCGATCCGGCGTCCTCGGGGGAGTGGACCCGCTCCGGCGCGACGGAGACCTTGAGGCCGGCCTCCTGGAGGGCGGCGGTGGCGTCGGCGACGGTCTCGCCGGTCACGTCCGGGACGTCGACCGGGGCGCCCTTGCTGACCACCAGCGCCACGGCCGAGTCCGGGGCCCGCTCGGTGCCCGGCTCCGGGTCGGAGGCGATCACCGCGCCCTGGGCGACGGTCGTGCTGAAGGCGGAGGTGACCACGCCGGGCGCGAGGCCCTGCTCGGTGAGGATCCGCCTGGCCTCGTCGAGCGGCTTGTTCTTGAGGTTGGGGACCTTCACGATCTCCGGGCCCCGGGAGAGGGTGAGCGTGACGGTGGCGTGGCTGCGGACCCGCTCGCCGGGCGCCGGGTCGACGGCCATCACGGTGCCGCGCTCGTACACGTCGCTGAAGGCGCGCTTCGTCGTGCCCAGCTCCAGGCCGGCGTCGGCGAGCCGCTCGCCCGCCGCCCGCTCGGTCTGGCCGAGGACGGCGGGGACGCGGGTGAACTGGCCGGCGTTGATGTACCAGACGCCACCGCCGAGACCCAGGGCGAGCAGCACGCCGAGGACGATCAGGAGGGGGCCGCGCGGCGCCGTGCGACGGTTCGCGCGGCGGGGTCCGGCCGCCGGGGGCTCGGGCGTGGCGAGGCGGCTGGTGTGCTGCACGGCGTGCGGGTCGGTGGCCTCCGGCGCGGGCACCGGGCGGGCGATCACGCTGGTGCGGTCCTCGCCGGTGTCCCGCTGCTCGGTCCTGGCCCGCGGCGGCAGCGCGTCCAGCTGCTCGTCGGTGAGCGCGGCCCGCGCCTCCCGGAGCAGGGCGAGCAGCGCCACGGCGTCGTGCGGCCGCACCTCGGGGTTGCGGGCGGTCGCGGCGGCGACCAGCTCGTCGAGTCCGAGGGGCAGTCCGGGGACGGCGGCGGACGGGGCCGGCACGTCGGTGTTCAGGTGCTGGTACAGGACCTGGGCGGGGGTGTCGCCGGAGTGCGGCTTGCCGCCCGTCAGCATCTCGTACAGGACGACGCCGCAGGCGTACACGTCGGCCCGGGTGTCGGCGGTGCCGTGCTCGATCTGCTCGGGGGCGAGGTACGAGACGGTGCCGAGGACCGCGCCGGTGGTGGCGGTCGCCGAGCCGACCGAGCGGACGAGCCCGAAGTCGGCGACCTTGACCCGGCCGTCGTCCCCTATCAGGACGTTCTCCGGCTTCATGTCCCGGTGCACGAACCCGGCCCGGTGCGCGGCGCCCAGCGCGGCGAGGACCGGCTCCAGGATGTCCAGGGCGGCGCGGGGCTGGAGGGCGCCGCGCTCGCGGAGCACGTCCCGGAGGGTGCAGCCGGAGACGTACTCCATCGCCAGGTAGACGTACGCGCCCTCGGCGCCCTGGTCGAAGACGGCGACCACGTTCGGGTGCGCGAGGCGGGCGACGGACTTCGCCTCGCGGATGAACCGCTCGACGAAGGCCGCGTCGGCGGCCAGGGAGGGGTGCATCACCTTGAGCGCGAGGACGCGGTCGAGGCGGGTGTCGACGGCCCGGTAGACCGTGGCCATCCCGCCGACGGCGATGCGCGCGTCGACGCGGTAGCGGCCGTCGAGCAGCCGCCCGACGAGGGGGTCCTGAAGGGTCGTGTCCACGGCGTCGAGTCTACGAGCCGGTACGGACCCGCCCCGCCCCCCGGCCCCGACCGCAGCACGCTTGTGACGTACCCCGCTCGGGGCCGGCTCCGGGGGCGGGCTCAGAAGGCGGGGCGCTCCGGGTCCAGCCGGGCCAGGCCCTCCGTCGGCGAGGAGGCCTCCGCGAAGTGGCGGCGGGGGATGCGGCCCGCGCGGTGCGCGAGGCGGCCCGCCTCGACCGCGTGGCGCATCGCCGAGGCCATCAGGACCGGCTCCTGGGCCCGGGTCACGGCCGAGGCGAGCATCACCGCCGCGCACCCCAGCTCCATCGCGAGCGCCGCGTCCGAGGCGGTGCCCGCGCCCGCGTCGAGGATCACCGGCACCCCGGCGCGCTCCACGATCAGCTCGAAGTTGTGCGGGTTGCGGATGCCGAGGCCGGAGCCGATGGGGGAGCCGAGCGGCATGATCGCCGCGCAGCCCACGTCCTCCAGCTTCCGGGCCAGGACCGGGTCGTCGTTGGTGTAGGGGAGGACGGTGAAGCCGTCGTCCACCAGGGTCTCGGCGGCGTCGAGGAGCTCCACCCCGTCGGGGAGGAGGGTCCGCTCGTCGGCGACCACCTCCAGCTTGATCCAGTCCGTGCCGAGGGCCTCCCGGGCCAGCCGGGCCGTGAGGACCGCCTCGCCGGCCGTGTAGCAGCCCGCCGTGTTCGGCAGGACGCGGATGCCGAGCCGGTCGAGGACGGAGAGGACCGAGCCCTGCACGGTGGGGTCGAGGCGGCGCATGGCGACCGTGGTGAGTTCGGTGCCGCTCGCCACCAGGGAGCGTTCGAGGACGTCCAGGCTGGGGGCGCCGCCGGTGCCCATGATGAGCCGGGAGGAGAACTCCGTACCGCCGAGGGCGAACACGTCGTCGGACATCGCGCTCAGCCCCCCTGCACCGCGGTGAGGACCTCGACCCGGTCGCCGTCGGCGAGCAGCGTCGCCCCCCACTCGCCGCGCGGCACCACCGTCTCGTTGACGGCGGCGGCGACCCCGGACGGGGCGGTGGTGAGGCCGGTGACCAGGGCCTCCAGGGAGACGGGGGCGGCGAGCACGCGGGGCTCGCCGTTCACGGACACGTTCATGCGGGCTGCTCCTGACGTGCGGAGAGGGCGGTGGGGAAGCGGCGGGGGGAGAAGGGGCGCGCCTCGTCGGGCAGGACGCCGGTGGTGAGCACCTCCGCCATGACGTCGCCGGTGACGGGGGTGAGGAGGATCCCGTTGCGGTAGTGGCCGGTGGCCAGGTCGAGGCCGGGCAGGGCGGTCGGGCCGAGCATCGGGGCGTTGTCGGGGGAGCCGGGGCGCAGTCCGGCGAGGGTCTCGGTGAGCGGCAGCTCGGTGAGGCCGGGGACCAGCTCGTGGGCGTCGCGGAGGAGCTCGTACACCCCGCCGGCGGTCACCGTGGTGTCCCAGCCCAGCTCCTCGCTGGTGGCGCCGACGACCAGCTCGCCGTTCTCGCGCGGCACCAGGTAGACGTGGCTGCCGCGGACCACCGCCCGCACGGTGCGGGAGAGGAAGGGGGCGTACGGGGCGGGGATCCGCAGCCGCAGGACCTGGCCCTTCACCGGGCGGACCGGCGGCAGCACCGACGGCGGCACGCCCGCGAGCCGGCCGCTGAGGCTGCCGGCGGCGAGGACGGTCCGGCCTGCGGAGAGCGCCGTGCCGTCGCGCAGGACGGCTCCGGTCGCCCGGTCGCCCGCCACCGTGAGCCGCTCGGCGAGCGCCCGGTGGAAGACCACCCCGGCCCGCTCGCAGGCGGTGAGCAGCGCGGCGGCCAGCCGGCGCGGGTCGACCTGGTGGTCGCCGTCGACCCGGAGTCCGCCGCGCACCCCGGGCGCCAGCATGGGTTCGAGGCGGCGGCACTCGCGGCCGCTGAGCCACTCGGAGTCGAGTCCGCAGCGGGTCTGGAGGGCGTGCAGTTCGCGCAGGTGGGCGCGGTCGTCGGCGTCGAGCGCGACGGCCAGGGTGCCGCAGGCGCGGTAGCCGACGTCGAGGCCGGTGGCCTCCTCCAGCTCGGCCGTGAAGGCCGGGTAGCGCGCGGCGGAGGCGAGGTTGAGCCCGAGGAGGGTCTCCTCGCCGTAGTGCAGTTCGGTGACGGCGGCGAGCATGCCGGCCGCGACCCGCGCGGCGCCGCCGCCCGGTTCGGGGTCGGCCACCGCTACGGTCAGTCCGCGCTGGGCCGCCCGCCAGGCCGTGACGAGGCCGATGACGCCCCCGCCGATCACGAGGACGTCGGTGACCTGATGGTCTTCTGTTCCTTCGGAAGAACGCATGGGCGTTCCCGCCCCTCCCTTCGCCGGCATGACCCGGATCAGGTTCGTACGGTCGGAGGCCGGTCAGCCTCCCTCTCAGCCCGGTGCGTCCGGGCTCCCGCGAGTGGTGTGTGCCCGCCACCCTAGCCCCCGTCGGCGGAGCTCCACAGGGGGCCTCCTATCTGACGGTTCGTCAGATGCGTATGGTGGGCGGGTGAGCGAGCAGAAGCAGACCCAGCGGCACGTGGTGATCGTCGGCGCGGGCATGGCGGGCGTACAGACCGCCGTCGCCCTGCGCGAGCAGGGCTTCGAGGGCCCCGTCACCCTCATCGGCGCCGAACCCCACCAGCCCTACGACCGGCCCCCGCTCTCCAAGGCGGTCCTCCTCGGAAAGGCCGAGCACTCCGCCTTCGACGTCGACTTCGAGTCACTCGGCGTCGACCTCCGCCTCGGCCTCGACGTCACCGGACTGCGCCCCGCCGACCGCGAACTCGACACCGAGGCGGGCCCCGTCCCGTACGACGCCCTCGTCCTCGCCACCGGCGCCCACCCCCTCACCCTCCCCGGCACCGAGGGCGTCCCCGGCGTCCACCTGCTGCGCACCCTCGACGACGCCGTCCGCCTCGGCCCCGTCCTGGCCGGCGGCGGCTCCGTCGTCGTGGTCGGCGCCGGCTGGATCGGCGCCGAGTTCGCCACCGCCGCCCGCGAGGCCGGCTGCGCCGTCACCGTCGTCGAGGCCGCCCCCCTCCCGCTCGCCGGCGCCCTGCCCGACGAGGTCACCACCGCCATGGCCGGCTGGTACGCCGAGAGCGGCGCCGAACTCCTCACCCACGCGCGCGTGGCCACCGTCCGCCCCGGCGCCGTCGTCCTCGCCGACGGCCGCGAACTCCCCGCCGACGCCGTCGTCGTCGGCATCGGCGCCCGCCCCGCCACCGACTGGCTCGCGGGCTCCGGCATCGCCCTCGACCCCAGCGGCGCCGTCACCGCCGACGAGCGGCTGCGCACCTCCCTGCCCGACGTGTACGCGGTCGGCGACTGCGCCTCCTTCCCCTCCGCCCGCTACGGGGAGCGCCTCCTCGTCCACCACTGGGACAACGCCCTCCAGGGCCCCCGCACGGTCGCCGCCGACCTCACCGGAGCCGACGGCGCCGCCCCGGCGCCGTACGACCCCGTCCCGTACTTCTGGTCCGAGCAGTTCGGCCGCTTCGTCCAGTACGCCGGCCACCACACCGGCGCCGACACCCTCGTGCGGCGCGGGGACGCGTCCGGCGCCTCCTGGGCGGTGCTCTGGCTGCGCGACGGAGTGCCGGTCGCGCTCCTCGCCGTCGGCCGCCCCCGCGACCTCGCCCAGGGCCGCAAGCTCATCGAGGCCGGCACCCCCGTCGACCCCGAGCGGGCCGCCGACCCGGCCGTGCCGCTCAAGTCCGCCGTCCGCTGACAACCCGGACGGCGGCGGCCGGGGCGGGCCCGACTACCGACTGTCGGTCCCGGATGGCAGGCTTGTCCCGTGACCGAGATTGACGCAAACATCGATGCTCTCGTCCCCGCCTGGCTCTACCTCCCCGACATCGCGGAGATGCTCGACGTCGAGGTGACGCGGGTGCGGCAGCTGGTGAAGGAGGGCCAGCTGATCGCCGTGCGCCGCGGAGAGAACAACGCGCTCCAGGTGCCCGCCGCCTTCATCCAGGGAGACAAGGTCGTCAAGGGCCTCGCCGGCACCCTGACGCTCCTGCGGGACGACGGCTTCTCCGACGAGGAGATGCTGGAGTGGCTCTTCACCGAGGACCCGAGCCTGCCCGGCACCCCCGCGCAGGCCCTCGGCGAGAATCGCGGTACGGAGGTGAAGCGCCGCGCCCAGGCGCTCGCCGTCTGACCCACCGAAACCCGGGACGCCCGAGTCCGTGACTCCGGGGGTCCGAGACACCCCGGAGCCCGGGACACCGGCTTCCGGACACCGAACCACCACCGCCGGTGCCGCGGCCCCCGCGCCGCGGCACCGGCACCACCCGACGGGGGGAACCACCATGCCCACGCCTCGTGAGCGGCTCGCCGACGCCCGGCTCTACCTGTGCACCGACGCCCGGAAGCGCCAGGGCGACCTGCCCGCCTTCCTCGACGCCGTGCTCTCCTCCGGCGTCGACATCGTGCAGCTCCGCGACAAGGGCATGGAGGCCGGCGAGGAGCTGGAGCACCTCGCCGTCCTCGCCGAGGCCTGCCGCCGCCACGGCAAGCTCCTCGCCGTGAACGACCGGGCCGACGTCGCCCACGCCATCGGCTCCGACGTCCTCCACCTCGGCCAGGGCGACCTGCCCGTCCCCGCCGCCCGCGCCGTCCTCGGCGACCAGGTGCTCATCGGCCGCTCCTGCCACGCCGAGTCCGAGGCCGCCGCGGCCGCCGCCGAACCCGGCGTCGACTACTTCTGCACCGGCCCCTGCTGGCCCACCCCCACCAAGCCCGGGCGGTACGCCCCCGGCCTCGACCTGGTGCGGTACGCCGCGGGGCTCGCCCAGGACCGCCCCTGGTTCGCCATCGGCGGCATCGACGAGACCAACCTCGACCAGGTCCTCGACGCCGGAGCCCGCCGCATCGTCGTGGTCCGCGCGCTCACCGAGGCCGACGACCCGGCCGCGGCCGCCGCCTCCCTCGCCAAGCGCGTCCGGGAGCGGGCAGGCGCCTGACGCCGACGGCCCGCCCCCGCGGGATCCGCCCCGACGACCCGCCCCGGCGGGCCTCGTACCGCTGTCCGAAAAGGTGTCCACTCCTCGGACGCGGATACCGCGCCCCGCTGGACCCCGTCTAACCTGCCCGTATGGCCCTTGGAACCGCTTCCGTCCGTACGGACCGCGCCCGCACGGTCCGCGAGATCCTCGCCGCCGGGACGTCGTACTCCTTCGAGTTCTACGCGCCCCGGACGGCCAAGGGCGAGCAGGTCCTCTGGAACGCCATGCGCCGCGTCGAGGCCGTCGGCCCCAGCTTCGTCTCCGTGACCTACGGAGCCGGCGGCTCCACCCGCGGCGGCACCGTCAAGGCCACCCAGAAGATCGCCTCGGACACCACCCTCACCCCGGTCGCCCACCTCACCGCCGTCGACCACTCCGTCGCCGAGCTGCGCAACGTCCTCGGGCAGTACGCCGACGCCGGCATCCGCAACATGCTGGCGCTCCGCGGCGACCCGCCGGGCGACCCGCTGGGCGACTGGGTCGAGCACCCCGAGGGCGTCCGGTACGCCGCCGACCTGGTCCGGCTCATCAAGGAGTCCGGCGACTTCTGCGTCGGCGTCGCCGCCTTCCCCGAGATGCACCCCCGGTCCGCGGACTGGGACACCGACGTCCGCCACTTCGTCGACAAGTGCCGGGCCGGCGCCGACTACGCGGTCACCCAGATGTTCTTCGACCCCGAGAACTACCTGCGGCTGCGCGACAGCGTCGAGAAGGCCGGCTGCGAGACCCCGATCATCCCCGAGGTCATGCCCGTCGTGAACGTGAAGACGCTCGACCGGCTGCCCCAGCTCAGCAACGCCGCCTTCCCCCCGGATGTGAAAGAACGCATCCTCGCGGTCAAGGACGACCCCGCCGCTGTACGCTCCATCGGTATCGAGTTCGCGACGGAGTTCTGCGCGCGCCTGCTGGCCGAGGGTGTCCCCGGACTGCACTTCATCACGCTCAACAGCTCCACCGCGACGCTCGAGATCTACGAGAATCTCGGACTGCACCAGCAGTCCTGACCGGTCGTACCCGCCCCGACCCGCGGCGGAGGCCGTAGAGAGGGGCGGCGGGGCATGGGGTGGACGGTCCTCTACATCGCGTTCGGCCTGGTGGCGCTCTGGCTGCTCGGCGAGGTGCTCCTCCAGTACAAGGCACGGCTGCGCTGGCGGATCCTCGCCTTCTGCGGCTTCCTCGGCGTGGTCGCCGGCGTGCTCCTTCCCTCCGTGGCGGTGATCGTCGCCGGCGCGGTCGCCTTCGCCGTCGGCCAGACCTTCGTGACCCTCTCCTTCCGCCGCGGCTTCTCCACCGGCTGGGCGATCGGCGGCACCCCCGGCGCCAGCCGCCGCCGCAAGGCGGGCCCCGCCCCCGAGGCCGGCCCCACCCTGGAGGTCTCCGGCTTCTCCTACGACGACCCCGCCGCGGCCCACACCCCCGGCCCCGACGCCGAGGGACCGCTCCCGGCCGACGCCCCCGCCTACGTCCACGAACCGCAGCCCCTGCCCGAGGACACCGGCCAGTACGGCGTCTACGACCCGCAGCCGTCCGGCTACGCGCAGCAGCCCGGGTACGACACCACCGGCTACGCCTACGACACCTACGCCGCCGGCTACGAGCAGCAGCAGCCCGCCTACGACTACGGCACCGCCGGCGCCCCGCAGCAGTACGCCGCCTACTCCGACCCGTACATCGGCCCCGGCACCGACGGCCAGCAGTACACCCAGTACTACGGCGACCCCTACGCCCCCTCGTACGCCTACGACACGCCGCCCGGCGGCGTCTGGGTCCCGCAGCAGCGCGACACGGACCAGCCGCCGCCGCAGGCCTACGCGCCGGGGCAGTACGGCTACGAGCAGCAGCACCAGCAGCCGCAGGACGAGCAGTCCCCGTACCGCTACTGAGCCGACGGGGAGGGCTGGGGCCGGCTCACTGCGAGCCGCGGAACTCCGCGCCCTCCACGATCAGCCCGGCCACCAGCGCGCCCGACATGCCCGCGTGGGCGAGCCCGCCGCCCGGATGCGACCAGCCGCCCGCGAAGTACAGGCCGGGCACGGGGGAGACGTTGGCGGCGGGCAGCCACCGCCCCCGGGCGTCCGCCAGCGCCGGACCCGGCACCTCGGGCGTCCCCGTCGCCTCCCGTACGTCCTCCGGGGTGCGGACCTCCTGCCAGAGCAGCCGCTCCGCCAGGCCCGGCACGGCACGCCCCGCGGCCTCCACGAGCCGCCCCGCGAGCCCCGACCAGTCCTGTCCCTGCGCCAGGTCCACGCGCGCGGAGACCGTCACCGACTCGTGGTCCGCGTCGGGCCGCAGCACCGGGTCGTCCGGCCGCAGCACGGTCGCCGTCGGCCGGCTCCCGTCCCCGTGGACGACCGTCCGGTGCGCGGCGCCCTCCTCGCGGCCGCCGCGCAGCGCCAGCAGGACCGTCAGCCGGCCCGTGCCGTGCCCCTGGAACGCGGGCCACTCGTCGGCGCGCTCCCAGGGCACCACCTGCTCGCGGTAGAGCGCCGGCACCGGCGCGCCCGCGACCACGTGGTCCGCCGCCACGGTCTCGCCCGACTCCAGCCGGACCCCGGCCGCCCGGCCGCCCTCGGTCACCACCTCGTCCACGCGCGCGTCGAAGACGAACTCCACCCGCCGTTCCCGGCAGCGCTCGTACACCGCGTCCGCGAGCGCCCGGATCCCGCCCGCCACGTACCAGCTGCCGAAGCTCTGCTCCATGTACGGCAGCACGGCGGCGGACGCCGGGGCGTCGGCCGCCGGGAAGCCGTACGCCTCCGCGTACGAGTCCAGAAGCGCGATCAGCCGGGGGTCGCGCAGCTCCCGCTCGCCGACCTGGGCCAGCGTCCGCGTCGGACGGCGCAGCAGCCCCGCCTTCGGCGCCGGGTACGGCTCCCGGGCGAGCGCCTTCGGGTCGGCGGGCCGCGGCTCCTCCAGGAGCGGGCGACGGGTCCGGTCCCACGCCTCACGGGCCCGCACCAGGAAGTCCCCCCACCGCTCGCCCGCGCCCGCGCCGAGCGCCGCGTCCAGGGCGGCGACCGTGCCGGCCCGCGAGGCGTTCGGCAGGTCCACGCGCGTGCCGTCGGCGAAGACGTGCCGGGCGGCCGGATCCACCTGGCTCAGCCCGACGCACTCCTCCAGCGGCCTCTTCCCCGTCTTCACGAACAGGTCGCGGTAGACCGCCGGCAGGTGCAGCAGCCCGGGGCCGGTGTCGAAGGCGAAGCCCTCGCGCTCGAAGCGGCCCACCGCCCCGCCGTACGCCGACGTCCGCTCGTACACCGTCACCGTGTGTCCGGCGACCGCGAGCCTGGCCGCCGCCGCCATGGCGCCGAGACCCGCGCCGATCACCACAATCCGTCCCATGTCAGGGACCCTATCGGCCCCCGCCGACAGACCGGTCCGCAGGTGGACCGCCCTCCGCCGCCGCCAGCCTGCGCTCCTCGCGGCGCTGCGCCCGGCGGCGCAGGAACCGCCGGATCCTGGACGCCAGGAAGACCAGCAGCCAGATGCCGAGCGCCAGCAGCACGGCGGCGATCACCGCCGCCGCCACCGGATGGAATATCGCGAAGGTGATGACACCGGCGACCGCGAGATCCTCGCCCGTGCTGATCGCGATGTTGGAGAACGGCTCCGGCGAGGTGTTCACCGCCATCCGCGTCCCCGCCTTGACCAGATGGCTCATCAGCGCCGTCGACCCGCCGATCGCCCCCGCCGCCAGCTCCGGCAGCGAACCGCTCTCGCCGGCCAGCAGCGCGGCCACCACGGCACCCGCGACCGGCCGGATCACCGTGTGGACCGAGTCCCACACGTTGTCCATGTACGGCACCTTGTCCGCGACCGCCTCGATGAGGAACAGCACGCCGGCCGCGATCAGGACGTCCGTGCGCTGGAGCGCCTCGGGCACCTCGTCGGTGAGCCCGGTCGCGCCGAAGACACCGAGGAGCAGGACCACCGCGTAGGCGTTGATCCCGCTCGCCCAGCCGCTCGTGAAGACCAGGGGGAGTACGGACACGCTCGTGATCGTAACGAGGCCGCGCCCGTCCGTCACGGGCGTCGGCTGAGTATCCGTACCTAGGCGCCGAGATGAGTACCCGCGCGGATGGGGCGGGACCCGCCGGGAGGAGAGAGTGGAGCCCACGGAAGGGGCGCGGCTCCCGAACCGCCGACACGGGGCGGCGGAGCGGGGCCGCGCGCCTGCCGGCACGGGGGACGTGCACGGGGGTGTACGAAAGGAAGCGCCGGTCCGGCGTGGCTCGGGGGGATCGAGCCTCGCGCGGACCGGCGCTTTTCGTTGCGTGGATCCAATCTCCGGGATCCAACGTCCGGGTTTCAGGATCCTGGATCCGATATCCAATGTCCCGGATTTCGGATCCAACCTCCTGGATCCAACCTCCTGGATCCAACCTCCTGGATCTTGGATATCGGATCCAGGATCCGCTTCAGCAGCCTCCGCCCACGCGCCCGTGCAGCAGCAGGGACAGCGCCGCGTGGACGTCGTCCAGGGAGCGCTCGCTCTGGAAGGCCTTCCAGTCCAGGGCGGCGACGAGGACCATGCCGACCAGGGCAGCCGCCGTGAGCTGGACGTCGATCTCGTCGCTGAGTTCGCCCGCCTCGACGCCGTCGCGCAGGACGCCCTCGACGACGGCGACGGCCTCCTGGCGGACGACCAGGAGCGTGGAGTTCCAGGCGCGGTTGGTGCGCCAGAGCTCGGCCACGTACAGCTGGGTGAAGGCGGGGTAGCGGTCGATGAAGACGAGGCCGGCGCGGATCATCGCGTCCAGCGCGGCGACCCGGCTGCCGCCGCTCGCCGCCGTCTCCTCGGCCGCCGTCCGCAGGGAGGCGGTGAGGAGGGAGACGCCGTGGCGCAGCAGCTCCTCGAAGAGCTCGGTCTTGCTCTTGAAGTTGTAGTAGACCGTGCCCTTGGCCACCCCGGCCCGCTCGGCGATCTCGTCGACCGTCGTGGCCGAGAAGCCCTGCTCGGCGATGAGGGTGACGGCCGCCTCGTAGAGCTTGGCGCGGGTGGCCTGGCGGCGGGTGCTGCTGCTGTCCATGGGGTCGATTCTCACAGAGGCCGGGCCGGTCACAGCGACAGCTCGGGGTGGAGCCGGTCCAGTGTCCACACCTGCTTGCGGCGCGCGGTGACCGCGGTCAGGGCGAGCGCGCCCAGGGTGAAGGCGGCGAGGACGGCGACCGCCTCCCAGACCGGGGCGAGGCCGCCGCCGGAGATGAGCCGGCGCAGCGCCTCGACCACGTGGGTCATCGGCAGGAAGGGGTGGACGGCGTTGAAGAAGCCCGGGCTGGTCTGCACCGGGTAGGTGCCGCCCGCCGAGGTCAGCTGGACCATGAGGAGGGCCAGGACCAGGATCCTTCCGGCCGCGCCGAAGCGGGCGTTGAGCCACTGGATGATCGCGGCGAAGCAGCAGGTCACCAGGGCGAGGAAGCCGACCGTGCCGGCTGCCCTGGCCATCTCCAGGCCGAGGCCCCAGTGCAGGACGGAGAGCAGCGCGCCGACCTGGAGGACACCGATCGCCGCCACCGGGAACCAGCCGGCCAGCGCGATGCGCCAGGCGGAGGCGCCCGCGGCGAGGGCCCGCCGGTTCATCGGCTGGATGATCATGTACGCGACCATCGCGCCGACCCAGAGGGAGAGCGGGATGAAGTACGGGGCGAAGCCCGTGCCGTAGTTAGGCGCCTTGTGGAGCGACTGGGCGGCCAGCTGCACCGGGTCGGCCATGACCTCCGTGCGCCGGTCGCGCTCCTCCTTGTCGTAGTCCGGGATCTGGTCGACGCCGTCCTTGAGGCCGGTGGCGAGCGAGCCGGAGCCGTCGGCGAGCTTGAACAGGCCGCCGTCGAGGTCGCCGGCGCCCTTCTTGAGTTTGCCGACGCCGGTGTCCAGGCTGACCGAGCCCGCGCGGGCGCCGGTGACGCCGGTGTGCAGCTGCGCGGCGCCGTCGGCGACCTTTTTCGCGCCCTTGTTGAGCTCGTTGATCTTGCGGATGGCGCCCGCGACGTCCTCGTCCAGGTGCGGGGCGCGGGCGGCCAGCTCGTCCGCCTGCTTCTTCAGCTTCTTCAGCCGCTCGTCGAGCGTCTTCAGGTCGCCGTCGCTGCCCTTGGCCAGCCGGTGCACGTCGTCCGCGACGGTTGCGACGTCCCCGGCGTTGGTCGACGCCTCCTTCAGGGCGGCGCAGAACTCCTTGTTGTCGGGGAGGGCGAAGCCCTCGGGCAGGGTCACGCCCTCCGGCAGCTCGATCGGCGGGGTGGTGCCGGGCTTCGCGCAGGACTCGCGGTGCAGCCGGGACAGCGTGTCGTCGGCCTTGTGGGCGGCGGTGCGCAGCAGCGGGGCGCGGCGGACCAGGTCCTCCAGGTCGTTGCGGGCCGCGGTGGCCGAGTCGGAGACCAGCTTGGCGGTGTCGCGGATGGAGGTGCCGTTGTTCGCGAGGTACGGGCGGACCTTGTCGGCGGTGCCGTTCACCTTGTCGGCGAGCGCCTGGGTGCCGTCCGCGACCTTCCGCGTACCGGTCTGGACGTCCTTGGATCCCTTGTCCAGTTTCTTCAGGCCGGCGGCGAGGTCGCTGCTGCCGGTCTTGGCGTCGGTCAGGCCGTCGGTGAGGTCCTTGGATCCCTTCTTGGCCTTGTCCACGCCCTTCTTCAGGTCGGCGGCGCCCTTGGCGGCCTCGGCCGTGGCCTCGTGGATGTCGGAGAAGGAGATGAAGATCTTGTCGAGGAAGGTCCGCGAGGACTTGGTGGAGGCGGCGGTGCGCACCTCGGAGAAGACCGTCCGCGAGATCTGGCCGACGATGTAGTTGTTGGAGTCGTTCGTCCGGACCTTCAGGGCGCCGGTCTCGGGGGAGTCCCCGGAGCTCGACGCGATCCGCTCGCTGAAGTCGCCGGGCACGGTCAGGGACAGGTAGTACCGGCCGTCCTCGACGCCCTCGCGCGCCTCGGCGTCGCTCACCTGGTGCCACTCGAAGGTCCTGCTGTCGAGCAGCCCCTCGGTGATGTCCTCGCCCGCGGTGATCCGCTTGCCGTCGGCGGTGGCGCCGCGGTCCTCGTTGACCAGGGCGACGGGCAGCCGGTCGAGCCTGCTGTACGGGTCCCAGAACGAGTACAGGTACAGGGCGCCGTACAGCAGCGGCAGCAGCAGGACCGCGACGAGCGCGGCGCGCGGCAGCTTCCCCCTGCCGAAGCGCCTCAGCTCAAGCGCGGCCAGTTTCGGCGAGCGCATCGTCCGCCCCCTCCTCGATGGTGTCGTCGTCTTCGGCGGTGTCGTCGGCGCCGTCCTCGGCGGTCTTCCCGGCGGTGTCCTCGGCGCCGTCCCCGGCCGCGCTCTCCGCGTCCGGGTCCGCTACCGCGGGCGCCTCGACCGTGGTGATCCGCAGGGCGCCGGCCGGGGCCTCGCTGCAGACGGCGAGGACGGTGGTGCCGGCGTCGGCGACCGCGCGCAGCAGCGCCCAGGCCTCGGCCCGGTCGGCGTCCGACAGCTTCAGGTCCGTGTCGTCCACGCCGAGCAGCCGGGGCCGGCCGATCAGGGCCAGCGCGATGGACAGCCGCAGCGCCTCCAGGCGCTCCAGGTCCCGTACGGAGGTCCGGTCGCCCTTCGGCAGGGCGGCGAGGTCGAGCCCGGCGGCCGCGACGGCCTCGTCGATCCGGGCCCGGGTCTCGGCGGCCCGGGTGCCCGGGCGGCGCAGGAGGGCGCGGACCGAGCCGTCGAACCGGTGCTGGAGCAGCGCCCGCTCGCGCAGGTGCTCGGCCACGGTCAGGGACGGGTCGAGCTCGCTCACGCCGGGGACCTGTCCGAGCGCGGCGATCCGGCGTACGGCGGCCATCCGGCGCGGCAGCGGCAGCCCGCCGATCTCGGCGGTGCCCTCCTTGGTCTTCATCCGGCCGGTGAGCGCGAGCAGCAGACAGGTGCGGCCGGTGCCGGACGGGCCTTCGAGCGCCACCAGGGACCCGGCCCCGGCGCGGAAGGACACGTCCCGGAAGGCCCAGCCACGGGGGCCCTTGAGCCCGAGCCCCTCGACGACGAGGCCGGCCCCCTCCGGAGACGGTCGTGTGGTCAGGTCGTCGGATCCCATGGATCCACCCCCCGCTTCCCACTTTTGAACTGACTGGTCAGTCCAAAAGTTACCCGTGAGTTGCTCTGCTGGCAAAACCCCAGGTCAGGGTGATTGTCAGTGGGTGCCTTCACGATGGACACAGACGGCGACAAGGCCGTCACCCGACGACAGGAGGCTCGTCATGGCCAGTCCTTTCGCAGCAGCCGACGTCCACCCCGTGTCCCGCAGGACCGGAGCCCCGCCCGCCGCCCTCGACCTGCTCGCCAAGGCCCGCGCCGGGATCGACGAGGCCGCGGCCCTCGACCGCCCCCACGAGAGGTACGCCACCGCGCACCTCGCCGCCCTGCGCGCCGCGGCCGCCGTCCTCGCCGCCCGCGCCCGCCCCGTGCCCCGCACCCGCCGGCGCCAGGCCATAAGGAGCGCCTGGGAGCTGTTGCCGCAGCTCGCCCCCGAGCTCACCGAATGGAGCGCCCTCTTCGCCGCGGGCGCGCCGCGCCGCGCCCTCGCCGAGGCGGGCGTCGCCGCCGCCGCGAGCGCGCGCGAGGCCGACGACCTCGTCAGGGACGCCGCCCACTTCCTGCGCCTGGTCGAGCGGCTGCTCGTGCTCCAGCCGGTGCTGCCCCGGCAGCCCCCGGCGGACGGCGCCGCCGGTTGATCCGCGCGGCATCGCCGAGGCCATAGGGTGGGGAGGTCCGACCCCGTCACCGAGGAGTCAAGAGCCGTGCCGGACCCTTCCGCTGTCTTCGGCCGTGAGGCGTCGTCGCGCCCGTCGCGCGCCTCCCTGCGCACCGCCGTCGTCTGGGACGTCCTCAAGGACGCCCTCGACCGCCGGGTCGCCGGCACCGGGCGGGCCGTCCTGGACGTCCTGGACACCGGCGGCGGCTCCGGCAACTTCGCGGTGCCGGTGGCCCGCCTGGGCCACCGCGTCACCGTCGTCGACCCCAGCCCCAACGCGCTCTTCGCGCTGGAGCGCCGCGCCGCCGAGGCCGGGGTCGCCGAGCTGGTGACCGGCGTCCAGGGCGACGTCCGCGGGCTCTTCGACGTGGTCGAGCGCGACGCCTACGACGCGGTGCTCTGCCACGGCGTCCTGGAGTACGTGGACGACCCGGCCGAGGGCGTACGGAACACGGTGGCCGCGCTCCGTCCCGGCGGGGCGCTCAGCGTCCTCGGCGCCGGGCTCGGCGGCGCGGTCCTGGCCCGCGCCCTCGCCGGGCACTTCACCGAGGCCCGGACCGCGCTCGGCGACCCCGACGGGCGCTGGGGCGCGGGCGACCCCGTGCCCCGGCGGTTCACCGCCGAGCAGCTGACCGGCCTCGCCGAGGAGGCCGGGCTCTCCGTGAGCGCCGTCCACGGCGTACGGATCTTCGCGGACCTGGTCCCCGGCGTCCTCGTCGACACCGAGCCCGGTGCCGCCGAGGCGCTGCTGAAGCTGGAGGCCGCGGCGGCCGAACTGGCCGCCTTCCACGCCGTCGCCACCCAGCTCCACGTGCTCGCCGAGAAGCCCGCCTGATCGGGTGGAACCCAGGGGCCCCGCCACCCGTTCGGAGGTGTGGGCCCCGCTCTGCGACAGGCCGCCCCATATGCGGCTTCGCGCCGTATGATCGAGGGAAACCATCCGGCATGACGGGCGGGCGGCTGGGGAATCAACGCCTCACCAACCGAACCGCGTGGCGGCCCGGATGGGCTGATCGGCATTGAGGGCGGGTTTCACGGGGGCGATTCCCTGCCTATCCTGAAAGGGCCGCAACCGGTCGCCCCCGCGACCGACGACTAGGAGGACTCCGTGCCGCTCTCGGAGCACGAGCAGCGAATGCTCGAGCAGATGGAGCGAGCGCTGTACGCCGAAGACCCCAAGTTCGCGACAGCGCTCGAGGGAAGCGGGCTGCGCACGTACACCCGGCGACGGGTGTATCAGGCAGTCGTCGGCTTCCTGGTGGGTATCGCGCTCCTCATGGCCGGACTGGTCTTCTACGAGGACGGCCTGATCTGGATCAGCGTGGTGGGATTCCTCGTCATGCTGGGCTGCGCGGTTCTGGCGGTCACCGGATGGCGCAAGGCGCCGAAGCCGGGTGAGCAGGCGCAGCAGACGGGTCGGGGCCGGCAGGTCCAGGCGCGACGCTCGATGATGGACCGGATCGAGGCGCGGTGGCAGCGCCGCCGCGACGAGCAGCAGGGCGGCGGCCACTGACGCGGCCCTGAGCGGAGACCCCGCACCCCCGAACCCTCGCCCCGCCGGCCCCGAGCCTCGGCGGGGCGCAGTGTTTTCCACCCACCGGGGCGGTGCCCACGCTGTTCCGCCGTTCGCGGGTGCCTCCGCACACGCGCCTGAACCCGCACCCGTACGAAGCCGTACATCGGGGTGCGGGTTCAGGCGCGTAGGGCCTTGGCCCGGCAAGGGGCGCCGTCAGGTCGTCACAGGGTGCCGCGGAGGCCCGGGGTTCGGGTTTTGAGGGCGGTCCACTTCGTGGAGGCGGACCAGTGGAGGCGGGCGGCCGAGCGGGGGGCCAGCAGGGCTCGGAGGCGTACCCCGCGGGTGGCGTTCGCGTGGAAGGCGGTGCGGACGCGGGCCGCGTCCTCGGCCAGGCCCGCCACCGGGCGGGGAGACGGGGCGTAGAGGGCCTCCTCGACCGCCCCGGCCACGCGGTGGACCGACTCCGCCGCCGCACCCGTCAGCTCACCCGCCCGGACGATCCGCTCCGCCGTCCGCCGCGGCGTCTGCGCGTCGTCCGGTTCGAGCCCGTAGTCCCAGGCCGTGTCGCCGATCTCCCGCCACACCGTCAGCGGTCCCCCCGAGGGGCCGAGCCGGCGGGCCCGTACCCGGGTCCGCCAGAGGAGCGGGGTGAGCGGGAGGGCGAGGACGAGCAGGCCCGCCAGGGTCCAGGCGGCGACCTTCAGGAAGTCCGTGCCGCCGCCGGAGGACGCGTCGTCCGCCGCCGTCGCGGGCTGACCGCACTCACCGAGGCGCCGCATCTCCGGCGGGCAGCTCTCCGAGGCGCTCGGTGCCGCCGAGGGCTGGGCCGAGGCCGCGTCCGAGGGCTGCGCCGGACCGGTCGGGCCGGTGGTGGGAGAGGTCTGCCGGGTGTACGCGGGGGTGAAGCCGCGGGACGGCGTCGGCTCGAAGCGGGTCCAGCCGGCGCCCTCGAAGTACAGCTCGGGCCAGGCGTGGGCGTCCCGGATGCCGACCGAGACCGAACCGTCGGACTGGCTGGTGCCGGGCATGAAGCCGACCGCGACGCGCGCCGGGATGCCCAGCGTGCGGGCCATCGCCGCCATCGAGAAGGAGAAGTGGATACAGAATCCCTTCTTGTCCTTCAGGAAGCGGGAGATCGCCTCCGTGCCCGTCCCGGACGTCACGTCGACGTCGTACCGGAAACCGCCGTCCTCCGAGAACCAGTCCTGGAGCCGGACCGCCCGTTCGTAGTCGTTGGCCGCGTCCTTGGTGACCTCCAGGGCCGTCGACTTCACGTCGGCGGGCAGGCTGCCCGGCACCTTGGTGTACTCGCGGAGCAGCGCGTCCGGAGCCGGGCCCGCCGCGGCGAGCTGCTCGGCCGTGGGCTGCACGTCGAGGCTGGTCACCTGGTAGCGGACGCCCTTGGTGGTCTGCTTGTCGTCGCCGACGAGCATCCGGCCGGCCGGCTCGAACCGCCAGCGTCCCTCGATGTCGACCCGGGCGGCCGGGAACGGCATCGGCAGCCACTTCTGGTCGTACCCCTCCGAGGCGACGAAGTTGCTGGTCACCTCGGCGGTGCGGACGGACTGCGCGAGGCCGTCCGGCCACGGCAGCGACTTCGGCACGGCCTCGATCGGGCGGACCGAGGACTTCCACGAGGTGCCGTCGAACTGGTCGAGGGCGACGAGCCGCAGATAGAGATCGCTGTTGTCCAGGGCGTTGGTGCGGTAGCGCAGGACCTCGAAGTCCTCCGGCTGCCGCAGGTTGTCCTGGAGCGAGACCAGCGGGTTCACCGCGGCGATGGTGCCGCCGCCCCCGCCGCCCCCGCCCGCGGCCCCTCCGCCGCCGGTGCCCAGGAGCCCGCCGGAGAAGCCCGGCAGGACGAGCGGCACGACCAGGGCGGTGCCCATGGCGACGGCGCCGATCCGGCGGCCGGTGCGCACCGGGGCGAAGGACGTCCCGGTGCCCACGAGCGAGCCGGACCGGCCGCTGCGCTGGGCGCCGCCGAAGACCCGGCCCCAGGCCGAGAGCCGGTCACGGCCCTCGGCGAGGAGCAGCAGGAGGTAGCCGGCGGCGGCGAGCACGAACCAGAGCCGGCCCGCGCCGCCCCCGGAGAGCCCGGCGGCCACCGAGTACAGCGCGAGCAGCGGCAGACCCGCCGGGGCGGCGCGGCGGAAGGTGACCGCCAGGACGTCCACGAGCAGCCCGATCGCCAGCACCCCGGCGACCAGCATCAGCCGGATGCCCTCGGTGTCCGGGGCGGGGATCGCGTAGGTGCCGACGTCCTCGGCGCCGAGCCGGAACAGCTCGGCCACGTGCTGGACCGCGAGCGGCCCCGGCAGGAAGCCGAGGAGCGCCTGCTCGCGGGCGAAGACCACGGTCAGCGCGAGCACGCCGACGAGGAGCTGGGCGCCGACCGTCAGCGGCCGTGCCAGCGGCACCCGCCGGCACAGCATGCCGGTGCCGCTCTGCAGGGCGAGCAGGAAGGCGGCGGTGAAGATCCAGGTGGCCGGCTTGACCAGCGGCAGCAGCGCGCCGGCGGCCATCAGGGAGGCCGCCCAGGCGGCCAGTGTCAGGCGGGTGAGCCCGCTCATGCCCATCCTCCGTAGCTGTCTGCGGCGGCGGTGTCCCGCAGCGCCCCGGCGGCCTCCTGCCAGAGGTCGGCCATCCGGCCCCCCGGCGGCACGGAGACCACGGTCCAGCCGGCCTCGCGCAGCTGCCGGATCCGGGCCTCGACGGCCCCGGTCACGGCGCCGGCGGTGAGCCAGGAGCCGGAGTCCAGGACGAAGGCGACGGCCGCGCCGGCGCGGGCCCGCATCCGTCCGGCCAGCGCGGCCTGCTCCTCGTCGAGGTCGCCGAGGAAGGCGACGAGCAGCCCGTCGCCGCCGGTACGCAGCACGTCGGAGGCGCGGGAGAGCCCGGCGCCGTCGGAGTGGTCGACGATCGCGAGGGTGTCCATCAGGAGCCCGGCCGTCTCCGCGGAGTCGCCGGTGGTGGTGCCGGCGTACCCGCCGTCGGAGCCCTCGCCGGGGACGGCGGTGCCGGTGTCGGTGAGCAGCCGGACCGCGTAGCCCCGCTCCAGCATGTGGGTGAGGACGGAGGCGGCGCCGGAGACGGCCCACTCGAAGGCGGAGTCGGGGCCCGAGCCCTGGTAGCCGGCCCGGCGGGTGTCGAGGAGGACCGTGCAGTGGGAGCGCTGGGGCTGTTCCTCGCGGCGGACCATCAGCTCGCCGTACCGGGCGGTGGAGCGCCAGTGGACCCGGCGCAGGTCGTCGCCGATCCGGTACGCGCGCGGGATGACGTCGTCGTCGCCGGCGAGGGCGAGCGTGCGCTGCCGGCCCTCTCCGTACCCGGAGGCCTCGCCGCCCAGCCGGACGGCGGGCAGCGGGGTGGTGCGCGGGACGACGGTCAGGGTGTCGTACGCGTGGAAGGAGCGGGTCAGCTCGCACATCCCGAAGGGGTCGCTC
Organism: Streptomyces sp. NPDC007863; assembly: GCF_040633895.1. NCBI lineage: Bacteria > Bacillati > Actinomycetota > Actinomycetes > Kitasatosporales > Streptomycetaceae > Streptomyces > Streptomyces sp. NPDC007863. The sequence continues at coordinate 281,739 of NZ_JBEYEI010000002.1, forward strand.
AGCCGGAGCTGGAGCGGGCCGAGCGGGAAGCGGCCGCGCAGGTCGGAGCGGACCCGGTAGGAGACCTCGCGGCGGCCGCCGGCCTCGACCCGGTCGAGGACGAAGCGGGGGCGGGGGCCGAGCATGTACGGCACGTGGTCCTGGAGCATCAGCAGCCCGGTGGGGAGCTTGGAGATGTTCTCCATGCGGAGCTGGACCCGGGCCTCGGTGCCCGCCTCCACCCGCTGCGGGGTGAGCCGGCGCGAGGTGGCGACCCGGTAGCGGGTGCGGTGCAGGACGAAGGCGCAGATCAGCGGCAGGCTGGCGAGCAGCAGGCCGACCCGGAGCAGGTCGGCCTGGCCGAGCACGTAGGCGCAGACGGCGGCGGCCGCCCCGGCGGCCAGGAAGGACCGGCCGCGGGTGGTGAGCCCGCCGAGGGCGGCCCGCAGGCCGCCCCGGCCGTCCTCGGCCCGGGGGCCCGAGTGGTCGTCGGCCCGCTGCCCCTGGGGTGCGGCGGGGGTCGCCATCACAGCTGCCGGCCCCCGGGCTGCCGGCCGTAGAGCGGGCCGGCGGGCGGGGCCGCGGACGGGACGGGGGTCCGCTGGAGGATGTCGAGGACGACCTGCTCGGCGTTGCGCCGGTTGAGCTGGGCCTGCGCCGTGGGCAGCAGCCGGTGCGCGAGGACCGGCACGGCGAGCGCCTGGAGGTCGTCGGGCAGCACGTACTCGCGGCCGGCGAGGGCGGCGGAGGCCCTGGCGGCCCGCAGCAGGTGGAGCGTGGCGCGCGGGGAGGCGCCGAGCCGCAGGTCGGGGTGGTTGCGGGTGGCGGCGACGACGTCGACGGCGTACCGCCGCACGGCGTCGGCGACGTGCACCGTGCGGACCGCCTCGATCAGCTTGAGGATCTCGTGGGCGTGGGCGACCGGCTGGAGGTCGTCCAGCGGGTTGACCGCGCCGTGCACGTCGAGCATCTGGAACTCGGCCTCGGCGCTCGGGTACCCGATGGAGACCCGGGCCATGAAGCGGTCGCGCTGGGCCTCGGGCAGCGGATAGGTGCCCTCCATCTCGACCGGGTTCTGGGTGGCCACGACCATGAACGGGCTGGGCAGTTCGTAGGTGTGCCCGTCGATGGTGACCTGGCGTTCCTCCATGGACTCCAGGAGCGCGGACTGCGTCTTGGGCGAGGCGCGGTTGATCTCGTCGCCGATGACGATCTGGGCGAAGATCGCGCCCGGCTTGAACTCGAACTCCCGGCGCTGCTGGTCGAAGATCGACACGCCGGTGACGTCCGACGGCAGCAGGTCGGGCGTGAACTGGATGCGGCGCACCGAACAGTCGATGGACCGCGCGAGCGTCTTGGCGAGCATGGTCTTGCCGACGCCGGGTACGTCCTCGATGAGGAGGTGCCCCTCGGCGAGCAGCACCGTCAGCGCGAGACGTACGACCTCGGGCTTGCCCTCGATCACGCTCTCCACCGACCCGCGGACCCGCTCCGCGGTGGTGGTCAAGTCTGTGAGGCTCGCTCGGTCGTCATAGGTCGTCACCCCGGCCCTCCTCGGCCTTGCAGGAACACGGACACCTGCCCCCGCCGGGATGGACGGGGGGTGTCACCCGGGCATTCTCATGGGGATGGCCGGGCCGTGTCACTCGCCTGTGGACAACCGTGGGCGGAATGCCGGGGTTTGTCGTCTTACGCGGCGGCGGAAGATGTGCTCGGGCCGGTGCCGGAACCATTCTCCACAGGGTGGATCTCGCGCAGCAAGCCCGTCGTCACGTCGAAGACGAAGCCCCGGACGTCGTCCGTGTGCGGCAGGAACGGCGAGGTCCGCACCCGCTGCATCGACTGCCGCACGTCCTGGTCCACGTCGCGGAAGGCCTCGACCGCCCAGGCCGGCCGCTGGCCCACCTCGTCCTCCAGCTCGTGCCGGAAGTCCTCGGTGAGCGACTCCAGGCCGCAGCCGGTGTGGTGCACCAGCATCACGGCGCGGGTGCCGAGGGCGCGCTGGCTGATGGTGAGGGAGCGGATCACGTCGTCGGTGACGACCCCGCCCGCGTTGCGGATGGTGTGGCAGTCGCCGAGTTCGAGACCGAGTGCGGCGTGCAGGTCGAGCCGGGCGTCCATGCAGGCCACGACGGCGACGCGGAGCACCGGCCGCGCGTCCATGCCCGGGTCGGTGAAGTCGGCGGCGTACCGCGCGTTCGCCTCGACGAGCCGCTCGGTGACCGAGTCACCGGCGCCGGGGGAGGGGTGTGCGGAGGTCGTCATGGCTCGACCGTAGTGGGCACCACCCGCGCGGGCCCGCTGTGAGAAGAGGACAAAGAGCGCCAATGAACCCGCGTGTGAGCTAACCCACAGCGACCGTCGCGTGCGCCGATCGAGTGAACCGTCCGGAATGTCCGCCACCGCGTCCGGCGCCGCGCGGCGCGCCAGCCGGTTGATTGACCGGCCCCCTCCGTGGACTAGAGTGACGCGGAGTTCCTGGAGACAATCGAGCGATTTGAAGCGGTTTCTCCCCCGTGTGCGCGGCGGCACCCACGGCTCGGCCTCCATCCCGCTCGCCGTGCCCGTTCTGAGAGGGTGCGTTGAGCAACGACCGACACGTCCCGGTGATGCTCCAGCGGTGCCTGGACATGTTGGCCCCTGCCCTCCAGAGCCCGGGAGCGGTCGTGGTCGACTGCACCCTGGGCCTCGGCGGACACAGCGAGGCCCTGCTGCGCGCCTTCCCCGAGGCCCGCCTCGTCGCCCTGGACCGCGACAAGGAGGCCCTGCGCCTCTCCGGCGAGCGGCTCGCCCCCTACGGGGACCGCGCCACCCTCGTCCACGCGGTCTACGACGAACTGCCCGAGGTCCTCGACCGGCTCGGCATCGACAAGGTCGACGGCGTCCTCTTCGACCTCGGCGTCTCCTCCATGCAGCTGGACGAGGCCGACCGCGGTTTCGCCTACGCGCAGGACGCCCCGCTCGACATGCGCATGGACCAGACGACCGGCATGAGCGCCGCCGAGGTCCTCAACACCTACCCGGCCGGCGAGCTCGTCCGCATCCTGCGCGCCTACGGCGAGGAGAAGCAGGCCAAGCGGATCGTCTCCGCCGTCGTCCGCGAGCGCGAGAAGGAACCCTTCAGCAACAGCGCCCGGCTCGTCGAGCTCATCCGCGACGCCCTCCCGCAGGCCGCCAAGCGCACCGGCGGCAACCCCGCCAAGCGCACCTTCCAGGCCCTGCGCATCGAGGTCAACGGCGAGCTCAGCGTCCTGGAGCGGGCCATCCCGGCCGCCGTGAAGGCCCTCGCCGTCGGCGGCCGGGTCGCCGTCCTCTCGTACCACTCCCTGGAGGACCGGCTGGTCAAGCAGGTCTTCGCGGCGGGCGCGGCCACCACCGCCCCGCCCGGCCTCCCGGTCGTCCCCGAGCAGTACCAGCCCCGCCTCAAGCTCCTCACCCGCGGCGCCGAACTCCCCACCGAGGAGGAGGTGGCCGAGAACCGCCGGGCCGCCCCCGCCCGCCTCCGGGGCGTCGAGCGCATCCGGGAGGACGTGCTGTGAGCGCGGCCAGGGGGCCGCTCAAAGGCCGGGCCGCGCGCCTCGGACGGCTGATGCCGTCCGGGCCGAGCACGGCCGCCCGCACCCCCTTCGTCCTGCTCGTCGTCCTCCTCCTCGGCGGCGGCCTCATCACCCTGCTGCTGCTCAACTCCGCCCTCAACCAGGGCTCCTTCAAGCTGCGCGAGCTCAAGGACCGCACCACCGAGCTCACCGACGAGGAGCAGGCGCTCCAGCGCGACGTCGACGCCGACGCCGCCCCCGACGCCCTGGAGCGCCGCGCCCGCGAGCTCGGCATGGTCCCCGGCGGCAGCCCCGCCTTCCTCGGCCCCGACGGCAAGGTCCTCGGCGAGCCCACCGTCGCCGCCTCCCCGAAGCCGTCCCCCAAGCCCTCGTCGAAGCCCTCCCGCACGTCGGCCCGCGTCCCGGACCGCACCGGCGACCCGGCCCCGCCCGGTACGGGGCAGAGCCCCGCCCCCGGCACGAGCACCGCCCCCCGCTCCACGGCCACGGCGCCGAAGACCACCGCGCCCACTCCCACGACCTCCGGCAGGTGACCGAGCAGTGCCCTCCCAGGAGCCCCCGCGTCGCCGCGTCCCCGGCCCCGCCCGCCCGGCGGCCCGCCCCCGGCCCGCCTCCGCGGGATCCGGCGCCCGGAACGGCGGCCGTACCCCCCGGCCCGCCGCCCGCCCCGCCGCGCGCCGCCCGGCACCGCCCCGCCCGCCGGCCCGCAAGCCCCGCACCATCAAGCTCGGCAGCCCCCGGCCCCGGCTGCGCCTGATCTCCCTGGGCCTCACCCTCGTCATGCTGGTCTTCGTGGTGCGGCTGCTCCAGGTCCAGGCCGTCGACGCCAGCGCGTACGCGGCCAAGGCCGACAAGTACCGCTACCAGGAGTACACGCTCTCCGCCGAGCGCGGCGAGATCACCGACCGCAACGGCATCGCCCTCGCCACCAGCGTCGACGCCTACGACATCACCGCCGACCCGAAGCTCTTCACCCCCGAGGAGTCCAAGGTCCGCGACGCGCCCGAACAGGCCGCCGCGCTCCTCGCCCCGATCCTCGGCAAGGAACCGGCCGAGCTGGCCAAGAAGCTCCGGACCCCCAAGTCCCGCTACACCCTGCTCGCCCGCAAGCAGACCCCGCAGGTCTGGAACCAGATCAAGGACCTCAAGAAGGTCTACGCGCAGAAGGCCCAGGCCCCCGGCGGCACCGGCGTCAACCTGCTCGGCGGCGTCCTCAGCGAGCCCAGCACCAAGCGCGTCTACCCCAACGGGGACCTCGGCGCCGGGATACTGGGCTTCGTCAACGCCGAGGGCCGCGGCGCCGGCGGCGTCGAATCCCTGCTCGACCCCGAACTCGCGGGCAAGGACGGGAAGATCCGCTTCACCGCCTCCGGCGGCCGGCAGGTCCCCACCGCCGGCTCCCAGGGCACCCCCGCCGTCCCCGGCTCCGACGTCGAGCTCACCATCGACCGGGACATCCAGTGGGCCGCCCAGCAGGCCATCAGCGAGCAGGTCCGCAAGTCGAAGGCCGACCGCGGTTACGTCATCGTCCAGGACACCCGCACCGGCGAGGTCCTCGCCATGGCCAACGCCCCCGGCTTCGACCCCAACGACCTCTCCGCCGCCAACGCCGCCGCCATGGGCAACGCGGCCCTCCAGGACGCCTACGAGCCCGGCTCCACCAGCAAGGTCATGTCCATGGCCGCCGTCCTGGAGGAGGGCAAGGCCGCCGCCGACACCCACGTCACCGTCCCCAACCGGCTCCACCGCGGCGACCGGCTCTTCAAGGACGACATCGACCACCCGACCTGGTACCTGACGCTCAACGGCGTCCTCGCCAAGTCCAGCAACATCGGCACCATCCTCGCCACCGGCCAGCTCGGCAAGGACCAGGCCGAGTCCAACCGGATCCTCGACGGCTACCTCCGCCGCTTCGGCATCGGCAGCCCCACCGGCCTCGGCTTCCCCGGCGAGACCGCCGGCATCCTCGCCAAGCCCGAGGACTGGTCCACCTCGCAGCAGTACACGATCCCCTTCGGTCAGGGCCTCTCCGTCAACGCCCTCCAGGCCGCCTCCGTCTACTCGACGATCGCCAACGGAGGCGTACGGATCGAACCCACCCTGGTCCGCGGTACCAAGGGCCCCGACGGGCGCTTCGCCCCCGCCGGGAAGCCCGCCGAGAACCGCGTGGTCAGCGAGCAGACCGCCAAGACCCTCGCCCGGATGCTGGAATCCGTCGTCGACGACCGCGAGGGCACCGGCACCAAGGCCGCCATCCCCGGCTACCGCGTCGCCGGAAAGACCGGCACGGCCAACCGCGTCGACCCCGAACTCGGCCGCTACAAGGGCTACACCGCCTCCTTCGCCGGCTTCGCCCCCGCCGACCAGCCCCGGGTCACCGTCTACTGCGCCATCCAGAACCCCACCAAGGGCAGCTACTTCGGCGGCCAGATCTGCGGCCCCATCTACAAGAAGGTCATGGAGTTCGCGCTCAAGACCCTCCACGTGGCCCCCACCGGCAGCGCGCCCCCGCGTCTGCCGGTCACCTTCGAACCCACCCCGTGACCCCCGGGAGCACCACCAGTGACGACGATCACCCCCCATTCCGGGAACCGGAAATCGAACTCCGGCGACGCCCGCGGCTCGTTTGGTCCCCCGCAGGGTGCGCCCGGTACGCTCACCGCCGTGCCACACGCTGATCAGTCCCGAACCGCCCCGCCCCGCCCGGAGCGGGCCCGCCCGACACCCCTGGGCGAGCTCGCGGCACGGCTGGGCACCGAGCTCCCCGACGCCGCACAGGGCGTCCCGGTCTCGGGCATCACCCACGACTCCCGGGCGGTGCGCCCCGGGGACGTGTACGCGGCCCTGCCCGGCGCCCGCGCGCACGGCGCCGACTTCGTCGCCCAGGCCGCCGGCCTCGGCGCCGCCGCGGTCCTCACCGACCCGACCGGAGCCGACCGCGCCGCCGCCACCGGCCTGCCCGTCCTCGTCGTCGACAACCCGCGCGGCCGGATGGGCGAACTCGCCGCCGAGATCTACGGCCGCCCCGGCGAGGGCCTCCTCCGCATCGGCATCACCGGCACCTCCGGCAAGACCACCACCGCCTACCTCGTCGAGGGCGGGCTGCGCGGCGCCGGGAAGCACACCGGACTCGTCGGCACCGTCGAGATGCGGATCGGCGACGAGCGCATCAAGTCGGAGCGCACCACCCCCGAGGCCACCGACCTCCAGGCCCTCTTCGCCGTCATGCGCGAGCGGGGCGTCGAGGCCGTCGCCATGGAGGTCTCCAGCCACGCCCTCGTGCTCGGCCGGGTCGACGGCTGCGTCTTCGACGTCGCCGTCTTCAACAACCTCAGCCCGGAGCACATGGAGTTCCACTCCGACATGGAGGACTACTTCCGGGCCAAGGCGACCCTCTTCACCCCGGAGCGCAGCCGGCTCGGCGTCGTGAACGCCGACGACGAGTACGGCCGCCGGCTCGCGAAGGAGGCGACCGTCCCGGTCGTCACCTTCTCCGCCGAAGGCCGCGCCGACGCCGACTGGCGCGCCGAGGACGTCGTCCTGGGCGCCGCCGACTCCACCTTCACGGCCGTCGGCCCCGAGGGCGAGCGGATCCCCGCCACCGCCCCGCTGCCCGGCCCCTTCAACGTCGCCAACACCCTCGCCGCCATCGCGACCCTCGCGACCGCCGGGCTCGACCCGCGGACCGCCGCCGACGGCGTCGCCGCCGTCCCCGGCGTCCCCGGCCGCCTGGAGCGCGTCGACGCCGGCCAGCCGTACCTCGCCGTCGTCGACTACGCGCACAAGACCGACGCCGTCGAATCGGTGCTGCGCTCGCTCCGCGAGGTCACCGAGGGCCGGCTGCACGTGGTCATCGGCTGCGGCGGCGACCGGGACACCACCAAGCGCGGCCCGATGGGCGCCGCCACCGCGCGGCTCGCCGACACCGCCGTACTGACCTCCGACAACCCCCGCTCCGAGGACCCGCTCGCGATCCTCACCGCGATGCTCGCGGGCGCCGCCGAGGTGCCCGCCGCGGAGCGCGGCGCCGTCCTGGTCGAACCCGACCGGGCCGCCGCCATCGCCGCCGCCGTCGCCCGCGCCCGGCCGGGCGACACCGTCCTGGTCGCCGGCAAGGGCCACGAGCAGGGCCAGGAGATCGCCGGGCGGGTCCGTCCCTTCGACGACCGCCAGGTCCTCCGCGCCGCGATCGAAGCAGCGAACGAACACCGTCACCAGAACAGTCAGGGATGAAGCAGTGATCGCCCTCTCCCTCGCCGAGATCGCCGAAATCGTCGGCGGGCAGGCGCACGACATACCGGATCCGGGCGCCCGGATCACCGGGCCCGTCGTCATCGACTCCCGTGAGGTGAAGCCCGGCAGCCTCTTCGCCGCCTTCGCCGGCGAGCGCGTCGACGGCCACGACTACGCGGAGCGCGCCGTCGCGGCGGGCGCGGCGGCGGTGCTCGCCGCCCGCCCCGTCGGCGTCCCCGCGATCGTCGTGGACGACGTGCAGGGCGCCCTCGGCGCCCTCGCCCGCGCGGTCGTCGAGCGGCTCGGCACCGATGTCGTCGCCCTCACCGGCTCCGCCGGGAAGACCTCCACCAAGGACCTGATCGCCCAGGTCCTCGACCGCCACGCGCCCACCGTCTGGACGCCCGGCTCCCTCAACAACGAGATCGGCCTGCCGCTCACCGCGCTGAAGGCCACCGGGGAGACCCGGCACCTCGTCCTGGAGATGGGCGCCCGCGGCATCGGCCACATCCGCTACCTGACCGGGCTCACCCCGCCCCGGATCGGGCTCGTCCTCAACGTGGGCACCGCCCACATCGGCGAGTTCGGCGGACGCGAGCAGATCGCCGAGGCCAAGGGCGAGCTCGTCGAGTCCCTGCCGTCCGCCGAGGACGGCGGAGTGGCGGTCCTCAACGCCGACGACCCCCTCGTCCGCGCGATGGCGAGCCGCACCAAGGCCCGCGTGATCCTCTTCGGCGAAGCGGACGAAGCGGCCGTACGTGCCGAGAACGTCCGTCTCACAGGGACCGGACGGCCTTCTTTCACGCTCCACACACCCACCGGGTGCAGCGACGTGACCTTGCGCCTGTACGGTGAGCACCACGTGTCGAACGCGCTCGCAGCGGCCGCCGTCGCGCACGAGCTGGGCATGCCTGCCGAGGAGATCGCCACCGCGCTCTCCGAAGCCGGCTCCCTTTCGCGCTGGCGCATGGAGGTCACCGAGCGTCCGGACGGCGTGACGATCGTCAACGACGCCTACAACGCGAACCCCGAGTCCATGCGAGCCGCCCTGCGCGCGCTCGCGGCCATGGGCAGGGCCGGACAGGCCCGTGGGGCCCGTACGTGGGCGGTGCTCGGCAGGATGGCCGAGCTCGGTGACGCGTCGCTCGCCGAGCACGACGCGGTCGGACGGCTCGCCGTCCGGCTCAACGTCAGCAAGCTCGTCGCGGTCGGGGACAGGGAAGCGTCCTGGCTGCAACTGGGCGCCTATAACGAGGGTTCGTGGGGTGAGGAGTCGGTGCACGTGTCCGACGCGCAGGCGGCTGTCGACCTGTTGCGCAGGGAACTGCGCCCGGGGGACGTGGTCCTGGTGAAGGCCTCCCGGTCGGTCGGTCTCGAGCAGGTCGCGCTCGCGCTGCTCGACGCTGAGGGCGAGGTATCCGGCCGATGAGGCAGATCCTCTTCGCGGGGGCCATCGGCCTCTTCCTGACCCTGATCGGCACCCCGCTGCTCATCAAGCTGCTCGCCCGCAAGGGATACGGGCAGTTCATCCGCGACGACGGCCCCCGCGGCCACGCCGGGAAGAAGGGCACGCCCACCATGGGCGGCATCTCCTTCATCCTGGCCACGCTCATCGCGTACGCCCTGGCCAAGGTCATCACCGGCGAGGACCCGACGTACTCCGGCGTCCTGGTGCTGTTCCTGATGGCCGGTATGGGCCTGGTCGGCTTCCTCGACGACTACATCAAGATCGTCAAGCAGCGTTCGCTGGGCCTGCGGGCCAAGGCGAAGATGGCCGGCCAGCTGATCGTCGGCATCGCCTTCGCCGTGCTCTCGCTGCAGTTCGCGGACGCGCGCGGGCTCACCCCCGCCTCCGAGAAGCTCTCCTTCATCACGGACTTCGGCTGGTCCATCGGCCCGGTGCTCTTCGTGGTCTGGGCGCTCTTCATGATCCTGGCCATGTCCAACGGCGTGAACCTGACGGACGGTCTGGACGGCCTCGCCACCGGCGCCTCCGTGATGGTCTTCGGCGCCTACACCTTCATCGGGCTCTGGCAGTTCCAGGAGTCCTGCGCCAACGCGCTGACCCTGACCAACCCGAACGCCTGCTTCGAGGTCCGCGACCCGCTGGACCTCGCGGTCGTGGCCTCCGCCCTCATGGGCGCCTGCTTCGGCTTCCTGTGGTGGAACACCTCGCCCGCCAAGATCTTCATGGGCGACACCGGCTCCCTCGCGCTCGGCGGCGCGCTGGCCGGTCTCGCCATCTGCTCCCGTACGGAGCTGCTGCTCGCGCTGCTCGGCGGCCTGTTCGTGCTGATCACCCTCTCCGTGGTCATCCAGGTCGGCTCGTTCAAGATGACCGGCAAGCGCGTCTTCCGGATGGCCCCCCTCCAGCACCACTTCGAACTCAAGGGGTGGTCCGAGGTCCTGGTCGTCGTCCGGTTCTGGATCATCCAGGGCATGTGCGTCATCGTGGGCCTGGGCCTCTTCTACGCGGGATGGGCAGCCGACAAGTGAGCGAAGAGCTGGACTGGCAGGGCAAGCACGTCACGGTCGCGGGTCTCGGGGTGTCCGGCATCCCGGCCGCCCGGGCCCTGGCCGCCCGGGGCGCCGTGGTGACCGTCGTCAACGACGGGGACGACGAGCGCTCCCGGACACAGGCCGCCGCGCTGGAGGCGGAGGGGATCACCGTCCGCCTCGGCGACGGTGCGACCCTGCCGGCCGGCTCCGAACTGGTCGTCACCACCCCCGGCTGGCAGCCGGACAAGCCGCTCTTCGCGGCCGCCGCCGAGGCGGGCGTGGAGATCTGGGGCGACGTCGAGCTGGCCTGGCGACTGCGCGGCCCGGACGCGGCCCCCTGGCTGGCGATCACCGGCACCAACGGCAAGACCACCACGACCCGGATGCTCGCCTCCATCCTGGAGGCGGCCGGGCTGCGGACCGCCGCCGTCGGCAACATCGGCGTCTCGCTCCTCGACGCCGTCCTCGGCGACGAGGAGTACGACGTGCTCGCCGTCGAGCTCTCCAGCTACCAGCTGCACTGGGCGCCCTCCGTGCGCGCCCATTCGGCCGCCGTGCTCAACCTGGCGCCCGACCACCTCGACTGGCACGGCTCGATGGAGGCGTACGCCGCCGACAAGGGCCGTATCTACGAGGGCAACCAGGTCGCCTGCGTGTACAACGTGGCCGACCCGGTCACCGAGGACCTGGTGCGCGAGGCCGACGTCGAGGAGGGCTGCCGGGCGATCGGCTTCACCCTCGGCACCCCCGGCCCCTCCCAGCTCGGCGTCGTCGAGGGCATCCTCGTCGACCGGGCCTTCGTCGAGAACCGGCAGAAGAACGCCCAGGAGCTGGCCGAGGTCGCCGACGTGCAGCCGCCGGCCCCGCACAACATCGCCAACGCGCTCGCCGCGGCCGCCCTCGCGCGCGCCTTCGGCGTCGACGCCAAGGCCGTACGGGACGGACTGCGGGCCTTCCGGCCCGACCCGCACCGGATCGAACTGGTCGAGGAGATCGAGGGCGTGACGTACGTCGACGACTCCAAGGCCACCAACACCCACGCCGCCGAAGCCTCGTTGGCCGCCTACGACCCGATCGTCTGGATCGCCGGAGGCCTCGCCAAGGGCGCCACCTTCGACGAGCTCGTGCAGCGCTCGGCGAAGCGGCTGCGCGGGGCCGTGCTGATCGGCGCGGACCGCGCGCTGATCCGCGAAGCCCTGGCGCGACACGCCCCGGAGGTCCCGGTGGTGGACCTCGACCGGACCGACACTGGGGCGATGTCCGAGGCGGTCCGCGAGGCGGCCCGGCTCGCCCGCCCGGGGGACACCGTCCTCCTGGCCCCGGCCTGCGCCTCGATGGACATGTTCACCAACTACAACAAGCGGGGCGAGGCGTTCGCGGACGCGGTCCGCGCCCTCGCCGCCACCGGGGACGCCTGACCCGACCACTGCGAGGGTCCGGCCTACCGGGCCTGACCGGAGGGGGCAGCGAACCATGCCGAGCAAGATCGCCGGGACGCGCCGGCCCTCCGCCCGACCGGGCGGAGGGCGGGCCCCAGCGACCCCGCGGGGGGCGCGCGGCGGAGGCGTACGCGGGCTCTACACGCGGGCACAGCGGGCCTGGGACCGGCCGCTCACGGCGTATTACGTGATCATCGGAGCGGGGCTGCTCATCACCACGCTCGGCCTGGTGATGGTCTACTCGGCCTCGATGATCACGGCGCTCCGCTACGAGCTGGTGCCGTCCTACTTCTTCCGCAAGCAGTTCTTCGCGGCCCTGCTCGGCACCGGACTGCTGCTCGTCGCCTCCCGGATGCCGGTGAAGCTGCACCGGGCGCTGGCCTACCCGATCCTGGTCGGCGCGATCTTCCTCATGGTGCTCGTGCAGATCCCCGGGATAGGGCATTCCGTCGGCGGCAACCAGAACTGGATCTCGCTGGGCGGCCCGTTCATGCTCCAGCCCAGCGAGTTCGGCAAGCTCGGTCTGATCCTGTGGGGCGCCGACCTGCTCGCCCGCAAACAGGACATGAAGCTCCTGACCCAGTGGAAGCACATCCTCGTGCCGCTGGTCCCCGGCGCCTTCATGCTGCTCGGGCTGATCATGCTCGGCGGCGACATGGGCACCGCGATCATCCTCACCGCGATCCTCTTCGGCCTGCTGTGGACGGCCGGCGCCCCCACCCGCCTCTTCGTCGGGGTGCTCGTGGTGGCCGGTGCCCTCGGCGCGCTGCTCATCAGGACCAGCCCCCACCGGATGGACCGCTTCCAGTGCATCGGCGCCACCGATCCGGGGGGCGAGGGGGCCCCGTGCCTCCAGGCCGCGCACGGTATCTATGCTCTGGCGTCGGGCGGATGGTTCGGTTCCGGGCTCGGTGCGAGTGTGGAAAAATGGGGCCAACTGCCCGAAGCGCACACCGACTTCATCTTCGCGGTCACCGGTGAGGAACTGGGCCTCGCGGGGACGCTGTCGGTCGTCGCCCTGTTCGCGGCCCTAGGCTATGCGGGTATCCGCGTGGCCGGACGCACGGAGGACCCCTTCGTTCGATTCGCCGCGGGAGGCGTGACCACCTGGATCACGGCCCAGGCCGTGGTCAACATCGGTGCGGTGCTCGGTCTGCTGCCGATCGCCGGCGTCCCGCTCCCGCTGTTCTCGTACGGGGGGTCGGCCCTGCTGCCGACCATGTTCGCCGTCGGGCTCCTGATCGCCTTCGCGCGACAGGAACCCGCCGCGAAAGCGGCCCTGGCCATGCGCCGCCCCGGCTGGGGCAAGCGGGCCGGGGTGAGATGGAAGTCGATGCGACGGCGCGTCAAGAAGCGCCCGTCCGGAGAGCGGTGAATTTCGGTGCATGTCGTACTCGCCGGCGGGGGGACCGCCGGTCACATCGAGCCGGCGCTCGCCCTCGCGGACGCCCTGCGCAGGCAGGACCCGAGCGTGGGCATCACGGCGCTGGGCACGGAGAAGGGCCTGGAGACCCGGCTCGTGCCCGAGCGGGGCTACGAGCTGGCGCTCATCCCCGCCGTACCGCTGCCCCGCAAGCCCACCCCCGAGCTGATCACCGTCCCGGGGCGCCTGCGCGGCACGATCAAGGCCGCCGAGCAGGTCCTGGAGCGGACCAAGGCGGACTGTGTGGTCGGCTTCGGCGGTTACGTGGCGCTGCCCGGCTACCTCGCCGCCAAGCGCCTCGGCGTGCCGATCGTGGTCCACGAGGCCAACGCCCGGCCCGGCCTCGCCAACAAGATCGGCTCCCGGTACGCCGCCGGGGTCGGCGTCGCCACCCCGGACTCCAAGCTCCGCAACGCCCGTTACATCGGGATCCCGCTGCGGCACACCATCGCCACCCTCGACCGGGCGCGGGTCCGGCCCGAGGCGCGCGCCGCCTTCGGCCTCGACCCCAACCTGCCGACGCTGCTCGTCTCCGGCGGCTCCCAGGGCGCGCGCCGGCTCAACGAGGTCATCCAGCAGATCGCCCCGGTGCTCCAGCGCTCCGGCATCCAGATCCTGCACGCGGTCGGCCCGAAGAACGAGGTGCCGCGCGTCGACAACATGCCCGGAATGCCGCCGTACGTGCCGGTACCGTACGTGGACCGGATGGATCTCGCGTACGCCGCCGCCGACATGATGCTCTGCCGCGCCGGCGCCATGACCGTCGCCGAGCTCTCCGCCGTCGGACTGCCCGCCGCCTACGTCCCGCTGCCCATCGGCAACGGCGAACAGCGGCTCAACGCGCAGCCGGTGGTCAAGGCCGGCGGCGGACTCCTCGTCGACGACGCGGAGCTGTCGCCGCAGTGGGTGCAGGCCAACGTCCTGCCCGTACTGGCCGATCCGCACCGGCTGTACGAGATGTCCCGCGCCGCCTCCGAGTTCGGCCGCCGGGACGCCGACGACCTGCTCGTCGGCATGGTGTACGAGGCGATCGCCGCCCGCCGACAGGCGTAGCGGGGGACCAGGGAAGAGGCGCGCGTGGCAGCCGGACCGACGACCGCGGAGAAGAGCGGCACCGAGAAGCCCAAGGGATCGTCGGACCGGCAGCCCCGGCCGGAAGGCACGGGCGGCCGCTTCCGTCCGACCGGACTGAAGCTCGCCCTGACCGCCGTCGGCCTGCTGCTGCTCGCCGGCGGCACGGTCTGGGCGCTCTACGGCTCCACCTGGTTCCGTGTGGAAGGTGTGAAGACTTCGGGCACGGCGGTGCTCACCCCGGCCCAGGTCGAGGCCGTCGCCGCCGTCCCGGTCGGCGCCCCCCTGGTCACCGTCGACACCGAAGCCATCGCGGCCCGGCTCCGGGAGGAACTCCCGCGCATCGCCTCGGTCGACGTGATCCGGTCCTGGCCGCACGGAATCGGGATCGAAGTGACCGAACGGAAACCCGTACTCCTTCTGGAAAAACGCGGATCCTTCACCGAAGTGGACGGCGACGCCGTTCCGTTCGCGACCGTCACCACCCCGCCCCGCGGCGTCCCCCGGCTGGTCCTCGACGCGGCGGCTTCGCCCAGCCTGCGGCGGTTCGACGCGGACCGGCTCCTCGCCGAGGCGGTGCGCGTACGGAGTGAACTCCCGGACGCGATCGCGAAGGACACTCGTGTCGTACGCCTCTCCTCGTACGACTCCGTCACTCTGGAACTCACCCGCGATCGCACCGTCTTCTGGGGCAGCGCCGAACACGGGCCCGCCAAGGCCCGGGTGCTGACCGCTCTCATGAAGGCGACCCCCAAAGCGGGGCACTTCGACGTAAGTGCCCCCAGCGCGCCCGCCTCGTCGGGAAGTTGACGCGCATCCGCGCTGGCCAGCACCCTGGTTGGCCAGCGCTACGGGTGATCACATAGGGTGAAAAGAAAAACGGGAGGTTCGGCGTGTTCGTTGAACACGCGCACCTTGTCGACTTAGTGTCCTGTTCGGAAGAGTCCAGCGGGCAGGGACACTGGTAACCCTAAACTTCAACGTTAGGGTTGGGGTCGGCGCACGGACCACCCCATCGGCATCCGTCGTCGCGGCGCGCAAACCACCGCGCAATGACGACACGTAACTCGAGGCGAGAGGCCTTCGACGTGGCAGCACCGCAGAACTACCTCGCAGTCATCAAGGTCATCGGTGTCGGCGGCGGTGGTGTCAATGCCATCAACCGAATGATCGAGGTCGGTCTCAAGGGCGTCGAGTTCATCGCCATCAACACCGACGCACAGGCACTGTTGATGAGCGACGCCGACGTCAAGCTCGACGTCGGCCGTGAACTGACCCGCGGCCTCGGGGCCGGGGCGAACCCCGCCGTCGGCCGCAAGGCCGCCGAAGACCACCGCGAGGAGATCGAGGAGGTCCTCAAGGGGGCCGACATGGTCTTCGTCACCGCCGGCGAGGGCGGCGGCACCGGCACCGGCGGCGCGCCCGTCGTCGCCAACATCGCGCGCTCGCTCGGCGCGCTCACCATCGGCGTGGTCACCCGCCCCTTCACCTTCGAGGGCCGGCGCCGCGCCAACCAGGCGGAGGACGGCATCGCCGAGCTCCGCGAAGAGGTCGACACCCTCATCGTCATCCCGAACGACCGGCTGCTGTCCATCTCGGACCGCCAGGTGTCGGTCCTCGACGCCTTCAAGTCGGCCGACCAGGTCCTGCTCAGCGGTGTCCAGGGCATCACCGACCTCATCACCACCCCGGGTCTGATCAACCTCGACTTCGCCGACGTCAAGTCGGTCATGTCCGAGGCCGGCTCCGCCCTCATGGGCATCGGCTCCGCCCGCGGCGACGACCGCGCGGTGGCCGCCGCCGAGATGGCGATCTCCTCGCCGCTCCTGGAGGCGTCCATCGACGGCGCCCGCGGTGTGCTGCTCTCCATCTCCGGCGGCAGCGACCTCGGTCTCTTCGAGATCAACGAGGCCGCCCAGCTGGTCAGCGAGGCCGCCCACCCGGAGGCCAACATCATCTTCGGCGCCGTCATCGACGACGCCCTCGGCGACGAGGTCCGGGTCACCGTCATCGCGGCCGGCTTCGACGGCGGCCAGCCGCCGGCCCGCCGGGACAACATCATCGGCTCGGTCTCCGCCAAGCGCGAGGAGCCGGCCCCGGCCCCCCGCGTCGCCGAGACCCCCCGCCCGCTCGGCGGCCTCGGCACGGTGACCCCGCGCGAGGAGCCCGCGGCCGCCCCGGTCGAGCCGGTCCCGGCCGTCAACGAGGCCCCGCTGCCGCCCGCCCCGCCGGTGGTCCCGCCGGCCCGTCCGTACGCGGACAGCCCCGCCGAGGAGCTGGACGTGCCGGACTTCCTGAAGTGATAGGGCACCGCCACACGACGAACGGCGCGCACTTCGCCTTCACCGACAGGTGGGGCGGGGTGAGCGCCGTTCCGTACGAGGAGCTCAACCTCGGCGGCGCCGTCGGCGACGACCCGGAGGCCGTACGGACCAACCGGGCCCGCGCCGCCGCCGGGCTCGGCCTCGACCCGGACCTCGTCGTCTGGATGAACCAGGTCCACGGCGCCGACGTCGCCGTGGTCGACGGCCCCTGGGAGCACGGCGAGGCCGTCCCCGCCGTCGACGCGATCGTCACCACCCGCCGCGGACTCGGCCTCGCCGTCCTCACCGCGGACTGCGTCCCCGTCCTCCTCGCCGACCCGGTCGCCGGTGTCGTCGCCGCCGCCCACGCCGGGCGGCCCGGCATGATCGCCGGAGTCGTCCCCGCCGCCGTCGCGGCGATGACGGAGCTCGGCGCCGAGCCCGGCCGGATCACCGCCCGCACGGGCCCCGCCGTCTGCGGACGCTGTTACGAGGTCCCCGAGGCGATGCGCGCCGAGGTCGCGGCCGTCGAACCCGACGCGTACGCGGAGACCTCCTGGGGCACCCCGGCCGTCGACGTCGCCGCCGGAGTCCGGGCCCAGCTCGCCCGGCTCGGCGTGACCGACGTCGAGGACGCCGGGGTCTGCACCCTGGAGTCCGGCGACCACTACTCGTACCGCCGCGACCGCACCACCGGGCGACTCGCGGGATATGTCTGGTTGGGCAGGTAAGAGGAATGACGGACCGTAAGTCCGAACTCGCGGAGAACCTGGCACGGGTGGAGGAGCGGATCGCCGCGGCCTGCGCCGCCGCCGGGCGGCCCCGCGAGGAGGTCACCCTGATCGTCGTCACCAAGACCTACCCCGCGAGCGATGTGCGGATCCTGCACGGACTCGGGGTGCGTCACGTGGCGGAGAACCGCGACCAGGACGCCGCGCCCAAGGCGGCCGCCTGCGCCGACCTCGATCTCGCCTGGCACTTCGTCGGTCAGTTGCAGACCAACAAGGTCAGATCCGTGGTGGGTTATGCCGATGTGGTGCAGTCCGTCGACCGGCTCAGGCTCGTCTCCTCGCTCTCCGCGGCGGCGGGGAAGGCCGGGCGGGAGCTCGGCTGCCTGATCCAGGTCGCCCTCGACGCCGAGGCGGGCGGCCGGGGCGACCGCGGCGGCGTCGCGCCCGACGGCGTCGAGGAGTTGGCCGCCGCCCTCGACGAGGCCCCCGGGCTGAGGCTCGCCGGACTCATGACGGTGGCCCCGCTCGTCGGGGAGTACGCCGGGCGGCAACGGGCCGCCTTCGACCGGCTGATGGATTTGTCGACTGCCCTGCGCGCGAACCGTCCGGCTGCGAACATGGTGTCAGCGGGAATGAGCGCGGACCTCGAGGACGCCATCGCCGCCGGGGCGACACACGTACGCGTCGGTACGGCGGTACTCGGAGTCCGCCCGAAGCTCGGGTAACGTCGCGAAGCAGGTCGGACCACAGCAGAAAATATGGTCATTCCGCGAACGGCGGGGTGACCGCGTGGATCGCGGGCACTTGGTGACGAGGCCGATCCACCACAGAGCGGAGGAATCGGAGCATGGCCGGCGCGATGCGCAAGATGGCGGTCTACCTCGGTCTCGTGGAGGACGATGGGTACGACGGCCGGGGCTTCGACCCCGACGACGACTTCGAACCCGAGCTGGAGCCGGAGCCCGAGAGGGAGCGGCGCCACACCCCCCCGCGCCAGATCGAGCGTGAGGAACCCGTGCGCGTGGTGGCCCCTCCGGCCCCCCGGGAACCGGTCGCCCACTCTGCCCCGGTACTCGCCGAAAGTGGACGTCCGGCCCGAATTGCCCCCGTGGCATCCATCACACCCGAACGCCCGAGCCTGGAGAAGAACGCACCGGTGATCATGCCCAAGGTCGTGTCCGAGCGGGAGCCGTACCGCATCACCACGCTCCACCCCCGGACCTACAACGAGGCCCGTACCATCGGGGAACACTTCCGTGAGGGCACCCCGGTGATCATGAACCTCACGGAGATGGACGACACGGACGCGAAGCGACTTGTCGACTTTGCCGCCGGACTCGTCTTCGGGCTCCATGGCAGCATTGAGCGCGTGACGCAGAAGGTGTTCCTGTTGTCGCCTGCTAACGTCGATGTCACGGCGGAGGACAAGGCCCGGATCGCAGAGGGCGGATTCTTCAACCAGAGCTGAGGAACGAGACCGGACGGACCGGCCGCGAGGGCGGTCGGAGCAAGCTGAGCACACGAGGGCCAGGGGAGAGGGAACAGCGGGATGGGCGTCGCACTACAGGTGGTCTACATCGCGCTGATGTGCTTCCTCGTCTTCCTGATCTTCCGGCTCGTCATGGACTACGTCTTCCAGTTCGCACGTTCATGGCAACCCGGTAAGGCGATGGTGGTCGTTCTGGAGGCCACCTACACTGTCACCGATCCACCGCTCAAGCTTCTGCGGCGGCTCATCCCGCCGCTTCGTCTCGGGGGCGTGGCACTCGACCTGTCCTTCTTCGTTCTGATGATCATCGTCTACATCCTCATCTCCGTCGTGAACTCCCTCGCGAGGTGAGTGTGGACGATACGGTCCTGCCGACTGCCGACGACTACGTAGAGGTGAAGAAGAGATGCCGCTGACTCCTGAGGACGTGCGGAACAAGCAGTTCACGACCGTCCGCCTGCGAGAAGGCTATGACGAGGACGAGGTCGATGCCTTTCTCGACGAGGTCGAGGCCGAGCTGACCCGTCTGCTCCGCGAGAACGAGGACCTGCGCGCCAAGCTGGCCGCGGCCACGCGTGCGGCCGCGCAGAACCAGCAGCAGGCCATGCGCAAGCCCCCGGAGCCGCAGGACCGTCCCGTCGGACCCGGCGCCCCGGTGCCCGCCGCCATATCCGGTCCGCCGGTCCAGCAGCAGCCGCCGCAGATGGGCCCGCCGCAGCTGCCTTCCGGTGCTCCTCAGCTTCCCGCCGGCCCCATGCAGGGCGGACCCATGGGTCCCGGCCCGATGCAGGGCGGTCCGATGGGTCCCGGCCCGATGCAGGGCGGCCCCATGGGTCACCCGCAGCAGCAGCAGATGCAGCCGCAGCCTCCGCAGCAGCCCGGTGGCGACAGCGCCGCGCGTGTCCTCTCGCTGGCCCAGCAGACCGCCGACCAGGCGATCGCCGAGGCCCGCTCCGAGGCCAACAAGATCGTCGGCGAGGCGCGCTCGCGCGCCGAGGGCCTGGAGCGCGACGCCCGCGCCAAGGCGGACGCTCTTGAGCGGGACGCGCAGGAGAAGCACCGCGTCGCGATGGGCTCCCTGGAGTCCGCGCGTGCCACCCTCGAGCGCAAGGTCGAGGACCTGCGGGGCTTCGAGCGCGAGTACCGGACCCGTCTGAAGTCCTACCTGGAGTCCCAGCTGCGTCAGCTGGAGACCCAGGCGGACGACTCGCTGGCTCCGCCGCGGACCCCGGCCACGGCCTCGCTGCCGCCGGCCCCGTCCATGGCCTCGGCCGGTGCGGGTGCGCCGTCCTACGGCGGCAACGGCCCGATGGGCGGCGGTCCGTCCATGGGCGGTGGCCCGTCCTACGGCGGCCAGCAGCAGATGTCCCCGGCGATGACCCAGCCGATGGCTCCGGTCCGTCCGCAGGCGCCGCAGCCGATGCAGCAGGCGCCGGCGCCGATGCGCGGCTTCCTGATCGACGAGGACGACAACTGAGGCGGCGCCTGAGCGTGCGCTGAGCACGTAGCCGTCGGCAGCCGAAGGGCCAGGACCTGGATCACTCCAGGCACCTGGCCCTTCGCCGTTCCCACGACCCGCATCCGGCCGTCCCCGCGTGGCGGTCGCGGCCATGCGGAAGGGCCCCGCACCGGGTGGTGCGGGGCCCTTCTCGGCGGGGGTTACGCCTTGCGGAGGTGGAAGGTGAGGGCCAGGGGCTCGTCCTCGAAGGCGGGGCCGTGGGACGCGTCGGGCTCGCCCTGCGCGAAGTCCGTCGCCAGCACCTCGTCCGCGATGAGCGTCGCGTGGACCGCCAGCGCCTCCGCCGTCTCGGGAGACGTCGACGTCCAGCGGAGCGCGATCCGGTCCGCGACGTCGAGGCCGCTGTTCTTGCGGGCCTCCTGGATGAGGCGGATCGCGTCACGGGCCAGGCCGGCACGGCGCAGCTCGGGGGTGATCTCCAGGTCCAGGGCGACCGTCGCGCCGGAGTCGGAGGCGACCGACCAGCCCTCGCGCGGGGTCTCCGTGATGATGATCTCCTCCGGCGTGACGGTGATCGTCTCGCCGTTCACCTCGAGCGGCGCCTCGCCGTCCCGCAGCGCCAGCGCCAGCGCCGCCGCGTCGGCCGCGGCCACCGCCTTCGCCACGTCCTGGACGCCCTTGCCGAAGCGCTTGCCGAGGGCGCGGAAGTTCGCCTTGGCCGTGGTGTCGACCAGCGAGCCGCCGACCTCGGAGAGGGAGGCGAGGGAGGAGACGTTCAGCTCCTCCGTGATCTGCGCCTGGAGCTCGGGGGAGAGCGCCGCGAAGCCGTTCGCCGCGACGAGCGCGCGGGAGAGCGGCTGACGGGTCTTCACGCCGGACTCGGCGCGGGTGGCGCGGCCCAGCTCGACCAGACGGCGGACGAGCAGCATCTGCTCGGACAGCGTCCCGTCGATGAGCGCCGCGTCGGCCTCGGGCCAGGTCGCGAGGTGGACCGACTCGGGGGCGTCGGGCGTCACCGGGACGACGAGGTCCTGCCAGACCCGCTCCGTGATGAAGGGGGTGAGCGGGGCCATCAGGCGGGTGACGGTCTCGACGACGTCGTGCAGGGTCCGCAGGGCCGCCTTGTCGCCCTGCCAGAAGCGGCGGCGGGAGCGGCGCACGTACCAGTTGGACAGGTCGTCGACGAAGGCCGAGATCAGCTTGCCGGTGCGCTGGGTGTCGTACGCCTCCATCGCCTCGGTCGTCTCGGCGACCAGCGTGTTCAGCTCGGAGAGCAGCCAGCGGTCGAGGACCGTGCGGTCGGCCGGCGCCGGGTCGGCCGCGGACGGCGCCCAGCCGGACGTACGGGCGTACAGGGCCTGGAAGGCGACCGTGTTCCAGTAGGTGAGGAGCGTCTTGCGGACGACCTCCTGGATGGTGCCGTGGCCGACCCGGCGGGCCGCCCAGGGGGAGCCGCCGGCGGCCATGAACCAGCGCACGGCGTCGGCGCCGTGCTGGTCCATGAGCGGGATCGGCTGGAGGATGTTGCCGAGGTGCTTGGACATCTTGCGGCCGTCCTCGGCGAGGATGTGGCCGAGGCAGACCACGTTCTCGTACGAGGACTTGTCGAAGACGAGTGTGCCGACGGCCATCAGGGTGTAGAACCAGCCGCGGGTCTGGTCGATGGCCTCGGAGATGAACTGCGCCGGGTAGCGGGACTCGAACAGTTCCTTGTTCTTGTACGGGTAGCCGTACTGGGCGAACGGCATGGAGCCCGAGTCGTACCAGGCGTCGATGACCTCGGGCACGCGCGTGGCGGTCTTCGTGCAGCTGGGGCACGGGAAGGTGACCGCGTCGATGTACGGGCGGTGCGGGTCGAGGTCCGACTGGTCGGTGCCGGTCAGCTCGGTGAGCTCGGCGCGCGAGCCGACGCAGGTCAGGTGGTCGTCCTCGCAGCGCCAGATCGGCAGCGGGGTGCCCCAGTAGCGGTTGCGGGAGAGGGCCCAGTCGACGTTGTTGGTGAGCCAGTCCCCGAAGCGGCCGTGCTTGACGGAGTCCGGGAACCAGTTGGTCTTCTCGTTCTCCTCCAGGAGCCGGTCCTTGACGGCGGTCGTCCGGATGTACCAGGACGGCTGCGCGTAGTAGAGCAGGGCCGTGTGGCAGCGCCAGCAGTGCGGGTAGCTGTGCTCGTACGGGATGTGCCGGTAGAGCAGGCCGCGGGCGTCGAGGTCGGCGGTGAGCGCCTCGTCGGCCTTCTTGAAGAAGACGCCGCCGACCAGCGGCACGTCCTCCTCGAAGGTGCCGTCGGGGCGGACGGGGTTGACCACCGGCAGGCCGTACGCCTTGCAGACCTTGAGGTCGTCCTCACCGAAGGCGGGGGACTGGTGGACGAGACCGGTGCCGTCCTCGGTCGTCACGTACTCGGCGTTGACCACGTAGTGGGCCGGGGCGTCGAACGGGACCAGCTCGAAGGGGCGCTGGTAGGTCCAGCGCTCCATCTCCTTGCCGGTGAAGGACTCGCCGGTGGTGACCCAGCCCTCGCCGAGGGCCTTGTCGAGCAGCGGCTCGGCCACGACGATCTGCTCGTCGCCGTCCGTGGCGACCACGTAGGTGACCTCGGGGTGGGCGGCGACGGCCGTGTTGGAGACCAGCGTCCAGGGGGTCGTCGTCCAGACGAGGAGCGCGGCCCGGCCGGCGAGCGGGCCGGAGGTCAGCGGGAAGCGGACGTAGACCGAGGGGTCGACGACCGTCTCGTAGCCCTGGGCCAGCTCGTGGTCGGAGAGGCCGGTGCCGCAGCGGGGGCACCAGGGGGCGACGCGGTGGTCCTGGACGAGCAGGTCCTTGTCGAAGATCTGCTTGAGCGACCACCAGACCGACTCGATGTACGAGGGGTCCATGGTGCGGTAGGCGTCGTCGAGGTCGACCCAGTAGCCCATCCGGGTCGTCAGCTCGGCGAAGGCGTCGGTGTGGCGGGTCACCGACTCGCGGCACTTCGCGTTGAACTCCGCGATGCCGTACTCCTCGATGTCCTTCTTGCCGGAGAAGCCGAGTTCCTTCTCGACGGCGAGCTCGACCGGGAGGCCGTGGCAGTCCCAGCCGGCCTTGCGGGCCACGTGGTAGCCGCGCATGGTGCGGAAGCGCGGGAAGACGTCCTTGAAGACGCGGGCCTCGATGTGGTGGGCGCCCGGCATGCCGTTGGCGGTCGGCGGGCCCTCGTAGAACACCCACTCGGGGCGGCCCTCGGACTGCTCCAGGGTCTTCGCGAAGACCTTGTTCTCCTGCCAGAAGTCGAGCACGGCGTGCTCGAGCGCGGACAGGTCGACCTGGGCGGGCACCTGGCGGTACTGCGGCGTGGTCATGCGGCGGACTCTCCTCCGGACGGACATTTCCTGCTTCCGTCGGAGGGACGAGAGCCGTGCTCCCGCGGTACCACCCTCCTTGGCCCCGGGCGTGACCGTCCGAAGCCCCCTCATTGGGGTCGCGACACCGGGTCTAGTCACCGCGCTTCGTGGTGCGTGTGCACGCGGCTTTCTTCCGGCAGCTCCGGGGTGATGCTTCGCATCGGGCTCGCCCCCGGGCTCTCACCGTCCCCGGGTCGCTCATGGCTCGCGTACGACGCTACTGGTCCCCATCGACGCCTCTCGCTGAGGCCAGTGTACGGGGCGCGGGGGTGCCGGGCCGACCGGATTGCCGGTGACCCGAATGGGCACACGGGGCGCGGCGGGTTCCCGGGGGCCGTGCGGGGGAGCGGCGGGGTGGATAACCCGGCGGGGAGTTGGGCACCACTTCCCACGGGCCCGCGCCGGGAGGCACGGGGTGGGCGGAATGGGCGGCGTGCCCCGTTGCCGCGCGCCTTGGGCCGATTTATCGTCCCAGCACGATGCGCGAGCAAGATCACAAAATGTGAAGGGGCCGCGACATGGTGGCGAAGAAGACCGCCGCGAAGCAGTCCCCGGCCGCCGCCGGGGACCCCGGGGCCGCCGGTTCCCCGGGCGACCCCGAGTCCCCGGACGGCCCGGCCCGCCCGGCCGGGAAGCGGAAGGCGGCGGCCCCGGCACGCAAGGCGACGAAGCGTGCGTCCGAGGAGAGCGCGTCCGAGGAGAGCGCGTCCGCGGACGAGGCGCCGGAGGCCCCGGCGTCCGCCGCGCCGGCCGCGAAGAAGACGGCCGCCGGGAAGCCGTCGGCGAAGAAGTCCGTGAAGAAGGCCGTCGGCCGGAAGGCCGCCGCGAAGAAGCAGACAGGAGCCAGGACGGTGGCAGCGAAGAAGACCGCGGGTGGCGTCACGACCGCCGAGGACGAGGCGGCCGTGCCCCCGGCACGGACCGGTGAGCTCGCGGTGCGGCCCGGCGAGGACCCGTGGACGCCGGACGAGGTCGCCGAGGCCCGCAGCGAGCTCCAGGCCGAGGTGCTGCGGCTGCGCAGCGAGCTCGTCCACTCCCAGGAGGAGCTGACCGGGCTGATGCGGGACTCCGGGGACGGCGCGGGCCACGACGAGGCGGACACCGGCACCAAGAACATCACCCGCGAGCACGAGCTCGCCCTGGCGGCGAACGCGCGGGAGATGCTGGAGCAGTCCGAGCACGCCCTGGAGCGGCTCGACGCGGGCACGTACGGCCTCTGCGAGGTCTGCGGCAAGCCCATCGGCAAGGCCAGGATGCAGGCCTTCCCCCGCGCCACCCTCTGCGTGGAGGACAAGCAGAAGCAGGAGCGGCGAGGCTAGGGCCGGCCTCCGGTTCGGGACCGGCGGCTCGGACTGCCGGTCTCGCACGTCTGTGCCGTACCCTCGGGGCACGGTCAGGCAACGAGGTACGAGGGACTCACTCACGTGGCAGAGACGGAGAGCGTCATCGGTACGCCGGATTCAGCACCGGATGCGGCGGAGGCCGAGGAGCGGCCCCAGGGGAGGCGGCGGATCGTCGCGCTCTTCGTCGTGGCCGTGCTCGCCTATCTCGTCGACCTCGGCAGCAAGATCGTCGTGGTGGAGAAGCTGGAGGGCCGCGAGCCGATCAAGGTGATCGGCGACCTGCTCCGCTTCGAGGCGATCCGGAACCCGGGCGCGGCCTTCGGCATGGGCGAGGCGTTCACCATCGTCTTCACCTGCATCGCGGCGGCCGTCATCGTGGTGATCATCCGACTGGCCCGCAAGCTCTACAGCCTGCCCTGGGCGATCGCGCTGGGCCTGCTGCTCGGCGGCGCGCTGGGCAACCTCACGGACCGGCTGTTCCGCTCGCCGGGCGTCTTCGAGGGCGCGGTCGTGGACTTCATCGCCCCGGCCCACTTCGCCGTCTTCAACCTCGCCGACTCGGCGATCGTCTGCGGCGGCATCCTGATCGTCATCCTGTCCTTCCGGGGCCTGGACCCGGACGGCACGGTCCACAAGGACTGAGCGCACCTCCCGGCACGGCGTACGCGCGGCTCGCGGCAAGGCATACTCGACGAGTGAGCACGAGTCCCGAGATCCGCACCCTGCCCGTTCCCGATGGCCTGGAGGGCGAGCGCGTCGACGCCGCCATCGCCCGAATGTTCGGGTTCTCCCGTACGAAGGCGGCCGAGCTCGCCGCGGCGGGGAAGGTCCAGGTCGACGGCTCCGTCGTCGGCAAGTCCGAGCGGGTCAGCGGCGGCGCGTGGCTGGAGGTCGAGATGCCCGGCGCCCCGGCGCCGGTGCAGATCGTCGCCGAGCCCGTCGAGGGCATGGAGATCGTCCACGACGACGACGACATCGTCGTGATCATGAAGCCGATCGGGGTCGCGGCCCATCCGAGCCCCGGCTGGACCGGCACCACCGTCATCGGCGGCCTCGCCGCCGCCGGCTACCGGATCTCCACCTCCGGCGCCGCCGAGCGCCAGGGCATCGTGCACCGCCTCGACGTCGGCACCTCCGGTCTGATGGTGGTCGCCAAGTCGGAGTACGCGTACACCTCGCTCAAGCGCCAGTTCAAGGAGCGCGTGGTCGACAAGCGCTACCACGCGCTGGTGCAGGGCCACCCGGACCCGCTGAGCGGCACCATCGACGCGCCGGTCGGCCGGCACCCGAACCACGACTACAAGTGGGCGGTGACCGCCGACGGCAAGCCGTCCGTCACCCACTACGACCTCATCGAGGCGTACCGGGCGGCCTCGCTGCTCGACATCAAGCTGGAGACCGGCCGCACCCACCAGATCCGGGTGCACATGTCGGCCCACCGCCACCCCTGCGTCGGCGACCTCACCTACGGCGCGGACCCGACCATGGCCAAGCGCCTCGGCCTCACCCGCCAGTGGCTGCACGCGGTCCGGCTGGGCTTCGAGCACCCCGGTGACGGGCAGTGGGTCGAGTTCTCCTCCTCGTACCCGGCCGACCTCCAGACCGCCCTCGACCGCATCGAGGCGGAGAGCCGGTGAGCGGGGAGTACACGGTCCGCGAGGCCGTCGCCGACGAGGACCGCGAGGCGTGCTTCGCGGTGCGCCGTGAGGTCTTCGTCGAGGAGCAGGGCGTCCCGGCGGAGATCGAGTACGACCCGTACGACGCCACCGCCGTGCACGTCCTCGCGGTCCGCGGGGACGGCGTGCCGCTGGGCACCGGGCGGCTGCTGCACGGCGCCGACGCGACCGGCAAGACCGGTGCGGACGCCTCCGTCGGCTCGCTCGGCCGGCTCGCGGTCGCCGAGGCGGCGCGCGGTCTCGGCGTCGGCGCGGCGCTGGTCCGGGCCATCGAGGACGCGGCCCGCGGGCGCGGTCTCACCGCCGTCGACCTGCACGCGCAGACCCACGCCCTCGGCTTCTACGAGCGGCTGGGCTACGTGGCGTACGGCGAGGAGTTCCCCGACGCGGGGATCCCGCACCGGGCGATGCGCCGGGTGCTCTGACGGCTCCGGCGCGCGAAAAGGGCCCGGTCCGGTGGGATACGGGCCCTCGGGCTGTCCGGGGCGGCGGTTCACGGCGCGCCCGGGTGCGGCGTTTCGGCGCCGTCTACTTCCAGGTGTGGCAGCCGTGCGGCCGCTCGGCGGCGGGACCGGTGCACTGACCGCTCTGGCCTCCGCCGTTTCCGCCGTTGGTGGGCGGGTGAGGTGACGCCAGCGCGGCCGAGCCGGCGCCGAGCACGCCCGCTACGGCGAGCACCAGGGCCGCCGCGCGACGCCCGATGGTCTGCTTCAGCATGACACCCTCCTCGCGATGGCTGGAATGTCCCTTTTATGATATGCCTTCGATCTTGAATCGGCTCAAGGGGACACCGTGGACCAGCTCGCCCTGCTGTTCTTGCTGCTGCTCGGGGCGGTGCTCACCGTCCCGCTCGGTGACCGGCTGGGGCTGCCCGCACCCGTCCTGATGACGCTCCTCGGCATCGTGCTGGCCTTCCTGCCCTTCGTGCCGAACGTCGAGATCCCGCCCGAGTTCATCCTCCCGCTGGTGCTGCCACCGCTGCTCTACGCCTCCGTGCAGCGGACCTCCTGGCGGCAGTTCGCGGCCAACCGGCGGCCGATCTTCCTGCTCGCGGTGGCCCTGGTCTTCGTGACCACGGCCGCCGTCGGCGCGGTCGCGGACGCGCTGGTGCCCGGCATCCCGCTCGCCGCCGCCCTCGCGCTCGGCGCCCTCGTCGCCCCGCCCGACCCGATCGCGGCGACCGCCGTGGCCGGCTCGCTCGGGCTGCCCCGGCGGCTCGTGTCGATCCTGGAGGGCGAGGGGCTCTTCAACGACGTGACCGCGATCGTGCTCTACCACGTGGCCATCGCCGCCGTGGTGAGCGGCGAGTTCTCCTGGCCCGAGGCGCTGGGCCAGTTCGTCCTCTCGGCGGTGGTGGCGATCGTGGTCGGCCTCGCCCTCGGCTGGCTCACCAACAAGCTCATGGGCTTCCTCGGCGACGCCACCCTGCAGACCGGGCTCACCCTCCTCGTCCCCTTCGTCTCCTACGTCCTCGCCGAGGAGCTGCACGGCTCCGGCGTCCTCGCGGTCCTGGTCACCGCGCTCTTCCTCGCCGAGTACGCGGTCGACGCCGACGACGTGATGGGGCGGCTCGCCGGGCAGACCTTCTGGGAGATCGTCGACACCCTGGTCACCGGCATCGCCTTCGGCCTCATCGGCCTGGAGCTGATCCACGTCCTCGGCGTCGCCGAGGGGCACGTGGGCGAGATGCTCGGCTGGGGCGCGGCGGTCGTCGGCGTCGTCGTCGGCGTCCGGCTGCTGTGGCTGCTGCCGGCCGGCTGGCTGGCGCAGAAGCTGCACGACCGGCGGGACCTCGACGAGGAGATCCCGACGAGCTGGCGGGAGACCGTCGTCATGTGGTGGTCGGGGATGCGCGGGGTGGCCTCGGTCGCGCTGGCCCTCGCCATCCCCCGCACCACGGACGACGGTGCGCCCTTCCCCGGCCGGGACGAGCTGATCTTCCTCGCCTTCTGCGTGATCCTCGCCACCCTGGTGGTGCAGGGGCTCACCCTGCCGTGGCTGGTCCGCAGGCTCGGGGTGAAGGCCGACGCCGACGCCGAGCGGGCCTTCGAGCGCGAGCTGGCGCTGCGGGCCGCCAAGGCCGCCAAGCGGCGCCTGAAGGAGATCGAGGAGGTCGAGGAGCTGCCCGAGGAGGTCGCCGAACGGCTCCAGCGCGGGGCCTTCGACATCGGCGCGCGGATCAGCCCGGACATGGTGGACGAGGAGCGGCGGGCCGCCTTCACCGAGCGGGTCGAGCGGGTGAAGCGGCTCCAGGCGATCCAGCGGGAGATGATGTCCGCCGCGCGGCACGCGGTGCTCTCGGCGCGCAGCGAGCCGGGGGCCGACCCGGAGGTCGTCGACCGGGTGCTGCGCCACCTGGACGTCCGGTCGATGCGCTGACCTGGGGGTTCCGGCGGGTTGCCGGGGGCGGGTGGCAGGATGGCGGGATGGACATCATGCTTTTCCACTCGGTGTACGGGAAGCGCCCGGCCGTGGAGGCCGCCGCGGAACGGCTGCGGGCCGCCGGCCACCAGGTGTGGGTGCCGGACCTCTTCGACGGCTGGACCACCGACTCGGTGGAGGTGGCCATGGCGAAGAAGGACGAGATCGGCTCGGACGAGCTGCTGAAGCGCGCGGTCATGGCCGCCGCCCCCTACTCGGAGCGCGGTCTCGTCTACGCGGGCTTCTCCTTCGGCGCCTCGGTCGCGCAGACCCTGGCGCTCGGCGACGAGAAGGCGCGCGGGCTGCTGCTGCTCCACGGCACCTCGGACCTGGCGCCGAACGCCTCCGTGGACGAGCTGCCCGTCCAGCTGCACGTGGCGGAGCCGGACCCGTTCGAGACGGACGACTGGCTGTCCTCCTGGTACCTCCAGATGCGCCGGGCCGGCGCGGACGTGGAGGTCTACCGCTACCGGGGGGCCGGGCACGTGTACACGGACCCGGAGCTGCCGGACTGGGACCCCGACGCGGCGGAGCGGACCTGGGCGATCGCGCTCGACTTCCTCGACGGGCTCGACGGGCTCGCCGGGGAGGAGTGACGGGGACGGCCCCCGGGGGATTCCCCCGGGGGATTCCCCCGGGGGAATCCCCCGGGGGCCGTTCACCGTGCGCGGACGGGCCGTCAGGCGCGGTACGCGGTCCAGTGGTCGTTCATGCGGGTCACCTGGCCGGTGGTGAACTGGTACATGCACGCGTCGTACGTGTAGTCCATGAAGTTGTGGATCGGGTCCACACCGGTCTTGGAGGCGCAGGAGTCACGGCCGGTCGGGCACTCGTACGCCGGGGACTTCTCGGCCGGGGTGTCGGTGACGTAGTCGCCGTTGCCGTTACAGCCGCCCTGGAAGGTGTGGTAGAGGCCCATCCAGTGGCCGACCTCGTGGGTGGCGGTGTCGCCCTGGTTGTAGTTGGCCGCCGAGCCGCCCGGCAGGGAGGCGTCGAGCAGGACGACGCCGTCCATGGACGGGTTGGACTGGTACGAGGACGGGAAGGTCGCCCAGCCGAGCAGGCCGCCGCTGAGGTTGGCGGTGTAGATGTTCAGCGCGTTCGCGCCGCCCTGGCGGAGGGACTGCTTCATGCTCTTCTCGGCGGTGGAGCCGGAGGCCAGGTTGTACCAGGAGGCGTTGTCCGTGTAGGTGGTGCCGGCGAGGGAGAACTGGAAGCCGGTGTTCACGTTGCCGGTGCCCTGGCCGCCGAAGGCCGCGTTGAGCACGTTCATCTGGTTGTTGATGTCCGTGGAGCTCAGCTTGCCGGTCGTGCCGCTGTGGACGACGTGGAAGTAGACCGGGATGGTCCCGCCGGCCGCGGCGGCCGAGGCGGAGAGCCGGCCGCTCGACTTCAGCGCCGAGAGCTTCTTGTTCAGGTCGGCGTCCATGGCCTTGGCCTGGGCGGCGGAGACTTCACCCGGCTCGTGGGCGTGGGCGTCGGCGCCCTTCTCCTTGCGCGCGCCGGACAGGGCGGCCGTGTCGTCGGCGCACTCCTCGGCGGAGGCGCCGGCCAGGCTCGGGGACGCCTGGGCGACGACGGGGGCGGAGAACGGCGCCAGGGCCAGGGTTCCGGCCAGGACGGCAGTGCCGAGTACACGACGTGAGGTACGCGGCGATATACGGACAAGAGCACGCACAGGTGACTCCTCGCGGGGGGTTGTGGGAGGTACTTCCTCGCCACGGCGGGGAGATTACGCGTTCATGTCAGACACCGTTGAGCGGTGATCAGGCCCAATCAATCGGAGGACAATTGGGGGCATCGGGAAGAAATTTTCAGGTGCCTTCCGGAGTTTGAGACACCGACGTAACGAAACCGGTGAGAGAGGCGGGTGGTGTGTCCGGATTCGCCTGTCCGGATCCACCACCCGCCGTAGCCATGTGATCTCCCGTTAACAGAGAGGATCATGGCTGAAAATCGTCGGTCAGACGACCGGCTGGTACACCCGCTCGACGCGCTGCGTTCCACTGAGCGTCCGGTAGGAGCGCGCCCAGGAGGCCGTCGCGGCCGGATCGCGCTTGTCGGAGACCGTGTAGTAGTCCATCTGCGAGCGGGCCGAGGTCACGTCCAGGACGCCGTACCCGTGGTGGTCCATGTCCACCCACTTCACGTGCCGGTTGGCCGCCTTCACCGCGCCCGCCGCCACCACCGAGAGCGTGCCCGGGGCCACGTTCAGCAGGTCGTCCAGGTTGTCCGAGGTCACCGAGGTGACCACGAACTCGGTCGCCACGGAGGCCGAGACCGGGTACGTGGCCGCCTTGGCCGGAACGTCGTTCGCCCACGCCATGTGGATGTCGCCGGTGAGGAAGACGGTGTTCCGGATCGCCCGCGAACTCAGGTGCGCGAGCAGCTCCTTGCGGTCGTCGGTGTAGCCGTCCCACTGGTCGACGTTGACCGCGATCCCCTCGACCGGCAGCCCCATCAGCTCGGCGAGCGGCTCCAGGAGGTACGCGGGCAGCGAGCCGAAGGCGACCGGCGAGATCATCACCGAGGTGCCGACCAGCTGCCAGGCGGCGTCCGAACCGGCCAGGCCGGACTTCAGCCAGTCGAGCTGCGCGCGGCCGGTGATCGTGCGCTCCGGGTCGTCGACCGAGCCGGAGCCCGTCTTCGCCTGGGCGGAGCGGAAGGACCGCAGGTCGAGCAGGTGCAGATCGGCCAGCTTGCCGAAGCGGAGGCGGCGGAAGACCGTGCCCTCCGTGGAGGTGCGGACCGGCATCCACTCGAAGTAGGCCCGCTTGGCGGCGGCGACCCGGGCGGCCCAGTCGCCCTCGGCGCCGGGGGTGTGGTTCTCGGCCCCGCCGGTCCAGGCGTCGTTGGCGAACTCGTGGTCGTCCCAGATCGCCACCACGGGGTGGGCGGCGTGCAGCGCCTGGAGGTCCGGGTCCGTCTTGTACCGGCCGTGCCGGGTGCGGTAATCGGCCAGCGAGACGATCTCGTGGCGCGGCTCGTGGGTCCGGACGGTGTCCTTCGCCTCCGGGTAGACCCCGCTCGCGTACTCGTAGATGTAGTCGCCGAGGTGCAGGATCGCGTCCAGGTCGCCCCGGGCGGCGAGGTGGCGGTACGCGGAGAAGTGGCCGGCCTCGTAGTTGGCGCAGGACACCACGCCGAAGCGGACGCCCGGGGCGGCGGAGTCGGCGGCCGGGGCGGTGCGGGTCCGGCCCGTGGCCGAGACGGTGCCGCCGGCGGTGAAGCGGAAGAAGTAGGCGGTGGCCGGGCGCAGTCCGCGGACGTCCGCCTTGACGGTGTGGTCGGCGGTGGCGGACGCGGTGGCCGCGCCGGAGGCGACGACCCGGGCGAAGGAGCGGTCCTCGGCCACCTCCCAGTCGACGCGGACGTCCGCGCCGAGCCCGGAGCCGGGCACGGCCTCGGGGGAGGGGGTGACGCGCGTCCACAGCAGGACGCCGTCGGGCAGCGGGTCGCCCGAGGCGACACCGTGCAGGAAGGCGGGCGCCGGGGCGTCCGCGAGGGCCGGCGAGGCCGCGCCGAGGAGCACGGGCGCGGTGACGGCGGTGACGGCGGCGGCCTTGACGACCGTGCGCCGCGTGGGGGCAGGAGATATGGAGTGACTGGTCACGGCCAGTCAGATTACTGACGGGTACGAAAGGTTGACAGACGGAAGCGGAAAGTTTTCCGGAGTTTCGCCCGCCGCTCACGACGATTTTCCGCCAGGCCCCTCGCTTCCCGGCCGGACGGGCCGGGAAGCGGAGGAGAGGCGTCAGCCGCCGAGGACCGGAGTGAGGGCGGCGTTGAACTCCTCGACGGTCAGCGGCGGGTTCTGCGAGCCCGCCGCCGTGAGGGTCTTGCCGTCCATCTTCAGCGTCGGGGTGCCGGTCACCCCGCTGTCGTCGAAGGTCTTCGACATCTTCATCGCCCAGGCGTCGAAGGTGCCCTCCTCGACGTGCTTCTTGAAGGCGGCGTTGGCCTTCAGGGCCGGGACCGTGTCCGCGACCTCCAGGAGGTAGGAGTCCTTCGCGAACTTGTCCTCGCTCTCCTCCGGGTGCCACTTCGCGGAGTAGAGCGCCGCCTTGTAGTCGAGGAAGGCCTCCGGGCTCACGTCGAGCGCCGCGCCGAGCGCCGACAGGGCGTTCTTCGAGCCCTCGCCCTGGTCCATGTTGTCGATGAAGGTGGCGCCGACGTACTTCACCTTGTACTTGCCGGCCTCGACGTCCTTCTCGACGGTGGAGCCGACCGACTGCTCGAAGGTCGCGCAGACCGGGCAGCGCGAGTCCTCGTAGATCTCCAGGGTCTTCTTCGCGGAGGCCTTGCCGACGACGACGGTCGTGCCGTTCTCGCCCTCGGTGTTCTTCGGGGCCGTCACCGACTTCGAGTCGGCGGCGGCCTCCCACGCGGAGGGCTTGTTGGCCTGGACGACGGCGTAGCCGATGCCGCCGGCGGCGGCGAGCACGGCCACCGCCGAGACGCCGACGACCAGCTGCCGGCGGGCCCGCTCCTTCTTGGCCTGGGCCTCGCGCTCGGCGCGCAGACGCTCGCGGGCGGCAGCCTTGTTGGCCTGGTTGTTGCGTGCGCTCATGATCGTGGATCTCCGGAGAGGTGAAGAGAGAAAAAAGGGGGGGAAGGTCGGGGAGCGGGCCGCTCAGACGAGAGCGAGCGCGGCCCGCGGCGGTCCCCGCCGCCCCACGGAGTGCACCAGGAGACGCGTACGGGACGGGCGCGGCCGGGGCTCGGGGCGCGCCGGGCCGGGCGCCGCCGGACGGGCGACGCCCACCAGGGCCGCGAGCAGCTCCAGCGGCCGGAAGGCCGAGGCCGCCGCCGCGCCGAGCAGCCGTGCGAGGGCCCGCTCCCCGCCGCGCAGCCAGCCGGCCGCCGAGAGGCCGACCAGCACGTGGGCGCCGAGCAGCAGCCACGGCAGCGCCGGGTCGGGGGAGGCGAGCACCGCGACGGCGCCACCCTCGGGCGCCACGACCCCGGGCAGCGGGGTGCCGACGGCCCCGCCGCACAGCACCTCCACCCCGAAGGACCGCAGCGCGCCGGCGACCGGCCCGCCGGCGGGGCCGTAACAGACGGCCTGGCCGGAGGTGAAGAGGGTGTCGGCGGCCAGCTCCAGCGGGACGAGCAGCCCCGCGATCGGGACGAAGCCGCGCTCGCGGCCGGCCAGCGCGTACGCCACGGCGAAGACGCCGGCGGCGACCGGGGCGACCGTGCCCAGCGGCAGCGGCACCCCGGAGAGCAGCACATGGGAAGCCACGGACAGCGTCACGACCAGTGCCGTGAAGACCGCCGCCCGCAGCGCCCTCAGCCGCGTCCCTGCCATGTCCATTGTTGAACGAGTGTGCCATGCCGGGTCATAAGGGGTCCCTAAGAAGGAGCTGTGGGCCCGCTCGAAGCGCTGTGGGACTTCTTACAGGCCCGGTATCCGGCCGTTACGGAAGAGGTCCACGAAGATCTGGTGGTCGGCACGCGCGCGTGCGCCGTACGCGTGGGCGAAGTCCACCAGGAGCTCGACGAAGCCCTCCTCGTCGGCCGCGATCGCCCCGTCGATGGCCCGCTCCGTGGAGAACGGCACCAGCGAGTGGCCGCTGGACTCGTCCGCCGCCGCGTGCATCGTGGCGGTCGCCCGGCCCAGGTCGGCCACGGTCGCCGCGATGTCCTCGGGGTCGTCGATGTCCGACCAGTCCAGGTCGACCGCGTACGGCGACACCTCGGCGACCAGCTGACCGGCGCCGTCCAGCTCCGTCCACCCCAGCCACGGGTCCGCGTGCGCCTGGAGCGCCCGCTGGGAGATCACCGTGCGGTGCCCCTCGTGCCGGAAGTAGCCGCGCACCGCCGGATCCGTGACGTGCCGCGAGACCGCCGGGGTCTGCGCCTGCTTGAGGTAGATCACCACGTCGTTCTCCAGGGCGTCGCTGTGCCCCTCCAGGAGGACGTTGTACGAGGGCAGGCCGGCCGAGCCGATGCCGATCCCGCGCCGCCCGACGACGTCCTTCACCCGGTACGAGTCCGGGCGGACCAGGCTCGACTCCGGCAGGGTCGCCAGATAGCCGTCGAAGGCCGCGAGCACCTTGTAGCGGGTCGCCGCGTCCAGCTCGATCGACCCGCCGCCGGTGGCGAAGCGGCGCTCGTACTCCCGTATCTCGGTCATCGAGTCGAGCAGCCCGAAGCGGGTCATCGCCCGCGCCTCGCGCAGCGCGCCGAGCAGCGCCCCGTCGGCGGTCTCCAGGGTGAAGGGGGTGCCGCCGTCGCCGCCGCTGCCGGAGGCGAGGGCGTGGATCCGCTCCCGGTAGGCCGCCGCGTAGATCCGGACCAGGCGGGTGATCTGGCCGTCGCTGAGCGCCTTGGTGTAGCCGATCAGGGCGAGCGAGGCGGCGAGCCGCTTGAGGTCCCAGGTGAAGGGGCCGACGTACGCCTCGTCGAAGTCGTTGACGTTGAAGATCAGCCGTCCGTTGGCGTCCATGTAGGTGCCGAAGTTCTCCGCGTGGAGATCGCCGTGGATCCACACCCGGCCGGTCCGCTCGTCCAGGAACGGGCCGCCGCCGTCGGCCTCCGCCTCCAGGTCCTGGTAGAAGAGGCAGGCGGTGCCCCGGTAGAAGGCGAAGGCGGATCCGGCCATCTTCCGGAACTTGACCCGGAAGGCCGCCGGGTCGGCGGCGAGCAGCTCTCCGAAGGCGGTGTCGAAGACGGCGAGGATCTGCTCACCGCGCTCGGCGGCGGCGGGCTGGTGGACCGGCATCGAGGGTGCCTCCTGTGCGGGACTGGTCATGACAAATGGGGACAGGTGTTCCCTGACTCACAACGCGCGACGGTACCGCCCGGTGCCCGACTCCTGTCACTCGTGCGACGTAGACTTCGACGCTGTCCCCCCAGAAGTTCATAGTCGGAGGCACCCCCTGTGACCAAGCCGCCCTTCACGCACCTCCACGTCCACACCCAGTACTCCCTGCTGGACGGTGCCGCGCGGCTGAAGGACATGTTCAACGCGTGCAACGAGATGGGCATGACCCATATCGCCATGTCCGACCACGGCAACCTCCACGGCGCGTACGACTTCTTCCACACCGCCAAGAAGGCGGGCGTGACGCCGATCATCGGCATCGAGGCCTACGTCGCCCCCGAGTCCCGGCGCAACAAGCGGAAGATCCAGTGGGGCCAGCCGCACCAGAAGCGGGACGACGTCTCCGGTTCCGGCGGTTACACCCACAAGACGATCTGGGCGGCGAACTCCACCGGACTGCACAACCTCTTCAAGCTCTCCTCCGACGCCTACGCCGAGGGCTGGCTCCAGAAGTGGCCCCGGATGGACAAGGAGACCATCTCCCAGTGGTCCGAGGGGCTGATCGCCTCCACCGGCTGCCCCTCCGGCGAGCTCCAGACCCGGCTGCGCCTCGGCCAGTTCGACGAGGCCCTGAAGTCGGCCTCCGAGTACCAGGACATCTTCGGCAAGGACCGCTACTTCCTGGAGCTGATGGACCACGGCATCGAGATCGAGCGCCGGGTCCGCGACGGCCTCCTGGAGATCGGCAAGAAGCTCGGCATCCCGCCGCTGGTCACCAACGACTCGCACTACACCTACGCGCACGAGGCGACCGCCCACGACGCCCTGCTGTGCATCCAGACCGGCAAGAACCTCTCCGACCCGGACCGCTTCAAGTTCGACGGCACCGGCTACTACCTGAAGTCCACGGACGAGATGTACGCCGTCGACTCCTCGGACGCCTGGCAGGAGGGGTGCGCCAACACCCTCCTGGTGGCCGAGCAGATCGACACCACCGGCATGTTCGAGGCCAAGAACCTCATGCCGAAGTTCGACATCCCCGAGGGCTACACCGAGGTCACCTGGTTCCGCGCCGAGACCATGAGGGGCATGGAGCGGCGCTTCCCCGGGGGCATCCCCGAGGACCGCATGAAGCAGGTCGAGTACGAGATGGACACCATCATCTCGATGGGCTTCCCGGGCTACTTCCTCGTCGTCGCCGACTTCATCATGTGGGCGAAGAGCCAGGGCATCGCCGTGGGCCCCGGCCGAGGCTCCGCGGCCGGCTCGATCGTCGCGTACGCCATGGGCATCACCGACCTCGACCCCATCCCGCACGGCCTGATCTTCGAGCGCTTCCTCAACCCCGAGCGCATCTCCATGCCCGATGTCGACATCGACTTCGACGAGCGCCGGCGCGTCGAGGTGATCCGGTACGTGACCGAGAAGTACGGCGCCGACAAGGTCGCCATGATCGGCACCTACGGCAAGATCAAGGCCAAGAACGCGATCAAGGACTCCGCCCGCGTCCTCGGCTACCCCTACGCCATGGGCGACCGGCTCACCAAGGCCATGCCCGCCGACGTCCTCGGCAAGGGCATCGACCTCGACGGCATCACCAACCCGACCCACCCGCGCTACAGCGAGGCGGGCGAGATCCGGGCGATGTACGAGAACGAGCCCGACGTGAAGAAGGTCATCGACACCGCCAAGGGCGTCGAGGGCCTGGTCCGCCAGATGGGCGTCCACGCCGCCGGCGTGATCATGTCCAGCGAGCCGATCGTCGACCACGCCCCCATCTGGGTGCGGCACACCGACGGCGTCACCATCACGCAGTGGGACTACCCGCAGTGCGAGTCGCTCGGCCTGCTGAAGATGGACTTCCTCGGCCTGCGCAACCTCACGATCATGGACGACGCCGTCAAGATGGTGAAGGCCAACAAGGGGATCGACCTCGACCTCCTGGCCCTGCCGCTCGACGACCCCAAGACCTTCGAGCTGCTCCAGCGCGGTGACACCCTCGGCGTCTTCCAGTTCGACGGCGGCCCCATGCGGTCCCTGCTGCGGCTGATGAAGCCCGACAACTTCGAAGACATCTCCGCCGTGTCCGCGCTCTACCGCCCGGGCCCGATGGGCATGAACTCGCACACGAACTACGCCCTGCGCAAGAACGGCCAGCAGGAGATCACCCCGATCCACCCCGAGCTGGAGAAGCCGCTCGAAGAGGTGCTCGCGGTCACCTACGGCCTCATCGTCTACCAGGAGCAGGTCCAGAAGGCCGCCCAGATCATCGCCGGCTACTCGCTCGGCGAGGCCGACATCCTCCGCCGCGTCATGGGCAAGAAGAAGCCCGACGAGCTGGCGAAGAACTTCACCATCTTCCAGGCCGGCGCCCAGAAGAACGGCTACAGCGACGAGGCCATCCAGGCCCTCTGGGACGTCCTGGTCCCCTTCGCCGGCTACGCCTTCAACAAGGCGCACTCCGCCGCGTACGGCCTGGTCTCCTACTGGACCGCCTACCTCAAGGCGAACTACCCCGCCGAGTACATGGCGGGCCTGCTGACCTCGGTCAAGGACGACAAGGACAAGTCCGCGGTCTACCTCAACGAGTGCCGCCGCATGGGCATCAAGGTCCTCCCGCCGAACGTGAACGAGTCGGAGTCGAACTTCGCCGCCCAGGGCGACGACGTCATCCTCTTCGGCCTCACCGCCGTGCGGAACGTCGGCGCCAACGTCGTCGAGTCGATCATCAAGAGCCGCAAGGCCAAGGGGAAGTACTCCTCCTTCCCCGACTTCCTCGACAAGGTCGAGGCCGTGGTCTGCAACAAGCGCACCATCGAGTCGCTGATCAAGGCCGGCGCCTTCGACACCATGGGCCACACCCGCAAGGGCCTCGTCGCCCAGCACGAGCCCATGATCGACAACGTGGTCGCGGTCAAGCGCAAGGAGGCCGAGGGACAGTTCGACCTCTTCGGCGGCATGGGCGAGGAGGAGAGCAGCGAGCCCGGCTTCGGCCTCGACGTCACCTTCACCGACGACGAGTGGGACAAGACCTACCTGCTCGCGCAGGAGCGCGAGATGCTCGGTCTGTACGTCTCCGACCACCCGCTCTTCGGCCTGGAGCACGTCCTCTCCGACAAGACCGACGCGGGCATCTCCCAGCTCACCGGCGGCGAGCATTCCGACGGCGCGGTCGTCACCATCGGCGGCATCATCTCGGGCCTCCAGCGGAAGATGACCAAGCAGGGCAACGCCTGGGCGATCGCCACCGTCGAGGACCTCGCCGGCTCCATCGAGTGCATGTTCTTCCCCGCCACCTACCAGCTGGTCTCCACCCAGCTCGTCGAGGACGCCGTCGTCTTCGTCAAGGGCCGGCTCGACAAGCGGGAGGACGTCCCCCGCCTCGTCGCCATGGAGCTGATGGTCCCCGACCTCTCCAACGCCGGGACCAACGCCCCCGTGATCCTCACCATCCCGGCCCTCAAGGTCACCCCGCCGATGGTCAGCCGACTGGACGAGATCCTCCGCCACCACAAGGGCAACACCGAGGTGCGGATCAAGCTCCAGGGCCCCCGCTCCACCACCGTGCTCCGCCTCGACCGGCACCGGGTCCAGCCCGACCCCGCCCTCTTCGGCGACCTGAAGGTGCTGCTCGGCCCGTCCTGCCTGGCCGGCTGACCGGTCCCGTACCGCACGCGCAAGGGGCGCGCCCGTCGTCACGGGCGCGCCCCTTTGCCGATTCTCCCGGCGTCGGCCGGGCGTCAGTTGTGCCCGAAGCGCTTCTGACGGCCCTTCCGCGCCATGTCACCGGGGGTGACCTGGGAGGCGCGGCTCTCGGCCTGGGACTCCATCGACGACTGCTGCGCCTGCTGGGCACCGCGCTCGGCCGGCGACTGCTGCTGCTTCTGACGGTTCTGGTTGCGGTTCTTGGCCATGGGGATGATGCCTCCTCGAAGGGATCTAGGGGCCAGGGCCGCTGTCAGACTCACATACGGGAGAAACCGCCGCATGTTGGATCATTACGGTGCGTGAGGACGCTCCCCGCGGGAGCGGGTTCCCACTCCGCCACGCCGATGATCCAGTTCCGGCCGTCAACCCCCGGGCCGTCGGGCAGACTCGAAGGAACCCGGAACACCTGAGATCCCGACAGGGCCGAGATCGAAAGAAGGTGGAGCACGTGGACCGATGCGTCGTCCTGGTGGACGCCGGCTATCTGCTGGGGGCCGCCGCCAGTCTGCTCGCCGGAGAACCGGCCCGCTCCCGCATCACCGTCGACCACGCGGGGCTCATCCAGCAGCTCAGGGAACGCGCCGAGAGCGAGACCGGCCTCCCGCTGCTGCGGATCTACTGGTTCGACGGCGCCCCCGACCGGGTGCCCCAGCCCGAGCACCGCAGGCTGCGCGTGATGCCCCGGGTCACCGTCCGGCTGGGCGCCCTGACCCGCAGCGACGGCCGCTGGGCGCAGAAGGGCGTCGACGCCGCCATGCACACCGAGCTCACCGAGCTGGCCCGCAACCGCGCCTGCACCGACATCGTCCTCGTCACCGGCGACGGAGACCTGCTGCCCGGCCTCATGTCCGCCAAGGAGCACGGCGTCGCCGTCCACCTCTGGGCCGTCCAGGCCGCCGACGGCGACTACAACCAGTCCGAGGACCTGGTCGCCGAGGCCGACGAGCGCCGCGTCCTCGACCGGAGCTGGATCACCCGGGCCGTCCGCGCCAAGGACCTCACCGGCCTCTGCGCCCCGCCGCCGGTGCCCCGCCCCGAGATCGCCGCCATCCTCTCCGCGCCGCTGCCCGAGGCCGCCCTCGCCTCCGCCGAACGCGCCGCCGAGGCGGCGGCCGCCGCTGCCGCGCGCAACGGCGGCCCGGCCCCCGACGGGGCCCCTGCCCCCGCCGCCGACGGCCACGAGCGCGGCCACGACCACGACCACGGCCACGGGCCCGCCGCCGTCCCGCCGCCCGCCGCCGGGAGGTCCGTCCCCACCCCCAAGGACCTCGCCGGGCTGCGCCCCGCCGCGGCCCCGCACCCCGCCGCGCCCCAGCCGGCCAGCGCCCTGCGCTGGTCCTCCGACCGGGGCTGGGTCGAGCGGCCCCCGACCGCCCTCGGCGAGCCCCCCGAGACCGCCTCGCTGCCCACCCTGGCCCACCTCACCAGCGCCGAGCAGCGCTGGGCCGACCGCGAGGAGGACATCACCACCGTCGGCGGCGACCCCTTCGAAGTCGGACAGGTGTTCGCCCGTCGGTGGCTGGAGCGGCTCCCCGAGCAGTCCCACATGCAGCGGCTCTCCGTCCTCTACCCCCGCATCCCGCACCGCATCGACGGCGAACTCCTCCGCTACGCCGCCCGGTTCGGCCTCCTCGCCCACAAGGACGACCAGATCGACGAGCACGACCGCTACGCCATCCGGGCCGGCTTCTGGCGCGAGATCGACGTCCGCGCCGCCGCCGAAACCGCCCCCGCGCCCGCCCCGGGACCGGCGACCCCGTAGGCTCTCCCCCCGTGAGTACGGTGTGCGTGGTGCGGGATCTGGTCAAGACGTACCCCGCCACGCGCGGCAGGCGCGGCGCGCCCGCGACCCCCGAGGTGCGCGCCACCGACGGGATCAGCCTGGACGTGCGCGGCGGCGAGATCTTCGGGCTGCTCGGGCCCAACGGGGCGGGCAAGTCCACCCTGGTCCGGCAGCTCACGGGGCTGATGCGCCCCGACTCCGGCTCCGTCACGCTCCTCGGCCACGACCTCGTCCGCCACCCCGAGCGCGCCGCCCGCCTCCTCGCCCACCTCGGCCAGGAGTCCACCGCCCTCGACGAGCTGACCGTCTCCCTCGCCGCCGAGACCACCGGCCGGCTCCGCGGGCTGAGCGCCGCCGACGCCCGCGCCGCACGGGACGCCGTCCTCGACGAGCTGGGCCTCGGCGAGCTCGCCGACCGGCCGCTGAGGAAGCTCTCCGGCGGCCAGCGCCGGCTCGCCTGCTTCGCCACCGCACTGGTCGGTCCGCGGCCCGTCCTCGTCCTCGACGAGCCCACCACCGGCATGGACCCGGTCGCCCGCCGCGCCGTCTGGGCCGCCGTCGACCGCCGCCGCGCCGAGGACGGCACCACCGTCCTCCTCGTCACCCACAACGTCATCGAGGCCGAGACCGTCCTCGACCGGGTCGCCGTCCTCGACCGCGGCCGGGTGATCGCCTGCGACACCCCCGCCGGACTGAAGGAACGCGTCGCCGACGAGGTCCGCGTGGAGCTCCTGTGGCGCGAGTCCGCCCCGCTCGACCTCCCCGAGGTCGCCGCCCTGCGCGAGCTCGCCCAGGAGTCCGGCCGCCGCTGGGTCCTCCGCCTCGCCCCCGACGCCGCCCGCGCCGCCGTCGCCACCGTCACCGGCGGCGCCGCCTTCGCGGCCCTCGACGACTTCACCCTCGCCACGCCCAGCCTGGAGGACGTCTACCTCGCCCTCGGCGGCGCCGCCCGCGAAGGACTGGTGAAGGCATGAGCA
Organism: Streptomyces sp. NPDC007863; assembly: GCF_040633895.1. Taxonomy (NCBI): domain Bacteria; kingdom Bacillati; phylum Actinomycetota; class Actinomycetes; order Kitasatosporales; family Streptomycetaceae; genus Streptomyces; species Streptomyces sp. NPDC007863. The sequence goes on from NZ_JBEYEI010000002.1 coordinate 323,979, forward strand.
CCACCCCTTCCGCCCCCGGCGTGACCCCCCACCTGCCGCACGTCACCCCCAGGAGCTGTCCGCGTTGAGCACCCTGCCCGCCGAGGCCCTGCCGGCCGGCGTGAAGGCCGCCCGGGTCCCGGGCGCCGAGGAGGCCGCGCCCCTCGCCCCGCCCGCCCGGCTGCTGCCCTCCCTCGCCGCCGTCTACCGGGCGCAGCTCAGCCGCGCCCGGGTGGCCCGCATCCCGCTGCTCTTCGTCGCCACCTTCCAGTCCATCGGCATCATGATCATGATGCGGGGGGTCGTCGACGGCGGCTCCGAGGCCCGCGCCGTCGTGGCCGGCTCCACCGTCCTCGTCGTCGCCTTCGTGGCCCTCAACCTGCTCGCCCAGTACTTCGGCCGGCTCCGCGCCGACGGCGGCCTCGACCACTACGCCACGCTGCCCGTGCCGCCCGCCGCCGTGGTGCTCGGCGCCGCCGGCGCGTACGCCTCCTTCACCGTCCCCGGCACGCTCGTCACCGCCGTCACCGGCGCCGTCCTCTTCGGCCTGCCGCTCGGCCACCTGTGGCTGCTCGTCGCCGTCGTGCCGCTCTCCGGCGCCGCCCTCTCCGGGCTCGGCGCCGCCCTCGGCCTGCTCGCCCCCCGCCAGGAACTGGCCACCCTCCTCGGCCAGCTCGGCATGTCCGCCGCCCTCCTCCTCGGGGTGCTGCCGGCCGAGCGGATGCCGGAGCCGATCGCCTGGGCGCGGGACCTGCTGCCGTCCACGTACGGCGTCGAGGCCCTGGCCCGCGCCTTCGACCCGCGCCCCGACTGGGCGGCCGTCGCCCTCGACCTCGCCGTCTGCGGCGTCGTCGGGGTGCTGTCGCTGGCCCTCGCGACCTGGGCGTACCGCAGGGCCGCGGTCCGCTGAGGCGGGCCGCGGGGACACCTGGCACCATGGCGGGGTGACCGCACCCCTGACGCCCTCCCAGCCGCCCCCGCACGATTCCGGGTGGCCGCCGCCCCCGCCGCACCAGGGGCCCGCCGGTGACCCGGTCACCGCGGCCGAGGTCGTCCAGGGACTGGTGGTGACGGCGGCCTCCGCGGTCGCCGGTGCGGTGCTCGGCGCGCTCTGGGTGTGGCTGGCCCCCACCATCCAGCTGATCTCCGACGGCGAGGGCGTCTATCTGAGGAACTCCGAGGGGGAGGCCGCGATCGGCGCCGACGGCACCTTCGTCCTCCTCGCGCTCGCCTTCGGCGCCATCGCCGGACTCGTCGTCTTCCTGGTCCGCCGCAAGGGCGGGGTGCCGCTCGTCCTCGGCCTGGCGGTCGGCGGCGTCCTCGGCTCGCTGCTCGCCTGGTGGCTGGGGACGAAGCTGGGGCCGACCGCCGACGTGATCGCGCACGCCAAGGCCGTCGGCCCGAACGTCGTCTTCGACGCCCCGCTGAAGCTCCGGATGGGCGCCGCGGCGATGCTGGCCTGGCCGCTCGCCGCGACGGTCGTCCACCTGCTCCTGACCGGGATCTTCGGCCCCCGCGACCCGGAGCAGGGCCCCTGGGACACGTACAAGCACTGACCCGGGGTCAGCCGCGGCCGATCGGGGCGAGCACCGCGGAGGTGAGCGCGGCCAGGTCGGCGGGGGAGAGCTCGACCTCCAGACCCCGCCGGCCGGCCGAGACGCAGATCGTCGGGTGCCCCGACGCCGAGGAGTCGAGCACCGTCCGCAGCCGCTTGCGCTGCCCCAGCGGGGAGATCCCGCCCCGGACGTAGCCGGTCGTCCGTTCGGCCGCCGCCGGGTCGGCCATCGCCGCCCGCTTGCCGCCGACCGCCGTCGCGAGCGCCTTCAGGTCCAGCTGGCCGGCGACCGGCACCACCGCCACCGTCAGCTCCCCGTCGACGTCCGCCACCAGCGTCTTGAAGACCCGGTCGGGCGTGACGCCGAGCGCCTCCGCCGCCTCCTCGCCGTACGAGGGGGTCGCCGGGTCGTGCTCGTAGGCGTGCAGGGTGTACGCCGTCCCGGCCGCGGCCAGCGCCACCGTCGCCGGGGTGCCTCCGGCGTTCTTCTGCTTCTTCTTCGCCACGGGGCTTCCTCGGTTCCCTCGGTCCGTCAGTTCGGGTGGGTCGGCGCCTGCGTCAGCTCCACCGCCGGCAGCGACGGGAGGTGCCGCAGCACCGCCGTCTCCGCCCGCAGCAGCGCCAGCTCCTCGCGCAGCCGGACCGTGGTGTCCGGGGCCTCCAGGAGCCGCTGCTTCGTCGGCACGTCCACCATGGCCGCCGCCGCGACCAGGTACGACACCACCGAGGGGTCGTCGGGCAGTTCGGTGGTCGTCAGGGACCGCTCCCGCGCCCCCGCCAGCCGCTTCTGGTACGAGCGGAAGGCCCGCAGCACGCCCTCGGCCAGCGCCTCCGCCTCCTCGCCCGGGTCCTCCGGCAGTTCCTCGGTCTCGGCCGTCAGGAAGGGGCCGCTCGCGTCCACCGAGTGCAGCCGGACCCGGGTGGTTCCGGTGACCATCAACTCGTACGAGCCGTCCCCGCGCTGCCGGATGCTCGCCGCGTCCGCGACGCACCCCACCGGGTGGAAGCTCTTGATCGGGTCGGGGCCGAAACCGGCCGCCGGGCCCTTCTCGGGCAGCGACGTCGGGTCCGGCATCCCGGGCGCGGTCCGCGCCACCTCGGACCCGTCCCGGATCGCGACCACGGCGAACCGGCGCGGCTCGGAGGCGTCGATGTCCAGGAGCGCGCGCATCATGGCGCGATATCGCTCCTCGAAGACGTTGAGAGGCAGCACGAGGCCCGGGAACAGCACCGCGTTGAGCGGGAAGAGGGGCAGGCGAGCGGAGGTCACAGCGGCCAAGCCTAATGGCCGCGCGGACCGCTCCGTCCGGGGATTGCGCGAGCCCGTCCCCACAGCGGGGTCCGGCGCGCCAGCTCCGCCCGCGTCCGGTCCCGGGTGGCGAGGAACCGCCGCAGCGGATCGTGCCCGCCGACCGCCCACGGGAAGGAGGTGGCGTACGGCCCCGTGCGCCCGAACTCGGCCAGCGCCTCCTCCCACCGCTCCCGCTCCACCAGCACGTACGCCAGCAGGTTCCGCACCTCCGCGGGCCACGGGTCGCCGGGCGCGAACGCCGCCGACAGCGCCAGGCCCCGGTCCGCGGCCCGGTCGATCCGCGCGCCGTCCGACGCCTCGGCGCCCTCCGGACCCGTCGGCCGCTCCCGGCCCGCGCCCGGCAGCGGGCGCAGCGCCTCGTGGGCGGCGCGCACCGGCAGCGCCCGCACCAGCGAGCCGGGCGCCGCGTCGTCGGCGGCCTGCTCCGCGAAGTCGAAGGCCGCCCGCTGCGAGCCGTACCACTGCGCCGACAGGTACTTCAGTGCGGCGACATGGCAGCCGTAGTGGTGCGGGGAGCGGAGCAGCGCCTGCTCCCACAGCCGCTCGAAGACCGCGTGCCCGGCGTGCGCCCCGCGCGCGTGGTCGAGGGCGAGCCGCCACGGCACGGGATCGCGCCCGGCCTCCTCGGTGAGCGGCCGCAGCAGGGGGTCGAGCTCGCGCAGCCGCTCGGCCCGGGCCGGCGACTCCCAGGCCCGGCGCACCGCGAGCTGCGCGGCCACGAGGAGCGCGTCGGGGTCCCGGGGCGCGGCCTCCCGCCACCGGTCCAGCCACTCGCCCCGGTGGTACGCGAAGGTGGCGAGCCGGGCCACGTAGCGGTCCCGGTCCTCCCACTCCGCGGCGTCCCGGGTGGTCGCGAGCAGCTTCGCCGCGGGCTCCGGGTCGCCGAGCGCGGCGGCGACCAGGGCGGGGGAGAGCCGCCCGTCGGGGGCGTCCAGCAACACGTCGTCGTCCGGCGTCAGCCCGGCGGCGAGACGCGGGGCGTGCCGGGCCGAGCGGGCGGTGCCGACCAGGGCGCGGAGAAAGGACATGTCGGCTCGTATCTTCCCACCGGGCGGGGCGGGGGGCCCGCCGTCCGCCCCCGCCTTCACCCGGATCACACCCGGTCTCCCCCTGGCCGTCACGCGGGCCGCGGGGCCGCCCGCCACGCCGCCCCTCACGCCGCCCGCCACGCGGTCCGCCGGGGCTCACCCCCTGCTGAGCAGCCGGGTCGCGCCCGCCGCCACCGTGGTGGCCAGGATCCAGCCGAGCAGGATCAGCGCGGCCGCCGTCCACTGCCAGCCGCCCTCCAGCTTCCAGTAGCCGTCCTGGCCGAGGGTGATCACCGGGAGCAGCAGGTCCAGGGCGTACAGGGTGCCGTTCCACGCCGGGCCCTCGCCCTGCTTGATCGGCACCGGGTCGTACCGGGAGAAGGCCAGCGTGCCCGCCGCCCACAGCACCGCCATCCACAGCGCGGCCCGGCCCGGCCGGTAGCCGTACGCCACCGTCCAGTCCTGGACGTACCCCCACAGCTTCCCGGCGACCGGCAGCGTCTCCCGTCTGCGCCGCTGCTTGGCGAGCAGCACCTCCCGGGCGTCGGCGTCCTCCCCGCTGGCCCGCAGCACGGCCGCGAGCCGCTCGTACGGCTCCGGGGCGTACTCGGGGGTCGCCGCCGCCACCCAGGCGATCCGCCGGGCCAGCGGGAAGTGGCCGTACGGCACGAGGTTCTCGTAGACGAAGCCGCTCATTGCGAGGCCGCCCGGGCCCGGCCAGCTGGTCGACAGGTCGATCAGCGTCACCACCTTCGCGCCGTTCAGCACCACCCGGCCCTCCTCCGGCCGCTCGCCGTTGAACCTCAGCTCCGGGGTGACGATCCGGCGCAGCGACAGCTCCTCCCGGCGGGCCCCGCTCAGCAGGAAGCGGGCGTGGTTGAGGTCCACCGCGTCCCCGAACCGCCCGTCGTCCAGCCGCACCCCGCCGTGGAACTCGGCGGGCTTGCGCCGGGCGTCCTGGAGGGGCGTCACGCCGTACGGCGGGGTCGCCGTGGACGGGCCGTCGCCCGCGTACACCCAGGCGGCGTTCAGGTACAGGGTCCGCTCCACGGTCAGCTGCGGGGCGTTCAGCGCGCGCCTGCCCCGGTCCCCGCGCAGCACGCTGCCCCGCAGGCTGAGCGAGACCCCGACCTTCGCCCCGCGCAGGCTGAACTCGCCGTGCGTCTCGACCAGCTCGGCCTGGAGGTCCTGCGCCACCGACAGGCCGTCCGCCGTGATCGCCCGGCCGCGGCCGTCCGGCCACACCTGGATCTGGTTGAGCAGCAGGTCCGTGCCGATCTGCGCGTCCGTCAGCCGGATGCCGCGCCGCACCCGGCAGCGCGGCAGATGGAGGTCGCCCTCCGTGTGCAGCCGGGCCGCCTCCAGGCGCAGGAGCGCGCAGCCGACGAGGCGCAGCGTGCCGAACCGGGCCTCGGGCAGCAGCACCTCGTCGTCGAAGCGGCAGCCGTGCAGCTCCACGTACGGGCCTATGGAACCGCCCGCCAGGTCGAGCACGCCGGTGATCCGCACCCCGCGCAGCTTCAGCGCGGCCACCCGGCCCGGCAGGGCGGCCGGCCCGCCGAGCAGCAGCGCCGCCACCACGTCGGCGCGCACGCTCCGCTCCGGCCCCCACACCGCCTCCCCGAACGGGTCGTCCCGCTCCGGCACCCCCTCCGTCAGATCACAGGTCCTGCCGATCCGGAACGCCTGCCACACGGCCCGCTCCGGACCCGTGAGACCTTCCGGCATCCCGTCCTCGTGCGGCTCGGTCACTGCCGCCCCCTCGCTCTCCCCGATGCGCTCCCACCACTCCGCTCACCGGGAGTAGTGGATTCGTACAGTCGTTCTTCCCGCACTGTGACGGGCTGAACGCTAACGGTCAGGAGTGGCGAGGAGACGCCACAGTGGCGTGTATCGACGCGCGGCAAGCCGTGTATCAGCCAGTGATACGGGAGTCCGGCGCCGTGGGGCGTCTGAGAGAATTGACCCGTGATCTCTCGAATCGATCTGCGCGGCGAGGCCCTCCCCGAGGGTTCCGCCCTGCGCGACCTGCTGCCCCGTGCCGAGTTCGACGTGGAAGCCGCCCTGGAGACGGTGCGGCCCATCTGCGAGGACGTACGGCATCATGGCGCGGCGGCGGTGATCGAGTACGGGGAGAAATTCGACGGCGTGCGGGTCCCGGGCCTCCGGGTGCCCGCCGAGGCGATCGCCCGGGCCCTCGACGAGCTCGACCCGGCCGTCCGCGCGGCCCTGGAGGAGTCGATCCGGCGCGCCCGCCTGGTCCACCGCGACCAGCGCCGCACCACCCACACCACCCAGGTCGTGCCCGGCGGCAGGGTCACCGAGAAGTGGATCCCCGTCGACCGCGTCGGCCTGTACGTGCCGGGCGGCCGGGCCGTCTACCCGTCCTCCGTCGTGATGAACGTCGTCCCGGCCCAGGAGGCCGGCGTCACGGGCCTGGCCGTGGCCTCCCCGCCGCAGAAGGAGTTCGGCGGCCTGCCGCACCCGACGATCCTCGCCGCCTGCGCCCTCCTCGGCGTCGACGAGGTCTACGCCGCCGGCGGCGCCCAGGCCGTCGCCATGTTCGCGTACGGCACCGGGTCCACCGCCGACGAGCCCGGCTGCGAGCCCGTCAACCTGGTCACCGGCCCCGGCAACATCTACGTCGCCGCCGCCAAGCGCCTCCTCAAGGGCCGCATCGGCATCGACGCCGAGGCCGGTCCCACGGAGATCGCGGTCCTCGCGGACGCCGGCGCCGACCCGGCGCACGTCGCCGCCGACCTGATCAGCCAGGCCGAGCACGACCCGATGGCCGCCTCCGTCCTCGTCACCGACTCCGAGGCGCTCGCCGAGGCCGTCGAGGCCGAGCTGAAGACCCAGGTCGCCGCGTCCAAGCACGTCGACGAGCGGATCGTCCCGGCGCTGGCCGGCAAGCAGTCCGCGATCGTCCTCGTCACCGACCTGGAGGACGGCCTCAAGGTCGTCGACGCCTACGGCGCCGAGCACCTGGAGATCCAGACCGCCGACGCGGCCGCCCTCGCCGACCGGGTCCGCAACGCGGGCGCGATCTTCGTCGGCCCCTGGTCGCCGGTCTCCCTCGGCGACTACTGCGCCGGCTCCAACCACGTCCTGCCCACCGGCGGCTGCGCCTGCCACTCCTCGGGGCTCTCCGTGCAGTCCTTCCTGCGCGGGGTGCACCTCGTGGACTACACGCGCGACGCGCTCGCCGACGTGGCCCACCACGTGGTCACCCTCGCCGAGGCCGAGGACCTCCCGGCCCACGGCGCGGCGATCAAGGCGAGGTTCGGCTGGAAGGTGCCCGGGAACAAGTGAACGCGTACGAGAAGATCGGGATCGACGACCTGCCGATCCGCGAGGAGCTGAAGGGCAAGTCGCCCTACGGCGCCCCCCAGCTCGACGTGCCCGTCCAGCTGAACACCAACGAGAACCCCTACCCGCTGCCCGAGCCCCTGGTGGCCCGGATCGCGGAGCGGGTCGCCGAGGCCGCCCGGAACCTCAACCGCTACCCCGACCGGGACGCGGTGGAGCTCCGCACCGAGCTGGCCCGCTACCTCAGCCGCACCGGGGGCCACCCGGTCGCCCTGGAGAACGTCTGGGCCGCCAACGGCTCCAACGAGGTGCTCCAGCAGCTCCTCCAGACCTTCGGCGGCCCGGGCCGCACCGCGATCGGCTTCGAGCCCTCGTACTCGATGCACGCCCTGATCGCCCGCGGCACCGGCACCGGCTGGATCTCCGGGCCGCGCAACGAGGACTTCACCATCGACGTGGAGGCCGCCGAGGCGGCGATCGCCGAGCACCGGCCCGACGTCGTCTTCGTCACCTCGCCCAACAACCCCACCGGCACCGCCGTCGAGGCCGGGGTCGTGGCGCGGCTGTACGAGGCCGCCCAGGCCGCGAAGCCCTCGCTGGTCGTGGTGGACGAGGCGTACGTGGAGTTCAGCCACCGCGCCTCGCTGCTGCCGCTCCTGGAGGGCCGGCCGCACCTGGTGGTCTCCCGGACCATGTCCAAGGCCTTCGGCGCCGCCGGACTCCGCCTCGGCTACCTCGCCGCCCACCCGGCCGTCGTCGACGCCGTGCAGCTGGTCCGGCTGCCGTACCACCTCTCCGCCGTCACCCAGGCCACCGCGCTCGCCGCCCTGGAGCACACCGACACCCTCCTCGGGTACGTCGAGCAGCTCAAGGCCGAGCGGGACCGGCTCGTCGCCGAGCTGCGCGCGGCCGGCTACGAGGTCACCGAGTCGGACGCCAACTTCGTCCAGTTCGGGCGTTTCACCGACACGCAGGAGGCGTGGCGGAAGATCCTCGACCGGGGCGTCCTGGTCCGGGACAACGGCGTACCCGGCTGGCTGCGGGTCACCGCAGGCACCCCCGAAGAGAACGACGCGTTCCTCGACGCGGTTCGTGAGCTGAAGAAGGAGCAGAACGCATGAGCCGCGTAGGCCGCGTGGAGCGCACCACCAAGGAGACGTCCGTCGTCGTCGAGATAGACCTCGACGGCACCGGGAAGGTCGACGTGTCGACCGGGGTCGGTTTCTACGACCACATGCTCGACCAGCTCGGCCGCCACGGCCTCTTCGACCTCACGGTCAAGACCGACGGCGACCTGCACATCGACTCCCACCACACCATCGAGGACACCGCCCTCGCCCTGGGCGCCGCCTTCAAGCAGGCGCTCGGCGACAAGGTCGGCATCTACCGCTTCGGCAACTGCACGGTCCCGCTGGACGAGTCCCTCGCCCAGGTCACCGTCGACCTCTCCGGCCGCCCCTACTTGGTGCACACCGAGCCGGAGAACATGGCGCCGATGATCGGCTCGTACGACACCACCATGACGCGCCACATCCTGGAGTCCTTCGTGGCCCAGGCGCAGATCGCGCTGCACGTGCACGTGCCGTACGGCCGCAACGCCCACCACATCGTGGAGTGCCAGTTCAAGGCGCTCGCCCGGGCCCTGCGCTACGCCTCCGAGCGCGACCCGCGCGCCGCCGGAATCCTCCCCTCCACGAAGGGCGCGCTGTAACCGTGACCGGCCTCTCCACCATCCTGATCGTCGTCGGGCTCTTCCTGCTCGGCGGCATCTACTCCTTCGTCAAGCAGCAGATGCCCAAGGGCCTCATCGTGCTGCTCTCCATCGGTGCCGTCATGTGCCTCTCCGCCGGCGTGATGCGACTGGACGTGTGGTCATGAGCACCGCGACTCCGAAGAAGGTCGTCGTCTTCGACTACGGCTTCGGCAACGTCCGCTCCGCCGAGCGCGCGCTCGCCCGGGTCGGCGCCGACGTCGAGATCACCCGCGACTACGAGACGGCGATGAACGCCGACGGGCTCCTCGTCCCCGGCGTCGGCGCCTTCTCGGCCTGCATGCAGGGGCTCAAGGAGGCCCGCGGCGACTGGATCGTCGGCCGCCGCCTCTCCGGCGGCCGCCCCGTCATGGGCATCTGCGTCGGCATGCAGATCCTCTTCGAGCGCGGCATCGAGCACGGCGTCGAGACCGAGGGCCTCGACGAGTGGCCCGGCACCGTCGAGCCGCTCCTCGCGCCCGTCGTCCCCCACATGGGCTGGAACACGGTCGACGCGCCCGAGGACACCGAGCTCTTCGCCGGCCTCGACGCCGACGCCCGCTTCTACTTCGTGCACTCCTACGCGGTGCGCGAGTGGAGCCTGGAGGTCGGCAACCCCAACATCCGCGCCCCGAAGGTCACCTGGGCCACCCACGGCGAGCCCTTCGTCGCCGCCGTGGAGAACGGCGCCCTGTGGGCCACCCAGTTCCACCCCGAGAAGTCCGGCGACGCCGGAGCCCAGCTCCTCACCAACTGGATCGGAACCCTGTGAGCACTCTCGAACTCCTCCCCGCCGTCGACGTGCGTGACGGCCAGGCCGTCCGGCTCGTCCACGGCGAGTCCGGCAGCGAGACCTCCTACGGCTCCCCGCTGGAGGCCGCGCTCTCCTGGCAGCGCTCCGGCGCCGAGTGGCTCCACCTCGTCGACCTGGACGCCGCCTTCGGCACCGGCGACAACCGCGACCTCGTCCGCCAGATCACCGAGGCCATGGACATCAAGGTCGAGCTCTCCGGCGGCATCCGCGACGACGCCTCGCTCGCCGCCGCCCTCGCCACCGGCTGCACCCGCGTCAACCTCGGCACCGCCGCCCTGGAGACCCCCGAGTGGGTCGCCAAGGTCATCGCCGAGCACGGCGACAAGATCGCCGTCGGCCTCGACGTCCGCGGCACCACCCTCAAGGGCCGCGGCTGGACCAGCGAGGGCGGCGACCTCTACGAGACCCTCGCCCGCCTCGACTCCGAGGGCTGCGCCCGGTACGTCGTCACCGACATCGGCCGCGACGGCACCCTCACCGGCCCCAACGTCGAGCTCCTGAAGAACGTCTGCGCGGCCACCGACAAGCCCGTCGTCGCCTCCGGCGGCGTCTCCTCCCTGGACGACCTGCGGGCCCTCGCGGGCCTCACGCACCTGGGCGTCGAGGGCGCGATCGTCGGCAAGGCGCTCTACGCCAAGGCGTTCACCCTGGAGGAGGCCCTTCAGGCGGTGGCGTCCGCATGACCGACTCCGTGCGCAAGATCGTCACCGGCGCCCCCTGGGAGGAGGTCTTCGGCTACTCCCGCGCCGTCGAGCTGCCCAACGGGACCGTGCTCGTCTCCGGCTGCACCTCGGTGATCGACGGGGCCATCGCCGACGGCGGGCCGTACGAGCAGACCGTCAACTCCTTCAACGTCGCCTTCGACGCCCTGAAGCAGCTCGGCCTCGGCGCCGAGGACGTCGTCCGCACCCGCATGTACATCACCCACGCGCGGGACGTGGACGAGGTGGGCCGCGCCCACAAGGAGCTGTTCGACGCGGTCCGCCCGGCGGCCTCGATGATCATCGTCTCCGGCTTCGTCGACCCCCGCCTGGTGGTCGAGGTCGAGGTCGAGGCGTACAGGAGTGATGCGGCATGAGCCTCGCCGTACGCGTGATCCCCTGCCTGGACGTGGACAACGGTCGGGTCGTCAAGGGCGTCAACTTCCAGAACCTGCGGGACGCCGGCGACCCCGTCGAGATGGCCAAGCTGTACGACGCCGAGGGCGCCGACGAGCTGACCTTCCTCGACATCACCGCCTCCTCCGGCAACCGCGAGACCACCTACGACGTGGTGCGCCGCACCGCCGAGCAGGTCTTCATCCCGCTCACCGTCGGCGGCGGCGTCCGCTCGGCGGAGGACGTCGACAAGCTGCTGCGGGCCGGCGCGGACAAGGTCGGCGTCAACACCGCCGCCATCGCCCGCCCCGAACTGATCCAGGAGATCGCCGAGCGCTTCGGCCGCCAGGTCCTGGTCCTGTCGGTCGACGCCCGGCGCACCGCCTCCGGCTCCTTCGAGGTGACGACGCACGGCGGCCGCAAGGGCACCGGCATCGACGCCGTCGAGTGGGCCCACCGCGCCGCCGAGCTCGGCGCGGGGGAGATCCTGCTCAACTCGATGGACGCGGACGGCACCAAGGACGGCTACGACACCGAGATGATCACGGCCGTGCGCAAGCACGTGACCGTGCCGGTGATCGCGTCCGGCGGCGCCGGCAAGCTCGGCGACTTCGCCCCGGCCGTCGCCGCCGGTGCGGACGCGGTGCTCGCCGCCTCCGTCTTCCACTTCGGCGACCTGCGGATCGGCGAGGTCAAGGAAGCGCTGCGGGAAGCGGGTAACGAGGTCCGCTGAGACGTCGTTCCGCCGGTGGGAAGGGCCCCTTCGGGGGCCCTTTTCGTCCGCCGAATGCACAAGAAAAATTGTGCAATCTTCGTTGCGCAAATTTTCCTGCGCGTCTACGGTCGTGGACATGACCTCCTCCGAGACCCGCCGGATCACCGAGCTCGGCACCCTCAAGGCCATCTCGCACCCGCTGCGCATGCGCCTCTACCGGGCCCTCTTCGTCGCCCGCACCGCGACCGCCTCGCAGCTCGCCGACCAGGTCGACGAGGCCGTGTCCCTGGTCAGCTACCACCTGCGCAAGCTCGCCGACGGCGGGCTCATCGAGGAGGCCGAGGCGCAGTCCGCCGACGGGCGCGAACGCTGGTGGCAGCCCAGCTCCTACGGCTTCGGCATCCACGAGGAGGACGTCAAGGACGCCCCCGAGCTCGCCGCGGCCAGCGCCGCCTTCGGCCGTACCGTCAGCGAGCAGCGGACCGAGATGCACACCCGCTTCCTCGACGAGCGCCTCACCTGGTCCGACGCCTGGCGCTCCGCCTCGATCAGCTCCGAATGGCTGCCCCGGCTCACCGCCGCCGAACTCACCGCCCTCGGCACGGAGCTGGAGGCCGTCCTCCGGAAGTACGACCAGGCCGCCCGCGCCGCCGAGGCCGCCGGCGACACCGAGGGCCGCGAGAACGTCGCCGTCCACCTCCACGCCTTCCCCTACCGCCCGTGACCGCGCTCACCGAGGCCGCCGCCCGCCCCGCCCACCGCAGCCCTCAGGTCCTGCGCTGGCTCGGCGCCTACACCGCCTCCACCCTCGGCGACAGCGTCTTCTACCTGGCACTCTCCTGGGCCGCCGTCAGCGGCGGCACCCCCGCCCAGGCCGGGCTCGTCATGGCCGTCGCGGCCGTGCCCCGCGCGCTGCTCATGCTCTTCGGCGGAGTGATCGCCGACCGGCTCGGCCCGCGCCGGGTCGTCGTCGTCTCCGACACCGTCCGCTGCCTGGTCACCCTCGGCCTCGCGGCCACCCTCTTCCTCGCCTCGCCCGGCCTGGGGGCGCTCGCCGCCGTCGCCCTCGTCTTCGGCACCGTCGACGCCCTCTTCCTCCCGGCCGTCGGCGCCCTGCCGCCCCGCATCGCCGACCGCGACCAGCTCGCCCGCGTCCAGGGCATGCGCGGCCTCGCCTATCGGACGGGCGCCATCGTCGGCGCCCCGCTCGGCGGCCTCGCCGTCGCCGTCGGCGGCACCGCGAGCGCCTTCGCCGTCGCCGGCGCCCTCTTCGCCTTCTCCCTGCCCCTGCTCGCCGCGCTCCGGCTCCGCCCGCTGCCCCGGGAGGAGGCCCGCGACGGCTCCGCCGCGCGCGGCCTCACCGACGGCCTGCGCTACCTCCGCGGCCACCCGGTGCTCGGCCCGCTGATGATCGTCGTCCTCCTCGGCGACCTCGGCTTCACCGGTCCGCTCAACGTCGGCCTCGCCGTCCTCGCCGAGCAGCGCGGCTGGGGCGCCACCGGCATCGGCTGGGTCCTCGCCGGCTTCGGCGTCGGCGCGGGCGCCGCCTCCCTGCTGCTGACCGTCAAGGGCCACGTCCCCCGGACCGGCCTCGTCATGGGCTGGACCATGGTCGTCGGCGCCGTGTCGATCGGCGCGCTCGCCCACCTCCCCAGGCTGCCGCTCGCCGTCCTCGCCGCCCTCTCCATCGGCCTGCTCGCCGGCCTCTCCGGAGCCCTGTGCAACGCCCTGATCCAGACCGAGTGCGACCCCGCCTACCTCGGCCGGGTGAGCGCCGTCGCCAGTCTCGGCAGCCTCGGCATCGCCCCGCTGAGCTACCCGGTCACCGGCGCGGCGATCGGCCTGTGGGGGACCGGCCCGGTCTTCGCCGTCAGCGCCGCGGTCTGCGCCCTCTCCGGGGTGTACGGCCTCGCGGTCCGCGCCGTCCGCCGCGCCGAGCTCCCGAAACCCGAGCGCCTGCCCTAGGCCGTGTCTTCCGGATCAGGCCGGAAGACACGGTCTAGATCCCCAGCTGCTTCGTCGTGCTCAGCAGCTCGATCGCGTCCGGCTCGCCCTCCAGGCCGACCTTCGCGACCTCCGTACGCCCGTACAGGTACATCGTCAGCTCGCCCGGCTCACCGGAGACCGTCACCACCGGGGTGCCGCGGTGGGCGACCACCGTCTGGCCGTTCGGGCGGCGCAGCACCAGGCCCACCGGGGCCTTGCGGCCGAGGAGGCGGGCGCCCTTCTCCAGGCGGGACCAGAGCGCGTCCGAGAAGACCGGGTCCAGCTCCCGCGCCGACCAGCCGGGCTGGGCCCGCCGGACGTCCTCCGCGTGGACGTAGAACTCGACCACGTTCGCACCCTCGTCCACCTGCTTGATCGTGAACGGGGAGAAGCGCGGCGGACCCGTACGGACGAGCTGGATCAGCTCCTCGTACGGCTTTCCGGCGAACTCCTCCTGCACCCGCTCCAGGCGGTCCTTCAGCGCCGGCACGAGCGTCCCCGCCGCCGCGTCGGGGCGTCGCTCCCGCACCACCACGTGCGCCGCGAGGTCCCGGGTCCGCCAGCCCTCGCACAGCGTCGGGGCGTCGGGACCGGCCGCCTCCAACAGATCAGCGAGCAGAAGCCGTTCACGTTTGGCATGGGTCGACATGCCCGCCAGCGTACGATCCCGCCACGCCGTCCGCCCAGTGGACGCCCGGCCGGACACGCCGCCGCGCCACGGCACAATGGCGCCATGAGCAGCACGCCCCGGACCCCCAGCGACCTCGACCCGGCCATCGCCGCCCGCCTCAAGCGCAGCGCCGACGGACTGGTCCCCGCCATCGCCCAGCAGTACGACACCGGCGAGGTGCTCATGCTCGGCTGGATGGACGACGAGGCCCTGCACCGCACCCTCACCACCGGCCGCTGCACCTACTGGTCCCGCAGCCGCGGCGAGTACTGGGTCAAGGGCGACACCTCCGGGCACGTCCAGCACGTCAAGTCGGTCGCGCTCGACTGCGACGCCGACACGCTCCTCGTCCGGGTCGACCAGGTCGGCGCCGCCTGCCACACCGGCGCCCGCACCTGCTTCGACGCCGACGTCCTCCTTCCCGCATCCGAGTAGGGTCTGGCGCCATGGATCTCGAGACCTTCCGCAAGCTGGCGGCCGACCGCCGCGTCATCCCCGTCAGCCGCAGGCTCCTCGCGGACGGCGACACCCCGGTCGGGCTCTACCGCAAGCTCGCCGCCGAACGCCCCGGCACCTTCCTCCTCGAATCCGCGGAGAACGGCCGCAGCTGGTCCCGCTACTCCTTCATCGGCGTCCGCAGCGACGCCACGCTGACGGTGAAGGACGGCGAGGCCCACTGGCTCGGCACCCCGCCCGTCGGCGTCCCCGTCGACGGCGACCCGCTCGCCGCCCTGCGCGCCACCGTCGAGACCCTCCACACCCCGCGCGACCTGGCCGGCGACCTCCCGCCGTTCACCGGCGGCATGGTCGGCTACCTCGGCTACGACATCGTCCGCCGCCTGGAGCGCATCGGCGACTCCACCCGCGACGACCTGCGGCTCCCCGAGCTCACCATGCTGCTCACCAGCGACCTCGCCGTCCTCGACCACTGGGACGGCTCGGTCCTCCTGATCGCCAACGCGATCAACCACAACGACCTGGAGACCGGCGTCGACGAGGCGTACGCCCACGCCGTCGCCCGCCTCGACGCGATGGAGGCCGACCTGGCCCGCCCCGTCGCCACCACCCCCGCCGCCCTCCCGCCCTCCGAGCTCCCCGAGTACTCGGCGCTCTGGGGCGGCCCCGCCTACCAGGACGCCGTCGAGGACATCAAGGAGCGGATCCGGGCCGGCGAGGCCTTCCAGGTCGTCCCCTCGCAGCGCTTCGAGACGCCCTGCACGGCCTCCGCGCTCGACGTCTACCGGGTCCTGCGGGCCACCAACCCGTCCCCGTACATGTACCTCTTCCGCTTCGAGAACGGCTTCGACGTCGTCGGCTCCAGCCCCGAGGCCCTCGTCAAGGTCGAGGACGGGCAGGCGATGCTCCACCCCATCGCCGGCACCCGGCACCGCGGCGCCACCCCGCAGGAGGACCACGACCTCGCCGAGGAGCTGCTCGCCGACCCCAAGGAGCGCGCCGAGCACCTCATGCTCGTCGACCTCGGCCGCAACGACCTCGGCCGGGTCTGCGCCCCCGGCACCGTCGAGGTCGTCGACTTCATGTCGATCGAGCGGTACTCCCACGTCATGCACATCGTCTCCACCGTCACCGGCCGCGTCGCCGAGGGGAAGACCGCCTTCGACGTCCTCACCGCCTGCTTCCCGGCCGGCACCCTCTCCGGCGCGCCCAAGCCCCGCGCGATGCAGATCATCGAGGAGCTGGAGCCCTCCCGCCGCGGCCTGTACGGCGGATGTGTCGGGTATCTCGACTTCGCCGGTGACTCCGACACCGCCATCGCCATCCGCACCGCGCTGCTCCGCGACGGCACGGCGTACGTGCAGGCCGGAGCCGGTGTCGTCGCCGACTCCGACCCGGCCGCCGAGGACGCCGAGTGCCGCAACAAGGCCGCCGCCGTGCTCCGCGCGGTGCACACCGCCAACCGGATGAACGGTTCGGCGAGGCCGTAGGGGATAGTGGGGTACGTGAGTGCCGCATCCGTACCCCAGCCCCGAGCCGCCCGCGCGGCCGTCACCTCCGGCGGCCGGCGGAGCCTCGCCCTCGCCCTGCTCCTCGGTGCCCTCGGGGCCACCGTCGTGCTGCTCTCCGCCGGCCAGATCTGGGCCGAGGGCACCGCGTCGGTCGCCGGGGGCACCGTCCCGGTCGAGGCCGACGGCGGCACCGTCACCGGCGTCCCGACCGCCCTCGCGATCGTCGGGCTCGCCGCCCTCGTCGCCGTCTTCGCCGTCCGCCGCACCGGCCGCACCCTCGTCGCCGGGCTGCTCGCGCTCAGCGGCGCCGGCGCCGCCCTCGCCGCCTTCCTCGGCGCCTCCGACAGCGCCGCCCTGGACGCCGAGGCCGCCCGGATCAGCGGCGACACCGCCGCGGCCGTCGCCGGCCTCACCCACACGGCCTGGCCGTACGTCGCCGCCACCGGCGCCCTCCTCATCCTCGTCGCCGGCCTCTTCGCCCTCCGCTACGGCAAGAGCTGGCCCGCGATGGGCGGCCGCTACGAGCGCTCCGGCGCCCCCCGGCCGTCCCGCCGTCCCGCCGCCGGCGACCCCGACCGCCCCGAGGACCTGTGGAAGGCGCTCGACCGCGGCGAGGACCCGACGCACGACGCGTGATCGTCCGGGACCCCCCGAGTCACCTCCGCGGGGTCATGTGCGGAAGAATGACGCCGTCATCACATGACAGCCGTCATCTTCGACGTCACCACCGAGCAACATCTACGAGGAGCAACTCATGGCGGGCAGCGCCCACGGACACACCCCGGCCGCCTGGACCGGTGTCATCATCTCCTTCATCGGCTTCTGCATCGCCGGAGTCTTCATGGTGGCGGCGAACACCCCCGGCTTCTGGGCCGGCATCGGCGTCATCCTCCTCGGCGGTGTCGTCGGCGGCGCGATGAAGATCGCCGGCCTCGGCATGCCCAAGGAGTCCCAGGCCGTCGCCTCGGCCCGCGAGTCCGCGACCGCCGCGATCAAGGCCCGCGCCTGATCCACGGCCCGGTCCCCGGGCCCGGCGCGTGACACGCGCGGGCCCGGAACCACACGAACGGCGCAGTCCGGCACGGCCGGGCCGCGCCGTCGTGCGTCCCCGGGCCGCCCGGGCGACAATCACGGCGTGACCGCCGAGCCCACCCCCCAGACCGCCCCCCGGCCCCACGAGGCCGAGGAGTTCCGGCGCAGGCCGCTCGGCCGGCGGCTGCTCGCCCCGCTCGCCACCCTCGCGGGCGTCGGCGCCGCCTTCACCTACGTCGGCCTCGTCGACCCCAACGAACCCGGCCACTACCCGGTCTGCCCGCTGCTCCGCTTCACCGGCCTGTACTGCCCCGGCTGCGGCGGCCTGCGCGGCGCCCACGCCGTCGCCCACGGCGACCTCGCGACCGCGCTCGGTGCCAACGCCCTCGCCGTCGCCGGCTACGCCGTCTGCGCGGTCCTCATGGCGGTCTGGCTGGTTCACGCCGTCCGCGGCCGGCCCACCCGGATCGTCCTCACACCCGCCCGATGGTGGGCGATCGGGGCCCTGACCGCCCTTTTCACGGTGGTCCGGAACCTTCCGTTCGGCTCCGCGCTGGTCCCCTGAAGTCCCAGCTTGTGGGACGCCGCGCCGCTCGATGCGGATCAGAGGCCCCGCTGCGGATACCATCGACATGGCTGAACCGTGTTCATTCAGGTTCCGTGGAACCGTCACCGTCCCGGAAGGGGGCCTCTCGCGTGAGTGTGCTCGACGAGATCATCGAAGGCGTGCGCGCCGACCTCGCAGAGCGGCAGGCGCGGGTCTCCCTCGACGAGCTCAAGGAGCGGGCCGCCAAGGCCCCGCAGGCCAAGGACGGGGTCGCCGCGCTGCGCGGCGACGGCGTCACGGTGATCTGCGAGGTCAAGCGCTCCAGCCCGTCCAAGGGAGCCCTCGCGGCCATCGCCGACCCGGCGGGGCTCGCCGCCGACTACGAGGCGGGTGGCGCCGCCGTCATCTCCGTCCTCACCGAGCAGCGCCGCTTCGGCGGCTCGCTCGCCGACCTGGAGGCCGTGCGCGCCCGGGTGGACATCCCGGTCCTGCGCAAGGACTTCATCGTCACCGCCTACCAGCTCTGGGAGGCCCGGGCGTACGGAGCGGATCTCGCGCTCCTCATCGTCGCCGCCCTGGAGCAGGAAGCCCTCGTCTCCCTCATCGAGCGCGCCGAGTCCATCGGGCTCACCCCGCTCGTCGAGGTCCACGACGAGGAGGAGGTGGAGCGCGCGGTCGACGCCGGCGCCCGGATCATCGGCGTCAACGCCCGCAACCTCAAGACCCTCCAGGTCGACCGCTCCACCTTCGAGCGCGTCGCCCCGGAGATCCCGGCCGGCATCGTCAAGGTCGCCGAGTCCGGCGTCCGCGGCCCGCACGACCTCATCGCCTACGCCAACGCCGGCGCCGACGCGGTGCTGGTCGGCGAGTCGCTGGTCACCGGCCGCGACCCGAAGACCGCCGTCGCCGACCTGGTCGCCGCCGGCGCGCACCCCGCCCTGCGGCACGGGCGGAGCTGACCCGACCGTGACCCCGCGCCGCGCCGTGCCGACCGCCCCGGGCTCCGCAGCCCGCGGGCCCGTCGGTGTGCGCGCGGTCGCCGTGGCGGCCCACGCCCGGCTCGCCCGGGGCTGCCGGCCCCGCGGCTGCCGGGCGCCCGCCCGCCGGGTCCACGGCCGCCGGGTCCGCCACTGCATCGGCTCCGAACCGGGCACGGTCCCCGGCATGCGATGGCGCGCCCGCACCTCACACGCGCGCCCGTCGTTTCGTCGTGGGCATACGTTCCGCTAGGGCGGAACGGGTGGGCACAACGGAACGGCACCCTTCGCGGGTGCCTCCGCACCTGCGCCTGAACCCGCACCCCTGAGAAGCCGTGCGTCGGGTGCGGGCTCAGGCCCGGAAGGCCTAGGCCCGGCAGAGGGGCGCCGTCCCTGTGCCCACCCGTCCCTCCCCCAAGGACTTCGTCCAGGGGGGACCCCCAAGCGGGACGATTGCCCACAGGGACGGCGGGATCGCCGCGCGCGTGTGTACGAAGCGAGTCACGTCCTATCGACCGCATCGCCCCGCGAGGAGCAGCATCAGCATGACCAGCGAGTTCTTCATCCCGGACCCGGAGGGTCAGGTCCCGTCGCCCGAGGGCTACTTCGGCGCCTTCGGCGGCAAGTTCATCCCCGAGGCCCTCGTCGCCGCCGTCGACGAGGTCGCCGTCGAGTACGAGAAGGCCAAGAACGACCCCGAGTTCGCCCGCGAGCTCGGCGACCTCATGGCCAACTACACCGGCCGGCCCAGCGCCCTCACCGAGGTCCCCCGGTTCGCCGAGCACGCCGGCGGCGCCCGGATCTTCCTCAAGCGCGAGGACCTCAACCACACCGGCTCGCACAAGATCAACAACGTGCTCGGCCAGGCCCTGCTGACCAGGCGGATGGGCAAGACCCGGGTCATCGCCGAGACCGGCGCCGGCCAGCACGGCGTCGCCACCGCCACCGCCTGCGCCCTCTTCGGCCTCGACTGCACCATCTACATGGGCGAGGTCGACACCCAGCGCCAGGCCCTCAACGTGGCCCGGATGCGGATGCTCGGCGCCGAGGTCGTCGCGGTGAAGTCCGGCAGCCGCACCCTCAAGGACGCCATCAACGAGGCGTTCCGCGACTGGGTCGCCAACGTCGACCGCACGCACTACCTCTTCGGCACCGTCGCCGGACCGCACCCCTTCCCGGCGATGGTCCGCGACTTCCACCGGGTGATCGGCGTCGAGGCCCGCCGCCAGCTCCTGGAGCGGGCCGGCCGCCTCCCCGACGCGGCGATCGCCTGCGTCGGCGGCGGCTCCAACGCCATCGGCCTCTTCCACGCCTTCCTGCCCGACACCGGCGTCCGGCTCATCGGCTGCGAGCCGGCCGGCCACGGCGTCGAGACCGGCGAGCACGCGGCCACCCTCACCGCCGGCGAGCCCGGCATCCTGCACGGCTCCCGGTCGTACGTCCTCCAGGACGACGAGGGCCAGATCACCGAGCCGTACTCGATCTCGGCGGGCCTCGACTACCCGGGCATCGGCCCCGAGCACTCGTACCTCAAGGACACCGGCCGCGGCGAGTACCGGGCCGTCACCGACGACGCCGCCATGCAGGCGCTGCGGCTGCTCTCCCGTACCGAGGGCATCATCCCGGCCATCGAGTCGGCGCACGCGCTCGCCGGCGCCCTGGAGGTCGGGAAGGAGCTCGGCAAGGACGCGCTCCTCGTCGTGAACCTCTCCGGCCGCGGCGACAAGGACATGGACACGGCCGCCCGCTACTTCGGCCTGTACGACGGGGAGGGGTCGAAGTGACCACCGGGAACATCCAGCTGCTCGCCGACACCCTCGACCGCGCGAAGGCCGAGGACCGGGCCGCGCTCATCGCCTACCTCCCGGCCGGCTTCCCGACCGTGGACGGCGGCATCAAGGCGGTCAAGGCGGCCTTCGAGGGCGGCGCCGACGTCGTCGAGGTCGGCCTCCCGCACAGCGACCCGGTCCTGGACGGCCCCGTCATCCAGACCGCCGACGACATCGCCCTGCGCGGCGGCGTGAAGATCGCCGACGTCATGCGGACGGTGAAGGAGGCCCACGAGGCCACCGGCAAGCCGGTCCTCGTCATGACCTACTGGAACCCGATCGACCGGTACGGCGTCGAGCGCTTCGTCCGGGAGCTCGCCGAGGCCGGCGGCGCCGGCTGCATCCTGCCCGACCTGCCGGTCCAGGAGTCCGCGCTGTGGCGGGAGCACGCCGACGCGCACGGTCTCGCCACCGTCTTCGTCGTCGCCCCCAGCAGCAAGGACGAGCGGCTCGCCACCATCACGGCGGTCGGCTCCGGCTTCGTCTACGCCGCCTCCCTCATGGGCGTCACCGGCACCCGCGCGTCGGTCGGCGAGCAGGCCGCCGACCTGGTCCGCCGCACCCGGGTCACCTCGAAGATCCCGGTCTGCGTCGGCCTCGGCGTCTCCAACGCCGTCCAGGCCCGCGAGGTCGCCGCCTTCGCCGACGGCGTCATCGTCGGCTCGGCCTTCGTCCAGCGGATCCTGGACGCCGACGGCGACGAGGCCGCCGGACTCGCCGCCGTAAAGGAACTGGCGGCCGAACTGGCGGACGGCGTACGCCGCAGCTGATCACCCGATGTAGTCCATTCGGGTGGATATGGGACCGGGGAGGCGCGGACGCGCCTCCCCGGTTCGTTGCTGTGGGCGTGAGCGAGAAGAACCGTGACGGTAGTAACAAGAGCGCGCGGGAGCGCCTCCAGCAGCAGCGCGAGCGCGAGAAGGCCCGTGAGAAGCAGCGGCGGGTCCTCATCGTGACGGCGGGAGTGGTCGGCGTCCTCGGCCTCGCCGCCGTCGTCGGCGTGATCGCCGCGAGCGGCGACAAGGACTCCGGGTCCGACAAGGCCGGGCCCGTCGTCGCCCCCTCCGGCTCCATCGAGGGCGACAAGCCGGCCATCCCCACCGGGAAGACGGACGCCCCGTCCACCCTCCAGATCTGGGAGGACTTCCGCTGCCCGGCCTGCGCCCAGTTCGAGAACGTGATGCGGGACTCCATCCACGAGCTGGAGTCCGCCGGGGCACTCAAGGCCGAGTACCACCTCGCCACCCTCATCGACGGCAACATGGGCGGCAGCGGCTCGCTGCGCGCGGCGAACGCGGCGGCCTGCGCCCAGGACGCCGGAAAGTTCACCCCGTATCACGACACGCTGTACACCAACCAGCCGCAGGAGACCGACGACGCCTTCGGGAACAACGCCAAGCTGATCGAGCTGGCCGCCAAGGTCCCCGGCCTCGACACGCCGTCGTTCCGCTCCTGCGTCGAGGACGGCACGCACGACAGCTGGGTGGAGAAGTCAAACGAGGCCTTCCAGAACGGCGGCTTCCGCGGCACCCCGTCCGTCCTGCTCAACGGAGAATCGATCTTCCCGACCAAGGACGGCGAGCAGATCTCGCCGGAGAACCTGAAGAAGTGGGTCGCCGAGGCCAACAAGGGCAAGAAGCCGGGCACGGCCTCCCCCTCGGCCGGATAGCGCCGACGGGTTAGTTACCCAGACGTTGCCGGGCGGGCTGCCGGTCCGCCCGCCCGGCAGGGTAGCGTCGGACCTGCCATGGACCTTGCCTACATTCCCAGCCCGTCGACCGGTGTCATCCACCTCGGACCGATCCCGCTGCGCGGCTATGCCTTCTGCATCATCCTCGGTGTCTTCGTCGCCGTCTGGCTCGGCAACAAGCGCTGGATCGCCCGGGGCGGCACCGCCGGCACCGTCGCCGACATCGCCGTCTGGGCGGTGCCGTTCGGCCTCGTCGGCGGACGCCTCTACCACGTGATCACCGACTACCAGCTGTACTTCAGCGAGGGTGAGAACTGGGTCGACGCCTTCAAGATCTGGGAGGGCGGCCTCGGCATCTGGGGCGCCATCGCCTTCGGCGCCGTCGGCGCCTGGATCGGCTGCCGCCGCCGGGGCATCCCGCTCCCGGCGTACGCGGACGCCATCGCGCCCGGCATCGCCCTCGCCCAGGCCATCGGCCGCTGGGGCAACTGGTTCAACCAGGAGCTGTACGGCAAGCCCACCGACCTGCCGTGGGCGCTGAAGATCACCGAGAGCGCCAACCGCGAGGCCGGGCTCTACCACCCGACCTTCCTCTACGAGTCGCTCTGGTGCATCGGCGTCGCGCTCCTCGTCATCTGGGCCGACCGCCGCTTCAAGCTCGGCCACGGCCGCGCCTTCGCCCTGTACGTGGCCGCCTACTGCGCCGGCCGCGGCTGGATCGAGTACATGCGGGTCGACGAGGCCCACCACATCCTGGGCCTGCGCCTCAACGTGTGGACCGCGATCATCGTCTTCCTGCTCGCCGTCCTCTACATGGTCCTCTCGGCGCGGATGCGCCCGGGCCGCGAGGAGATCGTCGAGCCCCGCTCCCGCAAGCCGGTGGACATGGAGAAGACCGAGCAGGCGGAGGAGACGGAGCAGGCGGACGACGCCGAGGACGCCGGTGAGCCCGCCGAGGACGCGGAGGAGTCCGGCGACGCCGATTCCGGCGGTGACGTCGAGAACGGCGCCGGATCGGCCGCCAAGAAGGGCTGACCCGCCGCACGGAACACGAGGGCCGCCGGGACCGAGGAGGTCCCGGCGGCCCTCGCGCGTGTCCCGGTACGGGTCAGCAGACGCGGTCCGCGAGGGCCAGGACCCGGTGGGCGCCCGCCACCACCGCCGCGTCCACGAACCGGCCGTCCGCCAGGGCCAGCGCGCCCCGGTCGGTCTCGGCCGCCGCCACCACCGCGCGGGCGGCGTCGACCTCCTGCGGGGTCGGCAGATAGGCCCGCTCGATCACCGGGAGCTGCCGGGGGTGGATGGCGGCCCGGCCGAGGAAACCGAGCGCCCGGCCCCGGGCGCAGCCGGCGGCGAGGGCGTCGAGGTCGCCGATGTCCGCGTGGACCGACTGCACGGGCGGCGGCAGCCGCGCCGCCCGGGCCGCGACCACGATCCGGCTGCGCGGCCAGTCGAGCCCGCTGTCCTCGCGTACCCCCAGGTCGGCGCCGAGGTCGGCCTCCCCGAGGGAGAGGCCGCGCACCGCCGGGTGGGCGGTGGCGATGGCGTACGCCTGCTCCACGGCCAGCGCGTCCTCCAGGAGCGGGTACAGCGGGAGGCCGGGGGCGAGCTCGCTGATCCGGTGGATGTCGGAGGGGTGTGTCACCTTGGGTACACGGAGACCGCCGAGGCCGGGGAGGGAGGCCAGGACGGGGATGTCGCGCGGGGTGTGGATGCGGACGTGCACCGGGACCGGGTGGGCGTCGGAGAGCAGATCGACGGTGGCGTCGAGGGCGTACGCCTTGCGGTCCGGGGCGACCGCGTCCTCCAGGTCCACGATGACCACGTCGGCGCCCGAGCCGAGCGCCTTGCCGACCACCTCCGGGCGGTCGCCGGGGGCGTACAGCCAGGTGAGGGGGAGACGGCCGCGGTGGCGGCGGCCGTTCACGGCGCCCGGGGCGCTCATACCGCCCCCTGGGCGCGCAGGGCGCTGATCTCGGCCGGGGCGAAGCCGGCCGCGGTCAGGACCTCGTCGGTGTCGGCGCCGTGCGGGCGGCCGGCCCAGCGGATCCCGCCGGGCGTCCCGGAGAGCCGGAAGAGCACGTTCTGCATGCGGATCGGGCCGAGTTCCGGGTCGGGGACCTCGGTGACCGTGCCGAGCGCCTGGAACTGGGGGTCGGCCAGGACGTCCCGGACGTCGTAGACCGGGGCGATCGCGGCCTCCGCCTTCTCGAAGGCGGCCATGGCCTCGTCACGGGTGTGGCGGGCGATCCAGGAGCCGACGGCCTCGTCGAGGACGTCGGCGTGCGCGGCGCGGCCCGTGCCGTCGGCGAACCACGGCTCGTCGATCAGCTCGGCGCGGTCCACCAGGCGCATCACGCGCTCGGCGATGGACTGAGCGGAGGTGGAGACGGCCACCCAGGAGCCGTCGGAGGTCCGGTAGGTGTTGCGGGGGGCGTTGTTGCGGGAGCGGTTGCCGGTGCGCGGCTGGACGTAGCCGAGCTGGTCGTACCAGAGGGGGTGGGGGCCGACGACGGAGAGCATCGGTTCGATGATGGCCATGTCGACGACCTGGCCCTGGCCGGTCGTCGTCCTCGCGGTGAGCGCGGTCATCACCGCGTACGCGGTGGCGAGGGCGGCGATCGAGTCGGCGAGGCCGAAGGGGGGCAGGGTCGGCGGGCCGTCCGGCTCGCCGGTGATCGCGGCGAAGCCGCTCATCGCCTCGGCGAGGGTCCCGAAGCCGGGGCGGTGGGCGTACGGCCCGAACTGGCCGAAGCCGGTGACCCGCGCGAGCACGAGGCGGGGGTTGACCGTGGACAGCTCGTCCCAGCCCAGGCCCCAGCGCTCCAGGGTGCCGGGCCGGAAGTTCTCCACGATCACGTCGGCGTCGGCGGCCAGCCGGAGGAGGGCGTCCCGGCCGCCGGGCGTGGACAGGTCGAGGGTGACGGTCCGCTTGTTGCGGCCCAGGACCTTCCACCACAGGCCCACCCCGTCCTTGGCGGGGCCGTGGCCCCGGGACGGGTCGGGCTTGCGGGGGTGCTCGACCTTGACGACGTCGGCGCCGAAGTCGCCGAGCATCATGGCGGCCAGCGGCCCGGCGAAGAGCGTCGCCAGATCGAGGACGCGCAGCCCCTCCAGGGGCGGGGCGGGGGAGGGGGCGGTGGTCATGCGGGATCGGCCTCCAGGGACGCGGGGGAGCCGAGGGCCGTGTCGATCTCGGTGCGGTACGGCATCGAGGTCGACGCGCCCTCGCGCCGGACGGACAGCGCGGCGGCCGTGCCGGCCCAGGCCAGCGCCTCGGGCACGGGACGGCCCTCGCCGAGGGCGACCGCGAGGGCGCCGACGAAGGTGTCGCCGGCCGCGGTGGTGTCCACGGCCCGCACCCGGGGGGCGGGCACGGAGAGCAGATCCGCGCCGCGCGCCGCGTAGAGACAGCCGGCCGCGCCGAGGGTGACGACGACCTCGGGGACGACTTCGAGGAGGGCGAGCGCGGCGGCGTGCGGGTCGGCGCGGCCGGTGAGCGCCGTGGCCTCGTGCTCGTTGGGTACCAACAGGTCGGTGACGTCGAAGAGTTCGGGCGGCAGCGGCTGGACGGGGGCCGGGGTGAGGACGGTCTTCACGCCGCTCCGGCGGGCGTGCGCGGCGCCGTCGACGACCACGGAGAGGGGGAGTTCGAGCTGGAGGAGGAGCAGGTCGGCGGTGGTGATCAGGGCCTCGTCGCCCTGGCTGAGGGAGGTGACGGTGCCGTTGGCGCCGGGGACGACGACGATCGCGTTGCCGCCCTCGTCGTCCACGACGATGTGCGCGGTGCCCGAGGGGCCCTCGACGGTGCGGAGCAGGTCGGTGTCGACGGAGCAGTGCTCCAGGACGTCGCGGAGCCGGTGGCCGAAGTCGTCGGCGCCGACCGCGCCGATCATGGCGACCTCGCCGCCCGCGCGGGCGGCCGCGACCGCCTGGTTGGCGCCCTTGCCGCCGGGGATCGTGCGGAACGAGCGGCCGGTGACGGTCTCGCCGCGGGCCGGTGCCTTCGCCACGTACGCGACGAGGTCCATGTTGGTGCTCCCGAGCACCACGATGCTGGTCATGGGCGTACTGCCTCCAGGTGCGTCAGGTCGGCGAGGGCGTCGAAGCCGGTGCCGTCGAAGGACGGCACCGACGTCGAGAGCCGGTTCTTGAGGGGGGAGGTCCAGCGGTCCGGGAGCCGGTCCGGATGTCCGGCGAGGAGACCGGCGACGGAGCCGGCGGTGGCGCCGTTGGAGTCGGTGTCCCAGCCGCCGGAGACGGCCGCGCAGACGGAGCGGGTGAAGTCGCCGTCGGCGTGGGTGAGGGCGGCGGCGAGCAGCGCGGTGTTCGGCACGGCATGGACCCAGTGGTACCCGCCGTAGCGGGCGTGCAGCCGGTCGACGACGGTGTCGAACGCGGGGACGGCGCGGGCGGTGGCGATGCCGTACCGGACGGCCCCGGCGAGCCGGGAGCGGGGCGGGACGACGGAGAGGCCGGCGGCCAGCGCCCGGTGGACGTCGTGGCCGCC
Source organism: Streptomyces sp. NPDC007863 (assembly GCF_040633895.1). Taxonomy (NCBI): domain Bacteria; kingdom Bacillati; phylum Actinomycetota; class Actinomycetes; order Kitasatosporales; family Streptomycetaceae; genus Streptomyces; species Streptomyces sp. NPDC007863. The sequence continues at coordinate 350,746 of NZ_JBEYEI010000002.1, forward strand.
GTCCGCGGCGGCGGCCAGGGTCGCGGCGACGAACATCGCGCCGTGGACGCCGGAGCCGGTGTGGCTGAGGACGGCGTCCCGGTGGGCCTGGGCGGCGGCCCCGGCCGGGTCGCCGGGGCGGGTCCAGCCGTGGACGTCGGCCCGGATCTGGGCGCCGATCCACTCCCGGAAGGGGTTGCGGCGGACGGCGGTCAGCGGCGGTTCGACGCCGTCGAGGAGGTTGCGGTAGGCGATCCGCTCGGCGGTGAAGGTCCGGCCGGCGGGGAGTTCGTCCAGCCACAGGCGGGCGACGTCGGCGGTGGTGAAGCCGCGGCCGTGGCGGCGGAGGAGGAGCAGGGCGAGGAGGGGGTAGTTGAGGTCGTCGTCCTCGGGCATGCCGTCGATGTTCTCGGCGAGCGAGGTGGGGGCGGAACGGCGGTTCCAGGGGTGCGCGGCCAGCAGCTCGGGCGCCACCCCGCGCGCGGTGAACCAGTCGTCGAGCGGCCAGTTCCCCGCGGCCCGGGCGAGCGCCCGGATCGCGTCCAGCGGCAGCTTCTCGACCGGCTTCCCGAGCAGACATCCGACGGCCCTGCCGAGCCAGGCGGCGTGCAGCCGGTCGCGGAGGGCGGGGTCGTGGGCCGCCCCGTCCGGTCCGGGGGCGGGCCAGTCGGGGCAGGCGGCGACGATCGCGTCGAGGGCGGTGGGTTCGTCGGCGGCGAGGGGGGAGGGGAGGGCGGCGAGGGCGTCGAGCAGCTCCTCGGCGAGCGGCCGCAGGTCCGGCCGCGCGTCGGGGGAGGCGCCGGCGGCGGGCGGCGCGGGGTGCCCGCCGGCGGCGTACCAGCGGGCCGCGCACTCCCGCGCGTCCCGCCCGTCCTCGCCGGCCTGCCGCAGCTCGTGCCCGACGAGGTCCTCGGGCTGCACCCAGGTGAGACGGAGGGCGGCCGCGGGTGCCGTGCGGCCGCGCGGGGCGGGCGGGGCGGCACGGCCGGGCGGCGTGGACGCGACGAGGGGGGCGGGTGCCGCGTCCGTCATCGGGTCGTGCCCGTCAGGGTGGCGCGGGCGGACTCGTGGGCGCGGCGGCGGGCGGCGTCGCGGGCGAAGACCTCGGCGGCCACGGCGGCGAGGGAGCGGGCCGGGGCGTGGAGGTCGAGGCGGCTGGCCTCCGCCACCCGCTTCGCCCACTCCGCGGGGACGGCCGCCTCGCCGTGCAGGGCGCCGGCGATCGCCCCCGCCATGGTGGCGATGGAGTCGCAGTCGCGGCCGTAGTTGACCGCGCCGAGGACCGTACGGCGGTAGTCGCCCTCGCCGACCAGGAGCATGCCGAGCGCGATCGGCAGCTCCTCGATGGAGTGCAGGCGGGAGGGGCGGCGGGCGTCGAGACCGGGACTGCGGTAGTCGGGGCCGACGGAGTCGTACGGGGCCACCGCCCGGCGCAGCGGTACGAGCGCGGACTCGAAGTCGCGGTGGCGGTCGGCGACTTCGGCGACCGCCTCGATCGCGGCGCGGGTGCCGTCCTTGGCGAGGGCCAGGACGGTGTCGACGACCGTGCGCGGGGTGGCGCCGGGGACGCAGGCCGCCGCGACCGCCGCCGCGAAGACGCCCGCGGCCTCGCGGCCGTACGAGGACTGGTGGGCGCCGGCGACGTCGATCGCCTCGGCGTACGCGCCGTGCGGGTCGGCGGCGTTGACCAGGCCGACCGGGGCCATGTACATCGCGGCGCCGCAGTTGACGATGTTTCCGGTGCCGGCCTCGCGGGGGTCGTTGTGCCCGTAGTGGAGGCGGGCGACCAGCCACTTCTCGGCGAGGAAGATCCGCTGGAGCGGCAGCGCCTCCGCCTCCAGCTCGGGGATCCACACGGGCGTGCCCATGAGTTCGGGGACGAGGTGGTCCGCGACCGCGTACGCGTCGAGGTGGTCGCGGACCCGTTCGTACACCCGGACCAGGGCGTGGGTCATCAGGGTGTCGTCGGTGACGTGCCCGTCGCCCTTGTGGTACGGGGCGATGGGGCGGGCGGTGCGCCAGGCGTCGCCGTTCCAGGGGCCGACGACGCCGGTGACGCGGCCTCCGTGGCGTTCGGTGATCTGCTCGGGGGTGTACCCCTCCACGGGGCCGCCGAGGGCGTCGCCGACGGCGGCCCCGAGGAGACTTCCGGTGATCCGGTCATCCAGTGTGGGTGTCATGTCGGAATTGTCCACCTGGGGGTGCCGGTTCCGTGGCTCCCAGGAGCCCGGCGAGTTCCACCAGGTCCGTACCGGCGAGGCGGGGGAGCGCGCAGCCGGAGAGCGTCCGGCAGGCGTCCCGCCAGCTCGCCGGGACCGAACGGCCGCCGCCGAGGGCGCCGGTGAGCGCGCCGGCCAGGGCGGGGGCGGAGTCGGCGACCCGGGACAGGCAGGCGGCCGCCGGGACGGCGGCGGTCATCGCGCCGCGCGCGGCGACGGTCAGCGCGAGGGCGACCGGGACGGTCTCGGCGGCGGCGATGCCGTAGCTGTAGACGTGGTCGACGATCTGGTGCTCCAGGAGGGGGACCAGTTCGAAGGCGGTGTCGGCGGTGCGGGCCAGCTTCACGGCGTGGCGGGCGTTGCGGCCGATCTCGGTGACGGACGGGAGTTCGGCGAGCGCGGCCTCGACGGCGGTGTCGGGGTCGGCGCCGCCGAGGGCCGCGGCGACCGCGGCGGCGGTGGCGCGGGCGCCGTGGACGCCGTCGCCGTCCTGGGTGTACCGGGCGTCGAACTCGGCGAGTTCGGCGGCGGCGCGCGGGTCGCCGGGGTGGACGGTCGCGAGGACGGCGGCGCGGACGCAGGCGGCGTCGTCGAAGTAGTGCGGGTTGTCGTGGCCGGTGGCGGGCGGGCGCAGCCCGGTGGCCAGATTGCCGAGGCCGGCGCGGACGGAGATGCGGGCGCGGAGGGGGAGGACGGCGGACTCGATCTCCAGCGCGCGGTCGGCGGCGGCCGCGACCTGGCCCGCGAGGTGGTTCCAGGCGACGTCGACGGCGGCGCGCAGGCGGCGCTCCGTGGGGAGGGCGGCGAAGAGGGGGCCGGTGGCGGCCAGGACCGCCTCCGCGGTGAAGGCCGCCCACTCGGCGTCGTCGGAGGGGCCGAGGCGGAGGGGCTCGGGGGGCTGGTTCAGGGCGATGGGGACGGGGAGGGTGGTCGTCGCGTTCTGCTCCGCGAAGGTGTCGAGTTCGCGGGTCAGGCGGCGGGTCCACTCGGGCATGCGGGCGGCGCGGTGCCGGGCGGCGGGCCAGCCGGCGGCGTCGCCCGCGGCGAGCCCGAGCAGCAGCCCCTCGACCCGGTCGCGGCTCGCTCCGGCCCGGGCGGCCGGCCCCGGAGCCTCCGCCGCGTGGGGGGCGGGCCAGGTGCCGGTGGTGCGGGGGGCGGCGGTTCGGGGCGTACCGGCGCCGGGCGCGTCGGTCGCGTGAAGGGCGCCCGGCACCGGGGGCGGCTCCGGCAGGACGGCGGCCCGTTCGACGGCGCCCCGCACCGGCAGGCCCGGCGGGGCGAGGTCCCGCGTGTCGGTGGCAACGGACGCTGCGGGGGCGACGGGGGCAGCCGGGGCCGCAGGGGTCGTACGTTCCGTGGGGGGTGTCGCGTTGGTCGTGGTGGGGGCGCTCATGGGGTGGGCTCCGGGGTGAGGAGGTCGGCTACTTCCAGGACGTGGTGGCCGCGCATCGTGGGGAGGCAGCTGCCGGTGACCGGGGTGATGGCCGTTGCCCATTCGTGGGGGATCGCCGTGACGCCGCCCGCCGCGCCGGCCAGGGCGCCGGCCACCGCGGCCGTGGTGTCGGCGTCGCGGCCCATGTTCACGGCCGTCAGGACCGCCGTGCGGAAGTCGCCGCGGGCCGCCGCGAAGGCGCCGAAGGCGAGGCCGACGGCCTCCGGGGCCAGGTCGGTCCAGGGGTAGCCGCCGATGACCACCGCGGAGCGGACCTGGCGTTCGCGGGTGAGCGGGTCCGGCTGGACCCGCTGCGCCGCGACCACCGCGCGGCGCAGCGAGCGGGCCGTCCAGGAGTCCATGGGGATCACCGAGAGGGCCGCCGCGATGACGGAGGTGACCGTCGCGCCGGACATCGCCGCCGCGACGCCCGCCGCGACCGCCTGGCCTCCGTAGATGCCCTCGCCCTCGTGGCTGACGCTGCCGTCGATGGCGACCAGGCGGGCGGCCTCCGCCGGGCGGCCCGCGGCGAAGACGCCGAAGGGGGCGGCCCGCATGGCGAGGCCGTCCGACCACGCGTGGCGGTGCTGGGCGGAGATGGGGGCCGCCAGGCCGCGCCGGAGGTTCTCCAGGGTGCCGCGCTCCGAGAAGCCGGCGCCGCGGAAGGGGCCCTCGTCGAGGTCGGCGATCCAGCGGTGCCAGGCCCGCTCGACGTGGGCGACGGTGAGCGCCGAGCCGTGCCGGGCGAGCAGCAGCGCCGAGAAGATCGCGTACTCGGTGTCGTCGGTGCCGGCGGGCCGGTCCGTCAGGAAGCCCTCGATCCGGCCCCAGCGGCGGCGGATCTCGGAGGGCTTCATGTTCTCGGCGGGGGCGCCGAGCGCGTCGCCGACGGCGAGGCCGAGCATCGCCCCCCTCGCCCGTTCCCGGGTGTCGCATGCCGTGGTCACCATCCGCGCGCCCCTTCCCTCGGTGCGGGCACCGCTTCGGCGGTACCCCATCGCCTGGATCTGTGCCACGGCGGGCCGGCGACTCGCCGGTGGACGGCTTCTGTCACCCGTCTGTCGGTGGGGGAAGGGGGGTTGAGGGGGTGTCAGGCAAGGCTTCCCACACTGAGGCGGGCCTTACTAAGTACGGCCTGCCTTGCTGGCGGGACCCTTACATCGGGCGTATTTTCGAGTGCGTTGGGGGCGGCGGGTGCGACCCGGCCCGCCGTGACGAGGGGAGAAGCATGTCCATCATCGAAGCCCAGGCACCACTGCACGAGGCGCACCGAGACAACCACACCCACCGTGACGTGAACGGCGGTTGGCTGCGGCCCGCGGTCTTCGGCGCGATGGACGGACTGGTCTCGAACCTCGCCCTGATGACCGGCGTCGCCGGCGGTGCCGTCTCCTCGCAGACCATCGTCGTCACCGGCCTCGCGGGCCTCGCGGCCGGCGCCTTCTCCATGGCGGCCGGCGAGTACACCTCCGTCGCCTCGCAGCGCGAACTCGTCCAGGCCGAACTGGACGTGGAGCGCCGGCAGTTGCGCAAGCACCCGATCGACGAGATGGAGGAGCTCGCCGCCCTCTACGTCTCCCGGGGCGTGGAGCCCGCGCTCGCCCGCGAGGTCGCCATGCAGCTGTCGAGGGATCCCGAGCAGGCGCTGGAGATCCACGCCCGCGAGGAGCTGGGCATCGACCCCGACGACCTGCCGTCGCCGATGGTCGCCGCGGTGTCGTCCTTCGGCTCCTTCGCGCTCGGCGCGCTGCTGCCCCTGCTGCCGTACCTGCTCGGTGCGACCGCGCTCTGGCCGGCGGTCCTCCTGGCGCTCCTCGGGCTCTTCGGCTGCGGCGCGCTGGTCGCCCGCGTCACCGCCCGCGGCTGGTGGTTCAGCGGCCTGCGCCAGCTGCTTCTCGGCGGTGCCGCGGCGGCCGTGACGTACGGCCTCGGCATGGCCTTCGACGCGGTCCTCTAGCCCGCGGAGGCGTCGCCCTCCCGTCCGCGGAATCCGTACCGTCCGGCCCGCGGAATCCGTACCGCCCTCCATGCCCGAGGGGCCCCGCAAGGGGCCTTTCGGGCTTTTCGGGATGACTTTTCGGGACCCAAGCCTCATTCTCGCTGTGACGCATATCCCTGTTCGGAATCCGCGCGGCGGTGAGACACTATGCACGACGCCACATATGTAGCCGGTTACCCGGCGGTTTCGAACCCGTGACCACCGGGAAAGAGGCAGAAGCGTCGTTGGGCAATGAGGCCCTTCCGAGACGGACCGGTACGGTTCCGTCCCCCGCGGAGCAGTCACGGTGCAGTCACTGCCGCCGCATCCAGAGGAAACAGGTGAACGCGCACCACCGCTCCGTGTCGGAGGTGTCCGCATGCTGGAACGAGCTATCCGCTAGGCGAGAAGCACGCCATCATGTAACCTGCACGAAATTTCGCGGAGGGCCAACGTCGTCCCTCGGCATCTGCATATGCCACGACGACGACGGGAGAGCCGATGCGTTCCGACGCCTGGTCGCCCATGGACGGTCGCCCCGCCCCCCAGGGCATGTACGACCCCCGTAACGAGCACGACGCCTGCGGCGTCGGGTTCGTGGCCACCCTCACCGGTGTGGCCAGCCACGCGCTGGTCGAGCAGGCGCTGACCGTACTGCGCAATCTCGAACACCGCGGCGCCACCGGCTCCGAGCCGGACTCCGGCGACGGCGCCGGCATCCTGCTCCAGATCCCGGACGCCTTCTTCCGCGCCGTCACCGGCTTCGAACTGCCCGCGGCCGGCGCGTACGCGGTGGGCACCGCCTTCCTCCCGGTCGACGGCGCCGACGAGACCGCCGCCGCCGTCGAGGCCATCGCCGCCGACGAGGGCCTCACCGTCCTCGGCTGGCGCGAGGTCCCCGTCGCCCCCGCGCTGCTCGGCGCCACCGCCCGCGCCACCATGCCGGCCTTCCGCCAGCTCTTCGTCACCGACGGAGAGACCACCGGCATCGCCCTGGACCGCAAGGCCTTCGTGCTGCGCAAGCGCGCCGAGCGCGAGGCCGGGGCGTACTTCCCGTCGCTCTCCGCCCGCACCCTCGTCTACAAGGGCATGCTGACCACCGGCCAGCTGGAGCCCTTCTTCCCGGACCTGTCGGACCGGCGCCTGGCCTCCGCCATCGCCCTCGTCCACTCCCGGTTCTCCACCAACACCTTCCCGAGCTGGCCGCTCGCCCACCCGTACCGCTTCGTCGCCCACAACGGCGAGATCAACACGGTCAAGGGCAACCGCAACTGGATGACGGCCCGCGAGGCCCAGCTCGCCGGCGACGTCTTCGGCGAGAGCAAGGCCGGCAAGGGCCTGGACCGGATCTTCCCGATCTGTACGCCGGACGCCTCCGACACCGCCTCCTTCGACGAGGTCCTGGAGCTGCTCCACCTCGGCGGCCGCTCGCTGCCCCACTCGGTCCTGATGATGGTCCCCGAGGCGTGGGAGAACCACGACTCCATGGACCCGGCCCGGCACGCCTTCTACCAGTACCACTCCACGATGATGGAGCCCTGGGACGGCCCGGCCTGCGTCACCTTCACCGACGGCGTCCAGGTCGGCGCGGTCCTCGACCGCAACGGTCTGCGCCCCGGCCGCTACTGGGTCACCGACGAGGGCCTCGTCGTCCTCTCCTCCGAGGTCGGCGTCCTCGACATCGACCCCGCCAAGGTCGTCCGCAAGGGCCGCCTCCAGCCCGGCCGGATGTTCCTCGTCGACACCGCCGAGCACCGCATCATCGAGGACGACGAGATCAAGGCCGGCCTCGCCGCCGAGCAGCCCTACGCCGAGTGGCTGGAGACCGGGGAGATCGAGCTCTCCGACCTCCCCGAGCGCGAGCACATCGTGCACACCCACGCCTCGGTCACCCGCCGCCAGCAGACCTTCGGCTACACCGAGGAAGAGCTCCGCGTCCTCCTCGCCCCGATGGCCCGCTCCGGCCTGGAGCCGATCGGCTCCATGGGCACCGACTCGCCGATCGCGGCCCTCTCCGAGCGCCCCCGGCTCCTCTTCGACTACTTCACCCAGCTGTTCGCGCAGGTCACCAACCCGCCGCTGGACGCCATCCGTGAAGAGCTCGTGACGAGCCTCCGCTCCTCCCTCGGTCCCCAGGGCAACCTGCTCGACCCGACCGCGGCCTCCTGCCGCTCGGTCACCCTGCCCTTCCCGGTGATCGACAACGACGAGCTGGCCAAGCTCATCCACATCAACCACGACGGCGACATGCCGGGCATGAAGGCCGCCACGCTCTCCGGCCTCTACCGGGTCTCCGGCGGCGGCGAGGCCCTCGCCGCCCGCATCGACGCCATCTGCGCCGAGGCCGACGCGGCGATCGAGGGCGGCGCCCGCCTGATCGTCCTCTCCGACCGGCACTCCGACGCCGAGCACGCGCCGATCCCCTCGCTGCTGCTCACCGCCGCCGTCCACCACCACCTCATCCGCACCAAGCAGCGCACCATGGTGGGCCTGCTCGTCGAGGCCGGTGACGTCCGCGAGGTCCACCACGTCGCCCTGCTCATCGGCTACGGCGCCGCGGCGGTCAACCCGTACCTCGCCATGGAGTCCGTCGAGGACCTGCTCCGCGCCGGCACCTTCCTGTCGGACATCGAGCCCGAGAAGGCCATCCGCAACCTGATCTACGCCCTCGGCAAGGGCGTCCTCAAGGTCATGTCGAAGATGGGCATCTCCACGGTCGCCTCCTACCGGGGCGCCCAGGTCTTCGAGGCCGTCGGCCTCGACGAGGAGTTCGTCGGCCGGTACTTCAACGGCACCGCCACCAAGATCGGCGGCGCCGGTCTGGACGTCGTCGCCCAGGAGGTCGCCGCCCGCCACGCCAAGGCGTACCCGGCCACCGGCATCGCCTCCGCGCACCGCGCGCTGGAGATCGGCGGCGAGTACCAGTGGCGCCGCGAGGGCGAGCCGCACCTGTTCGACCCGGAGACCGTCTTCCGCCTCCAGCACGCCACGCGGAACAAGCGGTACGACATCTTCAAGAAGTACACGGACCGGGTGAACGAGCAGTCCGAGCGCCTGATGACGCTCCGCGGCCTGTTCGGCTTCGCCGCCGAGGGCCGTACCCCGATCTCGATCGACGAGGTCGAGCCGGTCTCCGAGATCGTCAAGCGCTTCTCCACCGGCGCCATGTCGTACGGCTCCATCTCCCAGGAGGCGCACGAGACCCTCGCCATCGCCATGAACCGGCTCGGCGGCAAGTCGAACACCGGTGAGGGCGGCGAGGACCCGGAGCGCCTGTACGACCCGGCGCGCCGCTCCTCGATCAAGCAGGTCGCCTCCGGCCGCTTCGGCGTCACCTCCGAGTACCTGGTCAACGCCGACGACATCCAGATCAAGATGGCCCAGGGCGCCAAGCCCGGCGAGGGCGGCCAGCTGCCCGGCCACAAGGTCTACCCGTGGGTCGCCAAGACGCGTCACTCGACGCCCGGCGTCGGCCTCATCTCGCCGCCGCCGCACCACGACATCTACTCCATCGAGGATCTGGCCCAGCTGATCCACGACCTGAAGAACGCCAACCCGCGGGCCCGCATCCACGTGAAGCTGGTCTCCGAGGTCGGCGTCGGCACGGTCGCGGCCGGCGTGTCCAAGGCCCACGCGGACGTCGTCCTCATCTCCGGCCACGACGGCGGCACCGGCGCCTCCCCGCTGACCTCGCTGAAGCACGCGGGCGGCCCCTGGGAGCTCGGCCTCGCCGAGACCCAGCAGACGCTGCTGCTCAACGGCCTGCGCGACCGGATCGTCGTGCAGACCGACGGACAGCTGAAGACCGGCCGTGACGTCGTCATCGCCGCGCTGCTCGGTGCCGAGGAGTTCGGCTTCGCCACCGCGCCGCTCGTCGTCTCCGGCTGCGTCATGATGCGCGTCTGCCACCTCGACACCTGCCCGGTCGGCATCGCCACCCAGAACCCGGTCCTGCGCGACCGCTTCTCCGGCAAGGCCGAGTACGTCGTCAACTTCTTCGAGTTCATCGCGCAGGAGGTCCGCGAGCTCCTCGCCGAGCTGGGCTTCCGCACGATCGAGGAGGCCGTCGGCCACGCCGAGCTGCTCGACACCAGCCGCGCCGTCACTCACTGGAAGGCGCAGGGCCTGGACCTGGAGCCGCTCTTCTACGTGCCGGAGCTGCCCGAGGGCGCGGTCCGCCACGCCCTGATCGAGCAGGACCATGGCCTGGAGAAGGCGCTCGACAACGAGCTGATCCAGCTCGCCGCCGAGGCGCTGAACGCCGACTCCGCCGAGCAGGCCCAGCCGGTCCGCGCCCAGGTCGCGATCCGCAACATCAACCGCACGGTCGGCACCATGCTCGGCCACGAGGTGACGAAGAAGTTCGGCGGCGCCGGCCTCCCGGCCGACACCATCGACCTCACCTTCACCGGCTCCGCCGGCCAGTCCTTCGGCGCCTTCCTGCCGTCCGGTGTCACCCTCCGCCTGGAGGGCGACGCCAACGACTTCGTCGGCAAGGGCCTCTCCGGCGGCCGTGTGATCGTCCGCCCCGACCGGGGCGCCGACCACCTGGCCGAGTACTCCACCATCGCGGGCAACACCATCGCGTACGGTGCCACCGGCGGCGAGCTCTTCCTGCGCGGCCGCACCGGCGAGCGCTTCTGCGTCCGCAACTCCGGCGCCCTGGTCGTCTCCGAGGGCGTGGGCGACCACGGCTGCGAGTACATGACCGGAGGCACGGCGGTCGTCCTCGGCGAGACCGGCCGCAACTTCGCGGCGGGCATGTCCGGTGGCGTCGCCTACGTCATCGACCTCGACCGGTCCAACGTCAACTCCGGCAACCTCGACGCCGTCGAGGCCCCGTCGGACGCCGACAAGGCGTGGCTGCACGACGTCGTGCGCCGCCACCAGGAGGAGACCGGCTCCACCGTGGCCGAGAAGCTCCTGGCCGACTGGGACGCGGCGGTGAGCCGCTTCAGCAAGATCATCCCGACCACGTACAAGGCAGTGCTCGCCGCCAAGGACGCCGCTGAGCTCGCCGGTCTCTCCGAGCAGGAGACCACCGAGAAGATGATGGAGGCGGCGACCCATGGCTGACCCGAAGGGCTTTCTCACCACCGGCCGCGAGGTCGCCCAGACCCGCCCCGTCGCGGAGCGCGTCCGCGACTGGAACGAGGTCTACGTCCCCGGCTCCCTGCTGCCGATCATCAGCAAGCAGGCCGGCCGCTGCATGGACTGCGGCATCCCGTTCTGCCACAACGGCTGCCCGCTCGGGAACCTGATCCCCGAGTGGAACGACTACGCCTACCGCGAGGACTGGTCGGCGGCGTCCGAGCGCCTCCACGCCACCAACAACTTCCCGGAGTTCACCGGCCGCCTGTGCCCGGCTCCGTGCGAGTCGGCGTGCGTGCTCGGCATCAACCAGCCGGCCGTCACCATCAAGAACGTCGAAGTCTCCATCATCGACAAGGCGTGGGACGCCAACGACGTCACGCCGCAGGTGCCCGAGCGCCTCTCCGGCAAGACCGTCGCCGTCATCGGCTCCGGCCCGGCCGGTCTCGCCGCCGCCCAGCAGCTGACCCGGGCCGGCCACACCGTGGTCGTGTACGAGCGCGCCGACCGCATCGGCGGCCTGCTGCGCTACGGCATCCCCGAGTTCAAGATGGAGAAGCGCCACATCAACCGCCGCATCGAGCAGATGCGCGCGGAGGGCACCAAGTTCCGCACCGGCGTCGAGGTCGGCCGCGACATCACCGCCACCGACCTGCGCAAGCGGTTCGACGCGGTCGTGGTCGCCGCCGGCGCCACCACCGCCCGCGACCTGCCCGTCCCGGGCCGCGAGCTGGCCGGCATCCACCAGGCGATGGAGTACCTGCCGCTCGCCAACAAGGTCGTCGAGGGCGACTTCGTGGCCTCGCCGATCACCGCCGAGGGCAAGCACGTCGTCGTCATCGGCGGCGGCGACACCGGCGCCGACTGCGTCGGCACCGCCCACCGCCAGGGCGCGGCCTCCGTCACCCAGCTGGAGATCATGCCGAAGCCGGGCGAGGAGCGGAACGCGGGCCAGCCCTGGCCGACCTTCCCGATGCTGTACAAGGTCACCTCGGCGCACGAGGAGGGCGGCGAGCGGGTCTACTCCGTCTCCACCACCCACTTCGAGGGCGACGAGGACGGCAACGTCCAGTTCCTCCACCTCATCGAGGTCGAGTTCGTCGACGGCAAGCTGACCCAGAAGCCCGGCACCGAGCGGAAGATCCCCGCCCAGCTGGTCACCCTCGCCATGGGCTTCACCGGCACCGACGTCGTCAACGGCCTGGTCTCCCAGTTCGGCGTGGAGCTCGACGAGCGGGGCAACATCGCCCGCGACGCGGACTTCGCCACCAACGTCGACGGCGTGTACGTCGCCGGCGACGCCGGCCGCGGCCAGTCGCTGATCGTGTGGGCCATCGCGGAGGGCCGCTCGGCCGCCCGCGGCGTGGACCGCTACCTCACCGGCGCCAGCTCCCTGCCGGCCCCGATCCGCCCGACGGACCGGTCCCTGCTGGTCTGACCGGCCCCACCGAACGTCCCGTACAACGGCGTACGGAACCGAACGACGCCCGCCCCGTCCCCGACCAAGGACTCAGGGGCGGGCGTCGTGGTGTTCTCAGCTCTTGCCGGGGAAGATCCAGGTGACCAGCGAGGCGGCGGACACCGCGAGGACCCCGACGAGCCCCATCCAGCGGGCCCAGGACGTCCTGCGGCGGACCTTCGCCGCCCGGTCCTTCTCGTGCCGCAGCAGGCCCGCGGCGCTGGAGGGGAACGTCGCGCCAGGCCGCTCGTGGACGGCCGACACCATCAGCCACGAGGCCAGGAGCAACAGCAGGAACGCCCCGGCGAGCAGTCCGATGACCCACCAGCGGGGCCCGGTGGTCATCTTGCTCAGGTTCTCCTGGCCCTTGAGCACGAAGACGACCGTCAGCAGACCGGTGAGGGTCGTGAGGAAGTTCCGGTACCCCTCGGCCTGCTGGACCGCGGCCCTCAGCTGCTCCGGCGGTGTCGCCATCGACCGGACGCGCGCCTCGGCGTCCCGCAGCTCCTGGGGCGTGAACCCGCTCACAGCGACGACCCCGGCGGCGGAGGCGCGATCCAGAACGACGCCCCGCAACCCTCCCGCACCTCGGCCGGCCGGTCCACATGCCAGGTCGCGCAGAGGCACATCGCGAACTCCGGCTCCCCATCGGGGAAGAGTCCCGCCTTCTTCCCGATCCGGCGCCCCTTGGCGACGTACTGGACGGCGTCCCACGCCCGGGTCGTCACACACCGGCACACCGGACACTCGCCCGTGGCCTCCACGCCCCCGCCGTCGCGCGGCCGGAAGAGGAAGGTGACGGGGGAGGTGGCAGGCAGATCGTCGGCCTGGTAAGGGACGGCGGAGCTCATGAGCGGGGGCCTCCGGGGCGGTCGGGGAGCGTCAGGTCGAACAGCCGGGCGTAGCGTCGGAGACGGTCGAGGACGTACTCCTGGGTCTGTTCCGTCTCCTCCGAGAGGAGAACGACGTGCTCGGGCGTCACGGTTCCCGCCAGCGCGGGTGCCCGCCCGGTCAACTGCTCGGTGAGGACGACGACATCGACCCAGTTCGGCGTCGTCTCCCGCTCCTCCGGGAGCAGTTCGGGGACGGTGACGTCGAGTCCGAGCGCCCCGAAGGGGGCGTATCGGTCGTAGGTCTCCCCGAGGGGCCAGCCGAAGCGGCCCGCCACGAGGACGAGTTCGAGGGGGCCGAGGCGGCCGGAGCCGAGGAGATCCGCCTTGAAGGCCACGAGATCGAGGGAGGTCGGCTCGAACGCGGCGAGGGGACCGGTGGCTTCGCCGGGAACAGCAGGGCCTCCGAGGGGCTGGAACGCTTCGAACGCCTCGATCGTCGCGCCGAGCGTGTCGTAAGCGGAACGCGTGGCTTGGAGGAGATCCCAGTGCGTCAGCGTGGTGCCGGAGCCGTCCCGTTGCGCTCTCACGGATCCCACCAGGTGGCGTACGAGGAAGTGGTGGGGGACCAGGGAGCCGACCTCCTCCGGAAGGTCGGGGAGACGGAGCGGGAGCCGGACGTCGAGTTGGGCGAGCTCGTCGACGGCGGCGCCCATCGTGGTGCGGACGTCGGCCGCGTACTCCAGCAACAGCGGCATGGGAACCTCTGACCCGAGATGCGTGGGGGTCAGCTCCGTCGCGTAGCTGGCGAAGGCCCGGCCGAGCAGGTCCTCGAGACGGGGCGACATGTGCTCGAACTGGTCCACGACGACGGCGACAGGGTCCGCCAGCAGACCGCACGCCTGCAGAAGGGTGAGTTCCCCGCGGAACTCCTCGGGGGAGGGGGAGGGGCGGTGGCGCTCCACGTCGTGGATCAGACGCCAGGAATTGAGCGGCGCTTCGTCGCCGGACGCGGTGGCAGGGCCGGAATCCTCCTCCTGTACGGACCAGGGCGCCGGGATCCACGTCAGACATTGCGCCGGGACTTCCGGTACGGACACGCCGGTAGCGGGTTCCAGGTCGGCGATCTCCCGGGCCACGGCGCCGAGTGGTCGTCGCAGCGCGGCGCTGCGCTGGACGAGTTGGCGCATGGTCAGCCGGCCCGCCGGAAGCCAAGGAGGCAGCCCGTCGACGTCCCTCGACAGCAGCCTCAGTTCCATGGAGGTCAGGGGAGGGTGGTCCAGGGTCCTCTCGCTCACCGTGGGGGCGAGACGGAATCCGAGCGGTTCCCAGGCCGTGATGCGCTCGGCCAGGCGACGTCGCTGCGCGGGCCGGGGCGCACGCCAGAGCAGGTCGGTCGGGTGCACGGTGGCCGGGTGCCACGCGTCCAGGTCCAGACCCAACGACGTCAGGCGCTCGACCTCCCAGGAGGGCGGCTTCGTCTGCAGATCGATGGTCGCCAGCACGTCCGGCGGGGGGACTTCGACGCCGAGGTTCCACAGGGCGCACAGGTCGGGGACGAGGGCGGAGGGCGGCATGTCGCGTCTTGCGGCCAAAGCCAGCAAGGGGGCGTGGAGCGCCGGGGACGCGGAAGTAGTCCGCCTGGGGGCGGTCTCGTACAACCGGCAGAGGTCCGCCATCGCGGAGCGGGGAACGCCGACCTCGCGCAGCGCGGTGATACTGCGCACAGCCGGGACCTTGACCCCGGCGATGGCGTAGCGGCGCAAGGCCCGGATGCTCCGTACGAGCGGGGTCTTGGCGAGGGCGGCGGCCCGGATCGCCGTATGCCAGCCGTCGATAAAGGCGCCGGGGGTCACGAGCATTGCGTCGAGGCCGACGGGCTCCGGGTAGTGCGCGAACGAGAGTGAGCTATCCGACGGGCGTTCGACACCCAGGGAGGTCAGCCGCCAGGTCTCCTGGAGAATGTCACCAGTGGGGCGCGTTTCAGTGACATGCGAGCGGTCGATGGCGAAGATTCCCGCGCCTCGCACGGGTATGCGGGAGTGGAACGTCCGGTAGTCGTCCGGGTCCGAGTCCAAGACGCCGATGGTGTCCGCCGGCAAGACGTCGAAGAGGTGGACGAGGAGCCATGGCTCGGCCGTCGCCACGTCCCACAGCCACGGCACGGACACCTCGCCGAGAGCCCCGGCCGCCTCCGGGATCCCCGCAAGGATCTCCTCCTCCACCGCTCTCCTGTCGTAGGAGAGCAGGGAGTTCCGATCCACGCTCGGCACCGGGCGGTGCCTCTCCCGGAGGTTGAAGACGAAGCCGGTGACCTCGGGCGCGTTCTCCACCACCACGCCGTCCAGCAGGAGCTGTCCCTTCCCCTGCACGATCCAGTTCGCACCGGCCGGCGCCGGGTCGCCGAACCACTCGAAGGCGCGGTCCTCGGACGCCTGCAGCACCCCGGGTTCCCACTCCTCCGAGCGGATCACCTTGCCGTCCCGGTCCTGCTCCTCCGCCGTCACCGGGAAGTCGCTCACCCACAGGAGCCGCCGCAGCGTCTCCACCACCGACGGCGATTCCGTCTCGGCGTCCTCCGGGCTCAGGTACAGACGGACGACCGTGCCGCCCAGCTGCGGGCCGGTGGCCGTCTCGCGGATCTGGAGGAGGCCGGAGCCGGACTGGACGGTGGCCTGGAGCGGGGAGACCGCACGGTCGAGGTTGCCGTGCTGGTCGATCGCGGCGGTGCTGACCGTGACCTCCTCGGCCAGCATGAAGTAGCTGAACACGCCGATGCCGAAGCGGCTGTTGAAGGGGATCGGCTCCATGCCGACCCGTCGCCAGTTCCGGCGCTCCTGGACGTACTCGGGATCCTGCTCGTACCGCTTGCCGGCGCGGGCGAACATCGACGTGACCTTCTCGCGGCTCATCCCGGAGCCTCCGTCGTGGCACTCGATGTACAGGCGGTCCCCGTCGTACCCCTGGACGAAGCGGATCACGGGGTCGCCGTCCGCGCCGCTGTACCGTTCCCGCCTGCGGCCGTACTCGACCCGCAGCTTCCGGTGGCGGCAGGCGTCCAGGGCGTTCTGGTAGAGCTCGCGCACCGCCAGCATCCGGTCGCCGTACAGTTGGGTGCCCATGAGGAGAGGGCGGATCTCGTCCTCGGCGAGGCGGAAGCGTTCCAGGGGCTTCGTGTACGAGTGGTCCATGGGCTTCAGGAAGTCGGCGGTCACCCGGCGGGGCACCCCGCGGAGCAGGTCGGCGACGTCCTTCCCCTCGCTCCGCGCGGTCCGGTGCAGGGTGCGTACGGAGGAGTCGGCCGTCGCCACGAGCTCTTCGAGCGCGGCGTGCAGCGCCGGATGCGGGCAGTCGAGGCGGAGCGCGTACCCCGTCGTGCCGTCTCGCTCGACCGTCTCCCAGCCGAGGCCGGCGAGTCTGTCGACCACCTCGGCCGGGGCGAGCGGCCGGTGCGCGCCCAGGTGGTCGACGAGCACGCTCGACATGCGGCGCGGATCGGCGGCGAGGAGCGCCGCGAACCACAGCAGGCGGGCGAGCTCCCCGTCGCGCCATCTGTTGCCGGGCACGGGGCGCTCGTCCCGGCTCCAGTGGGGTGTGCCGGTGTCGTCGATGCGGGGGCCGGAGCCCGGGGCGACCGTCATGTGGGGCAGGACCCGGCGGACGTGCTGTCCGACGACGCGGGGTTCGGGCCTGGCGCCGTCCGCGCCGGCCGAGACCGCCGTGACCACCATGTCGAGCAGCCGGTGGACGGCGCCGTAGCCGTTGCCCCGGTCCCACAGCCCGTCCCAGTCCGCGATGAACCGGTGGCGCAGCCAGTGGTCGGCGGCGGTGGCGGCGTCCGTCAGGTGGCGGCGGCGCAGTGCCTCTCCCGCGAGGGCGACCCGTGAATGGGCCCGGCAGGTGTCGGCGGCGGCCTCGCACACGAGCCGGTCGTCGTCCTTGACGGGATCCTCGCCCCGGTCCTCGTTCCACCGGTCGAGCCGGTCCGGACGGAGCCGGGTGAGTTCGCTCAGGGCGACGGCGACGACGCCCTCGTGCAGGAGCGGCGCGGCGAGCAGGGCCGCCGTCTCGGCGGGGGAGAGGCGGTCGGCGGGGTCCAGTCCGGCGTCCTCGACGAGACGGCCGAGCAGGTGGACGACCCGTTCGGGGTACGTCTCGTCGTGCCAGGGGGTGTCGAGCGGGGACTCCGAGACGACCCGGCTCCTGGCGACCTCCGCCGCCAGGTCGGCGAGCCCCTCCTTGACCCGCTCGTGGACCTCGGCGCTGCCCGAGGTGTGCCGCCAGAGGGCCGACTCGGCCACGATCCTCGCCCAGCGGACGGTTTCCTCGGAGCCGCTGCACAGGGGCAGTTCGCGCGCCCACGCCTCGCGTCCCGGAGCGGGGTCGAGCTCGACGGTCGGGGGCGGGCCCTGCATCGTCCGGGTCAGGCGGCCGATGCGCCCCTGGACGAACCCCTTGATCTCGCCGAGCGTCTGCGGCGGATGGGCCGGTGAGAGCGCTTCGGACAGGGCGAGGCCGAAGTAGCTGCCGCGCTCGCGGTCCGCGAAGGTCGCCTGGCCCCGGCTGCTCGCCCGCAGCCAGACCACGTTGTCGTACGCGTCGCCGGCGGCGGTCCGGTTCTTCCGGAAGGCGGTTCCGGTGCTCTCCGTGCGGCAGGTGTCCAGACAGACCACGACGGTCACGCCGGCGGGGACCTCGCCCAGCAGGTCGGTCACGGTCGTCTCGACGAGAGTCTTGGCGATCAGGGTGCCGTCGGCACTGTGCCGGGCGTCGGAGGGAAGGAGGTAGTCGCTGCCGTCGATGGTGACGCCGTGGCTGGAGACGTACACGAAGGCCGTGTCACCGGGGGAGCACTCCCCCAGGAAGTCCACCATGGCCTGCGTGATCATGCCCTGGGAGGTGTCGCGTTGATCGTCCTGCTCATGTCCCGGGTGGAAGGACCGCACCTCGTACTCCGAGGCCAGCAGGGCCTCCTCGATGCGGCGGACGTCGCCGTCGACGCACTCCAGAGGCGGGTAGAGCGCGGCGAGACGCGGGTGCCTCGCCAGAATTCCGGTGTCCCGGACCCCGATGAGCAGAGCCCTGCGGACGCCCGTCGCCGCCTCCGTACCCTGTTCCGCCGTCGTGCCCACACGCCCCCGCTTCCCTCGCTCCGCCCCGAACGGCCATGATTCCAGAAGAGAGAGAGGGGGGCTCATGGCATTGAGTCTGCGGAAGGTCGAGGAGGAGGCGCCCGCGCTGGTCGGCCTCTACAAGACGGCTGGGGAGTCGCTGCGCCGGCACGGGGTCGACGGGCAGCGGGTCGCCGTCTACCTGGTGGTCGACTACTCCGGCTCGATGAAGCCGTACTACCGGGACGGCAGCGTCCAGGCGCTCGCCGACCGGGTCCTCGGGCTCTCCGCGCAGCTCGACGACGACGGGCGGGTGCCGGTCGTCTTCTTCTCCACCGACGTCGACGCCGAGACCGAGATCCGCCTCGACGACCACCAGGGGCGGGTGGACCGGATCGTCGCCGGCCTCGGCCACATGGGCAAGACGAGCTACCACCTCGCCATGGACGCCGTCATCGACCACTACCTCGACAGCGGGGCCACCGCGCCCGCGCTCGTCGTCTTCCAGACCGACGGCGGCCCCGTCAACCGGCTCGCCGCCGAACGGTACGTCTGCAAGGCGGCCCGGCTGCCGATCTTCTGGCAGTTCGTCGGCTTCGGCGACCCCGGCAGCAAGCAGTTCGACTTCCTGCGCCGGCTCGACGAACTCGCCGTCCCCGAGCGCCGGTGCGTCGACAACGCCGGCTTCTTCCACGCCGGGAGGGAGCCCGGCCGGCTCGCGGACGCGGAGCTGTACGACCGGCTGGTCGGCGAGTTCCCCCGCTGGCTCACCGCCGCCCGCGCTCAGGGCATCGTCCGGTCATGACGCCGGCGCGGCCGACAGGCGGGCGAACTGCTCGTCCGTGAGCCGTACGTCCAGCGCGCCCAGGTTCTCCTTCAGATGGCGCTCGGAGGAGGTGCCCGGGATCGGCAGGACGTGCGGCGCCCGGTGCAGCAGCCAGGCCAGGGCCGTCTGCGACGGGGTGGCCCCGAGCTCGCGGGCCACCTCCGCGACCGGGCCGCCCGGAGCCGCGTGCCCGCCCATGGCGATCGGGAAGAAGGGCACGAAGGCGATGCCGCGCCCGGCGGTGTGCTCCAGGACCGCCTCGTGGTCGCGGGCCGCCAGGTTGTACAGGTTCTGCACCGCCGCGACCGGTGCCTCCGCCTCGGCCTCCGCCAACTGGGCCACCGTCACCTCGGAGAGCCCGATGTGCCGGACCTTCCCTTCCTCCCGGAGCCGCCGCAGGGCCCCGAGCTGCTCGGCCACCGGCACGTTCTCGTCCAGCCGGTGCAGGTAGAGCAGATCGATCCGCTCGGTACGGAGCCGGCGCAGGCTCAGCTCGGCCTGCTGGCGCAGATAGGCGGGGTGACCGAGCGGCACCCACTCGGTGGGGGAGGGCCGCACCACGCCCACCTTGGTCGCGACGGCGACCTCGTCCCCGTACGGGGCGAGCGCCTCGGCGAGCAGCTCCTCGCCGGCGCCCAGGGCGTACGCGTCCGCCGTGTCGAAGAGCGTCACCCCGGCGTCGGCGGCCGTCCGCAGCAGCCGGACCGCCGCCGCCCGGTCGGCCGGCGCCGTCCAGATCCGGGCCTCGGGCCCGGTGGGGTCCGAAGGGCCGTCGGCGAGCCGCATGGTGCCGTAGCCGATGCGGCGCACGGGGAGGTCGCCGCCCAGCCGGAATACGGTGGAGTCGTTCGTGTCCGTCGTCGTGTTCGTGTTCGTGTTCGTCGTGTTCGTCGTCATGGGGAGACGCTAGGAGCTCACATGGATGTGAGCTTCAAGCTCCGGCCGTGCGATGTGAGGGGGGTCACATGAAGATCGGTGAGCTGTCGCAGGAGACCGGCGTCGCCGTCCGGCTGCTGCGCTACTACGAGGAGCAGGGCCTGCTCGTCCCGGACCGCACCCCGGGCGGCCAGCGCCGCTACGGCCCCGACGCCCCGGCCGTCGTCCGCCGCATCCGCGCCCTCCTCGGCGCCGGCCTCCCCACCCGGGTCATCGCCGAGGTCCTGGACTGCGTCTGCGGCAGCGAGGCGGAGATCGAGCCCTGCCTCAGCCCCCTCCTGATCGCCCGCCTCGACGCGATCGACGCCCGGATCCACGACCTCCAGGGCGCCCGTTCCTCGCTGGCGGCCCTGGTCGCCGCCACCGAGGGCAAGGCCCTCGCGGACGCCGCCGGATGACGGACCGCCGGAATTCCCTGGCCGCCCTCCGGGGCGAGGGGGATCATGACGCCATGAGCTCTCTCGTACGCCATGTGACCATCGACTGCGCCGACGCCTACACCCTCGCCACGTTCTGGGCGGAGGTGCTCGACGGCAGGCTCGCCGACGACGACAACCCCGGGGACCCCGAGGCCACGGTCGAATCGGCGGGTGCCTCCCTGCTCTTCATCCGGGTCCCCGAGGGGAAGACGGTGAAGAACCGGGTCCACCTGGACCTCCAGCCGCAGGACCGGACCCGGGACGAGGAGGTCGAGCGGTTGCTCGCGCTCGGGGCGAAGCTGCTCGACGACCACCGCAAGCCGGACGGGACGGGCTGGGCGACCCTGGTCGACCCGGAGGGCAACGAGTTCTGCGTGGAGCGCAGCAAGGCGGAGCGGGCCGGCGCCTGACCGCTGCCGGACACCCGGAGCAATCCGGACAGTAGGTGTCGGGTATCCGGTGTTTCCTTGGATCATGAGCGACACCGGAACCCTCACCTGGGCGGACTTCGAAGCCGCCGAACCCGCCTTCGCCGCGACCGTGCGCGAGCGCTTCGGGCAGTACACCCACCACGCCCTCGCGACCCTCAGGAAGGACGGCTCGCCGCGGCTCAGCGGCATCGAGGCCGACTTCCGGGGCGGCGAGCTGTGGCTCGGCATGATGCCGAACTCGCGCAAGGCGCTCGACCTGCGCCGCGACCCCCGGTTCTCGCTGCTCGCCAACCCCGGCTCCGGGACGGACATGGGCGGCGGGGACGTCCGGATCTCCGGCCGGGCCGTCGAGGTCACCGACCCGGACGCGCTCGCGCGGTACGCCGCCGAGGCCGGGGCGCCGCTGCCCTTCCACCTCTTCCGGGTGGAGCCCGCCGAGGTGGTGCGGATCTGGGTGTCGGGCGACGAGATCCACTTCGCCACCTGGCGCCCCGGCCGCGCGCTGCGCACCCTGTCGCGCGGCAACGACGACGCCCCGCCGCGCGAGGACGGGTGACCGCTTCGGCGCGGACGCCCGGGCGCGGACCGACGACAATGGGCGGGTGTCAGCGACCAAGAAGAAGAACCAGGTGAACGCACCGGCGCCCGAGCGGCGCCGGGAACTCCTCGACACCGCCGCCGAGGTGTTCGCCGCCCAGGGGTACAACGCCACCACCGTCCGCAAGATCGCGGACGCCGCCGGCATGCTCGCCGGCAGCCTCTACTACCACTTCGACTCCAAGGAGTCGATGCTCGACGAGATCCTCTCCACCTTCCTCGACGAGCTGTGGGAGGGGTACGACGCCGTCCTCGCCGCCGGTCTCGGTCCCCGGGAGACCATCGAGGCCCTCGTCACCGAGTCCTTCCGGGAGATCGACCGGCACCGCGCCGCCGTCGCCATCTACCAGAAGGAGTCCCGCCACCTCACGGACCTGCCCCGCTTCCACTACCTCGCGGACTCGCAGCGCAGGTTCGAGAAGGCGTGGCTCGGCACCCTGGAGCGGGGTGTGGCGGACGGGGTGTTCCGCGCCGACCTCGACATCCGGCTCACCTACCGCTTCGTCCGGGACACCGTCTGGGTCGCGGCCTCCTGGTACCGGCCGGGCGGCCGGCACAGCCCCGAGGAGATCGCCCGCCAGTACCTGTCGATGGTCCTCGACGGCATCGCGGTGGGCGGCTGACACCCCCCGTCCTCGTCGTACGCGGGTGGGCGCGGCCCCCGCACGGGCCGCGCCGCGCCCCGCGTCAGCCGGCCAGCCGCTCCCGCAGGCCCGCGAGGGCGCGCGGGTCCAGGCCGAGGCCGGCCGTCACATAGCGGTACAGGCCGCCGTAGCCGGCGCGGACCTCGCCGAGGGCCGCGTCCAGGTACTCCTGGCGGACCTCCTGGAGAGGCACGATCAGCTCCGGGTTCTGCATGAGGCCGCCCTGCTTGAGCCCTTCGCGGACCCGGGCGTCGTGGGCGGCGCGGAGGGCGTTGGAGGCCAGGTAGTCCTCGGTGGCGAACCGTTCCGGCACGCCGACGAGGAGCAGCAGCAGCCAACTGGTCCAGCCGGTGCGGTCCTTGCCCGAGGTGCAGTGGTAGAGCGCCGGGCCCGAGCCGGGCGCGGCGAGCTCGCGCAGGGTCCGTCCGAAGGCCTCCCGGTTGGCCGGGTCGGTGACGAAGGTCCGGTACACGTCCGACATGAAGGCGGCCGCCCGCCCGCCGCCGAGCATCTGCTCCTGCCGCACCGGGTCGCGCGAGCCGATCGCGGCCATCAGCTGCCCGAAGAGGCCGTTGTCGGTGACGGGCCGGGAGACCGCGGCCACCCCGGCGGGGAGCCGGTCGGTGCCGTCGTACCCGACCTCCGTCGGGATCCGGAAGTCGACGGCGCGGGCGAGTCCGAGTCCGGCGAGCGTGAGCAGGTCGGCGTCGGTGAGCTTCCCGAGGTGGTCGCCCCGGTAGACGAGTCCGTGGCGGACCCGTTCGCCGTCGTAGGTGGGGTAGCCGCCCAGGTCGCGGACGTTCACCGCGCCCTGGAGCGGGATCTGGCGGATCGGGCTGCCGGTCCTGGGGCGGGCGGCGGCCGGAGGGGCGACCGCGGCCAGGGCGGCGGCGGCGCCGGCGGTACCGGCGGTGCTCAGCAGTGCGCGTCTCGACAGGGGCATGGCCGACTTCCCTTCCACCAAACATTAGTTAGGTGACGTCGAGGGGGAAGGTAGCAGCCCGGTGGGGCCGACGGGGAGGGTCGTGCCGGCTACTCGCCCCCGGAGAGCCCGCGGGCCGCGGCGCGCTGCCGCTCCGTGGCGCCGGTCGGGAAGCGCGGCACCGTGCGCGGAAGGCGCGCGAGGCGCACCCCCGCCCCGGCGGGCGTCAACGGCGGCGCGGGGCGGTCCATTCGAGCCGGGTCCTGACCCGGGCGTCGCGCACGAACTCCAGGGCGGCCAGCGCCGTCTCCCGGGGCGCGCCGTCCGGGTCGCCGTCCGCCAGGACCGCCGCGAGCGCGTCCACCGCCCGCGGGTCCTGCCGGATGGCGAGCCCGCGGGCCGCCTCCGCCGCCGTCTCCGGATCGGGGTCGGCGAGCCGCTCCGCCAGCGCCTCCCGCACGAGCGGGGTGTCGTCCGGCAGCTCGGCGAGGGCCAGCACCGCCCAGTCCCGCACCCGCGCGTCCCCGTCCCGGCTCAGCTCCAGCAGCACCCCGAACGCCTCCAGGTGCCCGGCCGGCACGAGCCCGGCGAGCGCGCCCGCCACCGCCCGCCGCACCTCCGGGTCCGGGTGATCCGCCGCGGCGAGCAGCTCCGGCACCGCCGCCGGGTCCCCGCACGCCCCGAGCGCCGTCACCACCGACAGCACCGGCTCCCGCGCCGGCTCTCCCGCCTCCACCGCCACGCTCCGCAGCACCGGCACCGCGCTCGCCGCGAACCCCGGCAGGGTGCCCAGGACGCGCGCGCCGAGCGCCCGCCGCAGCGGATCGCGGTCGGCGCACCAGGCCGCCGCCGCCACGAAGGTCTCCTCGTCGGCCCGCCCGGCGAGCGCGTCCACCGCCGTCGTCCAGTCGTCCAGCTCCGGGTCGCCGCGGCGCAGCGCCCGCGCGGCCAGCTCCTCGTGCGGCACGCGCAGGCCCAGCGCCACCTCCAGGAGGGTCGCGACCGCCGCGTGCCCGGTCTGCCGCTCGTCGCCGCGCCCGGGCCGCCCGTCCTCCCGCAGCAGCTCGACGACCACGGTCACCCCGCCGTCCTCCCGCACCCGCCGCACCACGGCCTCGTACGTCTCCCCGCCGCCGTTCCCGGCGACGAGTCCGCGCCGCAGCTCGGCCGCCACGTCCACCCCGATCCACCGCCGCGCCTCCCGCAGCGCGCCCTCGGCGCCCCGCGCCCCGCCGTCGAGCAGCGCCCGTACGCAGGCGGCGGAGCCCCGCCGGGCGGCGGCGGCCAGCGGCTCAAGGCCGTCGGGTCCGACCCGGTCGGGCGCGGCCCCGGCCGCGAGCAGCGCCCGTACGACCTCGGCGTGCCCGAGCCGCACCGCCCAGGCCAGCGCGGTGAATCCGAACTCCTCCTCCTGGTCGACCCCGGCGCCCGCCGCGAGCAGTGCCCGCACGGTCTCGGCGTGCCCGCCGCAGGCCGCCCCGCACAGCGGCAGATCGCCGCCCTCGGGCCCACTCGCCCGCCCCGGGTCGGCCCCGGCGGCGAGCAGCAGCCGTACGATCCCCGGTTCGTCGGCGACCGCCGCCCGGTAGAGGGCGGTCTCCCCGTCGTCGGTGGCCTCGGGGTCGGCCCCCGCGCGCAGGGCCCGGACGACCGCGTCCTCGTCCCCGCCCGTGATGGCGTCGAACAGCGTGCTCATGGCACGACCCTGACCCGCCGTCCGGTCCGGGCGCAAATCCGTTCCGGCCGGCTCAGCGCTTGCGCGCCTCGATGAGGAAGCGGCTCGTCGTGGCCGTGAACGGCCCCTCGCGGCCGATCCGTTCGTGCAGCTCCCGCAGCCGGTCCCGGTACGCCTCCACCGTGAAGCCCGGCACCATCCAGATCACCTTCCGCAGGAACCAGACCACCGCGCCGACGTCCCGGAACTCGGTCCGCAGCGCCTCCGCGCGCAGGTCCACCACCTCCAGGCCAGCCGCCTCGGCGTCCCGCCGCGCGTCCTCGGGGTGCCGGGCCCGGCGGACCTCCTCCGGCTGCGGACCGAGGAAGTACTCGACCAGCTCGAAGACGCTGGCCGGGCCCACCTGCTGGGAGAGGTAGGTGCCTCCGGGCCGCAGCACGCGGGCGATCTCGGCCCACCACACGGTCACCGGGTGGCGGCTGACGACCAGGTCGAAGGCGGCGTCGCCGAAGGGCAGCGGCGGCTCGTCCTCGTCGTGGACGACGACCGCGCCGAGCGGGTGCAGCAGCCGGGTCGCCGCGGCCACGTTCGGCGGCCAGGACTCGGTGGCCGCCGTCAGCGGCGGCAGCTTCCCCGCCCCGGCCAGCACCTCCCCGCCGCCGGTCTGGACGTCCAGCGCGGCCGTGGCCGCGGCCAGCCGCTCGCCGAGCAGCCGCTGGTAGCCCCAGGAGGGCCGCTGCTCGGCGGCCCGACCGTCGAGCCAGGAGAAGTCCCAGCCCTCCATCGGGGCCGCCTCGGCCTCCGCCACCAGGTCTTCGAAACTCCGCGTCATGCCCGCATTGTCCCCATCGGGGCCGTGACGTGCGCGGATTTTTTCACCCGGCGCAGTCGTGGACCGCCCCGCACAGCCGGCAGCGGGCCCGTACGTCGCGTCCGGCCGGGACGCGCAGCCGCTGGTGGCAGACCGGGCAGGGGAAGGTGACGCCGGTCGCGGGCGCGCCGCCGGTGAAGGCGTACGGGGCGTCGGGGGCGGCGCGGCCGAGCCGGCGGTCGTGGGCGTAGCGGCGGCGGGCCGTCCAGCCCGCGGCGGCGAGCGGCGGCAGCCGCCGTTCCCGGCGCGCCTCCGCCCGGCCGCGCCGCCAGGCCTCGTACGCGGCCGCGCTGGTGAACCACGGCGAGGGGTCCTCGCCGAAGAGCTCGGCGCGCCGGGCGAGCACCCAGCCGAACTCCTCCGGGGTGAGGTAGCCGAGCTTCTGGCTCTCGGCGCCGTCCTGCCGGAAGGCGTCGAGAAGCAGCCAGCCCGCGCCGAGGTAGGCGGTCACGACGTCGGTGAGGATCTCGTTCCGTTCCCCGTCGGGGAAGCCCAGGCCGAGGCGGTGCAGCAGGACGTGGGTGATCTCGTGGGCGAGGGCGGCGCCGATGTCCCGGGGGCGGCCCCGGAAGCGTGCGTTGAGTTCGACGAAGTACTCGGGTCCCGCGGCGAGTTCGACGGTGGCGGCGTGCTCCATCTCGCGGAACGACACCACCATCCGGGCTTCCGGGAGGCGCAGGTGGCGGACCAGGACCCCGGCGACCCGGGTGGCGCCGAGGAGCGGGTCCTCGCCGGGGGAGAGGGCCACGTCGGCGGCGGTCACGCTGGTCGGATAGCGGTCGACGCCGGTGGGTCCGAGGCGGCGGTAGAGGGCGGTGAGCGAGGCCCGTACGGCCTCCCGGTGGGGGAAGCCGTGCTCCACCCCATGGGTGTCCTCGCGGACCCGGTCGGCCCCGTGGCGGTCCGTCATGCGTCCTCACCCCCGCCCTCCACTGTACGGTCCGGGCACGATGTCTGGCCGAAAAGGCTTCCTTGTGGCGGCAGTTGAAGCTGTCCATAATCCGGACATGGCTTGACGGGCGCATGTCAGCAAGCGGGGCGTGCGCGACCCACCGTCGGTGCCGCACCCCCCATGCGCCACCCCCCACGAAAGAAGGCAGACCGTGCAGAAGAACAGGTTCGTCCGCACCCTGCAGAAACTCGCCGCCGCCGGCGCCGTCGCGCTCGCCGCGCTCAGCCTCCAGCCCGCCTCCACCGCCACCGCGGCCCCCGCGCCGGTCGTCGGCGGCACCCGCGCCGCCCAGGGCGAGTTCCCCTGGATGGTCCGGCTCTCCATGGGCTGCGGCGGCTCCCTGATCAGCCCGCAGATCGTCCTCACCGCCGCCCACTGCGTCAGCGGCTCCGGCAACAACACCTCCATCACCGCCACCGCCGGCGTCGTGGACCTCCAGTCGAGCAGCGCCATCAAGGTCCGCTCCACCAAGGTCCTCCAGGCCCCCGGCTACAACGGCAAGGGCAAGGACTGGGCGCTCATCAAGCTCGCCAGCCCCATCACCTCGCTGCCCACCCTGAAGATCGCCGAGACCACCGCGTACAACAGCGGCACCTTCACCGTGGCCGGCTGGGGCGCGGCCCGCGAGGGCGGCGCGCAGCAGCGCTACCTCCTCAAGGCCAACGTCCCCTTCGTCTCGGACGTCTCCTGCCAGGCCGCGTACGGCAGCGACCTGGTCCCGTCCGAGGAGATCTGCGCCGGATACAGCCAGGGCGGGGTCGACACCTGCCAGGGCGACTCCGGCGGCCCGATGTTCCGCAAGGACAACGCCGGCGCCTGGATCCAGGTCGGCATCGTGAGCTGGGGCGAGGGCTGCGCGCGGGCCGGCTACCCCGGCGTCTACACGGAGGTCTCGACCTTCGCCGCCGCGATCAAGTCCGCCGCGGCCACGCTGTAACCCACCCCAGGACCGGGGCCCCGGGGCGGCACAGCGCCCCGGGGCCCCACCCCGTCCCCCTCAGCGCAGCTCCACACCCGAGGGCCCGTCGCCCTCCAGCTCCAGCACCCACACCTCGTTCGTCCCCTCCCGCAGCACCGGGCCCGGCACGAACAGGCCCTCCTGCGGGCCCGCCGACGGCCAGGAGCGGCCCAGGCAGAAGCCGTTCACCCAGACGAAGCCCCGGCCCGCGCCCGGCAGCCGCAGCTCCGCGTCCCCGGCGCCCGCCACCTCCACCGAGGCCCGGTACAGACCCCGCCCGTCGGACCGCTCCGCCGCCGGCCGGAACGGCACCCGGCCCACCGCCTCCGCCGTGAACGCGTCCAGGCGCAGCCCCCGGGCCCGTACCCCGTGCACGTACTGCCGCTCGTGCAGCAGCCCACCGGTGATCCCCTTCGGCTCGGCGAGCCGCGGCCCGTAGTTCACCCGGCCCAGCGACTCCACCCACACGTCCACGACCGCCGGCCCCGCCACCGGCTCGGGCAGCACCGCGTCCTCCTCCGTGAGCACCCCGGCGAAGACGCCGTCCACCCACACCTGCGCCCGGTCCCGCAGCCCCGTCACCGCCAGCGGATACGGCTGCCGCGGCCCCGGCACGAAGAAGCGGTACCGCACCAGACCCCGGTCCACGTCCAGCTCCTCGAAGGTCGGCGGCACCCCCGCCTCGGCCTCCCGACGGCCCAGCGCCCCCAGGACCGCGCCGAGCGACGCCCACTGGGCCGCCTCCGCCCGCACCGGCGCCGCCAGCCGCGCCGGCGGCTCCGGCACCTCGGGCAGCGGGCCCGCCGCGTACCGCGCCAGCACCTCCCGGAAGCGGTGGTACTTCTCCGTGGGCCGGCCCCACTCGTCCACCGGGGCGTCGTAGTCGTACGAGGTCACCGTCGGCAGCAGCCGGCCGTCGTGCAGGTCGCCCGAGCGGTTCGCGCCCGCCCAGCCGCCGAAGTTCGAGCCCCCGTGCGCCATGTAGACGTTCACCGACGCCCCGCGCTTCAGGACCTCCCGCAGCGCCTCCGCCGCGTCCGCCGCGTCCCGCGCCGCGTGCTCCGTGCCCCAGTGGTCGAACCAGCCGCACCAGAACTCCATGCACATCAGCGGCCCCGACGGACGGTGCCGGCGCAGCGCCGCGAACCCCTCCTCCGCGCCCGAGCCGAAGTTCGCCGTCGCGAGCACCCCCGGCACCGAACCGCCCGTCAGCATGTGGTCCTCCGGCCCGTCCGAGGTGAAGAGCGGCACCGTCACCCCGCACTCCCGCAGCAGCCCCGCCAGCCACTCCAGATAGCGGGCGTCACTCCCGTAACTCCCGTACTCGTTCTCCACCTGGACCATCAGCACCGGCCCGCCCCGGTCCGCCTGCCGCGCCACCACCTGCGGCAGCAGCCGCCGGAACCACCGCTCCACCGGCGCCAGGAACTCCGGGTCCCGGGTCCGCACCCGCCGCCCCAGCGGCCCCGTCACCCAGTGCGGAAGCCCCCCGTTCTCCCACTCCGCGCAGATGTAGGGTCCCGGGCGCACGAGCGCCCGCATCCCCGCCGCCGCCACCGCGTCCAGGAAGCGGCCCAGCGCCTCCGGATCCGCCCACCGGCCCGGCTCCGGCTCGTGCAGGTTCCACGGCACGTACGTCTCCACGCACTCCAGGCCCATCGCCCGCAGCATCCGGAGCCGGTGCTCCCAGTGCCCCTCGTGCACCCGGAAGTAGTGCAGCGCCCCCGACAGCAGCCGCACCGGCCGCCCGTCGAGCAGAAAGTCCTCGTCACCCACAGCGAACGTGCTCATGGCCTCACCCTCGCCCCCTGGCGGCGGACCGGTCCATGGACAAAGATCGTCGCAGTTTGGACGTTAGACAGGGCGCGGAGGGGCGGGCCGGCGGATGTACCACACCTGGATGCGCTACTTCACGCCCGGCCCCGTTCACCACCGCCTCGGCCTCGTCTGCCTCGGCGTCGGACTCCAGCACGGCAGGCTCCCCGTCGTCGGCCCCCGCACCCTCGACCACCACGTCGCCGTCCTCGTCTCCGCCGGCGGCGGCTGGTACCGCTCCGCAGACGGCCGCACCACCCCCGTCGCCGCCCCCGCCCTCCTCTGGCTCACCCCCGGCGTCCCCCACCACTACGGCGCCGACCCCGCCACCGGCTGGGACGAGTCCTTCGTCGACTTCACCGGACCCGCCGCCGCCACCTACACCGAACTCGGCTACATCGAACCCGACCGGCCCGTCGTCCCCCTCGCCGACGCCGGCCCCGCCCGCGCCGCCATCGGCCGCATCGCCCGCGCCGCCCGCCCCGGCAACCCGCTCCTGGAGGTCGAGACCGCCGCCGCCGTCCACGAACTCCTCGTCGCCCTGCGCCGCGCCCGCGCCGACACCGACGCCGACGGCGACCCCGTCCTCACCGGCCTCGCCCGCGACGCCTTCCAGCCGCTCTCCGTCGCCGAACACGCCGCCCGGCACGGAATGACCGCCGCCGAGCTGCGCGCCGCCGTCCGCCGCGCCGCCGGCTGCAGCCCCAAGGACTACCTGCTCACCGTCCGCCTCGGCCGCGCCAAGGAACTCCTCGCCGCCACCGAACTGCCCGTCGCCTCCGTCGCCCGCCGCGTCGGCTACGACGACCCCGCCTACTTCTCCCGCCTCTTCACCCGAAGGGTCGGACTGGCCCCCGTCCGCTTCCGCGAGCAGCAGGGCCGCGCCGTCCACGGCGGCTGGAGCGACCGCGTACCGGATCCCGAACACCCGCCCACCCTCACCGGGGACTCCGGCTAGGCTCGCTGACCATGAGCGACACCAGGAACGACTCCCGCGACATCGACCCCGCCGTCCGAGCCGAGCTGACCCGGCTGCGCGAGTCGATCGACAACATCGACGCCGCCGTCGTCCACATGCTCGCCGAACGCTTCAAGTGCACCCAGCAGGTCGGCGTCCTCAAGGCCGAGCACCAGCTGCCGCCCGCCGACCCGGCCCGCGAGGCCCGCCAGATCGCCCGGCTGCGGGAACTCGCCGAGAGCGCCAAACTGGACCCGGCCTTCGCGGAGAAGCTCCTCAACTTCATCATCGCCGAGGTCATCCGCCACCACGAGACGATTGCGGACGGAGCACGCTGATGGCCCGCGTCACGGTCTTCACCCTCGGAGGGACCATCTCCGCGCGAGGCGGTGACGCGGCCCGGATGACCGGCCCCGAGGTCCTCGCGGCCCTCGGCGCCCCCGAGGACGTCGAGCTGCGCGACTTCCGCCGGCTCCCCTCCTCCTCCCTCGCCCCCGAAGACCTCGCCGCCCTCGCCGCCGAGGTGAACGAGACGGTCGCCGCCGGCTCCGGCGTCGTCGTCGTCCAGGGCACCGACACCCTGGAGGAGACCGCCTTCCTCCTCGACCTGCTCTGCCCCACCGAGCGGGCCCCCATCGCCGTCACCGGCGCCATGCGCCGCCCCGACCTGCCCGGCGCCGACGGCCCCGCCAACCTCGCCGCCGCCCTCGCCGTCGCCGCCGACCCCGCCTGCCGGGGCCTGGGCGTCCTCGTCGTCCTCGCCGACGAGATCCACGCCGCCCGGCACGCCCGCAAGACCCACACCACCTCGGTCGCCACCTTCGCCTCGCCCGGCGCCGGCCCCCTCGGCACCGTCGTCGAGGGCACCCCGCGGATCCTGCTCCGCCCCGCCGTGCCCACCGCGCCCTGCCGGCTCTCCTACGACCCCACGGTCCGGATCGCCCTGCTCACCCTCACCCTCGGCGACCGGGGCGAGCTGCTCCCCGCCGTCGACGACCGCTTCCAGGGCCTCGTCGTCGCCGCCTTCGGCGCCGGCCACGCCCCCTCCTGGCTCGTCGAACCCCTCGCGGAGCTCGCCCGCCGCATCCCGGTCGTCCTCGCCTCCCGCACCGGAGCGGGCACCGGACTCACCGAGACCTACCGCGGCCCCGGCTCCGAGCACGACCTCCTCCACCACGGCCTGATCCCGGCCGGCCCGCTCGACCCCGCCAAGGCCCGGCTGCTGCTCGCCGCCCTCGTCTCCAGCGGCGCCGCCGGGCCCGCCGGCTACGACCGCCCCCGGATCACCGCCGCCTTCGCCCACCTCGACGGCACCGGCCTCGCCTGAACCGCTTGGGAGCCCCCGAACCGGGACGGATCGACGTCACCCCTGCCCGCCGACCGGACGATCGGGCAGCATAGGGCCATGTCCGTACTGACGCGCGACGAAGCGCAGACCCGTGCCCAGCTGCTCGACGTCCACCACTACACGGTGGACCTCGACCTCACCGACGGCGACGAGACCTTCGGGTCCACCAGCCGCATCCGCTTCACCGCCCGCGCCGCCGGGTCCACCTTCGTCGAAGTCAAGCCGGACACCCTGCACTCCGCGACCCTCGACGGCAAGCCGCTCGACCCCGCCGCGCTCACCGAGAACCGGCTCCCGCTCGACCTCACCGAGGGCGAGCACGAGCTGACCCTCACCGCCACCATGCGCTACTCGCACACCGGCGAGGGCATGCACCGCTTCCTCGACCCCACCGACGGCGAGTCCTACGTCTACACCCAGCTCTTCATGGAGGACGTCCAGCGCGTCTTCGCCGCCTTCGACCAGCCCGACCTGAAGGCCGTCTTCGACATCGCCGTCACCGCCCCCGAGGGCTGGACCGTCCTCTCCAACGGCATCACCGAGCAGCAGGACGACGGCCGCTGGACCGCGGCCACCACCCCGCCGCTCTCCACCTACTTCGTCTGCGTCGCCGCCGGACCCTGGCACTCGGTCCGCACCGAGCACGCCGGACTGCCCTTCGGCATCCACTGCCGCCGCTCGCTCGCCCCCTACCTCGACGCCGACGCCGACGAGATCATCGCCGTCACCAAGGCCTGCTACGACCGCTTCCACGAGAAGTTCGACGAGCCCTACCCGTTCGACTCGTACGACCAGGCCTTCGTCCCCGAGTTCAACGCCGGCGCCATGGAGAACCCCGGCCTCGTCACCTTCCGCGACGAGTTCGTCTTCCGCTCCGCCGTCACCGCCACCGAGCGGATGACCCGCGCCATGGTCATCGCCCACGAGATGGCCCACATGTGGTTCGGCGACCTCGTCACCCTCCGCTGGTGGGACGACATCTGGCTGAACGAGTCCTTCGCCGAGTACATGGGCTACCAGACCGTCAACGAAGCCTGCTCCGACCTCTTCGCCGACACCTGGATCGACTTCGGCGTCGCCCGCAAGGCCTGGGGGTACGACGCCGACCAGCGCCCCTCCACCCACCCCGTCGCCCCCGACCCCGAGGCCGTCCCCGACACCGCCTCCGCCCTCCTCAACTTCGACGGCATCTCCTACGCCAAGGGCGCCTCCGCCCTCCGCCAGCTCGTCACCTGGCTCGGCGAGGCCGACTTCCTCGCCGGCATCAACATCCACTTCAAGCGCCACAAGTTCGGCAACGCCACCCTCGCCGACTTCATCGACAACCTCGCCGCCGCCACCGACCGCGACGTCCACGCCTGGGCCGAGCAGTGGCTGCGCACCACCGGCGTCGACACCCTCACCCCCCGGCTCACCGGCGAGGGAAGCCGCTGGGAGCTCACCGTCGACCGCGCCGGCAGCCGCCCCCACCGCATCGAGGCCGGCCTGTACGACCGCCGCCCCGACGGCGAACTCGCCCTGCGCGAGCGCGTCGCCCTCGACGTCCCGCAGCAGGAGCCCGCCCGCCTCACCGGCCCCCGCCCGGCCCTCGTCGTCCTCAACGACGGCGACCTCAGCTACGCCAAGCTCCGCTTCGACGAGGTCTCCGAGGAGTCCGCCCTCCGCGGCCTCGCCCGCGTCCCCGACCCGCTCACCCGCGCCGTCGTCTGGAACAGCCTCCGCGACATGGTCCGCGACGGCGAACTGGCCCCCGCCGACTACCTGGAGACCGCCCTCGCCCACCTCACCGAGGAGACCGAACTCGGCGTCGTCCAGGGCGTCCTCGCCTTCGCCCGGCAGCAGGTCGCCGACCGGTACGTCGCCGGGGAGCAGCGCTCCGCCGCCCTCGCCACCCTCCGCGAGATCGCCCGCGCCCTGCTCCGCCGCACCGAGGACGGCGAGGACCCCGGACTGCGCCTCACCGCCGTCCGCGCCCTCATCGACAGCGCCACCACCCCCGACCAGATCGCCTCCTGGCTCGACGAGGGCACCGTCCACGGCGGCCCCGAGCTCGACCCCGAGCTGCGCTGGCGGATCCTCGCCCGGCTCGCCGTCCTCGGCGCCACCGACGAGGCCGCCATCGCCGCCGAGCTGGAGCGCGACCCCAGCGCCACCGGCCAGGAGGGCGCGGCCCGCTGCCGCGCCTCGCTGCCCGACCCGGCCGCCAAGGCGGCGGCCTGGGCCGCCATGTTCGACTCCGACGACCTGTCGAACTACCTCTTCACCGCCACCGCCCTGGGCTTCTGGCAGCCCGAACAGGCCGACCTGGTCGGCGAGTACGTCGAGCGCTTCTACGACGCCGCCGCCGCGCTCGGCGACCGCCGGGGCCCCGCGATGGCCGAGGCCGCCGGCCGGTACGCCTTCCCCGCGTACGCGATCGACGCCGACTCCCTCGCCCTCGGCGAACGCCGGCTCGCCGACGACGCCATGATCCCGGCCCTGCGGCGCAAGCTCGTCGACCAGCTCGACGACCTGGCCCGCGCCCTGCGCGTCCGCCAGGGCTGATACCGAAGGGACGGCACCCCGCACCGGGGTGCCGTCCCTCGTTCGGGTCACAACCCCCGACTCCCCGGACAGCGGCGCACCGGCCCCGGCACCCTGTCGTCCATGCGTGTCGCACCCCCGCCGCCCCTCGCCGCCCAGCCCACCCCGCTCAGCCGGCTCCTCGGCATCACCCTGGACGCGCTGCGCACCGGCGCAGAGGAACGCGGCGGGCCGCTGCCGCCCGGCGGACCGGCGGCCGTCACGGCACGCGTGCGCGCCGCCCTCGGAGACGTACTCCCCGAGACCGGGACCGGGGCGGACGAGGCGCTGCGCACCCTCGTGCACCTGGTCGCCGCCGGCGCCGCCGACCCCGCGCACCCGCTGTGCGCCGCCCATCTGCACACCCCGCCGCTGGCCCTCGCCGCCGCCGCCGACCTGGCCGCCGCCGCGCTCAACCCCTCGATGGACTCCTGGGACCAGGCCCCGGCCGCCTCCGCCCTGGAGGCCGAGGTGACCGCCGCGCTCGCCGCCGAGGTCTTCCCGGCGGCCGACCGGCCCGACGCGCTCGTCACCACCGGCGGCACCGAGTCCAACCAGCTCGCCCTGCTCCTCGCCCGCGAGCGGCACGGCCCCGGCCTCACCACCGTCACCGGCGCCCACACCCACCACTCCGTCCACCGCGCCGCCTGGCTCCTCGGCCTCCCCGAGCCGGTCACCGTCCCGACCCCGCGCGGGGTCCTCGACCCGGAGGCCACCGCCCGGGTCCTCGCCGCCCAGGACGGGCCGGTCCTCCTCGCCGCCACCGCCGGCACCACCGACGAGGGACTGATCGACCCGCTGCCCGCCCTCGCCGACGCCTGCGCCGCGCACGGCGCCGAGCTGCACGTCGACGCCGCCTACGGCGGCCCGGTCCTCCTCAGCGCCGCCCACCGCCACCTCCTGGACGGCCTGGACCGGGCCCGCACCGTCACCCTCGACCTGCACAAGCTCGGCTGGCAGCCGGTCGCCGCCGGGCTCCTCGCCGTCCGCGAGTGCGGCGACCTCGCCGCCCTCGCCCACACCGCCGACTACCTCAACGCCGACGACGACACCGAGGCCGGCCTCCCCGACCTCCTCGGCCGCTCCCTGCGCACCACCCGCCGCCCCGACGTCCTCAAGGCCGCCGTCACCCTGCGCGCCCTCGGCAGGACCGGGCTCGGCGCCCTGGTGGACCGGTGCGTGGAGCGCGCCCGGGACCTCGCCGACCTGGTGGAGAAGCACCCGGACCTCGAACTCCGCGACCGGCCCGTCCTCACCACCGTCCTCTTCCGCCCCGCCGGCGCCGACGACGCGGCGGTCGCCGGGGTCCGCCGCCGGCTCCTCGCCGAGGGCCGCGCCGTCCTCGGCCGCGCCGAGGCCGACGGCCGGCTCTGGCTCAAGGCCACCCTCCTCAACCCCCACACCACCCCCGACGACCTGGACCGGCTCGTCGCCCTCATCCTCGCGGCACTCGTGGAAGGCAGCACCGACCGATGACCGGCAGCACCCCCCAGCAGGACCTCGACCGCCCGCACGACCTGGTGGGCGTCGGCATCGGCCCGTTCAACCTCTCGCTCGCCGCCCTCGCCGACGGCGTCCCCGGCGGCATCGCCGCGAGCTTCTTCGAGCAGCGCCCGGCCTTCCACTGGCACCCGGGCCTCCTCATCGAGGGATCCACCCTCCAAGTGCCCTTCCTCGCCGACCTGGTGACCCTCGCCGACCCGGCCAGCCCCTGGTCCTTCCTCGCCTACCTGAAGAGCCGCGAGCGCCTCTTCCCCTTCTACTTCGCGGAGAAGTTCCACATCCAGCGGGCCGAGTACGACGCCTACTGCCGCTGGGTCAGCGAGCGGCTGCCCGGCCTGCACTTCGGCCACCAGGTCGACTCGGTGCGCTGGAACCCCGAACGGCGCCTCTTCGAGGTCGACTTCACCCAGCTCGACCCGGACGGCGAGGCCGCCGCCCTCGGCCGCGCCTACAGCCGGAACGTGGTCCTGGGCGTCGGCACCGAGCCGTACGTCCCCGAGCCGCTGCGCCCGCTCGCCGACGCCCCCGGCGTGCCGGTGATCCACGCCGCCGACTACCTCGCCCACCGGGAGTCGCTGCTCGCCGCCGGGCACGTCACCGTCATCGGCTCCGGCCAGTCCGGCGCCGAGGTCTTCCTCGACCTGCTGCGGGGCCGGCCGGCCGGCGCCGAGCGGATCAGCTGGCTCTCCCGCACCGAGGCCTTCGCGCCGATGGAGTACTCGAAGCTGGGCCTGGAGCACTTCACCCCCGACTACACCCGCTACTTCCACGCCCTGCCCGAGCAGGTCAGGGGCGAACTCGTGCCCCGTCAGTGGCAGTTGCACAAGGGGATCGACGCGGAGACCATCGCCGCCGTCCACGACGAGCTGTACCGCCGCACCCTGCACGGCGGCTGGCCGGACGCCGTCCTCACCCCCGGGGTGCGGGTCCGCACGGCCGGCCGGGTCGCCACCACGCAGGTCGAGCTGCACCTGGAGCACGTCCAGCAGGGCACCCGGTCCCGGCTCACCACCGACGCCGTGGTCCTCGCCACCGGCTACCGGGAGCGCCCGGTCGACCGGATGCTGGCCGGCCTCGATCCGTACCTGCGGCACGACGCGGCGGGCCGGGCGAGGATCGACGAGCACTACCGGCTGGTCCTCGACCCGTCCGTCACCGGCGCGGTGTACGTGCAGAACGCGGAGCGCCACACCCATGGCGTGGGCGCCCCCGACCTGGGCCTGGCGGCCTGGCGCAGCGCGGTGATCCTCAACGCGGTGACCGGCAAGGAGCCGTACCCGCTGCCGCGCCGGACCGCCTTCACCAGCTTCGGCCTGGTGGCGCGAGAGGCGCCGAGCATTCCGTCGCAGGAACGGAAGCTGACGCCTCTCGTGGAGCACTGAGCCCCTGGGGGAGAGCCCTTAGAAGACGGGGGTGCCGTCCCGGGTCAGCTTCCAGCCCACGGACGCGAACTGCCCCGGGTCGACCGTGCCCTTGGCCTGCACCCACTGGATGATCGTGTTGCGGATCTCGTCCGAGTTCGCCCACAGCTGCTCGGCCTTGGCGACGTGCGGGAAGGCACCGCCGCCGCTGGCGCGGTAGTTGTTGACGGCGAGGACGAACCGCGCGGCCGGGTCGAGCGGCTCGCCCTCGAAGGAGAGGCCGGTGATCCGCTGCCCGGCCGGCTTGGCGATGTCGATGTCGTACGTGAGCCCGGAGACGGCGTCGTAGTTGTAGTCCGGGGTGCCGTCCGCGTTGGTGAGCTTCGCGGTGTCGACGGGGGCGCCCGCCGGGGTCTGGACGTAGTACTTCGCCGAGTACTCCAGGTACTCCTTCAGCTGGGCGCCCGTCATCAGGCGGGCCTCCAGGGTGTTCTCGAAGGGGTAGAGCCCGGCGGCGTCCTTGATGGTGATCTCGCCGGCCGGGATGCGGGCCGTGCGGGAGAAGCAGGAGGCCTGCGAGAGCACCGGCAGGGCCGCGTACGCGCCGCCGGCCAGGGCCGCCTTCACGGTCTCCGCCTGGACGACGTTGATCAGGTCGATGATCGGCTCGTCCTTCCACGGCGCGTCGGCCGTGGTCATGACGGCGGTGGAGGTGCCGATGACGGTGTTGACGTAGGCCACGACCTTCTTGTGCTCGTCGGCGAGGAGCCCGGTGATCTCCGGGTCCTCCTCCACGGTGTTGGAGTTGAGGACCTGGGCGGCGACCTTCTCCACCGTCCAGCGGCCCTTCTCCCACACGAGGTCGAAGTCGAAGAGGGTGAGGCGCTGGCCCCACTTGAGCGGCTCGGAGAGGACGACCTCCTTGCCGGTCTCCTTGTTGGCGATCCGGTACTCGGGGATCTCGGTGTGGGCGTGGCCGACGAGGATCGCGTCGATGCCGGGGACCTGCTCGGCGACGAGGCCGGCCGCGTTCTCGACGTGGGGGAGCTGGTCGCCGTACGAGGAGGTGCCGCTGGAGCCGGAGTGGGCGGAGACGATCACGACGTCGGCGCCCATGGAGCGCAGCTTCGGCACCCACTTCGCGGCCTGCTCCTCCAGGCCGGGGAAGACCATCCTGCCGTTGACGTTGGCCTTGTCCCAGATGGCGATGCCGGGGTTGGTCAGGCCGAGGACCGCGACGCGGACGTCCTTGCCGTGCGGGGTGCGCAGCCGGTGGAAGCTGTACGGGGGGAAGGCCGGGCGCAGCGTCTTCGCGTCGAGCGCGTTGGCGCCGAGCAGCGGGAAGTCGCACTGCTCCTCGAACTTCCGCAGCACCGGGATGCCGTAGTTGAACTCGTGGTTGCCGAGCGCGGCGGCGTCGTAGCCGATGGCGTTCATGGCCTGGGCCATCGGGTGGACCGGGCCGCCCTGGCGGGTGATCGGGTCGACCTTGGCGTAGTAGTACGAGAGCTGGGTGCCCTGGATGGTGTCGCCGGCGTCGATGAGGAGGGTGTTGCGGCGGCCCTTGGCGGCGCGGACCTGGTTCACCAGGGTGGAGATCTTGGCGAGGCCGACGTCGTTGTGGGCCTTGTCGTCGAACTCCTTGTCCGTGAAGTAGTCCCAGTTGAGGACGTTGCCGTGCAGGTCGGTGGTGCCCATGACGGTGAAGGAGTACCGCTTGGCCGGCCTGGGGCGGGTTCCGTGGGCCTCGGCGGGGGCGGCGGTCCCGGCGGTGAGGGCGGCCCCGGCCCCGAGGGCGGCGGAGCTCTCCAGGAAGGTCCGGCGGTTCAGCGGCATGTGTGTCTCTCCTTGTTCCGTGGCGCTGCCTCGGTGCACAACGCGCGTAGATTCTGGCTCAGACCTTTCGCCGGCAACAGCCCTTTCGGGTTACGGAGTGGGAAAGTGTTCGTATGCCACCGATCCCCGGTCCGGAGGAGCCCGCCGTGACGCACCCCCACCCCACCCCCGAGGCGCCGCAGGTGACGGTCCGTGGCGAGGGGCTGATCGAGGTCGAGCCGGAGCTGGCCCGCATCGCGGTGACCGTCTCGGCGCGCGGCGTCGACCGGGCCCCGGTCCTCGCGGACCTCACCCGGCGCAACGCCGAGGTCCTCGACCTGATCAAGGCGCGCGGGGCGGCCGTGGCCAGGCTGGAGACGGGCGGCTTCTCGGTCGCCCCGGAGCGGCCGCGCCGGGGGAAGGGCGAGCGGACCCGGATCCACCAGGGGCACGTGCGGATCACCGCCGAGCTCACCGACTTCACCGCCCTCGGCGAGCTGGTGCCCGAACTCGCCGACCGGGACCAGGTCGAGGTGTACGGCCCGTGGTGGGAGCTGCGCCAGGACTCGGAGGCGTACGCGGAGGCGCGCCGGCTCGCGGTGACGGAGGCGGTGCGGCGGGCGCGGGCCTACGCGGAGGCGCTGGACACCTCGCTGGGCTCACTCCTCGAACTGTCGGACGCCGGACTGTCCGAGCCGGGGGCGCGGGGCGGCGGCGGCTTCTCCCCGGTGCTCACCGCCTACGCGGCGGAGGAGCCCGGCGGGGCCCCCACGCTCGACCTCGAACCACAGCGGCAGACGGTGACCGCCGAGGTCGTTGCGCGCTTCACGATGCGCCCGCCCGCACTCTGAGACGAGGCGCCCGAGGGCGCGAAAATCGCTCATCGGAGCACTCCGGCGCACAGATTCAAGTCTTGTCAACAACGTTTCACGGAAAGGTTGTTGAGTAGTCATGCGGGACCCCACGGCTACTGATGGGTAAGGCCCTAGGCTCGACTCATGCGCCGAGCGAAAATCGTTTGTACCCTTGGGCCCGCCACCGAAACATACGACCAGATCAAGGCGTTGATC
The DNA here is from genome assembly GCF_040633895.1 of Streptomyces sp. NPDC007863. Classification (NCBI taxonomy): domain Bacteria; kingdom Bacillati; phylum Actinomycetota; class Actinomycetes; order Kitasatosporales; family Streptomycetaceae; genus Streptomyces; species Streptomyces sp. NPDC007863. The sequence continues at coordinate 390,508 of NZ_JBEYEI010000002.1, forward strand.
GAGGCCGGCATGGACGTGGCCCGTCTCAACCTCAGCCACGGCACCTACGCCGAGCACGAGGAGCGATACCGGCGGGTCCGCAAGGCGGCCGACGAGACCGGCCGCAGCGTCGGTGTCCTCGCCGACCTTCAAGGCCCGAAGATCCGGCTCGGCCGTTTCCGCGAGGGGCCCGTACTGCTTGAACGCGGCGACGCGTTCACCATCACCGTCGAGCCGACGGAGGGCGACCGCCACTGCTGCGGCACCACCTACGCCGGCCTCGCCGAGGACGTCACCGCCGGTGAGCGGATCCTCGTCGACGACGGCCGGGTCACCCTGGAGGTCACCTCCGTCGACGGCCCCCGGGTGCACACCCGGGTCGTCGAGGGCGGCATGGTCTCCGACCACAAGGGGCTCAACCTCCCGGGCGTCGCCGTCTCCGTCCCCGCCCTCTCCGAGAAGGACGTCGAGGACCTCCGCTGGGCGCTGCGCACCGGCGCCGACGTCATCGCCCTCTCCTTCGTCCGCTCCGCCCGGGACGTCGAGGACGTCCACCGGATCATGGACGAGGAGGGCCGCCGCCTCCCGGTCATCGCCAAGATCGAGAAGCCGCAGGCGGTCGAGAACATCGAGGAGATCGTCGCCGCCTTCGACGGCATCATGGTCGCCCGCGGCGACCTCGGCGTCGAGATGCCGCTGGAGCAGGTGCCGATCGTCCAGAAGCGCGCGGTCAAGCTCGCCAAGCGGAACGCCAAGCCGGTCATCGTCGCCACCCAGATGCTCGACTCGATGATCGACAACTCCCGGCCCACCCGCGCCGAGGCCTCCGACGTCGCCAACGCCGTCATCGACGGCACCGACGCCGTGATGCTCTCCGGCGAGACCAGCGTCGGCCGCCACCCCATCGAGACGGTCCGCACCATGAGCCGGATCGTGGAGGCCGCCGAGGAGGACGTCCTCGCCAAGGGCCTGCCGCCGCTGACCGAGCGGAACAAGCCGCGCACCCAGGGCGGCGCGGTGGCCCGGGCCGCCGCCGAGATGGGCGACTTCCTCGGGGCCAAGTTCCTGGTCGCCTTCACCCAGTCCGGCGACACCGTCCGGCGGCTCTCCCGCTACCGCTCGCCGATCCCGCTGCTCGCCTTCACCCCGGACCCGGCGACCCGCTCGCAGCTCAACCTCACCTGGGGCGTCGAGACCTTCCTCGGCCCGCACGTCGACTCCACCGACGCCATGGTCGCCCAGGTCGACGAGGAGCTGCTCCGCATCGGGCGGTGCAAGAAGGGCGACGTCGTGGTGATCACGGCCGGCTCGCCGCCCGGCGTCTCCGGCTCCACCAACCTCGTCCGCGTCCACCACATCGGAGACCCGCTCTCGTAGCCGCGAGCGACGCGCCTCCGGAGCGACCGCGCGCGACGGTATACCGAAATAAACCCCGCCACCAGCCTTGGTGGCGGGGTTCTCGCGTTCCCGGGCGGATTGGCATGCCAATCGGAAGTTACGGCCCGGGAGCCCTTGACGGGTCCTCTCGGCGAAAACTACGTTCTGTCGCACGGAAATCGGCTTCCGCTTTGTGGAAACGTCCGAATGTCCGCCCCCCAACTCCCTCGGTCGCCGGAGACCCCCCTGCCACTCGGCGACCCAGAGCACCTGTGAGGGCCCTGATGACCGCCCTGGACTCCACCCGGCCGCCCGAGACCGCGACGCCGGCCGCCGCCACCACCAGTTCCGTCCTCTACACCTACGACCTGGCCCCCACCAAGAGGGAAGGACGGCGCTGGGGCGCGTACAACGTCTTCACCCTCTGGGCCAACGACGTGCACAGCCTCGGGAACTACGCCTTCGCCCTCGGCCTCTTCGCCCTCGGCCTCAACGTCTGGGGCATCCTGGCGGCCTTCGTCCTCGCCTCGGTCCTGCTCTTCCTGCTGCTCACGCTCTCCGGCTTCATGGGCCACAAGACCGGCGTCCCCTTCCCGGTCATGAGCCGCATCGCCTTCGGCATCCGGGGCGCCAAGATCCCCGCCGCCGTCCGCGGCGTCGTCGCCATCGCCTGGTTCGGCATCCAGACCTATCTGGCCTCCACCGTCCTCGGCGCCCTGCTGATCGCGATGTTCCCCGGCCTGGGCTCCCTGGACGAGGGCTCCTTCCTCGGCCAGTCCGCCCTCGGCTGGATCACCTTCCTCGCCCTCTGGGCCGTCCAGCTCGTCATCGTCAGCTACGGCATGCAGATGATCCGCCGCTACATGGCCTTCGCCGCGCCGACCACCCTGATCACCATGTGCGCCCTCGCCGTCTGGATGTTCGTCCGGGCCGACGGCTCGATCTCCTTCTCCGTCGACGCCCCGCTCTCCGGCGGCGAGATGTGGCTCCAGATCCTCCAGGCCGCCGCCCTCTGGGTGGTCATCTACGGCACCTTCGTCCTGAACTTCTGCGACTTCACCCGCTCCGCCCGCAGCCGCTCCTCGATCGTCCGCGGCAACGTCATCGGCATCCCGGTGAACATGCTCTTCTTCGCCGCGATCGTCGTCGTCCTCAGCGGCGCCCAGTTCAAGCTCGACGGCCGGATCATCACCAGCCCCACCGACATCGTCCGCACCATCCCGAACATGGCGCTCCTCGCGGTCGCCTCGCTCGCCCTGATCGCCCTCACCGTGGCGGTCAACCTGCTCGCCAACTTCGTGGCGCCGATCTACGCCCTGATCGACCTCTTCCCGCGCCGGCTGAACTTCCGCCGGGCGGGCGTGGTCAGCGCCCTCGTCGGCCTGGTGATCCTGCCCTGGAACCTCTACGACAGCCCGGTCGTCGTCAACTACTTCCTCGGCGGACTCGGCGCCCTCCTCGGCCCGCTCTTCGGCGTGATCATGGCCGACTACTGGCTGCTCCGGAAGGCCCGGGTCAACGTCCCCGACCTGTACAGCGAGGACCCGCGGGGCGAGTACCACTACCGCGCCGGCTTCAACCCGCGCGCCGTCGCCGCCTTCGTGCCCAGCGCGGCGGTCGCCGTCGCCGTCGCCCTCGTCCCCTTCTTCCACGCCGTCGCGGGCTTCTCCTGGTTCGTCGGCGCCCTCCTCGGCGCCGCCGTCTACGCGGTCATCGCCGACCGCACCGCCCCCATGCGCGACGTGGACGGCGAGGCCATCGCCGTCGCCGCCGAGTGACCCCGCCCCCCTCCTGTCCGACCGAAAGCCGTCCCATGCGCATCCTCGTCGTCAACGTCAACACCACGCAGTCGATCACCGACGCCATCGGCCGGCAGGCCGCCGCCGCGGCCTCGCCCGGCACCGAGATCGTCCCCCTCACCCCCGCCTTCGGCGCCGAGTCCGTCGAGGGCAACTACGAGAGCTACCTCGCCGCCGTCGCGGTGATGGAGGCCGTCCGCGCCCACCCCGAGCCCTTCGACGCCGTGATCCAGGCCGGCTACGGCGAGCACGGCCGCGAGGGCCTCCAGGAACTCCTCGACGTCCCCGTCGTCGACATCACCGAGGCCGCCGCGAGCACCGCCCTGTTCCTCGGCCGCGCCTACTCCGTCGTCACCACCCTCGACCGCACGGTCCCGCTGATCGAGGAGCGGCTGCACGTCGCGGGCCTCAGCGCCCGCTGCGCCTCGGTGCGCGCCAGCGGACTGCCCGTGCTCGCCCTGGAGGAGGACGAGGAGACCACCGTCGAGGCGATCGTCGAACAGGCCGTCCGCGCCGTCGAGGACGACCGGGCCGAGGTGATCTGTCTGGGCTGCGGCGGCATGGCCGGCCTCGCCGAGCGGGTGGTGGAGCGCACCGGCGTCCCCGTCGTGGACGGCGTCAGCGCCGCCGTGACCGTCGCCGAGTCCCTCGTGCGGCTCGGCCTGTCCACCTCGAAGGTGCGCACCTACGCGCCGCCGCGACCGAAGGCGATCCTCAACTGGCCCCCGAGGGGCCGATAAGTCTCATTCCTAGGAATCAAAGGTAATGTGCCCCGGGTGGGATTCGAACCCACGCTGGATGGTGTTTGAGACCACTGCCTCTACCGCTGGGCTACCGGGGCTTCCTTTGAAAGCAAGGGTCATGATCACCCGCCGTGCCCCTACCTTACAGGAGGTGGGTAGGCTCATGGGGAGCTGTATCCGCCTCGGAACGAGGCCATGGAACGAGGAGCCCGCGTGACTGCCCCCGAGTCGCCCCAGCCCGCCGCCGACGACGCCGACGGGTCCCACGTCCCGCCGCTGACCACCCGCGTCGTCATCGCCGAGGACGAGGCCCTGATCCGCCTCGACCTCAAGGAGATGCTGGAGGAGGAGGGCTACACGGTCGTCGGCGAGGCCGGCGACGGCGAGACCGCCGTCGAACTCGCCCGCGAGCACCGCCCCGACCTGGTCATCCTGGACGTGAAGATGCCCAAGCTCGACGGCATCTCCGCCGCCGAGAAGATCGCCGGCGAGTCCATCGCCCCGGTCCTCATGCTCACCGCCTTCTCCCAGCGCGACCTCGTCGAGCGCGCCCGCGACGCCGGCGCCATGGCCTACCTGGTCAAGCCCTTCAGCAAGAGCGACGTCGTCCCCGCCATCGAGATGGCCGTCTCCCGCTTCGCCGAGCTGCGCGCCCTGGAGCAGGAGGTCGCCGACCTCAGCCAGCGCCTGGAGACGCGCAAGCTGGTCGACCGCGCCAAGTCGATCCTCCAGACCCAGTACGGCCTCTCCGAGCCGGCCGCCTTCCGCTGGATCCAGAAGACCTCCATGGACCGCCGCATGTCCATGCAGCAGGTCGCCGAGGCCGTCATCGAGGACGCCGAGGAGAAGAAGGCCGCCAAGGGGCAGTAGCCCGTACCGGCACACGGCAGGAGGCCCGCCCCGCGCGATGCGGGGCGGGCCTCCTCGTGTGCGTACGGCTCAGTCCTCGCCGAGGTACGCCTTGCGCACCGACTCGTCGTGCAGGAGGTCGCCGCCCGTGCCCGAGAGCACGATCTTGCCGATCTCCATCACGTGACCGTGGTCCGCGAGGGCCAGCGCGGCCTGGGCGTTCTGCTCGACGAGCAGGATCGTGGTGCCCTGGGCCTTCAGCTCGGCGATCGTCGCCATGATCTTCTGCATCATGATCGGCGACAGACCCATGGAGGGCTCGTCGAGCATGAGCAGCTTCGGCTGGGACATCAGCGCCCGGCCCATGGCGAGCATCTGCTGCTCACCGCCGGAGAGCGTGCCGGCCGCCTGCTTGCGACGCTCGCCCAGGATCGGGAAGAGGTCGTAGGCGCGCTGCACGTCCTTGGCGATGCCGGCGCTGTCCTTCCGGAGGAAGGCGCCGAGGAGCAGGTTCTCCTCGATGGTCATGCGCGGGAAGATGTGCCGGCCCTCGGGGGAGTGGGCCAGACCCAGCGAGACGATCTTGTGCGCGGGGATCTTGCGGAGGGACTTGCCCTCGAACTTGATCTGGCCGCCGACCGGCTTGAGGAGCCCGGAGAGGGTCCGCAGGGTGGTGGTCTTCCCGGCGCCGTTGGTGCCGATGAGGGTGACGACCTCGCCCGCCTCCACGGAGAAGGAGATGCCCTTGACGGCCTCGATCTTTCCGTAGGCGACGCGCAGGTCCTCGACTTCGAGCAGTGCGGTCATGCGTCGTTCTCCTTGCCCGGAGCGGCGTCCTTCGCGGCGCCCGCCGCGTCCGCCGGGGTGTCGTCCTCGTCCTCCGAAGCCTCGGGAGTCTCCTCGGCCTCGGGGGTCTCCTCGGTCTCCTCGGCCTCGGGGGACTCCGGGGCTTCCGGAGCCTCGGGTGCCTCGGGGGCGTCGGCCTTCGGCGCCGGGGTGTCCTCGATCGGCTCGCCGAGGTACGCGGCGATGACCCGCTCGTCGCTCTGGACGGTCTGGCTGTCGCCCTCGATCAGCTTCTGGCCCTGCACGAGCACGGCGACCCGGTCGCACAGGTTGAAGATGAAGCGCATGTCGTGCTCGATGACGAGCACGGCGATGCCCATGTCCCGGATGGCGAAGATGAGTTCCTCGGCCGCCCGGGTCTCCTGCGGGTTCATGCCGGCGGTCGGCTCGTCGAGCAGGATCAGGCCCGGGTCGCTCGCGAGGGCGCGGGCGATCTCCAGCTTGCGCTGCTCGCCGTACGGCAGGTTCTTGGAGAGGTGCTGCGCCTTCTCCGCGAGCCCGACGAACTCCAGGAGCTCCATCGCCCGCTTCTCGGAGGCCGCCTCGGCCCGCTTGAAGCCCGGCCCGCGCAGCAGGGCGGACCAGAGGCCCTCCTTGGTGCGGGTGTGCCGGCCGACGAGCACGTTCTCCAGGACCGTCATGTTGTTGAAGAGACGGATGTTCTGGAAGGTACGGGCGATGCCGGCCGCGGTGACCTTGAAGGACTTCGGCGGCAGGACCTGGCTCTTGTAGCGGACCTCGCCCTCGGTGGGCACGTACAGACCGGTCAGGCAGTTGAAGAAGGTCGTCTTGCCGGCGCCGTTCGGGCCGATCAGACCGACGATCTCGCCGGCGTTGACGGTCAGGTTCACGTCGCGGACGGCGGTCAGACCGCCGAAGCGCATGGTGACCCCGCGCGCGTCGAGCACGGTCTCTCGGGCGGCCGGCTCCGCGGTGGCGTCGGCCTTGGTGGTGGTCGTCGTCATGGTTCAGGCACCTGCCTTGGCGGGCGTAGCGTCCGGCGCCGGCTGCTCGTCGTGCTCGTGGAACTCCAGCTGACGCCGCTTGTCGGCGACGATGCCCTCCGGACGGAAGCGCATGATCAGGACGAGCGCGACGCCGAAGGCGAAGAGCTGGTACTCGCCCATGAACTGGAGCTTGTTCGGGATGAGGAAGAGCAGGGCCGCGCCGACCAGCGGGCCGCTCATCGTGCCCATGCCGCCGAGGACGACGGCCGCGAGCAGGAAGGCGGAGTTGGGCGGGATGGGACCGGCGAAGAGGTACTGCTCCGGGGTCACCGTGTACGTGACGTGGGCCTGCACCGTACCGGCGAGACCGGCCAGACCGGCGCCGAGCGCGAAGGCGACCAGCTTCACCCGGAAGCCGTTGATGCCCATCGCGAGCGCGGCGGTCTCGTCCTCGCGGATCGCCACCCAGGCGCGGCCGATGCGGGAGTCGCCGGAGCGCCGGAAGACCAGCACGACGACCGCCGTGATCAGCAGCATCAGGAAGAAGTAGTTGGCGAAGCGGCCGATGGTGAAGCCGGCGATGCTGTGCGCCTGGCCGAAGTCGAACCCGAAGAGGTTCAGGTTCGGGATGGACGCGATGCCGTTGGAGCCGTTGGTGATGTCCGGGCCGGAGGTGCCGTCCGTGTTCATCACCGTGATGCGGAAGATCTCACCGAAGCCGAGCGTCACGATGGCGAGGTAGTCGCCGCGCAGCCGCAGGGTCGGGGCGCCGATCAGGACGCCGAAGACCACCGAGGCCGCGGCGCCGACCAGGATCGCCGCCCAGAAGGGGAAGTGCACGCCGAACGGCGAGGTCGGGGCGCCCGAGACGAGGGCCGCCGCATAGGCGCCGACGCCGAGGAAGGCGACGTAACCGAGGTCGAGCAGACCCGCGAGGCCGACGACGATGTTCAGGCCCAGGGCCACCGTGGCGAAGATCAGGATGTAGACGCCGAGCGTCGCGTACTGGTCGTCGGTCTGGGTGAAGGGGAACAGCGCCGCGGCGATGAACGCGCCCGCGATCGACAGGTTCTGGTGCTTCGCCGTGAGCTGCGTGGCCTGCTTGAGCAGACCGGAGGCGCCGACCGCGGCGAAGCCGAGACCGGCCGTGATCAGGAAGCCGAGGAAGAGCTGGTCGTACTCGGTGCCGATGCCGTAGGTGAAGACGCCGAGCGCCACCGCGAGGACACCCGCGATGATCAGGATCTCCACGGCGGAGGGCAGCGGCGGGAGCTTCTTCACCGGGCGGGGGGCGGAGAAGGACGCCCGGAAGGAGGCCCAGCCGTTGCCGGCCCGGTGCTTGAACTGGTCCCAGCCGGTGTCCTCCGGGTCGACCGGCAGCACGGCCGGACGCTTGAAGGGCAGGTCCAGCGCGGCCAGCAGGGTGACCAGGGTGGCCACCGCCAGGACGAAGCCGCCGGGCTCCAGGTTGACCAGCCCGCCGAGCTCGACGCTGATCGCGATGACGGTGAACCAGGCGGTGCCGAAGGAGGCCAGCGCGCCGAGCTTGACCGCGCCGTCGGCGCCGGCCGGCGTCAGCCAGCCGAGGCCCTTGACGCCGTACGAGGAGAGGGTGAAGAGGGCGGTCAGGACACCGAGCACCAGCACCTGGAGCTGGAGGCCGGCCGGGTAGCCGTACACGGTGAGGTCACCCGGGAAGCTGGAGTCCCAGGTCCAGGCGAGGAAACAGCTCGCGACGGTGAGGACGGAGCCGCCGAGGACGACGGCGCGGGCCACCCGCTCGGGAAGGAAGCCGATGAGACCACGGTCGGCGGTCTTCACGGTCTCCGCGGCGGCGGGTGCCTGGGGGTTCTCGGAGATGGTGGTCATGGTGCTCACGCCCTGTCCGCGACGCGCTCGCCGAGCAGACCCTGGGGCCTGACGAGGAGCACGACGATGAGGAGTACGAAGGCCCAGACGTTGGCCCAGGACTGGCCGCCGAGCTGCTCCATACCGGGGATCTGGTCGACGTAGGCGGTGGCCATGGTCTCGGCGACGCCGAGGACGAGGCCGCCGATCATGGCGCCGTAGATGTTGCCGATGCCGCCGAGGACGGCGGCGGTGAACGCCTTGAGTCCGAGGAGGAAGCCCATCTTGTAGTCGACGACGCCGTACTTGAGGCCGTACGCGACGGCACCGACGGCGGCGAAGACGGCGCCGAGGGCGAACGCGATCACGATGATGCGGTCGGTGTTGACGCCCATGAGCTTCGCGGTGTCCGGGTCCTGCGCCGTGGCCTGCATGCCGCGCCCGGTGCGGGTGCGCATGACGAAGAAGGCGAGGAAGGCCATGCAGATCGGGGCCGCGATCACCAGGAAGACGTCACCGGTCTGGATGGTGACCGGGCCGAGCTCGATCGGGCCGCCGGGGATCTGCGGGAAGGTCCGGGCGGACTTCGCCTCCGGGTACCAGACCCAGACCGCGTACTGCAGGGCGAGCGAGAGGCCGATGGCCGTGATGAGCGGGGCGAGACGCGGGCCGCCGCGTAGCGGACGGTAGGCGAAACGTTCCGCTCCGACGGCTATGGTCGTCGCGACGATCACGGCACCGATGATCATGAGGGGCAGTGCGACCCACATGCTGGTGCCGCCGGGCAGGATGAGCCAGACCGTCAGGGCCCCGAAGCCGCCGGTCATGAAGATCTCGCCGTGGGCGAAGTTGATGAGCTGGACGATGCCGTAGACCATCGTGTAGCCGACGGCGACCAGCCCGTACATGGATCCCAGTAGCAGGCCGTTGACCAGCTGCTGCGGCAGTTCGTTCACCGCATTGTCCTCCGAGACTTTCGACGGATATGACACCGCGCGGGGTGCCTGTGGTGTGCGGCCCCCCGCGCGGTGAAAGATCGTGCTGAGTGGTGCTGGGTGGTGCTGTGTGGTGCTGGGTGGTGCTGAGTGGGGTGGAGCTGAGGATCAGCCGCCGAAGGCCTCGGTCACTCGCCGAAGGTGTCGGACTTGACCGGCGTGTGGGCGCCGTTCTTGACCTGGTAGACGGTCAGCTGCTTGTTGGTGGTGTCACCGAACTCGTCGAAGGCGACCTTGCCGGTCACACCGTCGAAGGAGACGCCCTGGACGGCCTCGACGACCTTGGCGCGGGCGTCCTCGGGGAGCTTGCCGCCGTTGCCGTCGACGACCTTCTTGACCGCCTCGATGAGCGCCCAGGTCGAGTCGTAGGAGTAGCCGCCGTAGGCCTCGTAGGCCTCCTTGTAGTTCTCGGCCTTGTAGTTGGCCAGGAACTCCTTGGCGGAGGCGAGGGTCTCGATCGGGGCGCCGACGGAGGTGGCGAAGTCGCCCTCGGCCGCGGCGGCACCGGCGAGCTTCACGTACTCGGGGCTGAAGAGCGCGTCACCGCCGACGAGGGTGACCTTGGCGCCGGCCTCCTTGATCTGCTTGGCCAGCGGGCCGGCGGCCGGGTACTCGCCACCGAAGTAGACGACGTCCGCGCCGGAGCTCTTGACCTGGGTGGCGACCGCGGAGAAGTCCTTGGTGTCGGGGTCGATGTGCTGGGTGCCGACGACCTTGCCGCCGAGCTTCTCGAACTCGCCCTTGAAGGTGCCCGCGAGGCCGGCGCCGTAGGTCTTCTTGTCGTCGATGATGAACGCCTTGGTCTTCTTGGCGTCGTTGAAGACGTACTGGGCGGCGAACGGGCCCTGGATGGCGTCCGTGGTGGCGGTGCGGAAGTACGACTTGTAGCCGCGCTTCTTGTCGCCGGAGGCCCAGTTCGGGCCCTGGGAGAGCGCCGGGTTGGTGTTGGCCGGGGAGATCTGCGCCAGCTTGGCGTCGTCGAAGACCTTCTGCATCGACTCGGCGACGCCGGAGTTCAGCGGGCCGACCACGCCGAGGACGGTCTTGTCGGCGACCAGCTTGGTGGCGTTCTGCTGGCCGGCGGAGGGCTGGGCCTGGTCGTCCAGGGTCTCCAGCTTGAAGGTGACGCCCTTGACGTACTGCTTCTTGTTGGCCGTCTTGACCGCGAGGTCGGCCGAGTTCTTGATGCCGAGGCCGAGGGCCGAGAGCTCACCGGTGAGCGGGGAGTCCAGACCGATGGTGACGGTGACGCCGCCGCCCTCGCCCGAGCTGTCGCCGCCCTTGTCGTCGCGGGAACCGCAGGCGGTGAGGGTGAGCGCTCCCGCGGTGACCGCGGTGGTGAGTATGAGCAACGAACGGTTTCGCACGAAGGGTCCTTTCCCAGGCGCGGCCCCCTCTGCCGAGGCGGTGCCGTGGAGCTGCGGAGCAAGAGGTGCCGTAAGTGAATGCCGGGCCGTACTGCGTGGTGGTACGTGGCCGTGCAGGCGGTCCCGCCCCGGTGGCGCGGTGACTGGCGGTGACTCTAAGCGCAGGTGGGGAGGGTCGGGGAGCGGCGAGGGAAGGATGTGACTGTCTTGTTATGCCGACGGGCGGAGCGAGGCTGAGAGGTCAGGCGAAATCCGGGCATTGCGGTCCGTGGCCCGGTGTTCACATCGTGAGAACGTGCAGTTCCGCTAAGGGGCTTGAGGGAATCTTGGTGCTTACGTGAATCTTTGGTGGGTCTCCGGATATCGGACACTGCGCCCGAACTGAGCGGACGGATGTCAAGCCTCGGCGTCCTTTCGACATCCCCTGTTGATGATCACCCAGCGTGACGAAAACCGCCTCCCGAAAGGTCGGTCGGTTACTCTTCCTTCGGCTGGAACCCGCCCCTCTCGAACGTATCTACGAGGATGGGGAGTTGGGAGTGACTGGCGTGAAAGAGGCGTGGGGGTAAAGGAGTTGGGGCGCGGAGGGTGACCGTGGGAGGGAATCGGCGCGGGTGGGTCATGCGCCCGGGGTTTCCCGCGAAGTGCCCGGATCCGTCGGGCATGTACCGAAGATGCTGCCCGCATCCCTCGCGCGTACGCCGGAGGGGGCGGTACGCGCTTCGCGTACCGCCCCCTCCGGCGAAACAGGCTGTCCGCCCGGCCCTGTCCGGGCTCAGGCTCAGGCTCAGGCGAGCTTCCCCTCCTGCGGCAGGTTGCCCGCGTCCAGCGGGCCGATCTCCCGCAGCATGCAGGTGAGGCGGGCCGAGCAGACCCGGCGCCCCTCCTCGTCGCTGATGACGATCTCGTACGTCGCCGTCGACCGCCCGCGGTGCACCGGGGTCGCCACGCCGGTCACCAGACCGCTGCGCGCGCCCCGGTGGTGCGTGCAGTTCAGGTCCACGCCCACCGCGATCTTCGACGAGCCGCCGTGCAGCATCGAGCCCACCGAGCCCAGGGTCTCCGCGAGCACCGCCGAGGCGCCGCCGTGCAGCAGCCCGTACGGCTGGGTGTTGCCCTCCACCGGCATCGTGCCGACGACCTTCTCCGCCGAGGCCTCCAGGATCTGGACGCCCATCCGGTTCCCCAGGTGCCCCGCCGAGAACAGCGCCGGCAGATCCACGCCGAGCGCGGCGTACTCGTCGATGATCTCCTGCGGGAACTTCACGTGCTGCTGCTCACCCATGGCCCGGCTCCGTTCGTCGTCGTACGGCTGATCCTTCCGTCGCCCGGCTGGCTGAGCAAGCGCTTAGGCGGACGGCTGCGGTGATTCTTCCAGACGCACGATCACGGACTTGCTCGCGGGGGTGTTGCTGATGTCGGCCGTCGACTCCAGCGGCACCAGCACGTTCGTCTCCGGGTAGTAGGCCGCCGCGCAGCCCCGGGCCGTCGGGTAGTGCACCACCCGGAAACCGGGCGCCCGCCGCTCGCTCCCGTCCGTCCACTCGCTCACCAGGTCCGCGTACGCCCCGTCGGCGAGGCCGAGCGCCGCCGCGTCCTCGGGGTGCACCAGGACCACCCGGCGGCCGCCCCTGATCCCCCGGTAGCGGTCGTCCAGACCGTAGATCGTGGTGTTGTACTGGTCGTGCGAGCGGAGCGTCTGCAGCAGCAGCCGGCCCTCCGGCACCCTCGGGTACTCCACCGGCGCCGCCGTGAAGTTCGCCTTGCCGGTCTTCGTCGGGAAGCGCCGCTCGTCCCGGGGCGCGTGCGGCAGCGCGAAACCGCCGGGGTCCGCCGCGAGCCGCGCGTTGAAGCCCTCGAAGCCGGGCACCACGCGCGCGATCCGGTCCCGGACCGCCGCGTAGTCCGCCTCGAACTCCTCCCACGGCGTCCTCGACGCCTCGCCGAGCACCGCCCGCGCCATCCGGGCCACGATCGCCGGCTCGGAGAGCAGATGCGGGCTCGCCGGCGGCAGGTTGCCGCGCGAGGCGTGCACCTGGCCCATCGAGTCCTCGACCGTCACGAACTGGCGCCCGCTCCTCTGCACGTCCTTGTCCGTGCGGCCCAGCGTCGGCAGGATCAGCGCCCGGGTGCCGGTCACGGCGTGCGAGCGGTTCAGCTTCGTCGACACGTGCACCGTCAGCCGGGCCCTGCGCATCGCCGCCTCGGTCACCTCGGTGTCCGGGGTGGCGCCGACGAAGTTCCCGCCCATGGCGAAGAAGACCTTCGCCTCGCCGTCCCGCAGCGCCTGGATCGAGCGCACCACGTCGAAGCCGTGGTGGCGCGGCGAGACGATCCCGAACTCCTTGTCCAGCGCGTCCAGGAAGGCCGGCGCCGGGCGCTCGAAGATGCCCATCGTCCGGTCGCCCTGCACGTTCGAATGCCCGCGCACTGGGCAGACGCCCGCGCCGGGCCGGCCGATGTTCCCGCGGAGCAGCAGCAGGTTGACCACCTCGCGGATGGTCGGCACGGAGTGCTTGTGCTGGGTCAGGCCCATCGCCCAGCAGACGATCGTCCGCTCCGAGGCCAGCACCATCTCCAGGGCCCGCTCGATCTCCGCGCGGGACAGCCCGGTCGCCGCGAGCGTCTCCGCCCAGTCGGCCTCCCCGGCGGCCGCCGCGAACTCCTCGAAGCCGTGGGTGTGCTCCCGTACGAACTCCTCGTCGACCGCCCCGGGCGTCTGGAGGACCAGCTTGTTCAGGAGCCGGAAGAGGGCCTGGTCGCCGCCGATCCGGATCTGGAGGAAGAGGTCGGTGAGCGCCGCCCCGCGCAGCATGCCCTGCGGGGTCTGCGGGTTCTTGAACCGCTCCAGGCCCGCCTCCGGCAGCGGGTTCACCGAGATGATCCGCGCCCCGGCCGCCTTCGCCTTCTCCAGCGCCGACAGCATCCGCGGGTGGTTCGTGCCCGGGTTCTGCCCCGCCACGACGATCAGGTCCGCCCGGTGCAGGTCCTCCAGGGAGACGCTGCCCTTGCCGATGCCGATCGTCTCGGTCAGCGCCGAGCCGGAGGACTCGTGGCACATGTTCGAGCAGTCCGGGAGGTTGTTCGTGCCGAACTCGCGGGCGAAGAGCTGGAGCAGGAACGCGGCCTCGTTGCTGGTGCGGCCCGAGGTGTAGAAGAGCGCCTCGTCGGGGGAGGAGAGCGCGGTCAGCTCCTCCGCGAGGATCGCGAAGGCCCGCTCCCAGGTCACCGGCTCGTAGCGGTCGGCGCCCTCGGGCAGATACATGGGCCGGGTGATCCGGCCCTGCTGCCCCAGCCAGTAGCCGCTCCGCTCCGCCAGCTCCGCCACCGGGTGCGCGGCGAAGAACTCCGGCGTCACCCGCCGCAGCGTCGCCTCCTCGGCGACCGCCTTCGCGCCGTTCTCGCAGAACTCCGCGAGGTGCCGCTTGTCGCCCTCGGGCCAGGCGCAGCCGGGACAGTCGAAGCCGTCCTTCTGGTTGACCTTGAGGAGGGTGCGCGCGGTGCGCACGGCGCCCATCTGCTCCTGGGCGATCCGCAGGGTGTGCCCGATCGCGGGCAGACCGGCGGCGGCGTGCTGCGGCGGCGTGACCTGCGGTGCGTCCTGGACCGGGTCGCCGGCCGGCGGCTTGCTGACCATCGCGCTCTCCCTTGAGCGATCATCCTGCGTCGTACGCCTCCGATCCTGTCACGCGGCACCGACAGTCCGGCACCCCGGCCGGTGTGGAGGGGATTGTCGGCGGTCCGTGGCAGGATCGTCGTGTGGCCCAGACAGCATCGAAGAACCCCGCAGACACCCGCCCCCGCCTGCTCCTCATGGACGGGCACTCGCTCGCGTACCGGGCGTTCTTCGCGCTGCCCGCGGAGAACTTCACGACCGTGACGGGGCAGCCGACGAACGCGATCTACGGCTTCGCGTCGATGCTGGCGAACACCCTGCGCGACGAGGCGCCCACGCACTTCGCGGTCGCCTTCGACGTCTCCCGCAAGACCTGGCGGTCCGAGGAGTTCCCCGAGTACAAGGCGAACCGCTCCAAGACCCCCGACGAGTTCAAGGGGCAGGTCGAGCTGATCGGCGAGCTCCTCGACGCCATGAACGCGCCGCGGTTCGCCGTCGACGGCTTCGAGGCCGACGACATCATCGCCACCCTCGCCACCCAGGCCGAGGCCGCGGGCTTCGAGGTCCTCATCGTCACCGGCGACCGGGACTCCTTCCAGCTGGTCACCGAGCACACCACCGTGCTCTACCCCACCAAGGGCGTCTCCGAGCTGACCCGCTTCACCCCGGAGAAGGTCCAGGAGAAGTACGGCCTCACCCCCTCCCAGTACCCGGACTTCGCCGCCCTGCGCGGCGACCCGTCCGACAACCTCCCGGGCATCCCCGGCGTCGGCGAGAAGACCGCCGCCAAGTGGATCAACCAGTTCGGCTCCTTCGCCGAGCTGGTCGAGCGCGCCGAGGAGGTCAAGGGCAAGGCCGGGCAGAACTTCCGGGACCACCTGGAGTCCGTCAAGCTCAACCGCGTCCTCACCGAGATGGTCCGGGACGTCGAGCTGCCGAAGACCGTCGCCGACCTCGCCCGCGAGCCGTACGACCGCAAGGCCGTCGCACTGGTCCTCGACACCCTGGAGATCCGCAACCCCTCGCTGCGCGAGCGGCTCCTCGCCGTCGACCCCGGTGCCGCCGAGGAGGCCGAGCCGGCCCCCGCCCCCGGCGTCGAGCTCGACTTCACCGTCCTGGGCTCCGGCGAGCTCGCCCCCTGGCTGGCCGCCCACGGCGAGGAGCCCCTCGGCGTCGCCACCGTCGACACCTGGGCCCTCGGCACCGGCTCCGTCTCCGAGGTCGCCCTGGCCGGCGCCGGCGGGGACGCCGCCTGGTTCGACCCGAGCGAGCTCGACGAGGCCGACGAGCGGGCCTGGGCCGCCTGGATCGCCGACCCGGAGCGCCCGAAGGTCCTGCACAACGCCAAGGGCGCGATGCGGGTCTTCCCCGAGCACGGCTGGAGCGTCGCCGGCGTCACCATGGACACCGCGCTCGCCGCCTATCTCGTCAAGCCCGGCCGCCGCTCCTTCGCCCTTGACGCCCTCTCCCTGGAGTACCTCGGCCGCGAGCTCGCCCCGGCCGCCGCCACCGAGGGGCAGCTCGCCTTCGGCGCCGAGGACCACGCCGAGGCCGAGGCCCTGATGACCCAGGCCCGCGCCGTCCTCGACCTCGGGGCCGCCTTCGAGTCCAAGCTCGACGAGGTCGGCGCCCGCGCGCTGCTGTACGACGTCGAACTGCCCACCTCCGTCCTCCTCGCCCGCCTGGAGCGGCACGGCATCGCCGCCGACCGCGACCACCTGGAGGCGATGGAGCAGCAGTTCGCCGGGGCCGTGCAGCAGGCCGTCAAGGAGGCCCACGCCTCCGTCGGCCACGAGTTCAACCTCGGCTCGCCCAAGCAGCTCCAGGAGGTCTTCTTCGGCGAGCTCAACCTCCCGAAGACCAAGAAGACCAAGACCGGCTACACCACCGACGCCGACGCGCTCGCCTGGCTGGCCGGCCAGACCGAGCACGAACTGCCGGTGATCATGCTCCGCCACCGCGAGCAGGCCCGGCTCCGGTCCACCGTCGAGGGTCTGATCAAGACCGTCGCCGCCGACGGCCGGATCCACACCACCTTCAGCCAGACCGTCGCCGCCACCGGCCGCCTCTCCTCCACCGACCCCAACCTGCAGAACGTGCCGGTGCGGACGGACGAGGGCCGCGCCATCCGGCACGGCTTCGTCGTCGGCGAGGGCTTCGAGTCCCTCATGACCGCCGACTACAGCCAGATCGAGCTGCGCGTCATGGCCCACCTCTCCGAGGACGAGGGCCTCATCGAGGCCTTCACCTCCGGCGAGGACCTGCACACCACCGTCGCCTCCCAGGTCTTCGGCGTCGAGCGGTCCGAGGTCGACGCCGAGATGCGCCGCAAGATCAAGGCCATGTCGTACGGCCTGGCCTACGGCCTCTCCGCCTTCGGCCTCTCCCAGCAGCTGAACATCGACCCGGGCGAGGCCCGCGGCCTGATGGACACCTACTTCGAGCGCTTCGGCGGGGTGCGGGACTATCTGCGCCGGGTCGTCGACGAGGCCCGCGCCACCGGCTACACCGAGACCATGCTCGGCCGCCGCCGCTACCTCCCGGACCTCAACAGCGACAACCGCCAGCGCCGCGAGGCCGCCGAGCGGATGGCGCTCAACGCCCCGATCCAGGGCACCGCCGCCGACATCGTCAAGGTCGCCATGCTCAAGGTCGACCAGGCCCTCACCGAGGCCGGCCTCGCCTCCCGGATGCTCCTCCAGGTCCACGACGAAATCGTCCTGGAGATCGCCCCCGGCGAGCGCGAGCGCGTCGAGGCCCTGGTCCGCGAGCAGATGTCGGCCGCCGCCGACCTCCGCGCCCCGCTCGACGTCTCCGTCGGCGTCGGCCCGGACTGGGACTCCGCCGCGCACTGATCCCGTACCGCTCCGCCGGTGGCCGCGCCTCCCCGAGGGGTGCGGCCACCGGCGTGTGCGCCGGGTGGAGCAGTCCGGGAGCGGGGCGGGCGGAGCGCTCCCGAGACTGGGAGGCATGATCACGACCCGTCGCCGCAGGCCGCCCGTCTGGGCCCTCCTCGGCGCCCTGCTCGGGGCCACCGGAGCCGCCCTGCCCGCCGAGGACCGGCGGGCGCCCGCCGCCTGCGTCTCCACCCGGGAGCCCGCGCTCGCCGCCCGGCTCTCCCAGGACCTCGCCGCCGCCCTCGACGGGCGCGACAGCACCGTCGGCGTCGCCCTCCACGACCCCGTACGCGGCCTGCGCTGCGGGCTCGACGACACCCGGCTCTACGACTCCGCCAGCGTCGCCAAGGTCCTCATCATGCAGGCCGTCCTCGGCCGCGCGGAGGAACTCGGCAGGGAACCCACGGCCCTGGAGTCCCAGCGGCTCGAGGCGATGATCACCCGCTCCGACAACGACGCCGCCGGCGCGCTCTGGCAGGGGCTCTCCCGCGCCCGCCTCGACCGGGTGCTGCGCGAGGCCGGCGCGCGGGACACGGTCCTCGGCCCCGACCGCTACTGGGGCCTCACCCGCACCACCGCCCGCGACCAGCTCGCCCTGCTCGCCGCCGTCTCCCGCCGCCCCCAGGCCCTCACCCTCATGGGCCAGGTCGTCGCGAGCCAGGCCTGGGGCGTCACCGCCGGCGCGCCCCGCACGGTCAGGGTCCACCTCAAGAACGGCTGGCTGCCCCGCTCCACCCACGGCTGGCGGGTGCACAGCGTCGGCGTCGTCCGCGGCACGGGCTCCGCCGCGGCGGCCACCGACTACCGGATGGCCCTGCTCAGCCACGACAACGCCTCGATGGGCTACGGGGTCCGCACCCTGGAGGGCGTCGCCCTCGCCGTCCACCGCCGCCTCTCCGGCACGGCCGCCGCCCGCGGCCGCACCCCCGCCTCCGGGATCAGCGAACGCCCGGACGGGAGCGCGCCGTACGGCCCGCCGGCTCTCCCGCCGTTCCCGCTCCCGGACCGGGGACAGGGGCCGGGGCCGCTCGCCGCCCTCGCAGCCGGGCCGCCGTCCCGTACAGCAGCAGCCCCGCGACGAGCCCCGCGCCCGCCCCGAAGCAGGCGGTCGGGATGATGTCGAGCGGGGTCTCGATCCGGCCCCAGCCCCAGTACGCCGCCCACCGCAGCACCCGGTGCGCGATCCCGGCGAGCACGCACGCCCCGATCAGCAGCAGCGCCGCCCGCCGCTCCCGCCGCCCCGGCCCCGGCACCGCGGCGGGCGCCTCCCCGGCCGGCACCGACCGCAGCGCCCGGGCCGTGAACCAGCCGAGCAGGACGAGCGCCAGCGCCGAACCGCCGTACTGCGCGTACAGATAGACCGGGAAGCCGGCCACCACCTCCGCCAGGAAGGGGACCGCCCGCGTCCCCCACCGGTCGAGGTGGGTGAAGGCGTCCCAGACGACGTGGGTGACCGCGCCGAGCACCGCCGAGACGGCGAACCAGGCGACGAGCCCGGCCGGCCGCCGCTCCCGCCACGGCCGGCCGCGCACCACCCCGTACACCCGGCCGCGCCACCGCTCCGGCAGCAGCCCCACCAGCGGCTCACGGACCGTCAGCCACAGCCCCACCAGGGCGGCGGTGATCAGCACGTCGACGGTGACGATCCCGACGGGGGAGTGGGTCACGTCCCCGAAGGCCATCGCCCCGGGCGCCACCGTCGCCGCGAAGTAGGTGAGGTCGGGGGAGAAGCTGCCGGCGACGAGGGCGGAGGCGACGAGCGGACCCCGCGCGGTCCCGTCCCGCCGCAGCCCCGGCAGGACGGCGGCGGCGTGGCTCAGGGTGAAGGGCACGGAGAACCTCCCGGTCGTACGGATGATCGGCCCGAGTGCAAGAGGTACCGGACCGCCCCCACGGTTCCCACGCACCCCATGCACCCCATGCACGCCACGCCCCCCACGCCCCCCACGCACGCTATGCACCCCATGCACCCCGCGCGTCCCGTACGCCCCGGGGACCCCGGGGGTGGCCGGCTCCGGAGGCCCGGACTCCGGAGTGCGGACCTCCGTGTCCGGCCGCCGGGAGGCCAAGGGGTGACGAAAGCGTGAAACACGGTCAGGCCGTGGTGTCGTGTGCTAGGGACATCGCATAGGGTCGCCTGAGGTCACGCGCGGGGAGCGCGCGGCCGCAGTCGAATGGGGAGGGAGTTCCGGAATGGCAGCGCAATTCGGCCGCCGCCTGCGCAGGGGAGCCACGAGCGGCGCGATCGTCGCCGCCGCGGTCGCGGCGCTGGCCGCCTCGCAGGGCCCGGGGGCGATCCCGCCGCCGACCGACAACCTCAGCGGCGACACCACCATCGGCGCCGGCGACGCCACGACCCCGCCCGGCGACGCCGCCGGCTCGGCGACCGGCGACTCGCCCTACTACACCGACCTGCCGCCGCTGAACCCGCCGAAGGTGCCCGGAGTGGCGCCCACCGGACCCCAGGTGCCGATCGTCACCGGCCCCGCCGAGGCCGGCATACCCGCGACCGTCCTCGCCGCCTACCGCCGCGCCGAGGCCTCGGTCCGCGCCTCCGACCCCTCCTGCAACCTGCCCTGGCAGCTCCTCGCCGGCATAGGCAAGGTCGAGTCCGGCCAGGCCAGTGGCGGCCGTGTCGACGGCAACGGCACCACCTTCACCCCGATCCTCGGCCCGGCCCTCGACGGCAACGGCTTCGCGCTCATCCAGGACACCGACGACGGCGCCTTCGACGGCGACACCACCCACGACCGGGCCGTCGGTCCCATGCAGTTCATCCCGTCCACCTGGGCCGTCTGGGGCCAGGACGCCAACGGCGACGGGAAGAAGGACCCCAACAACATCTACGACGCCGCCCAGGCCGCGGGCATGTACCTGTGCGCCGGCGGCCGGAACCTGGCGATCAAGGCCGACCTCGACAAGGCGATCCTCAGCTACAACCGCTCCACGGAGTACCTGACCACCGTCCTCAACTGGTTCGAGTACTACGGCCGCGGCGCCCATACCGTCCCGGACGGCACCGGGCGGCTCCCGGTCGACCGCAGCGACCGCCCCGGCTCCGGCCGGTCCCCCTTCCCCGTGTCGCCGAGCTCGCCGGCCACGCCGTCGCCGCGCCCGTCGCCGGACCGTCCGTCGCCGAAGCCCACCGACCCGGCCACGACCCCGCCGTCGAAGCCCTCGGAGCCGTCGAAGCCGTCGACCACGAACCCGAGCGGGCCGGACGTCGGCACGCCCGTCGAGGTCCCGCCGACCCTCCGGGTCTCCCGCCTCAAGCCCGGCACGGCGACGCTCACCGCGGTCACCGGAAGCACCTTCGCCCAGGCCGCGTCCGTCACCGCCGTGGACGCCACCGGCCGCCCGGTCGCCGGCGTCAGCGTCCGCTTCGTGCTCCCCGCCACCACCGACGCCCGCTTCCCCGCCGGCGCCACCACCGTCACCGTCGCATCGGACGCGCGGGGCGTCGCCACGGCGCCCGCCCTGCGCGCCGGCGAGAAGGCCGCGTCCTTCACCATCCGCGCCACCGTCCCGGGCCGCTCCTCCCTGCCGGCCGCCGAGCTGAAGGCGACCGTCGAGGTCCGCAAGGCCGACGCCCTCACCCGGATCGGCGACACCGCCCTGACGGCCGAGACCGGCGCCGGCTACGCCGACGTCACCGTCGAGTCCCGCCTCGCCGGTGCCCTCGCCCCGGGCGTGACCGTCACCGCCGTCGTCACCGACTCGGCGGACTCCACCGGTCAGAGCGCCGACGGCCCGTCCTTCGGCAAGGACGCCGCGGGCAACCCGATCCGCACCAAGGTCCTGAAGACCGACGCCCAGAGCCGCCTGGTCGTCGAGGGCCTCGTGGCGGGCGAGAAGGCCGGCAGCTACGTCCTGCTGCTCACCGCGCCCGGCGGCGGCACCGTGAAGGTGCCGCTCACCGTCACCGCCCCGGTCACCACGCCGCCCACGACCCCGGACCCGACCGAGGAGCCGACCCCGGACCCGGCGCCGACCACGTCCTCGTCGACGTCTCCGTCGACCTCTCCCTCCGCCACCACCTCGCCCACCGCGAGCGCCTCGCCCTCCGCCTGACCCGCACCTCCTCCCTCCGCGCCGCCCCCGCCGTCCCCTCCCGGGACGCCGGGGGCGGCGCGCGTTTCGGTTCGTCCCGCCACGAGCTGTTCTCATCTCACGGTCGCGTTGCTACGGTGCCCCCGCCCTGACGACCCATCAGATCACTTGCCGGGAGGCCGACATGCGCGCCCTCGTCGCCGCGGCGATCGGACTCGTACCCGTCCTGCTCTTCGTCCTGCTCGTCTCCCTGGTCGATCTGCCGCCCGACGGCCCCACCTCACCCAGACCCCTGCTCACCGCCGACCCCGGCCCCAAGAAGTAGGGAGCAGCCCGTGCGCCGCCGAGCCAGCCTCGTCCTCCTCTCCTTCGCCGTCCTCTTCGCCGCCATGGCCCCCACCCTGCGCTGGTACGCCTTCCCCCGGCTGGCCAAGGTCCCGCCGAACCAGTACCAGGAGGTGGTCCTGGAGGCCCGCCCCGCCACCCTCCTCGACTACGGCACCCTCAAGTCCCGCGAGGTCGAGAAGATCACGATCGTCCAGACCCTCAAGGGCAACGTGGAGGAGTCGAAGCGGATCGAGGCCGGCACCGACCGCGACGTGGTGGTCTGGGACTCCCTCTCCTACTTCATGGGACCCGACGGCAAGATGGTGTCCAAGATCCCCGAGCGGTACATCTTCGACGCCCACACCCAGGACCCGGTGAACGCCCCCGGCGAGATGGTCGACGGCGACCCGGTCAAGCGCGAGGGCATCGAGTTCAAGTGGCCCTTCCTCACCGAGAAGCGCGACTACCTCTACTTCGACGCCCAGACCCGCACCGCCGCCCCCATCCACTTCGCGGGCACCCGCACCTTCCGCGGCCTGGAGGTCTACTACTACGAGCAGACCATCCCCTGGACCCAGGTCCCGATGCCCAAGACCATGCCCGTCGACGGCATCACCCCCGAACTCATCGCCTCCACCGGCCTCACCCGCTGGTACACCACGAAGCGCATGTTCTGGGTCGAGCCCGTCACCGGCGCCCCCGTCAACGGCGAGGAGATCCACAAGGAGGAGCTCCGCGGCGCCAAGGCCCTCATGGGCACCGACACCCTCACCGTCTTCGACGGCCACGTGAAGATGCGCGAGGACTACATCGCCGACACCGTCGAGCTGGTCTCCGCCAACCGCACCACCGTCCTCCTCCTCGTCTCCCGGCTCCCCTGGACCTTCACCGTCCTCGCCCTCCTCCTGTTCGCCCTCGCGCTCTGGCTGGAGCACCGCTCCCGCCGCCCCGCCCCCGGCACCGCCCCGAAGCCGGCGCCGCGGACCGCCCCCGAGCCGGTCACCCCTCCCGTCTGAGCCGCGCGCTCGTGTGCCGGGTCGCCACCCCCGCCGAAGGGTCCTCCGGCCACGGATGCCTCGGGTACCGCCCCCGCAGCTCCGCCCGCACCGCCCGGTAGCCGTCCCGCCAGAACGAGGCCAGATCGGCGGTCACGGCCGCCGGCCGCCCGGCGGGGGAGAGGAGATGGACGAGGACCGGCACCCCCGCCACCCGAGGCGTCTCGGCGAGCCCGAACATCTCCTGGAGCTTCACCGCCAGCACCGGCCGCCCCTCCCCGTACGCCACCCGGATCCGCGAACCGCTCGGCACCTCGATCCGCTCCGGCGCCAGCTCGTCCAGCCGTCCCGCCTCGCCCGAGGCCCACGGCAGCAGCCGCCGCAGCGCCTCCCCGGCGTCGATCCGCCCCAGATCCGCCCGCCGCGCCGCCCGCGACAGCTCCGGCTCCAGCCACTCCTCGGCCCGCTCCACCAGCGCCTCCTCCGCCACGTCCGGCCACGCCCCGCCGACCGCCCCGCGCAGGAACGCCAGCCGCTCCCGCAGCTCCACCGCCTCCCGCCGCCACCGCAGCAGTCCCGTCCCCTCCCGCCGCAGACCGTCGAGGAGCGCCTCCCGCACCAGCGCCGGATCCGCCCCCGTCCCCAGCGGGCGTACCGTCAGCTCCACCGCCCCGAGCCGCTCCACCGACCGGGCCACCACATCGCCGTCCTCCCAGCGCACCTCCTCGTCCGAGCGGAGCAGATGGCCGCCCGCCCGCCGCGCCACGGCCTCGTCCACCACGGCCGCGAGCCGCACCCGCGCCGTCGCGTCCCGGGCCGTCCGGTCCGCCACCGCCACCGCCAGCCACGGCGCCGACCGCAGCCCCGAACCCTCGGCGAGCCGCGCCCCGCTCCCGGACACCATCAGATGCCCGCCGCGCTCCCGCGCCCGCGCCACCCGCTCCGGGAACGCCAGCGCCGTCACCACTCCCGCCACCGCGTCCTCCCCGGCCGCACTCCCTTCCCCCGTGCCGCCCTCCGCCTCCGAGGCCGCCGCCCGCTCGAGGCGCCGCACCTCCGCCCGCCACCGTGCCCCGTACGCGTCCCCGCCCCGGCGGGCCTCCCGCCAGGCCGCCGCCAGATCGTCCCCGTACTCCCGCGGCGGCTCCTCGCTCAGCAGCGCCACGACCTCGGCCGCCCGCCGCGCGCCCACCTCCGCCGCCCCGTCGAGCAGCGCCCGCCCGAGCCGCGGATGCACCCCGAGCCGGGCCATCCGGACCCCGCGGCCGGTCGCCTTCCCCGACGCGTCCACGGCCCCGATCGCCGCGAGCACCGAACGGGCCGCCGTCAGCGCCCCGGCCGGCGGCGCGTCGAGCAGCGCCAGGCCCTCCGCCGTGGGATCGCCCCAGCAGGCGGCCCGCAGCGCGAACCCGGTCAGGTCGGCGATCCGGATCTCCGGCGCCGGGAACCGCGCCCGTCCGCTCTCCTCCGCCGCCGACCAGCACCGGTACACCGTCCCCCGCGCCTCACGCCCCGAGCGCCCCGCCCGCTGCGTCGCCGCCGCGGCCGACACCGGCACCGTCGCCAGCGACCCCAGGCCGCGCGCGTGGTCCATCCGCGGCTCCCGGGCCAGCCCCGCGTCCACCACGACCCGCACCCCCGGCACCGTGAGGCTCGACTCGGCCACCGACGTCGACAGCACCACCCGCCGCCGCCCACCGGGCCCCGCACCCCGCAGCACCGCGTCCTGTACCGCCGCGGGAGCCCGCCCGTGCAGCTGGAGCACCTCGGCGTCCACCCCGTCGAGCAGCCCCGCCGTCCGCGCGATCTCCCCGGTGCCCGGCAGGAAGCAGAGGACGTCGCCCTCGTGCCGCGCCAGCGCCCCGCGGACCGTCGCCGCCACGTGCCGCAGCAGCGCCGGATCCACCCAGGTGCCGTGCGCCGGCCGGATCCCCGCCGGCGGCGGCGCGTGGACCACCGCGAAACCGTGCCCCTCGCCCTCGCTGCGCACCACCGGCGCGGGCCCGCCGCCCTCCTGGGAGGTCAGCAGCCGGGCCCAGGCCTCCGCGTCACTGGTCGCCGAGGCCGCGACGACCCCGAGCTCCGGTCGCAGCGCGGCCCGTACGTCCACCAGGAACGCCAGGGCCGTGTCGGCGTCCAGATGGCGCTCGTGACACTCGTCGAGGAGCACCACGTCCACCCCCGCCAGCTCCGGATCCCGCTGCAGCCGCTGGAGCAGCAGACCGGTCGTCACGACCTCGACCCGTGTCGCGGGCCCCGCCCGCCGCTCCCCGCGCACCGCGAAGCCGACCGTGCCGCCGACGTCCTCGCCCAGCAGCCAGGCCATCCGCCCGGCCGCCGCCCGCACCGCCATCCGGCGCGGCTCGGCCACCAGCACCCGCCGCTCCGGCCCGTCCCCTATCAGCCCCGCGAGCGCCAGCGGCACCAGCGTGGTCTTGCCGGTGCCGGGCGGCGCGTGCAGCACCGCCGTGCCGCGCCCTTCGAGCGCGGCCAGCAGCTCGGGAACGGCATGCCGGACGGGAAGCAGATCGAGTACGTCGTTTCGGATCACGCACTCAGTCTCGTACGCCAAGGAAAAAAGGCGGGCCCGGTTGTCCACAGGCCCGCCTGTAAGTACGACTGTCGGACATCCGACGGTCGGTGTGCGAAGGAGTCGGGGGTCCGGCTCAGTCCTCGCGCTCGCACACGAAGATCGCCGTGCCCGGGATCAGGTTCCCCCGCAGCGGGGACCAGCCGCCCCACTCCTGGCTGTTCCATTCCGGCCACTCCGGCTCGACCAGGTCCACTAGCCGGAAGCCGCCCGCCACCACGTCCCGCACCCGGTCGCCGAGCGTCCGGTGGTGCTCCACGTACACCGCCCGCCCCTGCTCGTCCTGCTCGACGTAGGGCGTGCGGTCGAAGTAGGAGGCGGCGACCGACAGGCCCTCCGGCCCCGGCTCGTCCGGGAACGCCCAGCGGATCGGGTGGGTCACCGAGAACACCCAGCGCCCGCCCGGCCGCAGCACCCGGCGCACCTCCCGGAAGACCCGGACCGGATCGGCGACGAACGGCACCGCCCCGTACGCCGAGCACGCGAGGTCGAAGGCGCCGTCGCGGAAGGGCAGCGCCCCCGCGTCCGCCTCGACCAGCGGCACCTCCCCGCCGATCCGCAGGGCGTGCTGGAGCTGCCGGTGCGAGAGGTCGAGCGCCACCGGCCTGGCCCCCTGGGCCGCCAGCCACCGGGAGCACTGCGCGGCGCCGGCGCCGATCTCCAGGATGTCGAGCCCCTTCAGTCCCTCCGTCGGCCCGAGCAGTCCGGCCTCGGCCTCGTCGAGCCCCTCCGGACCCCATACGAACCGGTCGTCGCCGAGGAAGGCGCCGTGGTCGTTCTGGTACTCGTCGGCGTTCCGGTCCCACCAGCCCCGGCTCGCCCGGCTGCTCTCCGCGTCGCCGGCGTCACGCCTGGTCGCCACCGCCTCGTCCTCGTCCGTCTCGAAGCGGTCGTCCTGTTCGTACTCTTGGTTCATCTCGCCCGTCGATGTAGTTTGCGCTCAGTGCCGCGGAACGGCGGAGGACCGCCGATGGCCCGTGGACGGACACGAGTTGTGCCGGGTTCGCGCACTTCTGTCCCGGCTGCGCGCTTCGCGCATTGACCCTGTCCGGCCGTCCCCGTATGCTAAAGGTTGCGCTGCGGGCCTGCGCGCCTCAGACGGAGCAGGCCGCGCTCGCACCTGTTGCAGTCCCCTCGGTTTTCGAGGCGCCCCCGGTCTCCGGAAGGCGCTTCATCAGCTGTCCGGCTTCTTCAGTGCGATACGGGCTCTCGGCGTAGCAGTACCTACGACTTTCTGTCCGTAACCGGAGCCCTTTCCCACATGACGAGCAGCACCGAGACCACCGCCACCACCCCGCAGGTTGCGGTCAACGACATCGGTAACGAGGAAGCCTTCCTCGCCGCGATCGACGAGACGATCAAGTACTTCAACGACGGCGACATCGTCGACGGCGTCATCGTGAAGGTCGACCGGGACGAGGTCCTGCTCGACATCGGTTACAAGACCGAAGGTGTCATCCCGAGCCGCGAGCTCTCGATCAAGCACGACGTCGACCCGAACGAGGTCGTCAAGGTCGGCGACGAGATCGAGGCCCTTGTTCTCCAGAAGGAGGACAAGGAAGGCCGTCTGATCCTCTCGAAGAAGCGCGCCCAGTACGAGCGTGCCTGGGGCACCATCGAGAAGATCAAGGAAGAGGACGGCATCGTCACCGGTACCGTCATCGAGGTCGTCAAGGGTGGTCTCATCCTCGACATCGGCCTCCGCGGCTTCCTCCCGGCCTCCCTGGTCGAGATGCGCCGTGTCCGCGACCTCCAGCCCTACGTGGGCAAGGAGCTCGAGGCGAAGATCATCGAGCTGGACAAGAACCGCAACAACGTGGTCCTGTCCCGCCGTGCCTGGCTGGAGCAGACCCAGTCCGAGGTCCGCCAGACCTTCCTCACGACCCTCCAGAAGGGTCAGGTCCGCTCCGGCGTCGTGTCCTCGATCGTCAACTTCGGTGCCTTCGTGGACCTGGGTGGCGTCGACGGTCTCGTCCACGTCTCCGAGCTGTCCTGGAAGCACATCGACCACCCGTCCGAGGTTGTCGAGGTCGGCCAGGAGGTCACCGTCGAGGTTCTCGACGTGGACATGGACCGCGAGCGTGTCTCCCTGTCGCTGAAGGCGACGCAGGAGGACCCGTGGCAGCAGTTCGCCCGTACGCACCAGATCGGCCAGGTCGTCCCCGGCAAGGTCACCAAGCTGGTTCCGTTCGGTGCGTTCGTCCGCGTGGACGAGGGCATCGAGGGTCTGGTCCACATCTCCGAGCTGGCCGAGCGCCACGTGGAGATCCCGGAGCAGGTCGTCCAGGTCAACGACGAGATCTTCGTCAAGGTCATCGACATCGACCTCGAGCGTCGCCGGATCTCGCTGTCCCTGAAGCAGGCCAACGAGTCCTTCGGTGCCGACCCGGCGTCGGTCGAGTTCGACCCGACCCTGTACGGCATGGCCGCGTCCTACGACGACCAGGGCAACTACATCTACCCCGAGGGCTTCGACCCCGAGACCAACGACTGGCTCGAGGGCTACGAGACCCAGCGCGAGGCCTGGGAGGCCCAGTACGCCGAGGCGCAGGCGCGCTTCGAGCAGCACCAGGCCCAGGTCATCAAGTCCCGCGAGGCCGACGAGGCCGCCGCTGCCGAGGGCGCTGCCGCCCCGGCCGCCGGCAACGCCGGTGCGGGCATCTCGGGTGGCTCCTACTCCTCGGAGTCGGACGACTCCGCCGGCGCCCTGGCGTCGGACGAGGCCCTCGCCGCCCTCCGCGAGAAGCTCGCCGGCGGCCAGAGCTGAACAGGCTCTCCGCTGAGCGGCGCTAGTCGCTAGCAGTACACCGGGGCCCGCTCCCTCCCGGGGGAGCGGGCCCCGGTCGTTTTTCCGCCACATCGGCCCGAACGAGCCTTGGCGGGAATGACCTTGCGCTCCGGGGCGTTCTTCCGGGAGACGCGAGGAGGAGCGGTAACCGTGCTTGATCCCCAGGATTTGTACGAATGGGACGCCAAGGGCCTGGCCGTGGTCGACCTTGCCCTGGCACAGGAGTCGACCGGGCTGGTCATGCTGTACCACTTCGACGGCTACATCGACGCGGGAGAGGCCGGCGAGCAGATCGTCGAGCGGGTGCTCGACACCCTTCCCCACCAGGTCGTCGTCCGCTTCGACCACGACCGGCTGGTGGACTACCGGGCCCGCCGCCCGCTGCTGACCTTCCGGCGCGACCGCTGGGCCGGGTACGACACCCCGGCCATCGAGGTCCGCCTCGTCCAGGACGCCACCGGCGCCCCCTTCCTCTTCCTCTCCGGCCCCGAGCCGGACGTCGAGTGGGAGCGCTTCGCCGCCGCCGTCGCCCAGATCGTCGAACGGCTCGGCGTACGGCTCGCCGTCAACTTCCACGGCATCCCCATGGGCGTGCCGCACACCCGGCCC
Source organism: Streptomyces sp. NPDC007863 (assembly GCF_040633895.1). Taxonomy (NCBI): domain Bacteria; kingdom Bacillati; phylum Actinomycetota; class Actinomycetes; order Kitasatosporales; family Streptomycetaceae; genus Streptomyces; species Streptomyces sp. NPDC007863. Next base: position 419,130 of record NZ_JBEYEI010000002.1, read on the forward strand.
GTCGGCCTCACCCCGCACGGCAACCGCACCGACCTCATGCCCGGCCACCGCAGCCCCTTCGACGAGGCCCAGGTGCCCGGCAGCGCCCAGTCCCTCATCGAGTTCCGGCTCTCCGAGGCCGGTTTCGACACCCTCGGGGTCGCCGCCCACGTGCCGCACTACGTGGCCCGCTCCCCGTACCCGGACGCGGCGCTCACCGTCCTGGAGGCCGTCACCGCCGCCACCGGCCTCGTCCTCCCGGGCGTCGCCCACGCGCTGCGCACCGAGGCCCGCCGCACCCAGACCGAGATCGACCGGCAGATCGGCGCCGGCGACGAGGAGCTGGTCGCCCTGGTCCAGGGGCTTGAGCACCAGTACGACGCGGTGGCCGGCGCCGAGACCCGCGGCAGCCTGGTCGCCGAGCCCGTCGACCTGCCCTCGGCCGACGAGCTGGGCCGCGAGTTCGAGCGCTTCCTCGCCGAGCGGGAGGGCGACTCCTAGGACCGCGGAGCCGGGGGCCTAAGCTGCCGCTCATGCTGAAGATTGGCCTGACCGGCGGCATCGGCGCCGGCAAGAGTGAGGTGTCGCGGCTGCTCGTCTCGTACGGGGCCGTGCTGATCGACGCGGACCGGATCGCCCGCGAGGTGGTCGAACCGGGCACCGAGGGGCTCGCGGCGGTCGTGGCCGCCTTCGGGGAGTCCGTCCTCACCGAGGACGGCACCCTCGACCGGCCGAAACTCGGCTCCATCGTCTTCGCCGACCCGGAGCGGCTGGCCACGCTCAACGCCATCGTGCACCCGCTCGTCGGCGCCCGGTCGGCCGAGCTGGAGAGCGCCGCCGGCCCCGGGGACGTGGTGATCCACGACGTACCCCTGCTCACCGAGAACGGCCTCGCGCCCCTCTACGACCTCGTGGTCGTCGTCGACGCCTCGCCCGAGACCCAGCTCGACCGGCTGGTACGGCTCCGGGGCATGGCCGAGGCGGAGGCGAAGGCCCGGATGGCGGCGCAGGCCGGCCGGGCGGCCCGGCTGGAGATCGCGGACCTCGTGATCGACAACGACGGCCCGCTCGACGCGCTGGAGCCGCAGGTGCGGAAGGTGTGGGAGGAGCTGGAGCGCCGGGCGGCCGAAACCGTCTAGACGCCGGGCGCCCGTCCGGTGTCCGGGACCCGGATCGTGGGAAGGATGCAGTTCATGGCCGAGAGAAATCCGGAGACGCACGTCATCGACTTCCGTGCCGCCGAGCACCTGCTGGCCGCACGGGACCCGCGTGGTGCCGTGAAACTGCTGGACTCGGTCATCGCCGAGCACCCGGAGAACACGGCGGCACGGCTGCTGCGGGCGCGGGCCTTCTTCGCCGCCGCCCAGCTGCGGCCCGCGCAGCTGGAGTTCGAGCTGGTCCTGGAGCGGGAGCCGGACAACGCCTTCGCCCACTTCGCGCTCGCCCGCACCCTCCAGCGCTCCGGACAGGAAGCCCGGGCCACCCGGCACTTCCGGCTCGCCGCCGCGCTCGACCCCCGGCCCGAGTACGTCCAGGCCGCGGGCTTCGGCACCGAGGACTGACCGGCCCGCTCCGCCGCGGCTCAGCGGTCGCCGCGGTCCGGGCCGTCGTCCGGGTGCCGGGGCCGTCCGTCGCCGTGCTCCCGGCCGTCGTCCGACCGCCAGGGCCACCCGTCGCCGCCCCGGTCGCCGGTGTACCCGCTCCGGGAGCGGCCGTCGCCGTGGTCCGGCTCGTACGGCGGGATGTCACGGCCCGGCTGCCAGTGCGGGCCCTGCCGGAGATGGCGCAGGACCATCGTCATGTCGGCCGCGACCACCAGGAGCAGCACCGCGCAGGCCACCGCCCAGCCGGGGCGGCCCACCAGCACGAAGACGACCGTGCCGAAGACCGCCCACACCATTCCCCAGGCACTCAGCCAGAACCGCAGCCGCAGCGCGCTGCGCGCGGTGACCGGCTCGCTACCGGTACGCATGACGGCGCCCTCTTCCGTCGGATCCCTGTGGGCACTTCCAGCATGTACCCGCACGGAGGCGAAGGGAACGGCGTCGGCGGCCGGGCTCAGTGCACGATCGAGTAGCTGTGCCAGGCCAGGGTGCCCGGCGCGATCGAGTCGGTGCTGTTGGTCGGCAGGTAGATCGTGTCCTCGCCCCGGCAGTGCGGGGTCCGGTAGAGGATCAGGTCCACCAGGGTGCCGTTCTCGACCCGGGTCGCCCCGAGCGGCATCCGGTGGCAGCCCCGCACCGGCGGGCTCATCACGCGCACGATCTTCGCCCCGCGCGCCTCGTAGGTGACGGGGCCCACGGCGGTGCGGCCGAGGCCCGAGCAGCCCGCGACCGTGAGCGTGAGCAGCACGGCCCCGGTGGCGGTCGTGAGACGCCGGCGAACGGACATGGCGGATCCCCTTCGATCGGGCGAGCGAGGCGGTCGGCGGCAGCCCCGGGGGCGAAAAGCCCTGGTCGACGCCACCCTCCCGCCGTCGGAGGCGGCTGTCATCCGGGGTTGGGCCGGTCGGGGGACACACGTCGGCGCCCGTTGTCAGAGCCCGCCCGTAAGGTCGGGGGTACCGACGCGGACGTTCCGCGCCGGCCGGTGGACCCCGGGGAAGCAGGGCGGCACATGACGGAGCGCTGGACGGCCCGTGCCGCCGTCTTCCTGCCCGCGGCGCTGCCCCGCCAGGGAAGGATCGCCCTCTGGGCGCCCGACGGGGTGCCCCTGCCCGATCCCGACGGGCTCGCCGGCGCGGAGTCCACCCGGATCACCGTGGCCGGCCGGCACGGCACCGGCACCCGCCGCCGCGAGGTCCCCGCCGTCACCCTGCCGGTGGCCACCGCCCTGCCCCTGCTCGTCGCCGCCCGCCACCGTCCCGCCGCCCACCCCGCCACCGCCTGCTGGGGCGCGGCCGCCCTGCACGCCCTGCACCTCGTCGCCCGTGGCCGGCTGCTGCCCGGGCTCACCGCCGACGACCTGGACGCCTGGCGGGCCGGTCCGCTCGACGCCGAGGACATCGCCCATCTGCGGGCCGTCGCCGCCGCGATGCCGTACGAGGCGCACGCGGTGCCCGTCGTGGGATCCGGCCCGCTCGCCCTGCCCGATCCGGAGGCCCTGGTGCGGGCCTTCCTCGACGCGGTCGCCGACACCCTGCCCCGTACCCCCGCGGCCGTGCACGCGGTCGGCGCGCCCTTCGCCGCCGCCGCGCCGCAGCACCTCCCCGGGGCCCGCGCCTGGGCCGCCGAGGCCGCCGCCGGCATGGACGCCGGAGTGAGGATCTCGCTCCGCCTCGACCTCTCCGCCGCCGAGCTGTTCGACAGCGCCGACGAGGCCGAGGACGGCCCCGAGCGGCAGGCGGCCGCCGCCATCCTCCAGGTGCACAGCCTCGCCGACCCGACCCTCGTCATCGACGCCGCCGCCCTCTGGGCGGGGGAGGGCGAGCACTTCGGCCCCCGCGCCCGGATCGACGCCCTCCTCGCGCTGCGCCGAGCCGCCCGGATCTGGCCCCCGCTCGGCCGGCTCCTGGAGCGGGACGTGCCCGACGTCCTCGCCGTCGGCGAGGCCGAGTTGTACGAGCTGCTCGGCCCGGCCGCGGCCCGGCTCGCCGACGCCGGGGTCGCCCTGCACTGGCCGCGCGACCTGGCCCGCTCCCTCAGCGCCTCCGCCGTCGTCCGCCCCGCCCGCTCCGCGCCCGGCTCCGCCACCGACGGCACCAGCTTCTTCGACTCCACCGAACTGCTCCGCTTCGACTGGCAGCTCGCCCTCGACGGCGACCCGCTGACCCAGGGCGAGATGGACGTCCTCGCCGAGGCACACCGCCCCGTCGTACGGCTCCGTGACCGCTGGGTCGTCGTCGACCCCGACCTCGTCCGCAAGGCCCGCAAGCGCGAACTCGGCCTGCTCGAACCGGTCGACGCCCTCGCCGCCGCCCTCACCGGAAGCGCCGAGGTCGACGGCGAGACCGTCCCCGCCGTGCCGGTCGGGGCGCTCGCCGTCCTCCGCGACCGGCTCCTCGCCGGCCCCGAGCCGGCCGCGCCACCGCCCGGACTCGCCGCCACCCTGCGGGACTACCAGCTCCGCGGCCTCGCCTGGCTCGACCTGATGACCTCGCTCGGCCTCGGCGGCTGCCTCGCCGACGACATGGGCCTCGGCAAGACCGTCACCGTCCTCGCGCTCCACCTGCGCCGGGCCCGCCGCGAACCCACCCTCGTCGTCTGCCCCGCCTCCCTCCTCGGCAACTGGCAGCGGGAGGCGGCGAAGTTCGCCCCCGACGTGCCCGTCCGCCGCTTCCACGGCTCCGCGCGCGAGCTGGGCGACCTCGACGGCGGGATCGTCCTCACCACCTACGGCACCCTGCGCACCCGCGCCGCACAGCTCGCCGAGCGGTCCTGGGGGATGGTCGTCGCCGACGAGGCCCAGCACGTGAAGAACCCGTTCTCCGCGACGGCCAAGGCGCTGCGCACCATCCCCACCCCCGCCCGGGTCGCGCTCACCGGCACGCCCGTGGAGAACAACCTTTCCGAGCTGTGGGCCCTCCTCGACTGGACCACCCCCGGACTCCTCGGCCCGCTCAAGGCCTTCCGCTCCCGGCACGCCCGCGCCGCCGAGAACCACGAGGAGCTGGAGAACGAGGAGGCGGTGGAGCGGCTCGCCCGGCTCGTCCGCCCCTTCCTGCTGCGCCGCCGCAAGTCCGACCCCGGCATCGTCCCCGAACTGCCGCCCAAGACCGAGTCCGACCACCCGGTGCCGCTCAGCCGCGAACAGGCCTCGCTGTACGAGGCGGTGGTCCGCGAGACCCTCGGCCTGATCGAGGCCGCCGAGGGGATGGCCCGGCGCGGACTGGTGATGAAGCTGCTGACCTCGCTCAAGCAGATCTGCAACCACCCCGCCCAGTACCTCAAGGAGGACGCCCCGCGCGGCGGCGGCACCGCGCGCCTCGCCGGCCGCTCCGGCAAGCTCGCCCTCCTCGACGAACTGCTCGACACCATCCTCGCCGAGGACGGCTCCGTGCTGGTCTTCACCCAGTACGTGACGATGGCCCGGCTCCTCGCCGACCACCTCACCGCCCGCGGGATCGGGAGCCAACTCCTGCACGGGGGAACGCCGGTGGCGGAGCGGGAGCGGATGGTCGACCGCTTCCAGGCGGGCGAGGTCCCCGTCTTCCTGCTCTCCCTCAAGGCCGCCGGCACCGGCCTCAACCTCACCCGCGCCGGCCACGTCGTCCACTACGACCGCTGGTGGAACCCGGCGGTCGAGGACCAGGCCACCGACCGCGCCTACCGCATCGGCCAGACCCAGCCCGTACAGGTCCACCGGCTCGTCACCGAAGGCACCGTCGAGGACCGCATCGCCGAACTGCTCCGCGCCAAGAAGGCCCTGGCCGAGGCCGTCCTGGGCTCCGGCGAGGCCGCCTTCACCGAACTCACCGACCGCGAACTGGCCGACCTGGTCTCCCTGAGGAGGTCCGCGTGAACCGCCCCGGAGCCCGGGCCGCCCGCCCCGCGCCGCGCGGGGCCGGCCCCCGCCACGACGACCGCCGCCGCACCTTCCCGGCCGTCCCGCCCCGCGCGGCCGCCGACGGGCGCTTCGCCGCCACCTGGTGGGGCAACGCCTGGGTGTCCGCCCTGGAGCGCACCGCCCTCGACCAGGCCCGCCTCGCCCGGGGCAGGGCCTACGCGGAGCGCGGCCACGTCGACGCCATCACCGTCACCCCCGGCCGGGTCGTCGCCTATGTGCACGGCAGCCGGATCCGCCCGTACCGGACCGAGATCCGGATGCGGACGCTCGGCGACGACGGCTGGGAGCTCTTCCTCGACGAGGCCGCCGCCCGCCCCGAGCACATGGCCGCGCTCCTCGACAAGGAGGTCCCGCACGCCCTGGAGGCCGTCGAAGGGCTGCTGCCCGCCCCCGGCGACCTGCTGCCCGACTGCTCCTGCCCCGACGACGGTTTCCCCTGCAAGCACGCCGCCGCCCTCTGCTACCAGGCCGCCCGCCTCCTCGACGAGGACCCCTTCGTCCTCTTCCTGATGCGCGGCCGGGGCGAGGGCGAACTCCTCGCCGAACTCTCGCGGCGCAACGCCGCCCGCTCCGCCGCCGAGACCACCGCCGCCGCGCCCGTGCTCCCCGCCGTGCCCGCCCGCGAGGTGCTCGCCGCCGGGCCCGTGCCGCCGCTGCCCCCGCCGCTGCCGCTCCCCGACCGGCCCGGGCGGCCCGCCGTCTTCCCGCCGGACCCGCACGCCCCGGACCCGCTGGCGCTCGACCTGCTCGCGGGCGAGGCCGCCGCCCGCGCCCACGCCTTCCTGGCCACCGGCCACGACCCGGTCGCCGACCTCACCCCCTGGCAGGACGCGGTCCGGCTCGCCGCCGCCCACCCCGGCTCCGGACTCACCGCCTCGACCCGGGCCCTCTACCGCGACCTGGCCGACGCGCTCGACCGCACCCCCACCGACCTCGCCCGCGCCGTCGCCGCCTGGCGCCAGGGCGGCGCGGAGGGCCTCGCGGTCCTGGAGGAGCCCTGGGACCCGCCGGCCGGTCCCTTCGACCGCGCCAGACCGGCCCTCCTCGCCGCCGACTTCCCGGCCTTCCGTCCCTGGCGCAACCACCTCTCCACCTCCTCGCTCCAACTCCGGCTGGGCAAGGACGGCCTGTGGTATCCGTACGAATCGGATGGCGGCCGCGAGGACTGGTGGCCGCGCGGCACACCCGACGCCGACCCGGTCGGAGCCCTCACCGAACTCCTCGGCGGTGAGGGCCCGTCCGGGGTCACCACTCGAACGGCGCCTCCCTCGAAGGAGTGAAACCCGCCAACGGCCGGATCCGGCAGACGCGTTCGTCGCGTTTATTCCGGTACGGGCAATCGCCCGTGCAACTCCGGAAGGCAGGAAGCCATGAGGCAGATGCGCCGAAGTGGTCTGGCCACACTGTTGGTCACGGGTGGTGCGCTCGCGCTGTCGGCGGGTGCCGCCCACGCGGACTCGGGTGCCGAGGGCGCCGCGGTCGGCTCCCCGGGAGTCGGCTCCGGCAACACGATCCAGCTGCCGGTCCACGTACCGGTCAACCTCTGCGGGAACACGGTCAACGTCGTCGGGCTGCTCAACCCGGCCGCGGGCAACGCCTGTGCCAACACCTCGGCCCCGGCCGGGGAGCAGAGGGACGGCGGCCCCGGCCGCACCCACAAGGACGAGGCCGTGACCCCGCGCGGCGGCGAGCAGACCGACGGCGGCGGTTCGTCCGACGGCGGGGCCGTCAACGGCGGCGGGGCCACCGCGGAGAGCCACGCCGAGGGCTCCCCGGGCGTGCTGTCCGGGAACGGCCTCCAGCTCCCGATCGACCTGCCGGTCAACGTCGTCGGCAACTCGGTCAACGTCGTGGGCGTCGGCAACCCGGCCGTCGGCAACACCGGGGTCAACGCCCCGAGCACGCCCGAGGAGCCGCAGGTCGAGATCCCGACCCCGCGCCCGCAGACCCCGGTGCGCAACCTGCCGCCGAAGCCGGTCGCCGAGCAGGAGAAGCCGGCCGTCCCGGCGCCCGCCCCGGCCCCGGCCCCGCAGGGCGAGACCGAGCGGGTCGTGCTCGCGGCCACCGGCAGCGACTCCGTCGGCTACGCCGCCGCGGGCAGCGCCGCGCTCCTCCTCGGCGGCGCGCTGATGTACCGCCGCGCCCGCCGCGCGGGCGACCAGGTCTGACCCGGACCTGCCACGCCGGAGCCGGCCCCGCTGACGTCCGAGCCGTCAGCGGTCAGCCCGCCCCGGCGTCCCCTCCGCGCCCGTCGTGCCCGTCACGCCGGGCGCGTCCCTGTGCCCGGAACCCGGCGCGCGCCAGGCGCGCAGCACCGTCTCGATGGCGGCGGAGACCCGGGTGCGGGCCTGATGGCGGGGGACACCCGACATCAGCAGCGCGTCGTACGGCGTGTCCACGTGCCGCACCGAGGCGCGGACCGCGGCCGTCACGGCGCCCCGGTCGAGGGCGCGGCCGGCGGCCGTCCTGCCCACCCGGCCGCTGCCCTTCGCGGAGGCGTGGACGGCGATCTCGACCGCCCGCTCCGGCGGCATCGCGGGGAAGAGCCGCAGGATCTCCGCCCGCAGGGCCTCGGTGACCCCGGCGTCCCGCACGGCGCGCCGCTCCGCGTCCCGGGCCCGGCGCCGCGCCCGGGCCTCCGCGTCGGCGAGGCAGGCCGCCTCCGCCCGGGCGAGGGCCGCCTCCTCGACGAGCAGCCCCTGGCGCTCGTAGCGGGTGCGGCGCCGGTTGTGGCGTACCACCACCGCCCACAGGGCGCTCTGTTCGCGGGCCCGCCGGGTGAGCGCGGTGTCCCCCCGGCGCAGGAAGACGAGGTGGCCGAGGTCGGCGCAGTCCAGGCAGACCGGCTGGTTGTACTCGACGATCATCCGCTCCAGCGGACCCTGCCGGCACTCCGAGCAGCGGCGGCGGCGCAGCGGCTCGACGACGACGGGGGCGACGAGGTCCATGGCCGCCGTCCTCAGCGGAGTCCGGGCGCGGCGGCGGCGACGAACCGGGCGAGAGCTTCCTTGGCCTGGTCGGAGCGGTGGGCCCGGTCGGCCGTGCCGACCGCCTCGTGCATGCAGTGCGTCTCGTCGAAGGCGGCCTCGGCGAGCCGCCGCAGGTCCGCGTCGTCGCAGACCAGCTGGACGCGGAAGAGGGCCTGCCGGGCGGCGGTCCGCTGCCGGTAGGAGGCGTGCCGCGATTCCTCGGCCTCCTCCGAGCCGGGCTCCTCGACGGCCCGGAACCAGCGGTCGTTCTGGCTGTGCCGGTACTCGACGACGGCGCCGGCGAAGGCGCTGTAGGTGGCGATCCGCTCCTGGCGGAGCTGTTCGTTCCGGGCGAGCGCGGCCGTGCGCAGGGTCGTCCGTCCCTGGAACCAGTGGGTGGCGATCACGCCGAGAAGCGTGCCCGCCACCGCTATCAGCGCCACATCCATGGCGTGGTCCTCCCCCGAGTCGCCGTTCCCGAACGTCCGAAGATCCTTCGGACCGTCAGATCATGGCATTCCGGCGGGGGCCGCGTCACCGTCGTACCGGGCGGCGAGGGCCGCCGCCAGCCGGTCCCTGGCCGCCGTCTGCGCGGCGATGCGGGCGTCGAGCACGGCGAGCCGCTCGCGGGCGATCTCCAGGCCGCGGGCGGACGGGCGCACCGACGGCAGGTCCCCGTCGAGGCAGGAGCGGAAGGCCGCCACGTCGTCGAGGGTGAGCCCGGCGCCGAGGAGGTAACGGATGTTGGCGACGCGGACCACCGCGCCCTCCTCGTACACCCGGTAGCCGTTGGCCGCGCGGTCCGAGGCGATCAGGCCCGCCTGTTCGTAGTGGCGCAGGGACCGCGCCGACACGCCTGTCCTCCGGGCCAGTTCACCGATGCGCACCCGCCCAGTCGTATCACGCGACGAGCGCGCCTCCGTCGACCGGGAGCACGGTGCCGGTGAGGAAGGAGGCCTCGGGGTCGGCGAGCGCGGTGATCGCCCAGGCGACCTCCTCGGGCCGGCCGATCCGTCCGAGCGGGGTGTGGGCGAGCTGCCAGGCCCGGACGGCCTCGCGCCGCTCCGGGCCGAGGCCCATGTGGTCGGCGATCGGGGTCTCGATCGCACCGGGGGCGACCGCCACCACCCGGACGCCGACGGGCGCGAGTTCGACGGCCCAGCAGCGGGTGAGGGTCTCCAGGGCGCTCTTGGTCGCCGGATAGACCGAGTTGTCCGGCCAGCCGCGCTGGCCGACGGTCGTCGTCACGTTCACGACCACGCCGCCGGAGGAGCGCAGCGCGGGGAGCGCGGCCCGGGTGAGGAGCACCGGCGCGAGCAGGTTCGTCTCCAGCAGGGGCGCGATCACGGCCCGGTCGAGGGTGCCCAGGGGGCCGCCGGCGGCGATGCCCGCGTTGTTGACCAGGACGTCGAGGCGGCCGTGGTCGGCGAGGACGCGGTGGACGAGCGCCTCGGGCGCGCCCTCGGCCGTGATGTCGGCGGGGAGCGGGTGGATCGCGTCGGGGGCCTCGGCGGCGGTCTCCCGCAGGGGCTCGGGCCTGCGGCCCACGGCGACGACGGTCGCGCCCCGCCGGGCGAAGGCACGGGCGGTGGCCCGGCCGATGCCGGTGCCCGCGCCGGTGACGAGGACGACCCTGGCGGAGACGGAGGTGACGGAGGGGTCAGTGGTGTTCATGCGGACGATGGTGGAACGGTGACGCCAGTGGCAAGGTCAAGTCGGGGGAGGGCGCGGGGCAGAATGGGTGGGATGCGATACGAGGCGATCACCTGGGGCCGGATGGCCGGGCGGCTGGCACGGCACGTGGACCGGCTCGCGCCCGGTGACGGCGGCGACCGGCTGAAGATCGCCGTCGACGGGGCCCCGGCCGCCGGGGGCGAGGAGCTGGCCGGGCTGCTCGCGGAGCAGCTGCGGGACCGCGGGCGCCCCGCGCACGTCGTCGGCACCCAGGGGTTTCTGCGGCCCGCCTCGCTGCGGTACGAGCACGGTCGGCAGGACCCCGACGCGTACTACGACGGCTGGACCGACACCGGGGCCCTGTGGCGCGAGGTGTTCACGCCGCTGGAACCGGGCGGCGACGGGCGGGTGCTGCCCGATCTGTGGGATCCGGTGAAGGACCGGGCGACCCGGAGTCCGTATGTGACGCTGCCGCCCGGCGGCGTCCTGCTGCTGCACGGGCCGTTCCTCCTCGGCCACTGGTTCCCCTTCGATCTGACCGTCCATCTGCGGCTGTCGCCCGGTGCCCTCGCGCGGCGTACCGGGGAGCCCTGGGCACTGCCCGCCTTCGCCCGGTACGAGACGGAGGTCGACCCGGCCGGGGCCGCCGACGTCGTCGTCCGGGCCGACGACCCGCGGCACCCGGCCTGGACCGGGCTCGGGGACCTCGGCTCAGACTGACGACGGGCGGTCCGAGGGCGGTCTGCCGCCCACCACGGTCACCGCTTCGGCGCCCGCCGCGCACCCCGCCCGCGCCGCCTCCGCCGGGTCCGCGCCCGCGAGCCGCGCCGCGAGGAACGCGCCCGTGAACGCGTCGCCCGCGCCCGTCGAGTCGAGGCGTCGTCCCGGCGGCACGACCGGGGCCGTGACCCGGGCGGTGACCGTGCCGCCCTCGGCGATCAGCGCGCCGTCCGCGCCCAGGGTCACGACCGCCAGCGGGACGCGCCGGCTCAGTGCCCGCGCTGCCGCCTCCGCGTCCGGGGCGCCGGTGAGCAGCCGGGCCTCGTCGGCGTTGGGCAGCAGCACGGAGGCGCCCTCCACGGCCGCGAGGAACCGCTCCGGGCCCAGCTCCGCCAGGAAGCCGGCCGACGCCGGGTCCACGCTCACCGGTATCCCGGCCGCCCGGGCGTCCGCGAGGGCGAGCCGGGCCGCCGCCCGGCTCGGCGGGGCGAAGAACAGATAGCCGGAGAGGTGCAGGGCGGCCACGCCGTCGAGGAGTCCGGCGGACCAGTCGTCGGGGCAGAGGCGGAGCACGGCGCCGCTGTCCGTCAGGAAGGTCCGCTCGGCCGCCGGGTCCACCAGGGCGATCACGGTGGCCGTGGGCACCTCCGGATCCGGCACGAGGAGCGGGCGGACGCCCGCCCCGGTCAGCTCGCGCCCGTGCCAGGCGGCCGACTCCGCGCCGACCCGGCCGAGCAGCCGCACGTCCCGGTGTCCCGAACGGACCGCCCAGCAGGCCGCGTTGGCCCCCGCGCCGCCCGGCAGGGTGCGGATGGAGGCCGCCGTGTCCGTCGCGGGAGCGAGCGGTCCCCGGTGCCGGGCCACCACGTCCGTGACGACGTCCCCGACGACCAGCAGCGCCCCGCCCGGTGCCGGCCCGCCCGCCGCCGTCACCGCTCGCCCGCGGCGTACGCCCCCGCGATCCGGGCCGCGAGCCGGACGTTGCCCCGCACCGCCGCCAGGTTGGCCTCCAGGGACGCGCCGTCCGTGTGCGTGGTCAGGTACTCCAGGAGGAAGGGGGTGACGGCCTGCCCGGTGATGCCCTTCTCCTTCAGCTCGGCGAGGCCCCGCGCCAGCACCCGGTCGTGCAGCGCCGGGTCCAGCTGCTCCGCCTCGGGCACCGGATGGGCGACGACCAGCGCGGACCAGGGCCGGCCGAGCGCCTCCCGGGCGCGTATGACCGCGGCGACCTCCTCCGGGGTGCGCAGCGTCCAGTCGACCGGCTCCCCGGAGGAGGAGAGGTAGAAGCCGGGGAAGGTCTCGGTGCCGTACCCGGCGACCGTGACGCCCAGCGTCTCCAAGCGCTGGAGGGTGGCCGGGACGTCGAGGATCGACTTCACGCCCGCGCACACCACCGTGAGGCCCACCTCGGCGAGCAGCCGCAGGTCGGCGGACTCGTCCTGGGTCTCGTGCCACTCGCGGTGCACTCCGCCGAGGCCGCCGGTGGCGAAGACCCGTATGCCCGCCGCGTCGGCGAGCCGGGCCGTCGCGGAGACCGTGGTCGCGCCGGTGGCGCCGGTGGCGAGCGCGGGGGCAAGGTCCCGGTGGCCGAGCTTGCGGACCGACGGGTCCTGCGCGATCCGGGTCAGCCCGGCCCGGTCGAGGCCGATCCGCGCCACGCCGTCGAGCACGGCGATGGTGGCCGGCACGGCGCCCTCGGCCCGTACCGACTCCTCCAGCTCCACGGCCACGGCCAGGTTCCGCGGGCGCGGCAGGCCGTGGGCGATGATCGTCGATTCGAGGGCGACGACGGGCCGGCCCTCGCGGAGCGCGTCCCGCACCTCTTCGGACACCAGTGTGGTCGTGGTCATGGTCCATTCCTGGCGCGACCGCCCGCCTCCCAAACACCTCTGGCGATCTGCCGCCACCCCCCTTTCGCACGCGGGTGCGAGGGGGGTACGGATTCGGTTCTCCGGCGCCCGGCGCCGCGCGCCCGGGCGGGGCAGGACCCGCCCGGGCGGCGGGCAAGGCCCCGGTGCGGAATCCGTCGCGCTCGGTCCGGATCGGTAACGTGCCTGGTCAGGACGGTGGACGGAGGGATTCCTTCCGCCCTCCCGGCCGCACCGGCCGCTCCGCGACCCGGCTACAGTCACCGCCCATGACGACTCACGACCTCCCCTCCTTCGCCGTCCACATCCCCGACGCCGAGCTGGAAGCCGACCCGCTCGACCCCGCCCAGATCGTGTCCGGCACCCCCGAGGTGTCCGGCAAGGTGCTGTGGGAGTCCGCCGACGGCAAGCAGCTGCGCGGCATCTGGCAGATCACCCCCGGCGTCGTCACCGACACCGAGGCGAACGAGCTCTTCGTCGTCGTCAGCGGCCGGGCCACCGTCGCCGTCGAGGGCGGCGCCACGATGGAGGTCGGGCCCGGTGACGCCTGTGTGCTCCGCGAGGGCGACCGGACCACCTGGACCGTCCACGAGACGCTGCGCAAGGCGTACCACATCACCCTGCCCTGACCCGGGCGCCGGTCAGGCCCTGCGGAGCACGCCCCGCAGGGCCAGGGCCGCCATCGGCAGCAGCAGACAGGCGGCGATCGCGTTGAGCGGACCGTAGCCCGCCTTGGAGACGATCACCCCGGCCAGCAGGCCGCCGAGGCCCGCCGCCGTGTTCATCGCCGTGTCCGACAGGCCCTGGACGGCCGCCCGCGCCGCCTGCGGCACCGAGTCCGTCAGCAGCGCCGAGCCCGACACCAGCCCGGCCGACCAGCCGAGCCCCAGGACGAACAGTCCCGCCGCGACCCGGGTGTGGCTCGCGCCCGCGGTGCCGGCGAGCAGCGCCGCGACCCCGAGCAGACCGACCGCGAGACCGATCACCGCGAGCCGGCCGAGCCGGTCCGAGAGCCAGCCCATGACGGGCGAGAACGCGTACATGCCCGCGATGTGCACGCTGATGACGAGCCCGATCAGCTCGATGCCGGCCCCGTGGTGCGTGAGCGCCACCGGCGTCATCGACATGATCGACACCATCACCGTCTGCGAGGCGACCACCGTGACCAGGGCGATCCGGGCCTGCGACGACGCGCGGACCGCCCGCAGCCCCGCCCGCAGGGACCGGCCCTCGGGCCGGTCGTCCGCCCCGCTCCCGTCCGCGGCGGCCAGCGCCCGCGCCGTCAGCAGCGGATCGGGCCGCAGCAGCACTGCCACCACCAGCGCCGAGACCACGAAGACCACCGCGGCCCACAGGAACGGGCCTGCGGCCACGGGTATGCCGAGGCCCGCGACGCTCCGCCCGGCCGGCGCCGCGATGTTCGGGCCGAGGACGGCGCCGATCGTGGTCGCCCAGACCACCGTCGAGATGGCCCGCGCCCGGCGGTCCGGCGGCGCCAGGTCGGCGGCCGCGAACCGGGCCGTCAGATTTGCCGAGGACCCCGCGCCGAAGCCCACCAGACCCACGAGGAGCAGCGGGAAGCTGCCGAGGACCGCGCCGAGCACCGCGACACCGGCCCCGAGCGCGCCCAGCAGATAGGCGAGCACCAGACCGGCCCGCCGCCCCCGCCGCGCCATCAGCGCGGCGAGCGGCATCGCGAGCAGCGCGGGCCCGGCGACCGTCGCCGTCGAGGCGAGCCCGGCCAGCGCGTCCGTACCGCTCACCTCGGTGGCGAGGACGGCGGCGAGCGCGACTCCGGTGGCGATCCCGAGACCGCCGAGGATCTGGGTGGCGACGAGCACGGCCTGGACCCGGCGGCGCAGCGCCGGCAGCGCGGCGGGGGAGAGCGGCGCGGCGGTCTCTCCGGGCACGAGGATGTCAGGGGCGTCGGGCGTTTCGGTCACTACCGGAGTGTGCCAGCCCGCGCACCCGAGGGGAACGGCGGGGAACGGCGGGGAACGGAACCCCCGGGGGCACCGCCTCCCCGGCGGGCGGCACGGGACGGGACCCGGAGCCGCTCAGAACAGCGGTTCCGGCAGCACGCCCTCCAGGGCGAGCAGTCTTCGCTTCGTCTCCAGGCCGCCGCCGAAGCCGCCGAGCCCGCCGTCGCTCTCCACCACGCGGTGGCACGGCACCACCACCGGCAGCGGATTGGCGCCCATCGCCGCCCCCACCGCCTGCGCCGCCGCCGGCTGGCCGACGCGCCGCGCCAGCTCGCCGTACCCGACCACCGTCCCGTACGGGACGCCGGCGGCAAGCTCGCGCAGCACCTGGCGGTTGAAGCCGGTCGTCAGCGACCAGTCCAGCGGCAGGTCGAACGCGCGCAGCGCCCCCGCGAAGTACCGCTCCAGCTGCCGCACCGGCTCGGCGAGCAGCCCCGTGGCGCACTCGACGGCCGGGCCGCCCAGCTGCTCGGCCAGCCGCCCCGGCATCCGCGCGCCGCGGTCCCGGCCCGCGTGGAACTCGACCCGCACCAGCCCCCGCCCGGTGGCCGCCAGGAAGAGCGGGCCGATGCCGCTCTCCACCACCGCCCACTCGGCGCGCGGGCCGCGCGGTCCGTCCTCGATGTCCATGCCCTCACCGTACGGCCCGGCACCGACAGCCGGGCCCGGACGCCCCTTTCCGGCCACGCCCCGACGACGTCCGTCAGCCAGAACGGTCGTTCGGCGGCGATCCGGCGGCGGGACCCCCTCCCGAGGTCACGGACCGGTCTCGCTCCGGTCTCACGACCGGAAAATCGCCGGTCAGGTGCCCGCGGAACCCTCGGCGGGCCATAATCTCGCCCCGGTAGTACTACCCAGCGGTACCGACTGTTTTCGGACGTCCATGCGCCAGGGGTGGGAGGGCACACGCTCATGCAGGGCACGGTCGACGGATTCAGCTACGGGGTCGTCACGCCGGTGGCGGCCTTCCTCATGGCCTGCCTCGGCGGTGCCCTGGGGCTGAGATGCACGACCCGCTCGCTGCGTCACCGGGACTCCTTCAAGGCCGGCTGGCTGGCCCTCGGCTCCACCTCCATCGGCACCGGCATCTGGACGATGCACTTCATCGCCATGATGGGCTTCACGGTCGAGCGGGCGCCGATCGACTACGACCGGCCGATCACCTTCGCCAGTCTCGCCGTCGCCATCGTCATGGTCGGCATCGGCATCTTCATCGTCGGCTACCGGGGCGCCACCGCGCTCACCCTCGTCACCGGCGGCACCATCACCGGCCTCGGCGTGGCCACCATGCACTACCTCGGCATGGCCGGGATGCGGCTGCCCGGCCGGATCGAGTACGACACCCTGACCGTGGCCCTCTCCGTGGTCATCGCCGTCGTCGCCGCCACCACCGCCCTCTGGGCGGCGGTCTCCGTCCACGGCTTCCTCGCCAGCCTCGGTGCCAGCCTCGTCATGGGCGTCGCCGTCAGCGGCATGCACTACACCGCCATGGCGGCCGTCAGCGTCCACCTGCACGCCGCCTCCGCCGCGCCCACCGGCGCGACCACGGGGTCGATGCTGCTGCCCATGCTGATCGGCCCGGCGGTCTTCCTCATCCTCGCCGCCGTCGTCGTCATGTTCGACCCGCTGCTCGTCATGGGCGACCCCGACTGGCAGCGGCCCCCGGCCCGCTCCCCGTACCGCCCCGGCGTCCCCGCCCCCCGGCACGTCCCCGGCTACGGCCGGCCCGCGGACGGGACCGCCCGTTCCGGCGGACGCGGCTTCCGGAGGTCCGTCCCGCGCGGCGGCCACGGCTCCCAGGACTGGTGAGGCGCCGATCACCGCCCGACTGTCGGTGGCGGGTCGTACGGTGGTGGCATGCGGCCCGTTTCCAAGATCGAACGTTCGGTGGCGCCCTTCGAGGTCGTCTCCCCCTACCAGCCGAGCGGTGACCAGCCGACGGCCATCGCCGAGCTGGACAAGCGCATCCGCGCCGGCGAGAAGGACGTCGTCCTCCTCGGCGCCACCGGCACCGGCAAGTCGGCCACCACGGCCTGGATGATCGAGAAGCTCCAGCGCCCCACCCTGGTGATGGCGCCGAACAAGACCCTGGCCGCCCAGCTGGCGAACGAGTTCCGCGAGCTCCTGCCCAACAACGCGGTCGAGTACTTCGTCTCGTACTACGACTACTACCAGCCCGAGGCGTACGTCCCCCAGTCGGACACCTACATCGAGAAGGACTCCTCGATCAACGAGGAGGTCGAGCGGCTGCGCCACTCCGCCACCAACTCCCTGCTCACCCGCAGGGACGTCGTCGTGGTCGCCTCCGTCTCCTGCATCTACGGCCTCGGCACCCCGCAGGAGTACGTGGACCGCATGGTCCCGCTCAAGGTCGGCGACGAGATCGACCGCGACCAGCTCCTCCGCCGCTTCGTCGACATCCAGTACACGCGCAACGACCTCGCGTTCACCCGCGGCACCTTCCGGGTCCGCGGTGACACCATCGAGATCTTCCCCGTGTACGAGGAGCTCGCCGTCCGCATCGAGATGTTCGGCGACGAGATCGAGGCGCTCTCCACCCTCCACCCGCTGACCGGCGAGATCATCAGCGAGGACGAGCAGCTGTACGTCTTCCCCGCCAGCCACTACGTCGCCGGCCCCGAGCGCATGGAGCGGGCCGTCAACGACATCGAGCGCGAGCTCGACGGCCGCCTCAAGGAGCTGGAGAAGCAGGGCAAGATGCTGGAGGCCCAGCGCCTCCGCATGCGCACCACCTACGACATCGAGATGATGCGCCAGATCGGCTCCTGCTCCGGCATCGAGAACTACTCGATGCACTTCGACGGCCGCGAGCCCGGCTCCCCGCCCAACACCCTCCTCGACTACTTCCCGGACGACTTCCTCCTCGTCATCGACGAGTCGCACGTCACCGTGCCCCAGATCGGCGCCATGTACGAGGGCGACGCCTCCCGCAAGCGGACCCTCGTCGACCACGGCTTCCGGCTCCCCTCCGCCCTCGACAACCGCCCGCTGAAGTGGGAGGAGTTCCAGGAGCGGATCGGCCAGACCGTCTACCTCTCCGCCACCCCCGGCACCTACGAACTCTCCCGGGGCGACGGCTTCGTCGAGCAGATCATCCGTCCCACCGGCCTCGTCGACCCCGAGGTCGTCGTCAAGCCCACCGAGGGCCAGATCGACGACCTGGTCCACGAGATCCGGCTGCGCACCGAGCGGGACGAGCGCGTCCTCGTCACCACCCTCACCAAGAAGATGGCCGAGGACCTCACCGACTACTTCCTGGAGCTCGGCATCCAGGTCCGCTACCTCCACAGCGACGTCGACACCCTGCGCCGCATCGAGCTGCTGCGCGAACTGCGCTCCGGCGAGTACGACGTCCTCGTCGGCATCAACCTGCTCCGCGAGG
Source organism: Streptomyces sp. NPDC007863 (assembly GCF_040633895.1). Classification (NCBI taxonomy): domain Bacteria; kingdom Bacillati; phylum Actinomycetota; class Actinomycetes; order Kitasatosporales; family Streptomycetaceae; genus Streptomyces; species Streptomyces sp. NPDC007863. Next base: position 437,230 of record NZ_JBEYEI010000002.1, read on the forward strand.
GCCTCGACCTCCCCGAGGTCTCCCTCGTCGCCATCCTCGACGCCGACAAGCAGGGCTTCCTGCGCTCCGGGACCTCCCTCATCCAGACCATCGGCCGCGCCGCCCGTAACGTCTCCGGCCAGGTCCACATGTACGCCGACACCATCACCCCTGCCATGGCCCAGGCCATCGACGAGACCAACCGGCGCCGCGAGAAGCAGGTCGCCTACAACAAGGAGCACGGGATCGACCCCCAGCCGCTCCGCAAGAAGATCAACGACATCGTCGCCACCATCGCCCGCGAGGAGGTCGACACCGAGCAGCTGCTCGGCACCGGCTACCGCCAGGGCAAGGACGGCAAGGGCGCCAAGTCCCCGGTGCCCTCGCTCGCCGCGCACGCCCCGAAGGCGGCGAAGGCCGGCAAGGCGGGCGCCAAGGCCGGCTCGACGCTGGAGCTCGGCGACCGCCCCGCCGCCGAACTGGCCGGAGTCATCGAGGAGATGACCGAGCGGATGCGCGCCGCCGCCGCGGAGCTGCAGTTCGAGGTGGCCGCCAGGCTGCGGGACGAGGTCGCCGAACTGAAGAAGGAGCTGCGGCAGATGAAGGAGGCGGGACTGGCGTGACCCGTGGCGGCCCGGTGTGTTGCAAGACCGACACAAAACCGGGCCGCGCCCGGCACGTTGTCAGTGGGCCTGCGTAGGGTGCTGCCACAACGACGAGAGGGGCAGCGCGTGACGGTCAACATGACCAAGGGGCAGGCCATCAGCCTGGAGAAGCAGGGCGGGGGCAGCCTCAACCAGGTGCGGATGGGGCTCGGCTGGCAGGCCGCGCCGCGCCGGGGGCTCTTCGGCTCCCGCACCCGGGAGATCGACCTGGACGCCTCCGCGGTGCTCTTCGCCGAGAAGCAGCCCGTGGACGTGGTCTTCTTCCGCCACCTGGTCAGCGACGACGGCTCCGTCCGCCACACCGGCGACAACCTCGTGGGCGGCGTGGGCCAGGGCGGCGACGACGAGGCCATCCTCGTCGACCTCCAGCGGGTGCCCGTCCACATCGACCAGATCGTCTTCACGGTGAACTCCTTCACCGGACAGACCTTCCAGGAGGTGCAGAACGCCTTCTGCCGGCTCGTCGACGAGACGAACGGCCAGGAGCTGGCGCGCTACACCCTGGACGGCGGCGGCCAGTACACCGCGCAGATCATGGCGAAGGTGCACCGGGCCGGCACCGGCTGGCAGATGACCGCCCTGGGCAACCCGGCCAACGGCCGCACCTTCCAGGACCTGATGCCGGCGATCCTGCCGCACCTGTAGGCGGACCCGCGGGGCGGACTCCGCCGCCCCGCCGCCGCACCGCAGCTCCCGACGGGCACCGGCCCGCCGGGAGCTGTCCCGCGTGACCGCGTGGACCGCGTGACCGCGTGGACCGCACGACCGCATGACGACGCCGTGGCAGCGCGCCACGACCGCATGACCGACCCGAAGCGCCGAGGGGAAACAGAGTCCAGATGACGGCCGAGCTGGTCCGGGGGCAGAACCACCCCCTGCCCGACACCCGACTCGAACTCCGGGTCTCCGCCGGACACCCGGTCGTCGCCGGGGCGACCCTCGGCGACGAGCGGGGCCGCGTCGGCGGCGCCGAGTGGATCGCCCACCCCGGCGCCCCCGTACGCCCCGGGGTCGAGGTGCCCGGCGAGGCCGCGGCCGAGCACCGCATCGCCGTGGACCTCGCCGCCCTCCCGGACGCCGTGCACCGGCTCTCCCTGCTCCTCGCGCTGCCGCCGGGCGGGAGCGGCCCGGCCCGCTTCGGCACCGCCGCCGCCCCCTTCGTGACCGTCGCCGACCCGGCGGGCGCCGCCGTCGCCACGTACACCATCACCGGTCTCGACCGGGAGTCCGCCGTCGTCGCCCTGGAGCTCTACCGCCGCCAGGGCGCCTGGAAGGTCCGCGCGGTCGGGCAGGGGTACGAGGGCGGGCTCGCCGAGCTCCTCGCCGACCAGGGCGCACCGGCCGCCGCCGACCTCGCCGCCGCCGTCCTGGACGCGGTCGCCCCCGCCGACGCCCCGGTGCCGCCGCCGCTGGTCCCCGAGACCGCCCCGGCCGACCCCTCCTCCACCACCGCGATCAGCTACTCCCACCCGGGGCGCCGCCCGGCCGCCCCGACGGCCGGCGCCGGGGCCGTACCGCCGCCGTCCGAGCCGCCCTCCGAGCGGCCGTCCGGGCAGCCGGACGCGCCGTCGGCCGAGTCCCGGCCGGCGCCCGTCGCCGGGGATGCCAGCGGGTGGTCCATGGACGAGCGGCTCTACAACCAGGTGTGGGGCATGTTCGAGGACCTCGCCAGGACCGTCGCCGCCTACCGCAGCGCCCGCGACTTCGCCGACCACCGCCTCGACCGGGCCGTCGACCAGGTCCTCGCCGACCCGAGCACCCGGGTCGGCGCGGCCGGCGACGCCGCGCGGGCCGCCGCCCGGGCCACGCACGAGGAGCTGATGGGCCGGGCCCAGGAGGTCCTCGACCGGGACCTCGCGCAGCTCACCGCCGAGTCCGAGGTCGTCGAACCCGCCCTGCCCGTCGCCTACGCCCGCTGGGACAACCCCGTCTGGCACGCCTACCGGACCCCGGAGGAGCCCCCGATGGCGGTCCGCCTCGGCGACCTCCACGTCCCCGAGCGGAGCGCCCTCAGGATCCCCTTCCTGGTCCGGCTCCCGCTGGAGCGCGGCCTCTGGGTGGACTCGGGGCCCGGCCGCACCTCCGCCGCCGGACTGCTGGACGAGGCGGAGCTGCGCCGGCTCGCCCTGGACAGCGCCGTCGCCCACACCGCCCGGCTGCTCGCCACCCACCCCGCGGGCTCCCTCACCGTCCACGTCCTCGACCCGGCCGGCGGCGGGGCCGCCGCCTTCGCGCCGCTCGTGGAGACCGGGGTCCTCGCCGGCCCGCCGGCCCGGGGCGCGGCCGGGGTCACCGACGTCCTCGCCCAGCTCACCGAGCGGGTGGACCTGCTGCAGATGGCGGTGCGCGGCGACGCCTCCGAGGACCTGCCGCCCGGCTTCGACCCGGCGCGCCAGCTGCTCGTCGTCCACGACTTCCCGCACGGCTTCGACGACCGGGCCGTCACGCGGCTCCGCTACCTCGCCGACGAGGGCCCTTCGGTCGGCGTCCACCTGCTGATGGTCGCGGACCGGGCCGACGCCGCCGCGTACGGGCCGGTCCTCGACCCGCTGTGGCGCTCGCTGCTCCGGCTCACGCCGGTGCCCGACGACCACCTCGCCGACCCGTGGGTCGGCCACGCCTGGACCTACGAGCCGCCGACGGTCCCGCCGGGCAGCGCGGTGCTCTGGCAGGTGCTCGGCCAGGTGGGGGAGGCGCGGCGGCGGAATTCCGGCTGATCCCGACCCGCCGTGGTAAAGGGCTCCGACCTGCGCTTTTGAGTCACCTTTACCCTTTCCTTTACCTTCTCTTGGTTCTTCGGGTACTCTCTTTCTCAGCGGAGGGGAGTACTCCCCATGCGCGGCGTACCCGTCAATACGGACGGATCAAGGACATCCGGTCCCGGGGCGTCGGCCCGGCGGTCATGTGTGACGGCCCCGGGTGGAAGAGACCTCCGGCAGCGACGACGCTGATCAGCCGTACGACGCCGGAGGCGCAGTGGACGTATCGATGACCATCTGGGTGCTGACCATTCTCGGTCTGGGCGCCCTGATCGCGGTCGACTTCTTCATCGGGCGCAAGCCCCATGACGTGTCGATCAAGGAAGCCGGAATCTGGACCGTGGTCTGGATCGTGCTCGCCGTGCTCTTCGGCATCGGCGTCTCGATCTGGGGCGGCGGCCAGGCGGGCGGAGAGTTCTTCGCCGGCTTCATCACGGAGAAGTCGCTCAGCGTCGACAACCTCTTCGTCTTCATCCTGATCATGGCGAAGTTCTCCGTGCCGAGCCACCTCCAGCAGCGGGTGCTGCTCGTCGGCGTGCTCATCGCCCTCGTCCTGCGGGCGATCTTCATCGCGGCCGGTGCCGCGATCATCGCGAGCTTCTCGTGGGTCTTCTACCTCTTCGGCGCCTTCCTCATCTACACCGCGTGGAAGCTCGTCAAGGAGGCCATGACGGACGAGGACGAGGACGACTGGGACGAGAACCGCCTCCTGAAGTCCATCGAGAAGAAGTTCGGCGTCGCGGACCGCTACCACGGCACCAAGCTCTTCATCGTGCAGTCCGGCAAGAAGGTCATGACGCCGCTCCTGGTCGTCATGCTCGCCATCGGCATGACCGACGTGCTGTTCGCGATGGACTCGATCCCCGCGATCTTCGGCCTCACCCAGGACCCGTACATCGTCTTCACCGCCAACGCCTTCGCCCTCATGGGTCTGCGTCAGCTGTACTTCCTGATCGGCGGCCTGCTGAAGAAGCTGGTCCACCTCAGCTACGGCCTGTCGGTGATCCTCGGCTTCATCGGCGTCAAGCTGGTGCTGCACGCCCTGCACGAGTCCGGCGTCCACGTCCCCGAGATCTCCATCCCGGTCTCCCTCGCGGTCATCTGCGGCGTCCTGGTCATCACCACGATCACCAGCCTGATCGCCTCCAAGAAGCAGTCCGAGAAGGCGGCCGTCGAGGCGGCCGACAAGGACAGCAAGGACAGCAACGACAGCAAGGACAGCGTCGAGGCCTGATCCGCCTCTTCTCCCCCCTGCGTGACGGCGACGGCCGGTCCGGGCACGGTGCCCGGACCGGCCGTCGCCGTTCCCGCTCCACCCCGCTAGGCGGCCGCGGCCTCCGTCTCCGCCGCCTCCTCGGGCCGCCGCTCCGGCAGCGTCTCCGGAAGCAGCGCGAAGCAGCCGAGGCTCACCAGGGCCACCACCGTCAGATAGGCGGCCACCCCCCACGGCGGGCCCGAGCCGCCCTCCGACAGGGTCGTGGCCACGATCGGGGTCAGCGCGCCGCCGAGGACCCCCGCCAGGTTGTAGCCGACCGCCGCTCCGGTGCAGCGGACCCGGGGCTCGTACAGCTCCGGGAGGTACGCGGCGACGACCGCGAACATGGTGATGAAGGCCAGCAGCGCCCCCAGGAACCCCAGGAACATCAGCAGGGGCTGCGCGGTGTGCAGCAGCGCCACCATCGGGAACATCCACACGGCCGCCGCCGCGCACCCCGCCAGGCAGAGCGGCCTGCGCCCCCAGCGGTCGCCGAGCAGGGCCAGGAAGGGCGTCGCGGCGCCCTTGACCGCCACCGCGGCCATCACGCAGACCAGCATCACGGTGCTGCTCACCCCGAGCCGCTCGGTCCCGTAGGCCAGGGCCCAGGTGGAGACCGTGTAGAAGATCGCGTACCCGACGGCGAGGGCGCCGGCGGTCAGCAGCACCAGCCGCCAGTGGTCGCGGGCGACCTCGGCGAGCGGCGCGTTCGCCCGCCGTCCGGACGCGGACAGCTCCTCGAACTGCGGGGTCTCCGCGAGCGAGGAGCGCAGCAGCAGGCCGAGGGCGGCGAGCAGGCCCGCCGCCCAGAACGGCACCCGCCACCCCCAGGAGCGGAAGTCGGCGTCGCTCAGGCCGGCGGTGAGCGCCAGCATCACCCCGTTCGCCAGCAGGAAGCCGACCGCCGGGCCGATCTGCGGGAAGCTCGCCCACAGGGCGCGGCGGTGCGGCGGGGCGTGCTCGGCGGTCAGCAGGACGGCGCCGCCCCACTCGCCGCCGAGGCCGAGCCCCTGGAGGAAGCGGAGCAGGAGCAGCAGCAGGGGAGCGGCGACGCCGATCGCGTCGTACGTGGGGACACAGCCGACGGCGACGGTGGCGCAGCCGGTGAGCAGCAGCGAGGCGAAGAGCACCGGCCGGCGCCCGTGCCGGTCCCCGATGTGCCCGAAGAGGACCGAGCCCATGGGGCGGGAGAGGAAGCCGATGGCGAAGGTGCCGAAGGCGGCGAGCGTCCCGGCGAGCGGGGAGAAGGTCGGGAAGAAGAGCGGCCCGAGGACGAGGGCGGCGGCCGTCCCGTAGACGAAGAAGTCGAAGAACTCGATGGCGGTGCCGACGAGCGAGGCGCCGGCGAGCCGGGCCATCGACGGCGGACGGGCGGCCGCCGGTGGCGACGGAGTGTGACTGGGGTGCATGTGCCGCCAACTACCCGCCCGCCGTCCGGGTTACGGGGGCGTGCGGGAGTGCCCCCGGCGTCACCGGGGGCGCTTCGGCACCGGCTGGCTCACCAGCCGCGCTCGCGCCACTCCGGGAGGTGGGGGCGCTCGTCACCGAGCGTGGTGTCCTTGCCGTGGCCGGGGTAGACCCAGGTCTCGTCCGGCAGCGCGGCGAAGAGCTTGGTCTCCACGTCGTGCAGGAGGCTCGCGAAGGCCTCCGGGTCCTTCCAGGTGTTGCCGACGCCGCCGGGGAAGAGGCAGTCGCCGGTGAAGAGGTGCGGGTGGCCGTGCGGGTCGTCGTAGACGAGCGCGATCGAGCCCGGGGTGTGGCCGACGAGCCGGCGGGCGGTGAGCTCGACCTCGCCCACGCGGATCGTGTCGCCGTCCTCCACCGGGACGTCGGTGGCGACCGGGATGCCCTCCACGTCGTACGCGCCCGCGTACGTGGTCGCGCCGGTGGCGGCGACGACCTGGGCCAGGGCCTGCCAGTGGTCGCCGTGCCGGTGGGTGGTGACGACGGCGGAGATGCCGTCGTCGCCGATCAGCGTGAGCAGGGTCTCCGCGTCGTTGGCCGCGTCGACGAGCAGCTGGGCGCCGGTGGCCCGACAGCGCAGCAGGTACGCGTTGTTGTCCATCGGGCCGACCGCGACCTTGGAGATCATCAGGTCCTTCAGCTCGTGGACGTCGGCCGGACCGCCCACCCTCACCGCTCCGCTGTACGTCATGGCCTCAGCCTAGCCCCGGCCGCCCGCGCCGGTCCCGGTGAGCCCGGGCTACAGCGGCGGGAGCTGGGGGAGCGGGCCGCCCTTGGTGGTGAGGGCCGAGCCGTCGCGGCGGCCGGCCAGCCAGCCGAGCAGGTCGGCCGCGGGGCCGGTGACGACGACGCCGTCCTCGCCGGAGGCCGCGCCGGTCGTCCAGGTGCGGCCGTCCTCTGCCCACAGGACGGTCGGGGGCACGTTCCCCATGGTGGTGAAGCGCTCGGCGAGGAAGTCGATCTCGCGCCCGACGAACTCGCCGGGGAGGTCCTCCAGCTCGTAGCCGCAGTCGAGGTCCACGTGGTGCAGGTCGACCTCGACCCAGCGGCGGAAGGGGATCCGGGAGGCGCTGTCGGTGATGCCGTTGCGCAGCTCGACGACACGGCTCCAGTCGGCCGGGGCGGCGGCCACGGCCCGGAGGTGCTCGGCCGTGTCGCGGACGTCGGCGAGCTGGACGTCGAGGGGGCGGCCGGCGTCGCGCTCGATGTCGGCGTCGCGCGCCTCGGCGCTCGTGTACATGGGGCGGCCTTCCAGGACGTTCACCAGAGCCTCGGCGTTCCGGGCCAGGTGGGCTAGGACGTGGCCACGCGTCCAGCCCGGAAGCCGTGACGGCTGGGCGACGGAGGCGTTGTCCCAGGAGGCGGCGTCGGTCAGCAGCCGCTCGGTCGCTTCGTACAGGGAGGCGAGGTCGCGCTCGTGATCGATCATGGCGCCGACCCTAGCGCCGACCACTCGTTCGGGTGAAGCAGGCAGGCGATCGCCGGAAATCGAATGTACGTGCTATAGGCTCGTGGTGGCAGCCGCCGACCACGGAAGCATCCGGCATCCTTGGTTGTTGGGTGTTCTGTCAATCCGCTCTCTCAAGAAAGGTGCGGACCGGCGTGGCCGACCGTCTCATCGTCCGTGGCGCGCGCGAGCACAACCTCAAGAACGTCTCGCTCGACCTCCCCCGTGACTCCCTCATCGTCTTCACCGGGCTCTCGGGATCGGGCAAGTCCTCCCTCGCGTTCGACACGATCTTCGCCGAGGGGCAGCGCCGGTACGTCGAGTCGCTCTCCTCGTACGCACGGCAGTTCCTCGGCCAGATGGACAAGCCGGACGTGGACTTCATCGAGGGTCTCTCGCCCGCCGTCTCCATCGACCAGAAGTCGACCTCGCGCAACCCGCGCTCGACGGTCGGCACCATCACCGAGGTCTACGACTACCTCCGCCTGCTCTTCGCCCGCATCGGCAAGCCGCACTGTCCCGAGTGCCGCCGGCCGATCTCCCGCCAGTCGCCGCAGGCGATCGTCGACAAGGTCCTGGAGCTGCCCGAGGGCAGCCGCTTCCAGGTGCTCTCCCCGCTGGTGCGCGAGCGCAAGGGCGAGTTCGTCGACCTCTTCGCCGACCTCCAGGCCAAGGGCTACAGCCGCGCCCGGGTCGACGGGCAGACGATCCAGCTCAGCGAGCCGCCGACGCTGAAGAAGCAGGAGAAGCACACCATCGAGGTGGTCGTCGACCGCCTCACCGTGAAGGACTCCGCCAAGCGCCGCCTCACCGACTCCGTCGAGACCGCCCTCGGGCTCTCCGGCGGCATGGTCGTGCTCGACTTCGTCGACCTCGCCGAGGACGACCCCGAGCGCGAGAAGATGTACTCGGAGCACCTGTACTGCCCGTACGACGACCTCTCCTTCGAGGAGCTGGAGCCCCGCTCCTTCTCCTTCAACTCGCCCTTCGGCGCCTGCCCCGACTGCACCGGCATCGGCACGCGGATGGAGGTCGACCCCGAGCTGGTCGTCCCCGACGAGGAGAAGTCCCTCGACGAGGGCGCCATCCACCCGTGGTCCCACGGCCACACCAAGGAGTACTTCGGCCGGATGATCGACGGGCTCTCCCAGGCCCTCGGCTTCCGCACCGACATCCCCTACGCGGGCCTCCCGCAGCGGGCCAAGAAGGCCCTCATGCACGGCCACAAGACCCAGATCGAGGTCCGCTACCGGAACAGGTACGGGCGCGAGCGCGCCTGGACCAGCCCCGCCTTCGAGGGTGCCGTCTCCTTCGTGAAGCGCCGCCACAGCGAGGCCGAGAGCGACTCCAGCCGGGAGCGCTTCGAGGGCTACATGCGCGAGGTGCCCTGCCCCACCTGCCACGGCACCCGGCTCAAGCCGATCGTGCTGGCGGTCACCGTGATGGAGAAGTCCATCGCCGAGGTCTCCGCCATGTCGATCAGCGACTGCGCCGAGTTCCTGGGCCGCCTCACGCTCAACGCCCGGGACAAGAAGATCGCCGAGCGGGTCCTCAAGGAGGTCAACGAGCGGCTGCGCTTCCTCGTCGACGTCGGCCTCGACTACCTCTCCCTCAACCGCGCGGCCGGCACCCTCTCCGGCGGCGAGGCGCAGCGCATCCGGCTCGCCACGCAGATCGGCTCCGGCCTGGTCGGCGTGCTCTACGTCCTCGACGAGCCGTCCATCGGCCTCCACCAGCGCGACAACCACCGTCTGATCGAGACCCTCGTCCGCCTCCGCGACATGGGCAACACGCTCATCGTCGTCGAGCACGACGAGGACACGATCAAGGTCGCCGACTGGGTCGTGGACATCGGCCCCGGCGCCGGCGAGCACGGCGGCAAGGTCGTCCACTCCGGCACCTTGAAGGAGCTCCTCGCCAACGAGGAGTCGATGACCGGGCAGTACCTCTCCGGCCGCCGGGCGATCACCACCCCGGACATCCGCCGCCCCGTCGACGCCGGACGGCTGCTCACCGTCCACGGCGCCCGCGAGAACAACCTGCGGGACATCGACGTCTCCTTCCCGCTGGGCGTCCTCACCGCCGTCACCGGAGTCTCCGGCTCCGGCAAGTCGACGCTGGTCAACGACATCCTCTACACCCACCTGGCGCGCGAGCTGAACGGCGCCAAGACGGTGCCCGGCCGGCACACGCGCGTGGAGGGCGACGACCTCGTCGACAAGGTCGTGCACGTCGACCAGTCGCCGATCGGGCGCACCCCGCGCTCGAACCCGGCGACGTACACCGGAGTCTTCGACCACGTCCGCCGGCTCTTCGCGGAGACGATGGAGGCGAAGGTGCGGGGCTACCTGCCCGGCCGCTTCTCCTTCAACGTCAAGGGCGGCCGCTGCGAGAACTGCTCCGGCGACGGCACGATCAAGATCGAGATGAACTTCCTCCCGGACGTGTACGTGCCGTGCGAGGTCTGCCACGGGGCCCGGTACAACCGGGAGACCCTGGAGGTCCACTACAAGGGCAAGTCCATCGCCGAGGTCCTCGACATGCCGATCGAGGAGGCCCTCGACTTCTTCGAGGCCGTCCCCACGATCGCCCGCCACCTGCGGACGCTCAACGAGGTCGGGCTCGGATACGTCCGCCTCGGGCAGTCCGCGCCGACGCTCTCCGGCGGCGAGGCGCAGCGCGTCAAGCTCGCCTCCGAGCTGCAGAAGCGGTCGACCGGCCGTACGGTCTACGTCCTCGACGAGCCGACCACCGGTCTGCACTTCGAGGACATCTCGAAGCTCATCAAGGTCCTGTCGGGCCTGGTCGACAAGGGCAACTCGGTGATCGTCATCGAGCACAACCTCGACGTCATCAAGACCGCCGACTGGATCATCGACATGGGCCCCGAGGGCGGCAGCGGCGGCGGCATGGTCGTCGCCGAGGGCACCCCCGAGGAGGTCGCCTCGGAGCCGGCCAGCCACACCGGCAAGTTCCTCCGCGAGATCCTCGGCGCGGACCGCGTCAGCGACGCGGGGGTGCCGGCGGCGCGCGGGACGGCCGCGAAGAAGGCCGCCGTGAGGAAGACGGCGGCGAAGAAGGCGCCGGCCGCGAAGAAGACGGCCGCCGCGAAGAAGGCCGTGGCGAAGAAGGCCGCGCCGGCCAAGAAGACGGCGACCCGCGCCCGCAAGGCGTGACGCCGCCGCCGGGCCTACCGGGGATCTCGGTCCCCGGAGGCCCGGCGCCCGGAGGCCCGGCGCCCGGAGGCCCGGCGCCCGGAGGCCGGTTGGCCTGGTGCCCGGTAGGGCTGGTATCCGGTAGGGCTGGTGTCCGGATGGCCTGGCGGCCGGATGGCACGGCGCTCGGTAGGTCCGGTGCCCGGTCGGCTCGGTGGCCGGACCGGCGGTCGGCGTCGTCTCCCGTGGGTCCTCGCCCGGCCCGTCGGGCGGGCGTCGCGTGCCCGCCGGGCGTGGTGGCCAGGGCCCGGGCGCGAGGGGCGGAGCCCGCCGTGCGGGGCCCTGGGCCCGGCCGAAACCGGATCAAAGGGCGCGGGTATCGTCGGGGCTGACCACCGTCCCCCGCACCCGTGGAGCGCGATCATGTCCGGCCAGTCCACCCGCCGCACCGTCCTGAAGGGTGCCGCTCTCGCCGGTGCCGCCGGGCTGGGAGTCGCCGCCTGCTCCACCGAGTCGAAGCTGGGGCACGCCGGGGTGCCGACGCCGACCGCGCCGGTGGAGCTCGGTTCGCCGGACGAGGTCCCGGTCGGGGGCGCCACGCTCTTCCGCGAGCAGAAGGTCCTGGTGAGCTGCCCCGCCAAGGGCCAGTACAAGGCCTTCAGCGCCCAGTGCACCCACGCCGGCTGCGTCCTCGACAAGATCGAGGACAACGAGGGCAACTGCCCCTGCCACGGCAGCCGTTTCGACGTCACCACCGGCAAGGCGCTCAAGGGGCCCGCCACCGTCCCGCTGCCCGCCGTCGAGATCCGCGTCGAGGGCGGCAGGCTCATCGCCGGGCCGAAGGCCGCGCCCTCCGCCTGACCCGGTCCGCGGGGCTCAGGACCAGTCCCAGTCGATTCCCAGGATCCCGGGACGCACTCCCTGCTCCACCAGGTGCACCGTGCGGTGCCGGCCGCCGAGCGTCAGCTCCGTACGGCCACCGCGCGGGGCGCCCGCAGACGCCTGGGCGAAGCGCCGGCAGCGTACCGGCAGGGCCGCCTCGTCGAAGGCGACCTGGAGCACGTACTGCCCGCCCGCGAAGCTGAAGCCGCGTACGTACTCGCCGCTCGGACCGGCCGTCCCGTCCTCGAAGCCGTAGGTGAACAGGTGCGTGTCGCCGGCCCGCAGCCGCGCGTCGAAGAGCAGCTCGGCGACGACCACGCCCGTCTCCGCGTGCCACCGCACCCGCCCCGTACGGCAGTTCTCCACCGACCGCACCCGCACCCGCGACGGATCGCAGCCCGGGTCGCCGTGGTGGATCGCGAGATACCGGTCGACGCCGTCCCGGTGCGCCCGCACCACGTGCTGCGACTCGCGGCCCACCAGTTCCCGGCCGGGACCGATCCGCACCCGCTCGTGGTGGCCGACCGTGTGCAGCCCGCCGTCCGCCGGCGACTCCAGCTCCGCGAACAGCTCCTCCACCGCGCCCGAGGCCTCCACCAGCGAGCGGTACGAGCGGGCCGCCGGCCGTTCCACGCCCTCCCGGGCCGCCGCGTCCTCCGTCAGCAGCCGCAGCAGCGAGTTCCCCGGCAGCTGGAGGACCTCCTCCAGGGCCCGGACCGCCTTCAGGGACTCCGGCCGCTGCGGCCGGCGGGCGCCCTGCTGCCAGTAGCTCAGCGAGGTCACGCCGACCTTGACGCCCCGGTGCGCGAGATGGTGCTGGACCCGCTGGAGCGGCAGCCCGCGCACGGCCAGCGCGGTCCGCAGCGCCAGGTGGAAGGGGCCGGTGTGCAGCAGCTGCTCCAGATCGGCCTCGGTGTGGCTCACACGGGCCTCCTCGGGCTCCACGCGCTCTTTCCGGCTCTTCGGGCTCCGGGGTGAACGTTCACGCGCGCGCCACGGACCGCCGGTGCCCGGACGGCGGGCGGGCAGGTCGGCGGCGGGCACGCGTTCACACCCGCGCCACACCGTTCACAGCCCGATGTCACCCCGCATTGAAGCGTGTTGACCCGCTCCCGACAACGACCGATGCTCCAAGCGGTGTCCGGACGCCACCCCACCCCCCACGCACCCCCCACCCCATCCCCACCCCCCCGCACTGGGAGGAACCCCATGCGCAGACGACTCCAGAACGGGAAGCGGAGCCTCGTGGCGTTCGCCGCCGCCGCGCTGCTCCTCGTCCCCACCGCGGCCTCGGCGTCCGCCGCACCCGCCCCCGTACCCGCCGAGACGACCGCCGCGCTCGGCACCAAGCGCCTGAACATCACCATGCAGGCCCAGCAGAAGACCAACTGGTGCTGGGCAGCCGGCGGCAACACGATCGCGACGTGGTTCGGCCGCGGCTACAGCCAGAACCAGTTCTGCAACGCCGCCTTCCAGCGCCAGCAGGGCTACGACTGCCCCAACTGGCAGGCCACCCTCGGCAACGTCCAGACCGGACTCTCCTGGGCCGGGATCAACCCCGGCTCGTACGTCGACGGCTGGCTGCGCTACTCCACCGTCCAGACCGAGATCAACGCGAACCGGCCGATCGAGACCCGCATCCAGTGGTCGAGCGGCGGCGGCCACATGCACGTGCTGTACGGCTACGACGACGCCGACAGCTGGGTCTACTGGGGCGATCCGTGGCCCTCCAGCAATCGGTACAACTGGGCCTCCCACGCGTGGTACGTCAACAACGGATCCTTCTCCTGGACCCACTCGCTCTACCGGATCGGGGCGTGACCATGACCACCACGACCGCACTCGTCACCGGAGCCGCCGCCGCGCTCCTCGCCCTCGGCGCCGCCGCCCCGGCCGCCGCCGCGGGCCCCGGCGCGCCGCTGCCGGTGGCGCCCACCGCCGAGCGGGCCGCCGCCGCGCCCGAGACCCTGGCCACCCTCGGCCGCTTCTTCGCCCGCGACGGGGCGCTCGCCCGCGCCGACGCGGCGCCCCGGATATCCGGCGCGTCCGTCCCGGTGCGGATCCTCTCCGCGGACTTCGTCGCCGGGAAGCCGGGCGCGCCCGTGGCCCGGGAGGAGTTCCGGGCCAGCCTCGCCGTCGCCGCGGACGGCCGGAAGGCGTCCCTGTGGACGGTACGGAGCGCCGCCGGCTGGCAGGTGGTGAACATCGCCACCGGCGACGACGAGCTCCGGTACGCCCGGGAAGGCGCCGGGAAGCTCCCCGGCGGGCTCGTCTTCCGCGAGCCGCAGATCGACGCCTGGTACGTCCAGAAGGGGACGAGGGTGCTCCCGCTGGACGAGGACGCGGTCCGGGCCGTCGGCCGGGACGGCACCACCCTCGCCGCCTACCGCGACCGCGTCACGCGCGCCTACGCCGACAAGCTCCCCGACTCCGCCTACGCCCGCAAGGGCGCGGCCGGCGGCTACGCCCCCGAGGCCCCCGGCTCCGCGCCCGGCTCCGCGCCCGTGATCGCGGCCGCCGGGCCCACCGCGCCGGCCGAGGGCACGGCGGCGGGCGGGCCCCGCCACCAGCCGGCCGCTGCCACCGCCGCCTCCACGGTCGCCGCCTTCGGCGCCGTGGCCGCCCTCGCCCTGATCGGCGCCACCGCCCTCCGCCGCCGGGCGGCGGGCCGCCGCACCCCGGAGTCCTGACCGCCCGCTCCTGACCGCCCGCTCCGGACCACCCGCTCCCGGCCGCCGGCCGCCGGCCCGGGTCGCCCACGAGGCGGCCCGGGCCGTCCCCCGGACCAGGCCCCGCGGACGGGCTCCCGGGCCGCCCCGTGCGGGCCCGTCCTGTCACCGTGCGCCAGTAGGGTGGGCGCATGGCCGACCCCACCAGCTATCGACCCGCGCCGGGGCAGATTCCCGACGTCCCGGGTGTCTACAAGTTCCGGGACGAGCACCGGCGGGTGATCTACGTCGGGAAGGCGAAGTCGCTGAAGCAGCGGCTGGCCAACTACTTCCAGCCGCTCGCGAGCCTGCACCCGCGGACCGCCACCATGGTGACCACGGCCGCCTCCGTGGAGTGGACGGTCGTCTCCACCGAGGTCGAGGCGCTCCAGCTGGAGTACTCCTGGATCAAGGAGTACGACCCCCGGTTCAACGTGAAGTACCGGGACGACAAGAGCTACCCCTACCTCGCCGTGACGCTGAACGAGGAGTTCCCGCGCGTCCAGGTCATGCGGGGGCAGAAGAAGAAGGGCGTGCGGTACTTCGGGCCGTACGCGCACGCGTGGGCGATCCGCGAGACCGTCGACCTGATGCTGCGGGTCTTCCCGGTACGGACCTGCTCGGCGGGGGTGTTCCGGAACGCGGCCTCGGCCGGCCGGCCCTGCCTGCTCGGCTACATCGGCAAGTGCTCGGCGCCCTGCGTCGGCCGGGTCGACCCCGGGGAGCACCGCGAACTGGCCGAGGATTTCTGCGACTTCATGGCCGGCCGCACCGGCACCTACATCCGCCGCCTGGAGAAGCAGATGACGGCGGCGGCCGAGGAGATGGAGTACGAGAAGGCCGCCCGGCTCCGCGACGACATAGAGGCGCTGCGCCGGGCCATGGAGAAGAGCGCCGTCGTCCTCGCTGACGCCACCGACGCCGACCTCATCGCCCTCGCCGAGGACGAGCTGGAGGCCGCCGTCCAGATCTTCCACGTCCGCGGCGGACGCGTCCGCGGCCAGCGCGGCTGGGTCACCGACAAGGTCGAGGCCGTCGACACCGCCGGGCTCGTCGAGCACGCGCTCCAGCAGCTCTACGGCGAGGAGAGCGGCGACGCCGTGCCCAAGGAGGTCCTGGTCCCGGCGCTGCCCGAGGACACCGAGGCCGTCACCCAGTGGCTCTCCGGCCGCCGCGGGTCCAACGTCTCCCTGCGGATCCCGCAGCGCGGCGACAAGAAGGACCTGATGGCGACCGTCGCCCGCAACGCCCAGCAGGCGCTCGTCCTGCACAAGACCAAGCGGGCCAGCGACCTCACCACCCGCTCCCGGGCCCTGGAGGAGATCGCCGAGGCCCTGGACCTGGAGTCGGCGCCGCTGCGCATCGAGTGCTTCGACATCTCCCACCTCCAGGGCGAGGACGTCGTCGCCTCCATGGTCGTCTTCGAGGACGGGCTGCCCCGCAAGAGCGAGTACCGCCGCTTCCAGATCAGGTCCTTCGAGGGCCAGGACGACGTCCGCTCCATGCACGAGGTGATCGGCCGCCGCTTCCGGCGCTACCTCGCGGAGAAGGAGAAGACGGGGGAGTGGGGCGAGGACGGCGAGGTCGCCGTCGACGAGGCCGGCGACGAGGGCCGGCCCAAGCGCTTCGCCTACCCGCCGCAGCTCGTCGTGGTCGACGGCGGGCAGCCGCAGGTCGCCGCCGCCCGCCGGGCCCTCGACGAGCTGGGCATCGACGACGTCGCCGTCTGCGGGCTCGCCAAGCGCCTGGAGGAGGTCTGGCTGCCCGGCGAGGACGACCCGGTGGTGCTGCCCCGCTCCAGCGAGGGCCTCTACCTCCTCCAGCGGGTCCGTGACACCGCTCACGATTTCGCCATCCGCTATCAGCGCTCCAAGCGGACCAAACGGCTCCGGAGCAGCCCCCTCGATGCCGTCCCCGGCCTCGGCGACACGCGCAAACAGGCCCTGATCAAGCATTTCGGCTCGGTGAAGAGGCTGAAGCAGGCGACAATCGAGCAGATCTGTGAGGTCCCCGGCTTCGGCCGGAAGACCGCGGAGGCGGTCGCCGTGGCCCTGGCCCAGGCGGCCCCCGCCGCACCCGCCGTGAACACGGCCACAGGAGAGATCATGGAAGACGACGGGGGCACCACGGCATGACCGAGCACGACGGGCACCACGAGCACGACGGGCACCACCGAGAAGACGGAGCAGGACACGTGAGTACGGGCACGAAGGAGACCGCGGGCGACAACGGCGCCGAGGCGGCCATCCCCGAGCTGGTGATCATCTCCGGCATGTCCGGAGCCGGCCGGTCCACCGCGGCGAAGTGTCTGGAGGACCTCGGCTGGTTCGTCGTCGACAACCTGCCGCCCGCGCTGATCCCCACCATGGTGGAGCTCGGCGCCCGCTCCCAGGGCAACGTCGCCCGGATCGCGGTCGTCGTCGACGTCCGCGGCCGGCAGTTCTTCGACGCCCTGCGGGAGTCCCTCGCCGACCTCGACGCCAAGCAGGTCACCCGCCGGATCGTCTTCCTGGAGTCCTCCGACGAGGCCCTGGTCCGCCGCTTCGAGTCGGTCCGCCGCCCCCACCCGCTCCAGGGCGACGGCCGCATCGTCGACGGCATCGCCGCCGAGCGCGACCTGCTGCGCGAGCTGCGCGGCGACGCCGACCTGGTCATCGACACCTCCAGCCTCAACGTCCACGAGCTGCGCGCCAAGATGGACGCCCAGTTCGCCGGCGAGGAGGAGCCCGAGCTGCGGGCCACCGTCATGTCCTTCGGCTTCAAGTACGGACTGCCGGTCGACGCCGACCTCGTCGTCGACATGCGCTTCCTGCCCAACCCGCACTGGGTCCCCGAGCTGCGCCCGTACACCGGCCTCAACGAGGAGGTGGCGAACTACGTCTACAACCAGCCCGGCGCCAAGGAGTTCCTGGACCGCTACACCGAGCTGCTCCAGCTGATCGCCGCCGGCTACCGCCGCGAGGGCAAGCGGTACGTGACGATCGCCGTCGGCTGCACCGGCGGCAAGCACCGCTCGGTCGCCACCGCCGAGAAGCTCGCCGCCCGCATCGCCGCCGAGGGCGTGGAGACGGTGGTCGTCCACCGCGACATGGGGCGCGAGTGAAGCCGTACCGCCGGCGTCCCTCCTCCACCCTCTCGGTGAAGCGGGCGCTCCGCAGGCGTGGTGCCCAGCCGAAGGTCGTCGCCCTCGGCGGCGGCATGGGCCTCTCCGCCTCCCTCGCCGCGCTGCGGCGGATCACCGGCGACCTCACCGCGGTCGTCACCGTCGCCGACGACGGGGGCTCCAGCGGCCGGCTCCGGGAGGAGCTGGGCGTGCTGCCCCCCGGCGACCTGCGCAAGGCGCTCGCCGCGCTCTGCGGCGACGACGACTGGGGCCAGACCTGGGCCCGGGTCATCCAGCACCGCTTCCGGTCCAAGGGCGAGATGGGCGGCCACGCCGTCGGCAACCTGCTGATCGTCGCCCTCTGGGAGCAGCTGGGCGGCGACCCGGTGCAGGCCCTCGACCTGGTGGGCCGGCTGCTCGGCGCCCAGGGCCGGGTGCTGCCCATGTCCGCCGTGCCGCTGGAGCTCCAGGCCCTGGTCAGGGGCCACGACCCGGAGCGCCCCGAGGACGTGGACACCGTCTGCGGGCAGGCCACCGTGGCGCTCACCCCGGGCGAGGTGCAGTCCGTGCACCTGGTGCCGCACGACCCGCCGGCCGTGCCGGAGGCCGTCGCGGCGGTCCTCGACGCGGACTGGGTCGTCCTCGGTCCGGGCTCCTGGTTCTCCTCGGTGATCCCGCACCTCCTCGTGCCCGAACTGCTCGACGCGCTGGTCGAGACCAAGGCCCGCAAGGTGCTCTCGCTGAACCTCGCGCCCCAGCCGGGAGAAACAGAGGGCTTCTCCCCGCAGCGTCATTTGGAGGTTTTGGGACGACACGCCCCTAAACTCGCCCTGGACGTGGTGCTGGCCGACGAGGCCGCCGTGCCCGACGTGTCAGCCAGGGAACCCCTCGTCGACGCCGCCAAGCGGCTCGGCGCCGCGCTGGAGCTGGCGCCGGTGGCCCGCGCCGACGGCTCTCCGAAGCACGACCCGGAGCGCCTGGCCGCCGCGTACGACCGTATTTTTCGGATGCATGGAAGGATCGGCCCATGGCGATGACGGCAGCGGTGAAGGACGAGATCTCCCGGCTTCCCGTCACCCGGACCTGCTGCAGGAAGTCGGAGGTCTCGTCGATCCTCCGGTTCGCGGGCGGTCTGCACCTGGTCAGCGGCCGGATCGTGATCGAGGCGGAGCTCGACACGGCGATGGCGGCCCGGCGGCTGAAGCGGGACATCCTGGAGATCTTCGGGCACAGCTCGGAACTGATCGTGATGGCCCCCGGCGGGCTGCGGCGCGGCTCCCGCTTCGTGGTGCGCGTGGTGGCGGGCGGCGACCAGCTGGCCCGCCAGACGGGCCTGGTCGACGGCCGGGGCCGCCCCATCCGGGGTCTTCCCCCGCAGGTGGTCTCCGGGGCCACGTGTGACGCCGAGGCGGCCTGGCGGGGTGCCTTCCTCGCCCACGGCTCGCTGACGGAGCCGGGCCGCTCCTCCTCCCTGGAGGTCACCTGCCCGGGTCCGGAGGCCGCGCTCGCCCTCGTCGGGGCCGCCCGGCGGCTCTCCATCGCCGCCAAGGCCCGCGAGGTCCGCGGGGTGGACCGGGTCGTGGTCCGCGACGGCGACGCGATCGGCGCCCTGCTCACCCGGCTCGGCGCGCACGAGTCGGTGCTGGCCTGGGAGGAGCGGCGGATGCGCCGCGAGGTCCGCGCCACCGCCAACCGCCTCGCCAACTTCGACGACGCCAACCTGCGCCGCTCGGCCCGGGCCGCCGTCGCCGCCGGAGCCCGGGTGCAGCGCGCCCTGGAGATCCTCGCGGACGAGGTGCCCGAGCACCTCGCGGCGGCCGGCCGGCTGCGCATGGAGCACAAGCAGGCCTCCCTGGAGGAGCTGGGCGCGCTCGCCGACCCGCCGCTCACCAAGGACGCGGTGGCCGGCCGGATCCGCCGGCTGCTCGCCATGGCCGACAAGCGGGCGCAGGACCTGGGCATCCCCGGCACCGAGTCGAACCTGACGGAGGAGCTGGACGAGAGCCTGGTCGGCTGAGTCCGGCGGCCCTTCCGGACGGCCGCCCCCGGCCGCCCGGGACGGCCACCCGGCCGGTCCGCACGGCCCCCGAACGGCTTCCCCGAACGGCCCCCCGCCCCTGCCGGGACGGGGGGCCGTTCGCGTATCCGCGGAAGCGTGAACTCCGCTGAGGCGAAACGTTTCTGACCTTACGCCACCATCCCGCCGTCCCGCGGCCGTTGCCGCGAGGCACCCTTGACAGGACCATGAGCGCCCCAGAGCCTGGCCTCCGTTCACCTTCGTGACGGAACACACCAAGGGGGGCTCATGAGACGAAGAGCGCGGGCGATCCTCGCCGCCGCTTCCCTGCTGGTCGCGGGCATCGCGGCGGCACCCGCCGCCGGAGCGCGGCCGGCGGACCCGGAGGGCGGCGACGCCCTCTCCGTATGGCGCGCCACGGTCACCCAGGAGCAGGTGCCCCTGCTCCTGGAGGCCGGTACCGACGCACACGAACTGACCGAGCGGGTGCCCGAGCAGGGCACCGCCACCGTCGAGCTGTACCTGACCGAGGCGCAGGCCGGAGCCCTGCGCGGCCGGGGCGTCA
Organism: Streptomyces sp. NPDC007863; assembly: GCF_040633895.1. Classification (NCBI taxonomy): domain Bacteria; kingdom Bacillati; phylum Actinomycetota; class Actinomycetes; order Kitasatosporales; family Streptomycetaceae; genus Streptomyces; species Streptomyces sp. NPDC007863. Next base: position 457,229 of record NZ_JBEYEI010000002.1, read on the forward strand.
CGCTCGCCGAGCACGACCCCGGCCCGGCCGCCGCCCGGCGCGCGGCCGCCGCCGGCGACGGCGTCTTCCGCCCCTACGGCGGCCCCGGCGGCCTCAAGGAGGAGATCCTCGCCACCGCCGCCGACCACCCCGGCCTCACCAAGGTCGTCTCCCTCGGCAAGACCGTGAAGGGCCAGGACATCCTCGCCGTCAAGGTCAGCAAGGGGGCCCGGAAGACGAGGGACGGCTCCCGGCCGGCCACGCTGTACCTCTCCAACCAGCACGCCCGCGAGTGGATCACCCCGGAGATGACCCGGCGGCTGCTCCACCACTACCTCGACAACTACGGGACCGACGGGCGGGTCACCCGGATCGTCGACTCCACCGAGCTGTGGTTCGTGCTCTCCGCCAACCCCGACGGCTACGACTTCACCCACGCCGACCCGGCCAACCGCCAGTGGCGCAAGAACCTCCGCGACAACGACGGCGACGGGACGACCGGCGGCGCCGACGGCGTCGACCTCAACCGGAACTTCGCCTACAAGTGGGGCTACGACGACGAGGGTTCGTCCCCCGACCCGGCCGACGAGACCTACCGCGGCAAGGGCCCCATGTCCGAGCCGGAGACCCGGGCCCTGGACGCCTTCCAGAAGCGCATCGGCTTCTCGTACGGCGTCAACTACCACTCCGCCGCCCAGCTGCTGCTCTACGGCGTCGGCTGGCAGGTCGCCACCGACACCCCGGACGACACCGCCCTGGAGGCGCTCGCGGGCACCCCGCAGAACTCCGCGGTCCCCGGCTACCGGCCGCAGGTCTCCTCCGAGCTGTACACCACCAACGGCGAGGCCGACGGACACGCCGCCAACGTCAACGGCATGCAGATGTTCACCCCCGAGATGTCCACCTGCGCCACCGCCTCCCGCGTCGACCCGAACGACGCCTGGGAGGCCGCCGACTGCGCCTCCGTCTTCACCTTCCCCGACGACGAGAAGCTGATCCAGGCCGAGTTCGCCAAGAACATCCCCTTCGCGCTCGCCGTCGCCGAGTCCGCCGCCCGCCCCGACGACCCGGTCTCCCCGGTCGGCGCCCCGGCCCAGGCCCTCACCCCCGACGCCTTCACCACCTCCTACGCCGCCGCCGGCGAGGAGCAGCCGGTGGCCGTCACCGCCCGGAAGTCGCTGCGCGCCAAGACCCTCCACTACCGGATCAACGGAGGCCGCACCCACCGCGCCGCGGTCGAGGCCTGGGAGGGAGGCGAGACCTACGGCGGCGAGGACAACCTGTACTACGACCAGTACCGCGGCGAGGTGCGGGGCGCCCGGCCCGGCGACTCCGTCGAGGTCTGGTTCACCGCCCGCGGCCGCGACGGCCGGACCGCCGCCACCACCCCCTTCACCTACCGGGTCGCCGAACGCGCCCGCGGGGACGTCCTCGTCCTCGCCGAGGAGGGCGGTACGAGCGCCGCGCGGCACGTCGCCGCGTACACCGGGGCGCTCGCCGCGACCGGCCGGAAGGCCGCCGTCTGGGACGTCGCCACCCAGGGCGCCCCGCACGCCCTCGGCGCCCTCTCCCACTTCCGCACCGTCGTCTGGTACACCGGCGCCGAGCGCCCGTCCGGGGCCGTCGAGCTCGCCGTCCGCTCGTACCTCAACGAGGGCGGCAAGCTCCTCACCGCCGGAGAGAAGACCGGCGGGCTGACCCGGATCGGCCGGGCCGAGTCCAACGACTTCGCCCAGTACTGGCTCGGCGCCTACCACCGGGCCGGTCTGGACGCCCCGCCCTCCTTCGCGGGCTCCGGACGTCTCGCCGGACCGCCGACCGGGCTCGCCGCCGCCGACGGCAACCCGCTCGACAACGCCGGTGCCTTCACCGTCACCTCCGACGCCCTCGACCCGGAGACGTACCCGCAGTTCGCCTCCAGCGCCCCGGCCGGCGACTACCCCGGCGTGCGCACCCCCTTCGAGCCGGCCGAGGGCGCGTCCTTCGCCGCCGTGCGGCACGCCGACGACACCTGGGCCCGGCTCAGCCGCACGGTCGACCTCACCGGCACCACCGCCGCCGACGGGCCCCGGCTCGACTTCCAGGTCAGCCATGACACCGAGCCCGGCTACGACAACCTCGTCGTCGAGGCCAGGACCGCCGGCCAGGACGACTGGACCACCCTGCCCGACCGCAACGGCGGCACCTCCACGGAGCCGCCCGCCGACTGCGGCGAGGGCTACTACCTGAAGCTCCACCCCGCCCTGGGCCGCTATCTCACCCTCGGCGAGGACGGCTGCGCGCCCACCGGCACCAGCGGCGCCTGGAACGCCTTCACCGGCCCCTCCAACGGCTGGCGGCAGGCCTCCGTCGACCTCTCCGCCTACGCGGGCAAGCGGGTCGAGCTCTCCCTCTCGTACGTCTCCGACCCCGGCACCGGCGAGACCGGCGCCTTCGTCGACGACGTCCGCCTCGTCACCGCGGCGGGCACCGAGCGCGAGGGCTTCGAGAGCTCGCTCGGCGCCTGGACCGTGCCCGGCGCCCCGGCCGGCAGCCCCGGCAACGGCGCCGACTGGACCCGCTCGCCCGCCCTCTTCCACTCCGTCGCCGCCGTCACCACCCGTGACACCGTCCTCCTCGGCTTCGGCCTGGAGCACGTCGGATCGGCGGCCGAGCGGCAGCGGCTCCTCGACCGTGGCCTCACCGCGCTCCGCCGCTGACGGAGAGTAGTGAGGACAAAGGTCCCACGACGGTCCGTACCCGTTGGTAGGTACGGGCCGTCGGCCGTTTTCCGGTCACTTTCCGGGCTCGAACGGCTGCGCTTGATGTCACTCGGCGGCGCCCGGAGGGGTAGGGTCGTAAGCGGTCGGGGACATCCCAAAAAAAATCAAGATCTCGCCGGTGTGACATTTCACCCGGCGTTCTCATACGAGGAGATCGGTTCGTGACGATCCGCGTAGGCATCAACGGCTTTGGCCGTATCGGTCGCAACTACTTCCGCGCGCTCCTTGAGCAGGGTGCCGACATCGAGGTCGTGGCCGTCAACGACCTGGGCGACACCGCGACCACGGCCCACCTGTTGAAGTACGACACCATCCTGGGTCGCCTCAAGGCCGAGGTCTCCCACACCGCCGACACCATCACCGTCGACGGTCACACCATCAAGGTCCTGTCCGAGCGCAACCCCGCCGACATCCCCTGGGGCGAGCTCGGCGTCGACATCGTCATCGAGTCGACCGGCATCTTCACCAAGCGCGACGACGCCGCCAAGCACCTCGCCGGCGGCGCCAAGAAGGTCCTCATCTCGGCTCCGGCCACCGGCGAGGACATCACGATCGTCATGGGTGTCAACCAGGACCAGTACGACCCGGCGAACCACGACGTCATCTCGAACGCGTCCTGCACCACCAACTGTGTCGCCCCGATGGCCAAGGTCCTCGACGAGAACTTCGGCATCGTCCGCGGTCTCATGACCACGGTCCACGCGTACACCAACGACCAGCGCATCCTGGACTTCCCGCACAAGGACCTGCGCCGCGCCCGCGCCGCCGCGGAGAACATCATCCCGACCACGACGGGTGCCGCGAAGGCCACCGCCCTGGTCCTCCCGCAGCTCAAGGGCAAGCTGGACGGCATCGCCATGCGCGTCCCGGTCCCCACCGGCTCCGCCACGGACCTGGTGGTCACCCTGGACCGCGAGGTCACCAAGGACGAGGTCAACGCGGCCTTCAAGAAGGCCGCCGAGGACGGCCCGCTGAAGGGCATCCTCTTCTACACCGAGGACCCGATCGTCTCCTCGGACATCGTCAGCGACCCGGCGTCGTGCACCTTCGACTCCTCGCTGACCATGGTCCAGGACGGCAACTCGGTCAAGATCCTCGGCTGGTACGACAACGAGTGGGGCTACTCCAACCGTCTCGTCGACCTGACCACCTTCGTCGGCGACCAGCTCTGACGTACTAGGGTTCAACAGGGCAGGGCTTTCGATGTGAGCAGGGCTCGGGCAGCGCGACGAAGCGCTGCGCGGGCCCTGTCTCGTGTGCTCCACCGCGTACCAAGGAGTCAGTGAACAGATGAAGACGATCGACGAGCTTCTCGGCGAGGGCGTCGAGGGCAAGCGGGTGTTCGTCCGCGCCGATCTCAACGTGCCGCTCGAAGGCACGACCATCACCGACGACGGCCGCATCCGCGCCGTCGTCCCCACGGTCAAGGCGCTCGCCGACGCCGGCGCCCGGGTCGTGGTCGCCTCCCACCTGGGCCGCCCCAAGGGCGCCCCGGACCCGGCGTTCTCCCTCGCCCCCGCCGCCGCGCGGCTCGGCGAACTGCTCGGCGCCGAGGTGGCCTTCGCCACCGACACCGTCGGCGAGTCCGCCCGGGCGACCGTCGCGGGCCTGACCGACGGCAAGGTGGCCGTCATCGAGAACCTGCGCTTCAACGCCGGCGAGACCTCGAAGGACGACGCCGAGCGCGACGCCTTCGCGGACCAGCTGGCCGCCCTCGCCGACCTCTACGTCGGCGACGGCTTCGGTGCCGTGCACCGCAAGCACGCCTCGGTGTACGACCTCCCGGGCAAGCTGCCGCACGCGGCCGGCTACCTGATCGCCACCGAGGTCGGCGTCCTGAAGAAGCTGACCGAGGACGTCCGGCGGCCGTACGCGGTCGTCCTCGGCGGCGCCAAGGTCTCCGACAAGCTCGGCGTGATCGACCACCTCCTGGAGAAGGCCGACCGCATCCTCGTCGGCGGCGGCATGGCCTACACCTTCCTCAAGGCCCAGGGCCACGAGGTCGGCATCTCCCTCCTCCAGGAGGACCAGATCCCGGCCGTGCTCGACTACCTCAAGCGGGCCGAGGAGAAGGGCGTGGAGTTCGTCCTCCCCGTCGACGTCCTGGTCTCGCCGTCCTTCCCGGACCTCAAGACCAAGGCCCCGACGAACCCCACCACGGTCGCCGCGGACGCCATCCCGGCCGACCAGGAGGGCCTGGACATCGGTCCGGAGACCCGCAAGCTGTACGCCTCGAAGCTCGCCGACGCGGCCACCGTCTTCTGGAACGGCCCGATGGGCGTCTTCGAGCACCCCGACTACGCCGAGGGCACCAAGGCCGTCGCCCAGGCGCTCGTCGACTCCCCGGCCTTCAGCGTGGTCGGCGGTGGCGACTCCGCCGCCGCGGTCCGCATCCTGGGCTTCGACGAGAACGCTTTCGGCCACATCTCGACCGGTGGCGGCGCCTCCCTCGAATACCTCGAGGGCAAGCAGCTCCCCGGCCTCGTCGCACTGGAGGACTGACCTTCCCATGACCACCCGCACCCCGCTGATGGCGGGCAACTGGAAGATGAACCTCAACCACCTGGAGGCCATCGCCCACGTCCAGAAGCTCGCCTTCACCCTCACCGACAAGGACTACGACGCCGTCGACGTCGCCGTCCTCGTCCCCTTCACCGACCTGCGCTCCGTGCAGACCCTGATCGACGGCGACAAGCTGAAGATCAAGTACGGCGCCCAGGACCTGTCGGCCCACGAGTCCGGCGCGTACACCGGTGAGATCTCCGGCGCCATGCTCGCCAAGCTGAACACCGCCTTCGTCGCGGTCGGCCACTCCGAGCGCCGCCAGTACCACGGCGAGTCCGACGAGCTCTGCAACGCCAAGGTGAAGGCCGCCTTCGCCCACGGCATCACCCCGATCCTCTGCGTCGGCGAGGAGCTGGACGTGCGCGAGGCCGGCAACGCAGTCGCGCACACCCTCGCCCAGGTCGAGGGCGGCCTCGCGGGCGTCCCGGCCGAGCAGGCCGAGACGGTCGTCGTCGCCTACGAGCCCGTCTGGGCCATCGGCACCGGCAAGGTCTGCGGCGCCGGGGACGCCCAGGAGGTCTGCGGGGCGATCCGCGGCAAGCTCGCGGAGCTGTACTCGCAGGACGTCGCCGACAAGATCCGCATCCAGTACGGCGGCTCCGTCAAGGGCGGCAACGTCGCCGAGATCATGGCGCAGCCCGACATCGACGGCGCCCTGGTCGGCGGTGCCTCGCTGGACGCGGACGAGTTCGTCAAGATCGTCCGTTTCCGCGACCAGTGACGATGTAGAGCGGCGGAGGTGATCCGTCGTACCCTTGCGGGGGTCGGGCAGGTGCCCGGCCCCCGTCCCTTTTCAAGCTCCGAGGAAGTTGGTCCAGCCGTGGTTATGGGGTTCTCGATCGCCCTGATCGTCTTCAGCGGCCTGCTGATGCTGCTGGTGCTGATGCACAAGGGGAAGGGCGGCGGCCTCTCCGACATGTTCGGTGGCGGCATGCAGTCCTCCGTCGGCGGCTCCTCGGTCGCCGAGCGCAACCTCGACCGGATCACGGTCGTGGTCGGCGTGCTGTGGTTCGCCTGCATTGTGGTACTTGGTCTGCTCATGAAGCTGGACGGGTAACTCCGCACACTGGACGCGCGTTGGGCCTTCCGTAGACTGGGGCATCTTCGAGCACCATCACGCAGGGAGTTACGACCGTGGCAAGTGGCAACGCGATCCGGGGAAGCCGGGTCGGAGCGGGGCCGATGGGGGAGGCCGAGCGGGGCGAGTCGGCGCCGCGCCTCCGCATCTCCTTCTGGTGCTCGAACGGGCACGAGACCCAGCCGAGTTTCGCGAGCGACGCGCAGGTCCCCGACACCTGGGACTGTCCCCGCTGCGGTTTCCCGGCCGGCCAGGACCGGGACAACCCGCCGGACCCGCCGCGCACCGAGCCGTACAAGACCCACCTCGCCTACGTGCGGGAGCGTCGCAGCGACGCGGACGGCGAGGCCATCCTCGCCGAGGCGCTCGCCAAACTGCGGGGCGAGATCTGAACACAGGACGAACACCGGCCGAAGGGCCCCGGACGCGAACCGGCTTCGCGACCGGGGCCCTTCGTCGTGTCCGGTACCGGTGGCACGGATCGCCCCGCGCGATCAATTAGGTTGGAGGAGCAGCGGGGCAGAAACGTACGAGAAGAAGTGGGCGATGTCCGAAATGACCACTGAAGGACGCATCAGGCTCAACCGACTGCCGGAGTGGGCGGCCCTCGGCAAGCACCGGGAGCAGCTGGGCGACACCCGGCTGCGCGAGCTGTTCGCGGCCGACCCGGAGCGCGGCACCGGCTACACCCTGCGGGTCGGCGACCTCCACCTGGACTACTCCAAGCAGCTCGTCACCGACGAGACCCTGGCGCTGCTGCGCGAACTGGCCGACGCCACCGACGTCGCCGGCCTGCGCGACGCCATGTTCCGCGGCGAGAAGATCAACACCACCGAGGACCGGGCCGTCCTCCACACCGCGCTCCGCGCCCCCCGCGGGGCCGTGATCGAGGTCGACGGCGAGAACGTCGTCCCCCAGGTCCACGCCGTCCTCGACAAGATGGCCGGCTTCGCCGACCGGGTCCGCTCCGGCGCGTGGACCGGCCACACCGGCAAGCCGATCAAGAACATCGTCAACATCGGCATCGGCGGCTCCGACCTCGGACCCGCCATGGCCTACGAGGTCCTGCGCGCCTACACCCAGCGGGACCTGACGTTCCGTTTCGTCTCCAACGTCGACGGCGCCGACCTCCACGAGGCCGTCCGCGACCTCGACCCCGCCGAGACGCTCTTCATCGTCGCCTCGAAGACCTTCACCACCATCGAGACGGTCACCAACGCCACCTCCGCCCGCGACTGGCTCCTCGGCGGTCTCGGGGCCGGCCAGGAGGCCGTCGCCAAGCACTTCGTGGCGCTCTCGACCAACGCCGAGAAGGTCCAGGACTTCGGCATCGACACGGCCAACATGTTCGAGTTCTGGGACTGGGTCGGCGGCCGCTACTCGTACGACTCCGCCATCGGCCTCTCCCTGATGATCGCCATCGGCCCGGACCGGTTCCGCGAGATGCTCGACGGCTTCCACCTCGTCGACGAGCACTTCCGCACCGCCCCCGCGGAGGAGAACGCCCCGCTCCTGCTCGGCCTCCTCGGCGTCTGGTACGGCGGCTTCTTCGACGCCCAGTCGCACGCCGTCCTGCCGTACTCCCACTACCTGTCCAAGTTCACCGCCTACCTCCAGCAGCTCGACATGGAGTCCAACGGCAAGTCCGTGGACCGCCAGGGCGAGCCGGTCGACTGGCAGACCGGGCCGGTCGTCTGGGGCACCCCCGGCACCAACGGGCAGCACGCCTACTACCAGTTGATCCACCAGGGCACCAAGGTCATCCCCGCCGACTTCATCGGCTTCGCGCGGCCCGTCGCCGACCTGCTGCCCGGCCTGGTCCCCCAGCACGACCTGCTGATGGCCAACTTCTTCGCCCAGACCCAGGCCCTCGCCTTCGGCAAGACGCCCGAGGAGGTGCGCGCCGAGGGCGTGCCCGAGGAGCTCGTCCCGCACAAGACCTTCCGGGGCAACCACCCCACCACCACGATCCTCGCCGACGAACTGACCCCCTCGGTCCTCGGCCAGCTGGTGGCGCTCTACGAGCACAAGGTCTTCGTCCAGGGCGCGATCTGGAACATCGACTCCTTCGACCAGTGGGGCGTCGAGCTCGGCAAGGTCCTCGCCAAGAGGATCGAGCCCGTCCTCACCGGCGACGGGGACACCGAGGGCCTCGACAGCTCCACCGCGGCCCTCGTCACCGCCTACCGCGCGCTGCGCGGCCGGAGCTGACCGATGGCGGGGGAGGACGCGGTACGGCTCCGGCCGCCCAGGAACGCCGTGGACCGCAGGGCGGTCGGCTGGTGGCGGACCCAGTGCCTGCTCGGCACCGCCGTCCCGGTCGCCGTCCTGGCCGTGCTCGGCGCCCTGATCGGACCGGCCAGGACCTGGCTGCTCGCCGCGGCCGCCGTCCTGGCCGCCCTCGGGCTCGCCTGCACCGCGTTCTTCCCCGCCTGGTGGTACCGGGTGCACCGCTGGGAGGTCACCGACGAGGCCGTGTACGTCCGCACCGGAGCCCTGTGGCAGGAGTGGCGGATCGCCCCCATGTCCCGGATCCAGACCGTGGACACCGTACGCGGCCCGCTGGAGCAGCTCTTCGGGCTCGCCACCGTCACCGTCACCACCGCCTCCTCCAAGGGCGCGCTCCGGGCGGAGGGGCTCGACCACGAGCTCGCCGCCGAGCTCGCCGAACGGCTCACCGCGCTCACCCGGGCCACCCCCGGGGACGCCACGTGAGCGCCGGACCCGAGGGGGAGTGGCGGCGGCTCGACCCGCGCACCCTCCTCGTCACCGCCGCCGTGTTCTGCGGGATCGCGGTCGGCGCCGGAGTGCCCGTGGCCGCCGGACTCGCCGGCGGCCGGCCGCTGTGGCAGGCCGTCGCCTGGGTCCTCGCCGGCGCCGCCCTCCTCGTCGGCGGCGGCACCGTCGCCGACTGGGTGCGCTGCCGGCGCACCCGCTACCGGATCGGCCCCGACCGGATCGAACTCCACACCGGACTGCTCCTCCTCAAGCGCCGCTCCCTGGCCCGCGACCGGATCCGCAGCGTCGACCTCACCGCCAACCCGCTCCAGCGCGTCCCCGGCCTCGTCAAGGTCCGCATCGGCACCGGCGAGTCCACCGGCGGCGGCGAGTCCACCCTCGAACTCGAACTCGTCACCCGCGCCGAGGGCGAACGGCTCCGCCGCGCACTCCTCACCCGCCCCGCCGAAGCGGCCGACCCCGCCCACGACGGCACCCTCGCCGTCCTCGACCCCCGCTGGATCCGCTACGCCCCCGTCTCCTTCGTCGCCCCCGCCCTCGGCGGCGCCGCGGCCGGCGCGGTCATGCAGGTCAGCGAGTGGTTCGGCGCCCAGGCCGAGGTCATCGACTGGATAGGGGACCGCTTCGCGTCCGTCTCGCTGACCTGGATGATCGTCGACCTGGTCCTCCTCGCCACCCTCGCCGGCGCGGTCGGCGCCCTCGGCCTCTGGATCGAGATGTGGTGGAACTTCCGGCTCGAACGCGAACCGGGCGGCACCCTCCGGGTCCGCCGCGGCCTGTTCACCGCCCGCTCGGTCACCCTGGAGGAGCGCCGGCTGCGCGGCGTCGAACGGGTCGAGCCGCTCGGCGTCCGGCTCTTCGGAGCCGCCCGGCTCGACGCCGTCGCCACCGGCCTCACCGAGGACGACGACGAGAAGCACACCGACCTCAAGGCCCTGCTCCCGGCCGCGCCCCGGGCCGTCACCGACCGCGTCGCCGCCGAGGTGCTGCGCGAGCCCGAGCCGCCCACCTCCGCCCCGCTCACCGCCCACCCCCGCGCCGCCCGCACCCGCAGGCTCCGCTGGGCCCTCGCCGCCGTGCTGCTGCCCGCCGCCGTCCTCGCCCTCCTCGGGGCGCTCCTCACCCCGACGCTGCTGTACGTGGCGGCCGGCTGGACCGTGGTGCTCGCGCCGCTCGCCGTGCTCCTGGCCCGGGACGCGTACCGCTCCCTCGGACACACCGTCAGCGGCGGCTACCTGGTGACCCGTTCGGGCACGGTACGCCGGGCCACCGTCGCCCTGCAGCGGACCGGGATCATCGGCTGGACGGTCAAGCAGTCGTACTTCCAGCGCCGTGCCGGGATCCTCACCGTCACCGCCACCACGGCCGCGGGGGAGGGCGCCTACGACGTCCTGGACACCGGGGAGTCCCAGGGCCTCGCCCTCGCCGACCGGGCCGTACCGGGGCTGCTCGCGCCCTTCCTCGTACCGGCCGACGCCCCGGCCGACGCCCCGGCCGAAGTGCCGGGCAGAACGCCGGAGGCCCGGCCCACCTCTCGGTGAACCGGGCCTCCGCGAGGGCCGGTCGGCGCTACGGCAGCTCCGAGGCCGCCGCCGTGTCCATCAGCCACAGCGTGCGCTCGGTGCCGCGGGCGCCGGACGCCGGGACCCGCGCCTCCTCCGCGTCGCCGGAGAGCGCGAGGGCCGCGGCCTTCGCCTTGTCCTCGCCGGCCGCGAGCAGCCAGACCTCCCGCGCCGCCCGGATCGCCGGGAGGGTCAGGGAGATCCGGGTCGGCGGCGGCTTGGGCGCGTCGTGCACCCCGACCACCGTCCGCCCGGTCTCCCGGACCGCCGGGAGCTCCGGGAAGAGCGAGGCCACGTGGGTGTCCGGGCCGACGCCCAGCATCAGCACGTCGAAGGCCGGCACCTCGGCCCCCGGGCCGGCCGCCGCGGCCAGCTCGGCCGCGTAGGCCGCCGCGGCGGCGTCGGCGTCGTCCCCGTACGGCCCGTCCGAGGCCGGCATGGCGTGCACCCGGGCCGGGTCCAGCGGGACCCGGTCGAGCAGCGCCTCACGGGCCTGGGTGACGTTCCGCTCCGGGTCGCCCTCGGGCAGGAACCGCTCGTCGCCCCACCACAGGTCGAGCCGCGACCAGTCGATCGCGTCCCGGGCGGGTGCCGCGCCGAGCGCGGCGAGCAGGCCGTTGCCGTTGCGGCCGCCGGTCAGCACGACCGAGGCGGTGCCCCGGTCGGACTGGGCGTCCACGACCGCGGTGATCAGCCGGGCCGCCGCGGCCTCGGCCATCAGCTCCTTGGTCCGGTGGACCACCAGGCGAGGGGCGCTCACTTGGCCGCCGCCTTCTTCGCCGGGGCCTTCTTGGCGGGCGCCTTCTTCTCCGCCTCGGCCGGGGCCTCGGCGGCCTCGGCCGGGGCGGCGGTCACGTCCACCGGCTGCTCGGGCGCGGGGGCGGTGGTGGCCGCCTCCTCGTCGAGCCGCTCCAGGCCGTACCGCAGCGACGCCGCGTAGGTGTCGTCCGGGTCGAGCCGGCGCAGCTCCTCCGCGATCAGCTCGGCCGTCTCGCGCCGCTTGAGCGCCACCGCGCGGTCCGGCTGTCCCTGTATGGAGAGGGTGGCGAGCGAGCCGTCGGGCCGGTCGAGGACGATCGGTCCGGCGCTGGTCTGCAGCCGTACGGAGGTGAGGCCGGGGCCGTTCGACCGGGAGCGCCGCACCGGCACCTTCAGCCGCTCGGCCAGCCACATCGCGAGGAGTTCGACGCTCGGGTTGAACTCCTCGCCCTCCACCTCGGCCGAGGTCACCGTGCAGTGGACCTGGTCGAGCGCGGCGGCCAGCATCGAGCGCCACGGGGTGATCCGGGTCCACGACAGGTCCGTGTCGCCGGGGGTGTACGTGCCCGCCCGCGCGGTCAGCTCCTCGATGGGCTGCTCGGCGGCGTACGTGTCGGTCACCCGCCGCTGGGCGAGGGCGCCCAGCGGGTCGTTCGCCGGGTCGGTCGGCGCGTTCACCGGCCACCAGACGACGACGGGGGCGTCCGGGAGGAGCAGCGGCAGGACCACCGACTGGGCGTGGTCGACGACCTCGCCGTACAGCCGGAGGATCACCGTCTCCCCGGAGCCGGCGTCGGCGCCGAGGCGGACCTCGGCGTCGAGCCGGGTGTTGGCCCGGTCCCGGGGCGAGCGCGAGCCCCGCTTGATGACCACGAGGGTCCGCGAGGGGTGCTCGCGGGAGGCCTCGTTGGCCGCCTTCAGGGCGTCGTAGGCGTTCTCCTCGTCGGTGACGATGACGAGGGTGAGCACCATGCCGACGGCCGGGGTGCCGATCGCCCGCCGCCCGAGCACCAGCGCCTTGTTGATCTTCGAGGACGTGGTGTCCGTCAGGTCGGTCTTCATGGCCGGCGCCAGCTCCTGCCGTCTCGTGCGAGCATCTCGTCCGCCTCGACCGGACCCCAGGTCCCGGACTCGTACTGGGCGGGCTTGCCGTGCTTGTCCCAGTACTGCTCGATCGGGTCGAGGATCTTCCAGGACAGCTCGACCTCCTCCACGCGCGGGAAGAGGTTGGAGTCGCCGAGCAGGACGTCCAGGATGAGCCGCTCGTACGCCTCGGGGCTGGACTCGGTGAAGGACTCGCCGTAGGCGAAGTCCATCGACACGTCCCGGATCTCCATCTGGGTGCCGGGCACCTTGGAGCCGAAGCGGACGGTGACGCCCTCGTCGGGCTGGACCCGGATGACGATGGCGTTGCGGCCCAGCTCCTCCGTCGACGTGTGGTCGAAGGGGGAGTGCGGGGCGCGCTGGAAGACCACCGCGATCTCGGTGACCCGGCGGCCGAGGCGCTTGCCGGTGCGCAGGTAGAAGGGGACGCCCGCCCAGCGGCGGTTGTCGATCTCCAGCTTGATCGCCGCGTAGGTGTCGGTCTTCGACTGGGGGTCGATGCCCTCTTCCTCGAGGTAGCCGACGGCCTTCGCGCCGCCCTGCCAGCCGGCCGCGTACTGACCGCGGACGGTGGACTTCGCCAGGTCCTTCGGCAGCCGGACCGCGCCCAGGACCTTGGTCTTCTCCGCGGCCAGCGCGTCGGCGTCGAAGGAGGCGGGCTCCTCCATCGCGGTCAGCGCGAGCAGCTGGAGCAGGTGGTTCTGGATGACGTCACGCGCGGCGCCGATGCCGTCGTAGTAGCCGGCGCGGCCGCCGATGCCGATGTCCTCGGCCATGGTGATCTGGACGTGGTCGACGTACGACCGGTTCCAGGTCGGCTCGAAGAGCGTGTTGGCGAAGCGGAGCGCCAGGATGTTCTGGACGGTCTCCTTGCCGAGGTAGTGGTCGATGCGGAAGACCGCCTCGGGCGGGAAGACCTCGTGGACGACCTCGTTGAGCTCCTTGGCGGAGACGAGGTCGTGGCCGAAGGGCTTCTCGATGACGGCGCGGCGCCAGGAGCCGTTCTTCTGGTCGGCGAGGCCGTGCTTCTTCAGCTGCTGGACGACCAGGGGGAAGAACTTCGGCGGCACGGACAGGTAGAAGGCGAAGTTGCCCCCGGTGCCCTGGGCCTTGTCCAGCTCCTGGATGGTGTCCTTGAGCTGCTCGAAGGCCTCGTCGCTGTCGAAGTCGCCCTGGACGAACCGCATGCCCTGGATGAGCTGCTGCCAGACCTCCTCGCGGAAGGGGGTGCGGGCGTGCTGCTTGACCGCGTCGTGGACCTCCTGCGCGAAGTCCTCGTCCTGCCACTCCCGGCGGGCGAAGCCGACGAGCGAGAAGCCCGGCGGCAGCAGACCGCGGTTGGCCAGGTCGTAGACCGCGGGCATCAGCTTCTTACGGGACAAATCGCCCGTGACGCCGAAGATGACCAGGCCCGACGGCCCCGCGATGCGCGGGAGCCGTCGGTCGGCGGCGTCACGGAGCGGGTTGGCTCCGTCGACGGTGCTCAAGGTGGTCAGCCCTCCGAAGGGACGCGGCGCGCGAGCTCCGCCTCGGTCGAACCGAGCAGGTCGTTCCAGGACGCCTCGAACTTCTCGACGCCCTCGTCCTCCAGGAGCTGGACGACCTCGTCGTAGGAGATGCCCAGCTTGCCGACGGCCGCCAGGACCTCGCGGGAGGCGTCGTAGGTGCCGCGGATGGTGTCGCCGGCGACCTCGCCGTGGTCGGCGGTGGCCTCCAGGGTCGCCTCCGGCATGGTGTTCACCGTGCCCGGGGCGACCAGGTCCACCACGTACAGCGTGTCCTTGTACGCCGGGTCCTTGACGCCGGTCGAGGCCCACAGCGGGCGCTGCTTGTTGGCGTGCGCCTTGTCCAGGGCCGCCCAGCGCTCCGAGGAGTCCGAGAAGACCTCCTCGTACGCCTCGTAGGCCAGGCGCGCGTTGGCGAGCGCGGCCTTGCCCTTGAGGGCCTTGGCCTCGTCGGTGCCGATGCCGTCCAGGCGCTTGTCGATCTCCGTGTCCACGCGGGAGACGAAGAAGGACGCCACCGAGTGGATCTTCGCCAGGTCGAGGCCGCGCTCGCGGGCCTTCTCCAGGCCCGCCAGGTAGGCGTCCATGACGGCGCGGTAGCGCTCCAGGGAGAAGATCAGCGTCACGTTCACGCTGATGCCGAGGCCGATGACCTCGGTGATCGCCGGCAGACCCGCCTGGGTGGCCGGGATCTTGATGAGCGTGTTGGGGCGGTCGACCAGCCAGGCCAGCTGCTTGGCCTCGGCGATGGTGGCGACCGTCTCGTGGGCGAGCCGCGGGTCGACCTCGATCGAGACCCGGCCGTCCTGGCCCTCGGTCGCGTCGAAGACCGGGCGCAGGATGTCGGCGGCGTCGCGGACGTCCGCCGTCGTGATCATGCGGATGGCCTCGTCCACGGTCACCTTGCGGGCGGCCAGGTCGGCGAGCTGCTGCTCGTACCCGTCGCCGGAGGTGATCGCCTTCTGGAAGATCGACGGGTTGGTGGTGACCCCGACCACGTGCGACTGGTCGATCAGCTCGGCCAGGTTGCCGGACGTGATCCGCTTGCGCGACAGGTCGTCCAGCCAGATCGCGACGCCTTCGTCGGAGAGGCGCTTGAGAGCGTCTGTCATGAGAAATGCATCTCCAAAAAGTCGTACGTATCCGCGTCAGCGCGCGGCGGCGGCGATCGATTCCCGAGCGGCGGAAGCGACGGCCTCCGGCGTGAAACCGAACTCACGGAACAGGACCTTGGCGTCGGCCGAGGCACCGAAGTGCTCCAGCGAGACGATCCGGCCGGCGTCACCGACGTACCGGTGCCAGGTCAGGCCGACACCGGCCTCCACTGCGACCCGCGCCTTCACCGACGGCGGCAGGACGGAGTCCTTGTACGCCTGGTCCTGCTCCTCGAACCACTCCACCGACGGCATCGAGACCACCCGGGTCGGGACGCCCTCGGCCTGGAGCCGCTCACGGGCCTCGACGGCCAGGTGCACCTCGGAGCCGGTCGCGATGATCACGACCTGCGCGTCGCCGCCTTCGGCGTCGAAGAGCACGTAGCCGCCCTTGGCCGCGTCCTCGTTCGGCGCGTAGGTCGGCACGCCCTGACGGGTCAGCGCCAGACCGTGCGGCGCGCCCTTCAGGTACTCGCGGGTGTGCCGCTTCATGATCTCGCGCCAGGCGATCGCCGTCTCGTTGGCGTCGGCCGGGCGGACCACGTTCAGGCCCGGGATCGCGCGCAGCGAGGCCAGGTGCTCCACCGGCTGGTGGGTCGGGCCGTCCTCGCCGAGGCCGATCGAGTCGTGCGTCCACACGTAGGTCACCGGCAGGTGCATCAGGGCCGACAGGCGCACCGCGTTGCGCATGTAGTCCGAGAAGACCAGGAAGGTGCCGCCGTAGATGCGGGTGTTGCCGTGCAGCGCGATGCCGTTCATCTCCGCGGCCATGGCGTGCTCGCGGATGCCGAAGTGGATCGTGCGGCCGTACGGGTTCGCCTCCGGCAGCGGGTTGCCCTCGGGGAGGAACGACGACGACTTGTCGATCGTCGTGTTGTTCGAGCCCGCGAGGTCGGCCGAGCCGCCCCACAGCTCCGGGAGGACCTCGCCCAGCGCCTGGAGGACCTTGCCCGAGGCGGCGCGGGTGGCGACGGACTTGCCCGCCTCGAAGACCGGGAGCTTCGCCTCCCAGCCGGCCGGCAGCTCGTTCGCCTGGATCCGGTCGAACTCGGCGGCCCGCTCCGGGTTGGCCGTGCGCCACTCGGCGAGCTGCTTGTCCCAGGCGGCGTGGGCCTCGCGGCCGCGGTCGCCGAGCGCGCGGGTGTGGCCGATGACCTCGTCGGTGACCTCGAAGCTCTGCTCCGGGTCGAAGCCCAGGACGCGCTTGGTGGCCGCGACCTCGTCGTCGCCGAGCGCCGAGCCGTGCGCGGCCTCGGTGTTCTGCGCGTTCGGCGCGGGCCAGGCGATGATCGAGCGCATCGCGATGAACGACGGACGCCCGGTCTCGGCCTCGGCGGCCTTGATCGCCGCGTACAGGGCGGCCGGGTCCAGGTCGCCGTCGGCCTTCGGCTCGACGCGCTGCACGTGCCAGCCGTACGCCTCGTACCGCTTCATCGTGTCCTCGGACACGGCGGTCTCGGTGTCGCCCTCGATCGAGATGTGGTTGTCGTCCCACAGCAGGATCAGGTTGCCGAGCTTCTGGTGGCCCGCGAGCGAGGACGCCTCGGCGGAGATGCCCTCCTGGAGGCAGCCGTCGCCGGCGATCACGTAGACCTTGTGGTCGAAGGGGGAGGTGCCGGGGGCCGCCTCCGGGTCGAAGAGACCGCGCTCGTAGCGGGCGGCCATCGCCATGCCCACCGCGTTCGCCACGCCCTGGCCCAGCGGGCCCGTGGTGGTCTCGACGCCGGCCGTGTGGCCGTACTCGGGGTGGCCCGGGGTCTTCGAGCCCCAGGTGCGGAAGGCCTTGAGGTCGTCGAGCTCCAGACCGAAGCCGCCCAGGTACAGCTGGGTGTACAGGGTCAGGGAGGAGTGGCCCGCGGAGAGCACGAAGCGGTCGCGGCCGACCCACTCGGGGTCGGACGGGTCGTGGCGCATCACCTTCTGGAAGAGGGTGTACGCGGCCGGCGCGAGGCTCATCGCCGTACCGGGATGGCCGTTGCCGACCTTCTGTACGGCGTCCGCGGCCAGGATGCGGGCGGTGTCGACGGCCCGCTGGTCCAAATCGGTCCACTGGAGGTCTGTGGTGGTCGGCTTAGTGCTCACCCTGGGTCAGGGCTCCTCTCCACATGTCTGTAGCCGGTGACTGAGGGTGTACCGGCGCTGTCGAGCCTACCCCCGAAAAAGCCCCCTCTTTTCGTGTCCATGCCCCTCAAATGAGCGGA
Source organism: Streptomyces sp. NPDC007863 (assembly GCF_040633895.1). Classification (NCBI taxonomy): domain Bacteria; kingdom Bacillati; phylum Actinomycetota; class Actinomycetes; order Kitasatosporales; family Streptomycetaceae; genus Streptomyces; species Streptomyces sp. NPDC007863. Next base: position 474,637 of record NZ_JBEYEI010000002.1, read on the forward strand.
CGGAGCAAGACTGCCGGTGGCCGTGGCGGTTCGCCTCCCGAACGGCGCGCCGAAGGGTGTCCGCCCCTTGATACGAGGGGGGACGCGAGGGGCGACGGGAAGGGGGACGCGTGCCCACGGGTGAGCCCCGCCAACACGACCCCACCCCCGCGAAGATCGGTGTCTGGGCAACGTCTACAGTGGCGTGGTACGCGCAAGTTTCACCCCGTCTCTATCCGGGGAACTTGCTGGGATTTCTCTGTCAGGGGTGTGCGTGACGGCCGTCGAGTCCCGACCCGCAGGGGTCGACCTGGCTAACGGCCCGGGGGGCCATCGGCCGTTCGGGGCCCGCGTCAAGGCATTCGTGGCGCTGACCAAGCCGCGGATCATCGAACTGCTGCTCATCACCACCGTTCCGGTGATGTTCCTCGCCGAGCAGGGCGTGCCGGACCTGTGGCTGGTGCTCGCCACCTGTTTCGGCGGCTACCTCTCCGCCGGCGGAGCCAACGCGCTCAACATGTACATCGACCGCGACATCGACGCGCTGATGGACCGCACCGCGCAGCGCCCGCTGGTCACCGGCATGGTCTCGCCGCGCGAGGGCCTGGTCTTCGGCCTCACCCTGGCCGTCGTCTCCACCCTCTGGTTCGGCCTGCTGGTCAACTGGCTCTCCGCCTGGCTCTCGCTCGGCGCGCTCCTCTTCTACGTCGTGATCTACACGATGCTCCTGAAGCGGCGCACCGCGCAGAACATCGTCTGGGGCGGCATCGCCGGCTGCATGCCGGTCCTCATCGGCTGGTCGTCGGTCACGAACTCGATGTCCTGGGCCGCCGTCATCCTCTTCATGGTCATCTTCTTCTGGACGCCGCCGCACTACTGGCCGCTGTCGATGAAGGTGAAGGAGGACTACGCGCGCGTGGGCGTGCCCATGCTCCCCGTGGTCGCCTCCAACAAGGTCGTCGCCAAGCAGATCGTCGCCTACAGCTGGGTCATGGTCGCGGTCTCGCTGCTGCTCACCCCGCTGGGCTACACCGGCTGGTTCTACACCGCCGTCGCCCTGGCCACCGGCGGCTGGTGGCTCTGGGAGGCGCACGGCCTCCTCAACCGCGCCAAGTCCGAGGTCACCGGCGCGCAGCTCAAGGAGATGCGCCTCTTCCACTGGTCCATCACCTACGTCTCGCTGCTCTTCGTGGCGGTCGCGGTGGACCCCTTCCTCCGCTAGCCGTCCTCCGGCTCCGACGGCCGGGTCGTGTGGGCTGTCCCACGCGGCCCGGCCGTCGTCAGTCGATCTACCGCTCGGTAGCATCCTTGTCATGGCAGACACCAAGGAAGACACCACGGCCGTCGCCCCGCGCGACGCGCGCAAGGCGGCCAAGCTGGCCAAGGAGATCCGCGCCTTCGGCAAGGAGCACGGCGGGGTCGAGGGCCAGCTCGCCCACATCGGCCAGGCCGGCACCCGGATCGTCCTCGTCGGCGAGGACGGCGGCTGGGGCGACCTGGTGGCCCCCACGTACGCGATCGCCCAGCAGGCCGCGGAGAAGGCCGAGCTGACCCTGCACGACGAGTTCGACGGCGAGTTCGCCGCGAAGGTCGTGACCGGCCCCTACGAGTGGACCCGCATGGCCGGCATCCAGCTCGGCGGCCCCGCCAACGCCTGAACCGGCGCCGCCCGGACCGGCGACCGCCGGCCCGGCGACCCGCCGTGCCCGTGACGGCCGGACAGGTGACGGCCGGACCGCTCGCCGCGGCGGGCGGATCGGGCGACGCCGGGGCTCCCAGGCAACAACCTCGCACGGGGCTCACCCGTTAGGACGTGTGGAGACACGTCCACGCAGGGAGCCCCCGAGATGATCGACACGCCGCGCCTGGTGGACCAGTACTGCCACGGGGTGCTCCGGACGGAGCTGGGCCTCGGCACCTTCGAGGCCCACCTCGGCCCCGCCGCCGTGCTGCCCGCCTCCGGCACCACCTTCTTCGACACCCAGACGGGCTTCGCCGTACGGCGCTGGTGCCCGCCGCTCCTCGGTCTCGAACCCCACTGCCCGCCGGCCCGCTACCTCGCCCGCCGCCGCGAGCTCGGCGTCGCCGAGACCGGCCGCCGGCTGCTGCGCGCCGCCGGCATCGCCACGTACCTCGTCGACACCGGCCTCCCCGGCGATCTCACCGGGCCCTCCGAGCTGGCGGCCGCGGGCGAGGCCCGCGCCCACGAGATCGTCCGCCTCGAACCCCTCGCCCAGCAGGTCGCCGACACCTCGGGCACCGTGGACGCCTTCCTCGCGAACCTCACCGAGGCCGTCCAGGACGCCGCGACGCGCTCCGTGGCCTTCTCCTCGGTCTCCGCCGCGCGCTGCGGCCTCGCCGCCGACGCGGAGCCCCCCGGGCGCGCCGAGACCCGCCGCGCCGCCGGACGCTGGCTCGCGCAGCGGACCGCCGGCGGCCCCCTCGACTCGCCGGTGCTGCTGCGCCGCCTGCTGTGGATCGCGGTGGGCGCGGGCCGGCCGCTCCAGCTGCACACCGGGGACCGGGACCCGGCCGGACTGGCCGGCTTCGCCGCCGCCACCGCCGGGCTCGGCGCCGACCTCGTGCTGCTGCACGGCACGCCGCACCACCGCACGGCCGCCCGGATGGCGGCCGTCTTCCCGCACCTCTACGCCGACCTGGGCGCCGCCCTGGCGCACACCGGGGCGCGGGCGGCGGACGTCCTCGCCGAGGTCCTGGAGCTCGCCCCGTTCGGCAAGCTGCTCTACTCCAGCGGCGCCCGCGCCCTGCCCGAGCTGCACGTGGTCGCCGCGAGCGCCTTCCGCACCGCCCTCGGCCGGGTGCTCGGCGCCTGGGTCCAGGACGGCGCCTGGTCCCGTACCGACGCCCAGCGGGTCGCCGCGATGATCGCGGCGGAGAACGCGACGCGGGTCTACCGGCTGGCCTGAGCCGGGCTCAGGCCTTCGCGAGCTCCGGGTCCGCCTGGGCCGGGATCTCCGGGGTGGCCAGTGGGCGCTCGCGCAGGCTCAGGGCCAGGCGGAGCACCGCGATCCACATCAGCGAGGAGCCGAGCATGTGGGCGGCGACCAGGAGCTCCGGGACGCCGGTGAAGTACTGGACATAGCCCACGGCACCCTGCGCCAGCAGGACGATCAGCAGGTCGCGGGCGCGGGCGCGGGTGTCGTCCGGGGCGTCGACGACGCGCAGGACCAGCCACATGGCGACGGCGAGGGCGCAGACGGCCCAGGCGGCGATGGCGTGGAGGTGGGCGGCGTTCGTCCAGTCCCACGGCATGCGGGGCACGTCGCTGCTGTCGCCCGCGTGCTTGCCGGCGCCGGTCACCGTGGTGCCCAGCACGATCAGCAGGCCCGAGGTGACGCTGATCGCCCAGGACAGCTTCCGTACCGGCCCCGGCACGCGCGGACGCGGGGCGGTGTCGCCCTCGCCGGTCCGGTGCCAGGTGATCACGGCGACGGTCAGCAGCGCGTTGGCGGCCAGGAAGTGGCCGGCCACGGTCCACGGGTTGAGGCCCATCCAGACGGTGATGCCGCCGATGACGGCGTTGCTCATCACGATCCAGAACTGCACCCAGCCCCAGCGGGTGAGGCCGCGGCGCCACGGCTTCGTCGAGCGGGCGGCGATGATCGCCCAGCCGACGGCGGCCGAGAGGACGTAGGTCAGCATCCGGTTGCCGAACTCGATCAGCCCGCGGTAGCCCTGCTCGGGCGTCACGATCAGGCTGTCGTCCGTGCACTTCGGCCAGGTGTCGCAGCCGAGACCGGAACCGGTCAGCCGGACCGCGCCGCCCGTGACGATGATGAGCACGCTCATCACGACGGCGGAGAGCGCGGCGCGCCGGAGGATCCGGGGGGACGGAGTCCAGCGCTGGGCGATGAAGGCGAGGGGGGTCTGCACGGGCCCTATCGTAGGCGCGGGCTTGTGCACGCTTTCACGAGGGGTGGCTTGTCGGGAAACGTCACCCTCTGGCTCGGTGCCGCTACTCCCAGCGGAAGAACCTCGCCGCCGCGCCGAGGCCCAGGACGGCCCAGACGGCGAGGATCCCGGCGTCGGCCCACGGCATCCCCGCGCCGTCCTGGAGGACGTCCCTGAGGCCGTCGGAGAGGGCGGAGATCGGCAGCAGCGCCAGCACGTCGCCGGCCGCGCCGAACTTCTCCAGCGGGACGATCACCCCGCCGCCGACGAGCAGCAGCAGGAAGACGAGGTTGGCGGCGGCGAGGGTCGCCTCGGCCTTGAGCGTGCCGGCCATCAGCAGGCCGAGCCCGGAGAAGGCGGCGGTGCCGAGCACGAGGAGGAGCAGCACGGCGAGCGGGTTGCCGTGCGGGGACCACCCGAGGCCGAACGCGATCGCGGTCAGGAGCGCGATCTGCAGGACCTCGGTGACCAGGACGGCGAGCGTCTTGGCGGTCATCAGGGCCCAGCGGGGCAGCGGGGAGGCGCCGAGCCGCTTGAGGACGCCGTAGCGGCGCTCGAAGCCGGTGGCGATGGCCTGGCCGGTGAAGGCGGTGGACATCACGGCGAGCGCGAGGACGCCCGGGGCGAGGAAGTCCACGGCCTTCCCGTCGCCCGTGTCGACGACGTCGACGGTCGAGAAGAGCACCAGCAGGAGGGACGGGATGATCACCGTGAGGAGGAGCTGCTCGCCGTTGCGGAGCAGCATCCGGGTCTCCAGGGCCGTCTGGGCCGCGATCATCCGCCCGACGGGGGCGGCCCCCGGCTTCGGCGCGTACGTACCGGCGCTCATGCGCGCAGCTCCTTGCCGGTCAGTTCCAGAAAGACGTCTTCGAGGGTGTGGCGCTCGACCGAGATGCGGTCGGGCATCACGCCGTGCTGGGCGCACCAGGTGGTGACGGTGGCGAGCAGCTGGGGGTCGACGGTGCCGGTGATGCGGTACGTGCCGGGGAGCGGCTCGGCGGCCTCGGTGCCGTCCGGGAGCGCCTTGAGCAGGGAGCCGAGGTCGAGGCCGGGGCGGCCGGTGAAGCGGAGGGTGTTCTCGGCGCCGCCGCGGCAGAGCTGCTCGGGGCTGCCCTGGGCGGCGACCCGGCCGGCGTCGACGATGGCGACGTCGTCGGCGAGCTCCTCGGCCTCCTGCATGAAGTGGGTGGTGAGGACCACGGTGGCGCCGTCGGCGCGCAGCTCCCGGACGAGGTCCCAGGTGGCGCGGCGGGCCTGCGGGTCGAGGCCGGCGGTGGGCTCGTCGAGGAAGACCAGTTCGGGGCGGCCGACGACGGCCATGGCGAGGGCGAGCCGCTGCTGCTGGCCGCCGGAGAGCCGCCGGTAGGTCGTACGGCCGCAGGAGCCGAGGCCGAGGCGTTCGATCAGCGCGTCGACGTCGAGCGGGTGGGCGTGCAGTTTCGCCATGTGGCGGAGCATCTCGTCGGCGCGCGCGCCGGAGTAGACGCCGCCGGACTGGAGCATCACGCCGACGCGGGGGCGCAGGGCGGCGGCGTCGGCGAGGGGGTCGAGGCCGAGGACGCGGACGGTGCCGGCGTCCGGCCTGCGGTAGCCCTCGCAGGTCTCGATGGTGGTGGTCTTGCCGGCGCCGTTGGGGCCGAGGACGGCGGTGACGGTGCCGGTCCGTACGTCGAGGTCGAGGCCGTCGACGGCGGTCTTGGTGCCGTACCGCTTGACCAGGCCGCGGACGCGGACGGCGGTGTCGACGGACTCGTTTCGCATGCCCGGAAGTCTAGGAGAGGGTGGGCGGGGCCCGACCGTCCGGGCCCCGGATTCATCCCACCAATGATCGTTTCCGCAGGTCAGGTAAGCCTTACCTGAGTGATGCACGCCATCGTGACCGCTTCCGGCGCCGCTTGTCACTGCCTGATTAATTACGCAACAATGGCGTTGTGAAAAACCTTGGCGCGGCTCCTTCGGAGGAACTCGCAACCCGAGAGCGGTCGACCCGCAACCGGGTCGCGCGGTCCATCCTGGATCACGGCCCGTCGACGGTCGCCGACCTCGCCGAGCGGCTCGGCCTCACCCAGGCCGCCGTCCGCCGGCACCTCGACGCGCTCGTCGCCGAGCAGGTCGTCGAGGCCCGCGAGAAGCGCGTCTACGGCGCACGGACCCGCGGCCGCCCGGCGAAGGTCTTCGCCCTCACCGACGGCGGCCGGGACGCCTTCGACCAGTCGTACGACTCCCTCGCCGTCGAGGCGCTCCGCTGGATCGAGCGCAACGCCGGGGGAGAGGCCGCCGTCGCGGCCTTCGCCCGCGACCGGATCGAGGCCCAGGCCGAGAACTACCGCGAGGCCGTCGAGTCGGTGGAGCCCGAACAGCGGGCCGAGGCTCTGGCCAAGGCCTTGACGGCGGACGGGTACGCTGCCACTGCGCGGAACGCGCCGGTCGGCGAGCAGCTCTGCCAGCACCACTGCCCGGTCGCCCACGTCGCCGAGCAGTACCCACAGCTGTGCGAGGCGGAGACGGAGATCTTCTCCCGCCTCCTGGGAACGCACGTCCAGCGTCTGGCCACCATCGCCCACGGTGACGGCGTCTGCACCACGTTCATCCCGCACAGCACCCCGCAGACCACTGAGACAGCATCCGCAAGTACGGCCGGGAGGAAGCCCGCATGACCACCGAGATCAGCCACCCCGAGCTTGAGGGCCTGGGTCGGTACGAGTACGGCTGGGCCGACTCCGACACCGCAGGCGCCACCGCCAAGCGCGGCCTGAACGAGGACGTCGTCCGCGACATCTCCTCGAAGAAGAGCGAGCCCGAGTGGATGCTGAAGCTCCGCCTCAAGGGCCTGAAGCTCTTCGACAAGAAGCCCATGCCCACCTGGGGATCCGACCTCGGCGGCATCGACTTCGACAACATCAAGTACTTCGTGCGGTCCACCGAGAAGCAGGCCGAGTCCTGGGAGGACCTGCCGGAGGACATCAAGAACACGTACGACAAGCTCGGCATCCCGGAGGCGGAGAAGCAGCGCCTCGTCGCCGGTGTCGCGGCCCAGTACGAGTCCGAGGTCGTCTACCACCAGATCCGCGAGGACCTGGAGGAGCAGGGCGTCATCTTCGTCGACACCGACACCGCGCTGAAGGAGCACGAGGAGCTCTTCAAGGAGTACTTCGGCACCGTCATCCCGGTCGGCGACAACAAGTTCGCCTCGCTGAACACGGCCGTGTGGTCCGGCGGGTCGTTCATCTACGTGCCGAAGGGCGTGCACGTCGAGATCCCGCTCCAGGCCTACTTCCGCATCAACACGGAGAACATGGGCCAGTTCGAGCGGACGCTGATCATCGTCGACGAGGACGCCTACGTCCACTACGTCGAGGGCTGCACCGCCCCGATCTACTCCTCCGACTCGCTGCACTCCGCGGTCGTCGAGATCATCGTGAAGAAGGGCGGCCGCTGCCGCTACACGACCATCCAGAACTGGTCGAACAACGTCTACAACCTGGTGACCAAGCGCGCCGTCGCCTACGAGGGCGCCACCATGGAGTGGGTCGACGGCAACATCGGCTCCAAGGTCACCATGAAGTACCCGGCCGTCTACCTCATGGGCGAGCACGCCAAGGGCGAGACGCTCTCCATCGCCTTCGCGGGCGAGGGCCAGCACCAGGACGCCGGCGCCAAGATGGTCCACCTGGCCCCGAACACCTCCTCGTCCATCGTCTCCAAGTCGGTGGCGCGCGGCGGCGGCCGCACCTCCTACCGCGGCCTGATCGAGATCGGCGAGGGCGCCCCCGGCGCCAAGTCCAACGTCCTCTGCGACGCCCTGCTCGTCGACACCATCTCCCGCTCCGACACGTACCCGTACGTGGACGTGCGCGAGGACGACGTGACCATGGGCCACGAGGCCACGGTCTCCAAGGTCTCCGAGGACCAGCTCTTCTACCTGATGCAGCGCGGCCTCTCCGAGCAGGAGGCCATGGCGATGATCGTCCGAGGCTTCGTCGAGCCGATCGCCAAGGAGCTGCCGATGGAGTACGCGCTGGAGCTGAACCGGCTGATCGAGCTGCAGATGGAAGGCGCGGTCGGCTAGTACCGCCACCGCCCCACCCGTACCGCAGCGACTGATTTCTTACGCAGGAAGAGAGCAAGACGACAGCCATGGCTGAGGCTCAGAACATCCCCGCGGGCTCCACCACCGCGGGCTCGATCGCGGTGGCCGCCGAGTCCACCGTCGCCACCCGCATGAGCGCCCCGCCGTCCTTCGACGTCGCGGACTTCCCCGTCCCGCACGGCCGCGAGGAGGAGTGGCGCTTCACCCCGCTCGCCCGCCTCCGCGGTCTGCACGACGGCACCGCCGTCGCCACCGGCGAGGGCGTCCGGGTCGAGATCGAGGCCCCCGAGGGCGTCACCGTGGAGACCGTCGGCCGCGACGACGCGCGCCTCGGCAAGGCCAAGCCGGTCGACCGGGTCGCCGCCCAGGCGTACTCCTCCTTCGAGAAGGCGTCGGTCGTCACCGTCGCCAAGGAGGCCGTGCTCGCCGAGCCGATCCGGATCGCCGTGCACGGCGAGGGCGGCGTCGCCTTCGGCCACCAGGTGATCGAGCTCGGCGCCTTCGCCGAGGCCGTCGTCGTCATCGACCACACCGGTGACGCGGTGCTCGCCGCCAACGTGGACTACGTGCTCGGCGACGGCGCCAAGCTCACCGTCGTCTCCGTCCAGGACTGGGACGAGAAGGCCGTCCACGTCGCCCAGCACAACGCCCTCGTGGGCCGCGACGCCTCCTTCAAGTCGGTCGTGGTGACCTTCGGCGGCGACCTGGTGCGCATCCACCCGCGGGTCGAGTACACCGCCCCCGGCGGCTCCGCCGAGCTCTTCGGCCTGTACTTCACCGACGCCGGCCAGCACCAGGAGCACCGCCTCCTCGTCGACCACAACACCCCGCACTGCACCTCGAACGTCGCCTACAAGGGCGCGCTCCAGGGCCAGGACGCGCACGCGGTCTGGATCGGCGACGTCCTCATCCAGGCCGCCGCCGAGGGCACCGACACCTACGAGCTCAACCGGAACCTCGTCCTCACCGACGGCGCCCGGGTCGACTCGGTGCCGAACCTGGAGATCGAGACCGGCGAGATCGCCGGCGCCGGCCACGCCTCCGCCACCGGCCGCTTCGACGACGAGCAGCTCTTCTACCTGATGGCCCGCGGCATCCCGGAGACCGAGGCCCGCCGCCTCGTCGTCCGCGGCTTCTTCGCCGAGCTGGTCCAGCAGATCGGCCTGCCCGACGTCGAGGAGCGCCTGATCGCCAAGGTCGAGGCCGAGCTGGAGGCTTCCGTCTGATGGCCTTCGTCCGCGTCTGCGCGCTCAGCGAGCTGGAGGCCGACACCCCGAAGCGGGTCGAGGTCGACGGCACGCCGGTGTCGGTCGTCCACACCGAGGGCGAGGTGTTCGCGATCAACGACATCTGCTCGCACGCCAACGTCTCCCTCTCGGAGGGCGAGGTCGAGGACTGCGCCATCGAGTGCTGGCTGCACGGTTCCAGCTTCGACCTCCGTACCGGCAAGCCGTCCGGCCTTCCCGCGACGCGCCCCGTCCCCGTGTACCCCGTAAAGATCGAAGGGGACGATGTGCTCGTCTCCGTCACCCAGGAGTCCTGAGTCACCCATGGCAACGCTCGAAATCCACGACCTGCACGTCTCCGTCGAGGCGGAGAACGGCCCCCGCGAGATCCTCAAGGGCGTCGACCTGACCATCAAGCAGGGTGAGACCCACGCGGTCATGGGCCCCAACGGCTCCGGCAAGTCGACCCTGGCGTACTCCCTGGCGGGTCACCCCAAGTACACGGTCACCGGCGGCACCGTCACCCTCGACGGCGAGGACGTCCTGGAGATGTCCGTCGACGAGCGCGCCCGCGCCGGCGTCTTCCTCGCCATGCAGTACCCGGTCGAGGTCCCCGGCGTCTCGGTCTCCAACTTCCTGCGCACCTCCGCCACCGCCATCCGCGGCGAGGCCCCCAAGCTGCGCACCTGGGTCAAGGAGGTCCGCGAGGCCATGGACAAGCTGTCCATGGACCCGGCCTTCGCCGAGCGCAACGTCAACGAGGGCTTCTCCGGCGGTGAGAAGAAGCGCCACGAGATCCTCCAGCTGGAGCTCCTCAAGCCGAAGATCGCGATCCTCGACGAGACCGACTCCGGCCTCGACGTCGACGCCCTGCGCATCGTCTCCGAGGGCGTCAACCGCGTCCGCGAGTCCGGTGAGGTCGGCACCCTCCTCATCACCCACTACACGCGCATCCTGCGCTACATCAAGCCCGACTTCGTGCACGTGTTCGCGAACGGCCGCATCGTCGAGTCCGGCGGCGCCGAGCTCGCCGACCAGCTGGAGAACGAGGGCTACGACAAGTACGTGAAGGGTGGCGCATCCGCGTGACTTCCGCCCATCAGGGGCTGACCGGCCTCCTCGACACCGAGGCGATCCGCAAGGACTTCCCGCTCCTGGATCGCACGGTCCACGACGGCAAGAAGATCGTGTACCTGGACTCCGCGGCCACCTCGCAGAAGCCGCGACAGGTCCTCGACGCGCTCAACGCCTACTACGAGCGGCACAACGCCAACGTCCACCGCGGCGTCTACACGGTCGCCGAGGAGGCCACCGCGCTGTACGAGGGCGCCCGCGACAAGGTCGCCGCCTTCATCAACGCGCCGAGCCGCAACGAGGTGATCTTCACCAAGAACGCCTCCGAGTCGCTCAACCTCGTGGCCAACATGCTGGGCTGGGCCGACGAGCCCTACCGCGTGGACCACGAGACCGAGATCGCCATCACGGAGATGGAGCACCACTCCAACATCGTCCCGTGGCAGCTGCTCTCGCAGCGCACCGGCGCGAAGCTGAAGTGGTTCGGCCTCACCGACGACGGCCGTCTCGACCTGTCGAACATCGAAGAGGTCATCACGGAGAAGACGAAGATCGTCTCCTTCACGCTGGTCTCCAACCTGCTCGGCACCCAGAACCCGGTCGAGACCATCGTCCGGCGCGCCCAGGAGGTCGGTGCGCTCGTCTGCATCGACGCCTCGCAGGCGGCCCCGCACCAGGTCCTGGACGTGCAGGCGCTCCAGGCCGACTTCGTGGCCTTCACCGGCCACAAGATGTGCGGCCCGACCGGCATCGGCGTGCTGTGGGGACGGCAGGAGCTCCTGGAGGACCTCCCGCCCTTCCTCGGCGGCGGCGAGATGATCGAGACCGTCTCGATGCACTCCTCCACCTACGCCCCGGCCCCGCACAAGTTCGAGGCGGGTACGCCCCCGATCGCCCAGGCCGTCGGCCTCGGCGCGGCCGTGGACTACCTGTCGGCGATCGGCATGGAGAACATCGCGCGCCACGAGCACGCGATCACCGAGTACGCCGTCCGCCGCCTCCAGGAGGTCCCGGACCTGCGGATCATCGGCCCCACCACGGCCGAGGACCGCGGCGCGGCGATCTCCTTCACGCTCGGGGACATCCACCCGCACGACGTGGGCCAGGTCCTCGACGAGCAGGGCATCGCGGTCCGGGTCGGCCACCACTGCGCGCGGCCGGTCTGCCTGCGGTACGGAATTCCTGCGACCACGCGGGCGTCGTTCTATCTGTACTCCACCCCGGCCGAGGTCGACGCCCTGGTCGAGGGGCTGGAGCACGTCCGGAACTTCTTCGGCTAGGGGACGCGCTGTGAAGCTGGATTCGATGTACCAGGACGTCATCCTGGACCACTACAAGCACCCGCACGGGCGGGGCTTGCGGGACGGCGACGCCGAGGTGCACCACGTCAACCCGACGTGCGGCGACGAGATCACGCTCCGCGTGAAGTACGACGGCGAGCGCATCGCGGACGTGTCGTACGAGGGCCAGGGCTGCTCCATCAGCCAGGCCTCGGCCTCCGTCCTCAACGAGCTGCTCGTCGGCAAGGAGCTGACCGAGGCGCGGAAGATCCAGGAGACCTTCCTGGAGCTGATGCAGTCGAAGGGCCAGGTCGAGCCGGACGACGCGATGGAGGAGGTGCTGGAGGACGCCGTGGCGTTCGCCGGCGTCTCCAAGTACCCGGCCCGGGTGAAGTGCGCGCTGCTCAGCTGGATGGCGTGGAAGGACGCGACCGCCCAGGCCCTGGGCGACGCGGAGAGGAAGTCGGCATGACTGAGAACATCGAGGCCACGATCAAGCCGGCCTCCGAGACTGTATCCATTCAGCCCGCAAGCGAGGCGGAGATCCGCGAGGCGCTGTACGACGTCGTCGACCCCGAGCTGGGCATCGACGTCGTCAACCTCGGCCTGATCTACGGGATCCACATCGACGACTCCAACGTCGCGACGCTGGACATGACGCTGACCTCGGCGGCCTGTCCGCTGACCGACGTCATCGAGGACCAGGCCCGCTCCGCCACCGACGGCATCGTCAGTGAGCTGCGGATCAACTGGGTCTGGATGCCCCCGTGGGGCCCCGACAAGATCACCGACGACGGCCGCGAGCAGCTCCGCGCGCTCGGCTTCAACGTCTGAGACGTGACCTGACGGACACGAGAAGAGGCCCCCGGCATCGCCGGGGGCCTCTTCTCGTGTCCGTCAGGTCCTGGCCGCCGTCGCGGCCAGGACCGGGGCCAGGTTCTCCTTGCGGATGCGCTGGTCGACGTAGAGGAGGCCGGAGGTCAGCGGCAGGAGCGGGCCGAGGAGCAGCTGGGTCAGCAGCTGGACGAGGCCGCCCGTGAGCGCCATGGTGGCGACGGACGCGAAGACGGTGCCGGGGGTGGCGTGCTGGGCGAGCGGGACGGCGAAGACCGAGGCCTGCGTCACCACGGAGATCGCCATCTGCACGGCGAACGAGACGCCGCCGACGATCAGCGCCATGACCAGCGTGTAGCCGAAGACCCGCCACCAGGAGCCGCGGACCAGCTGCGCCGAGCGGCGCAGGGCGGTCAGGGCGCCGGCCGACTCGACGACCGCGGCGGTCGGGGCGAGGCTGAACTTCACCCAGATCCAGAGGGCGAGCGGCATCGTCGCCGCGCTCAGGAGCAGGACGAGCAGACCGGTGAGCGCGAGCCCGGCGCCGTTGTCGACGCCCTCGTTCGCGTCGATGCTCGCGATCATCGCGCCCAGCATCAGGCATGCCCCGAAGAGGAAGAGCAGCGCCGGCACGAGGGCGGCCAGGGCCGGCAGGACGACCGTGCCGAGCACCGAGCCGAGCCGCGACCAGGCCCCGCGCCACACCCTCCCGAAGCCGACCCGGCGGCCGAGCACCGCCTCCTGGACCACGACCGCGACGGCCCCGTGCAGCAGGCCCGTCGCCACCAGCACCCCCAGGGCGGTGACCAGCCAGAGACCGGCGAGGCCGACGAAGAGCGGCGCCAGGTCGGAGAGGCCGGCGTCCCCGGTGGAGGGGGTGTCGCCCATGGCCCGCCACGGGCCGGAGAGGGCGGCCCAGCCGGCCGCGCCGAGGCCGACGACCACCACGGCGGCCAGCGCGTAGGCGGCCACCGCCATGCCGAACAGCGCCTTCCAGTGCCGGCGGTAGGCGCCGAACGCCCCCGACAGGACGTGGTTCAGGTCGAGCGGCGCCAGGGGTATCACGCCGGGCTTCGGCGGCGGGGGGACGGGCGCGTAGCCGTACCCGTACGGCCCAGGGGCATAAGTCATGCGCCATACGGTAACGGGAGGCGTTGTGTACGCCCGTACACAACGCCGGGTAGCCTCCCGCCCATGGGATACGGACTGCTCGCCGGGGCCATCGCGGCCGAGATCATCGCCACCACCTCCATGAAGTACAGCGAGGGCTTCAGCAAGCTGTGGCCTTCGCTGATCACCGGGGCCGGGTACGTCATCGCCTTCGCGCTGCTCGCCCAGGCCCTCAAGACCCTCCAGGTCGGCACCGCCTACGCGATCTGGTCCGGGGTCGGCACCGCGGCCGTCGCCGGCATAGGGATCCTCTTCCTCGGGGAGACCCTGAGCCTCGCCAAGATCGCCGGGATCGTCCTCATCATCGCCGGGGTCGCCGTCCTCAACCTCGGCGGGGCGCACTGATGGCCCGCCCCCGGCGGTACGACCCCGGGCGCCGGGAACGGCTCGTGGCCGCCGCCCTGCGCGTGGTCCGGCGGGACGGCATCGCCGCGCTGAGCCACCGCGCGGTCGCCGCCGAGGCCGACGTGCCGCTCGGCTCCACCACCTACCACTTCTCCTCCCTCGACGAACTCCTCGTCGCCGCCCTGCGCGAGGTCAACGCCGGCTTCGCCGAACAGCTGCGGAGCGGCGCAGGCCGCGCCGGGGACGACCTCGCCGGCGGACTCGCCCGGCTCCTGGGGGAGTGGCTCGGCGCCGAACGGAGCCAGGTGGAGCTGGAGTACGAGCTCTACCTCGCCGCCCTGCGCCGCCCCGCGCTGCGCCCCGTCGCCGCCGAATGGACCGAGGAGGCCACCGCCGCCCTCGCCCCCCGCACCGGACGGGCCACCGCCCGCGCCCTGATCGCCCTCCTCGACGGCATCGGCCTCCAGGTCCTGCTCACCGGCGCGCCGTACGACGAGGCCCACGCCCGGGAGATGATCGCCCGGATCCTGAACGAAGGCCCGAAGACGCAGGCCGGGGGCTTGTCGGATGCTCCGGCGCGCCCGCCCGGCACCTGAGACCGGTTGGCCCGGGCGGGGGCCCGACCGTTAGGTTTTCCGTCATGACCACCACTGCTCCCCGTACCACCGGCGCCGTCGCCGCCGGCCTCGCCACCCTCGCCGGTGACGGCACCGTTCTCGACACCTGGTTCCCCGCCCCCGCGCTCACCGAAGAGCCCGGCGAGGCCGGCACCACGCGACTCTCCACGGACGAGGCGGTGAACGCCCTCGGCGAGGGCGCCGCCAAGGCCCTCGGCGTGGACGCCCGCCGCGGCGTCGAGGTGGTCGCCGTCCGCACCGTCATCGCCTCCCTCGACGAGAAGCCGCTCGACGCCCACGACGCGTACCTCCGCCTCCACCTGCTCAGCCACCGTCTGGTGAAGCCGCACGGCCAGAGCCTGGACGGCGTCTTCGGCCTGCTCGCCAACGTCGCCTGGACCTCGCTCGGCCCTGTCGCGGTCGACGACGTCGAGAAGGTGCGGCTCAACGCCCGCGCCGAGGGCCTCCACCTCGCCGTCACGAGCATCGACAAGTTCCCCCGCATGACCGACTACGTCGTGCCCGCGGGCGTCCGCATCGCCGACGCCGACCGGGTCCGCCTCGGCGCCCACCTGGCCGCCGGCACCACCGTCATGCACGAGGGCTTCGTCAACTTCAACGCCGGCACCCTCGGCACCTCCATGGTCGAGGGCCGCATCTCCGCGGGCGTCGTCGTCGGCGACGGCTCCGACATCGGCGGCGGCGCCTCCACCATGGGCACCCTCTCCGGCGGCGGCAACGTCGTCATCTCCATCGGCGAGCGCTGCCTGATCGGCGCCGAGGCCGGCGTCGGCATCGCGCTCGGCGACGAGTGCGTCGTCGAGGCCGGTCTGTACGTCACCGCCGGCACCCGGGTCACCATGCCCGACGGCGAGATCGTCAAGGCCCGTGACCTCTCCGGCCGCTCGAACATCCTCTTCCGCCGCAACTCGGTCACCGGCGCCGTCGAGGCCCGCCCGAACAACGCGGTCTGGAGCGGCCTCAACGAGATCCTGCACAGCCACAACTGAAGCCGGTGACTCCGCGTTGACAGAGCGCGGAGTCACCGCACCCAGTCAAGGCGAGGAGTCGGCATGAGGACGAGGACGAGGCCCGTGGTCGCGGGGGTGCTCACGGTGGCGGCGGCCCTGCTGCCGGCCGGGACGGCCGCGGCGGACGAGACGCACACGCACAACGGCCCGACGGTGACCAACGGCCCCGCCCTCAACCTCCACACCGGGCAGATCGACGATCCGCTGGAGGACGTCCTGGAGCACGCGGCGATCCTCGGGCGGACGAACACCACCGACTCCGCCTGAGCCGGCTCAGTCCCGCAGCAGCTCTTCGAGCAGGACCCGCAGCCCGTCGGCCGTCTCCCGGCCGGCGGGCCGCAGCGGTTCCCGGACCGGGCCGCCGAGCAGCGCCTTCACGGTGACCGTCCCCGGCAGGCCGTCGGCCATCATCCGCTCGACGAGCGGCAGCGTCCGGGCGTGCAGCCGGGCGGCCAGGGCGGTGTCGCCGGAGTCGTACGCGTCGAGGACGGCCGCGAAGGGGCGCGGCGCCACGTTGGCGACCGTGCCGACGTAGCCCGCGCCGCCGACCGCGTACAGCGGGAGGTTCAGCTCCTCGCTGCCGGAGTAGTACGCCAGCCCCGTCTCGGCGATCAGCCGGGCGGCGGCCAGCAGGTCGTACGAGCAGTCCTTCACGGCCGTGATCCGCGGGTGCGCCGCGAGCCGGCGCAGGGTGTCGGGCTCGACGCGGGTGCCGGTGCGGCCGGGGATGTCGTAGACCATCAGCGGCAGGCCGGTGGCGTCCGCGACCTTCAGGAAGTGGGCGGCGACCGCGTCCTGCGGCGGGCGGCTGTAGTACGGGGTGACGACGAGCAGCCCGTCGGCGCCGGCCGCCTCGGCCTGGCGCGCCAGCTCCACGGTGTGCCGGGTGTCGGCCGTGCCGACCCCCGCGACGAGCGGGGCCGCCGGGCCGACCGCCTCCCGCACGGCCCGGATCAGCGCCGCCTTCTCGGCGTCCGTGGTGGTCGGGGACTCCCCGGTGGTGCCGTTGAGGACCAGACCGTCACAGCCGTCCCCGAGGAGTCGGGCGGCCAGCTTCCCGGCGGCGTCGAGGTCCAGGGCGCCGGAGTCGGTGAACGGGGTGACCATCGCGCACAGGGCGCGGCCGAAGGGCCGGTGAGTGCTCATACGGGAAGTCTGGGCGCCGCCGACCGTGAAGGTCCACTTAGATCTGCTTGGCCGGAATGTTCAGCCGGGCTGAGGAGTGGCAGCTCAGAGGGCCAGCTTGAAGCCCTCGTGGCTGCGGGCGTAGCCGAGCGAGGCGTAGAAGCGGTGGGCTTCGGCGCGCTCCTTGTTGCTGGTCAGCTGGACGAGGGCGCAGCCGCGCCCGCGCGCCCGGTCCGCCGCCAGCTCCATCAGCCGGCGGCCGAGCCCGCCGCCGCGCCGGTCGGCCCGGATCCGGACCGCCTCGATCAGGGCGCGCTCGGCGCCGCCCTTGCCGAGCCCCGGGATGTAGGTGGCCTGGAGGCAGCCGAGGACGAGGCCGCCGTCCACCAGGACCAGCATCTCGTTGCGCGGGTCGGCCTCGATGGCGGCGAAGGCCCGCTCGTACGCCTCGGTGACCCGGACCGACGCGGGGTCGACGACCCGCTCCTCGTCGGCGAGGAGGGCGAGGACGGCGGGGAGTTCGGCGCGGGTGGCGGGGCGAAGGATCACGGCCGGAAGTCTCCCATGCCCAACCCCCTTGGCCTCGACCAAGGTTGAGGGTGGAGAGTCGAACCGTTCGCACCGAGCAGGAGGAGACACCCCATGAACGCCGTCGCACACCCCGATGCCCGTCCCGACCTCCACCGCCCCGGAGTCGGCGCCGTCCTCGTCAGCACCTGGCGGGTCGGCACCCCCGAGCGCCAGCGCGCCGCCGTCGACGCCATCCGGAAGGCCTGGGAGAGCCGCGCGTGGCCGGACCTCGGTCTGCTCTCGTACAGCGTCCTGGCCGGCACCGACGGGGACACGCTGCTGCACTACTCGCAGTGGACCGGACAGGGGGCCTACGACGACTTCGTCCGCACCTACCGCGACGACCGGAACGCCGAGATCGACGCCGCCGTGCCGGGCATCGAGCGGGTGGAGCTCCGCCGCTACGGGCCGATCCACCGCTCCACCGTCCGCGGCGCGACGAGCACGGGGGAGCTGCCCGGGATCGTCGTGATCGTCGAGGCGGACTTCGACCCGTCCGACGCGGGGCGCCGGGAGGAGTGGGTGGACGGCGTGTTCGCCGCGCTGGACGAGGACGCGGTGACGCGGCCCGCGCCGGGCGGGATCAGCGGTCAGTTCCACCTCTCCACCGACGGCGGCCGGGTCCTCAACTACGCCGAGTGGGAGAGCGAGCGCGCCCATGAGGAGTGGCTGGCGGACGACGCCCCGCTGAGCGAGGCGTGGGCGCGGGTGCGGCACCACCCGGCGCTGACGGGCGGCCGGGTGCGCAGGTACGCGCCCGCGCTCAGCCTGAGCGCGGGCGCGTAGCGCGGGATCCGGGTTACGGGCGGAAGCGCAGGACCTGCGGGTCGTGGTCGCTGTTCTGGTCCGCGAACTCGGCGTTGACGTGCACGCTGTCGTACTCGAAGTGGTGCACGCCGGGGCTGGTCAGGATCTGGTCGAGGACCTGGCTGTTGCCCTGGTAGACGTACGAGTAGCGCTCCGAGCGGGGCAGCGACTTCACGGCCGGGTAGAGGGCGTCGCCGTCGGTCAGCGCCTCGGTCGTGCCGGAGAACTCGAAGTCGTTGATGTCGCCGACGACGAGGACGTCCGCCTGCTTGTCGACCGCGATGACCTCCTTCACGAAGGCGTTGACGGCCTGCGCCTGGAGGAGGCGCTTGGCCTCGGAGGAACGGTTCGGCGGCTGGTGGTGGGAGACGAGCGACTCGTCGCCGCCCTTCGAGCCGAAGTGGTTGGCGATGACGAAGACCGTCCGGCCGCGGAAGGTGAACTCGCCCGCCAGCGGCTTGCGGCTGGACTCCCAGGCGGTGTTCGCCGGGTCGATCCGGCCGGGGGAGAGGGTGAGGGCGGCGCGGCCCTTCGAGCCCGTGACGCCGGTCGCGGTGGTCGCGTCGCCGCCCGCGCGGTCCACGAAGGAGACCCGCTCGGGGTTGAAGAGGAAGACCTGACGGATGTTGCCGCCGGGCTCGCCGCCGTCCTTGTTGTTCTCCGGGTCGATCGACCGCCACTCGTACGCGGGGCCGCCGGCCGCGACGATCGCGTCCGTGAACTTCTTCAGCGTCTGGCCGGCCGAGACCGTGCCGTCGTTCTTGGCGCCGTTGTCGTCCTGGATCTCCTCCAGGGCCAGGACGTCCGGCGCGGCGAGGTTCTCGACGACCGCCTTGGCGAGCGCGTCGAACTTCTCCTGCGGGTCGCTCGGGTCGAGGTTCTCCACGTTGTACGTGGCCACGGCCAGCTCGTTCTTGTGCTGCTTCGCGGTGACCTCGCGCTCCAGGCCCATGTCCCGGAGGGTGCCGATCGTGCGGGCGGTCAGCGTGTAGCCGCCGAACTGGTTGAAGTCGAGCGGGCCCTCGGTCGAACCGGTCAGCCAGTCGCCGACGTTCGCCTTCGGGAAGGGCTGCTGGGCGAGCGGGATCAGCGACTGGATCTGGAGCCGGCCGGTGTTCTGGGACTCGTACGAGCCGTAGACGGTGCCGCCGCGCTCGTTGTCGTTCTCCCAGGGCTTCACCGTGACCCACAGCTCGGAGTACGGGTCCGTGGCGCCGACGACCCGGGAGGAGCCGACGCGGACGTTGGTGCCCTCCAGGGACTCGTAGTAGTCCAGGGCGTACGTCTCGGGGTCCAGCTCCAGGCCGTTGACGGAGCCGCCGTTCGCCGGGTCGCCGGCGGGCGCGTAGGCGTCCGGCACCGACCAGGGGGCGATGGTGACCGGGGCGGGCAGCGCGTTGCCCTGGGAGACCACGGTGACCTTGGGGCGGGAGAGCTGGGTCAGCGACTGGTTGCCGGAGTTCAGGCCGCCGGGCACGTACTCGGTGACCGTGCCGTCGACGCTGACCGCGTCGCCGACCGCGACCGTCGGGTTGGAGCCCGTGAAGACGAACAGGCCCTCGCTGGTGGCGGGGTTCTCGTCGCCCTGCGGGTCCTGCATCCAGAAGCCGCGCGAGGAGCCGTAGGCCCGGACGCCGGTGACGACGCCGGTCACCCCGGTGACCTGCTTGCCGACCAGCGGCGAGACCCGCGTCGTGCCCTGGACGTCGTGGATGCGGACCGCGGCGGCGTCCTCGGCCACGGCGGTCTGCGAGCCGGCGAGCAGTCCGGCCGCGAGGGCGGCCGCGACCACCGCGGAGACGGCGGCGGTTCTCGGTATGGAGGAAGACATCAGGAGGCTCCGAGGGTGCTTGGAGGAACGGCAGAGGGATCTACGCGCGTCAATCTCTTGTGAGAGCCCACCACTTGTCAAGGGTCGACGGGTGTACGAAGGCTGACGGGCCCGTGAACCGTCGGGAGGCCCCCCGGATGCGTCTACGCTGAGGACGCCGGCCCCCACCGGCACCGGACCGGATCCCGCCGGTCCCCATCGCGAACCCCACAAGCCCACGCGCGCGTCGAGGAGTCCCCCACATGGCTGCGGAGCACCCCACCCTTCCCCCCGTTCGGCTGCCCTCGGACGCGGAGCTGGCTCGGGACGCCCTGGCCGCCCCCCTCCTCGCCCACGCCGTGCGCCTCGCCCGCTGGGCCGGACCGGACACCCGGGTCGGCGCGGGCGGCGAACTCGTCGACGAGCAGCTGCCGGACGCCGCCGGCGTCCTCGGCCTCGGGGACGACGAGGACGCCGAGTACTGGGCGGGCGACGCCTGGCGGCTCGCCGTCGACACCGGCCTCGTCGACGTCGAGGACGGCGCCGACGACGACACCCCCGGCACCGCCGCCCCCGGCGAGAACCTCGCCGTCGTCACCGGCGGCGCGCCGAAGGACGTGCTCGCGCTCTGGCTCGACGCCTTCGAGGCCGTCTTCGCCGACGCCGTCGCGCCCGTCCTCGACGACCTGGAGCCGCTGCTCGACGACGACGGCGGCCTCGACCTCGACCACCTCGACTGGGACCCGGAGGCGGAGGCCGACTTCCTGGAGGGCGTCCTCGGCAACCTCTACCTGTTGACCGTCAGCGAGGGCGGCCCCGGCGAAGGGCCCGTGCCGCTGCCCGCGCTCGCCGCCTCCATGGTCGTCCCCGACGACATGGGCGAGCCCACCGACGACGTCCTGGAGCAGGTCTCCGACGCGATGATGCGGCTCGACGAGCAGTTCCGGCTCCTGGAGCCGATCGGCCTCGTCGAGTACCAGCCCGTCGACGAGGCCCTGATGGCCGAGGAGGGCGAGGAGCCCGCCCCGCCCGTCGACGACGAGGACGTCTCCCGCTACGGCATGGTCCGGCTCACCCCGCTCGGCCTCTACGGCGTCCGCACCCGCATGGTCGAGGCCGGCGTCGACGCCCCCGCCGTCGGCGACCTCGCCGAGCGGGACGCCGAGGCCCTCCTCACCGGGCTCACCGGCTACCCGGAGGCCGCCGCCCGCGCCGAGACCGAGGCCTGGCTCGCGGGGCGCGAGCCGGTGCCCGCCGCCGCCGAACTCCTCGCCGCCGCCCGCGGCTCCGACCCCGCCTCCCCGCTCCGCCGCCTCCACTGCCAGCAGGCCCTCGCCCTCGTCGGCCCCGAGGCCGAGCCGGTGGTCCGCGCGGTCCTCGACGACCCGGAGCTCGGCGGCCTCGCCCGCGTATGGCTCGCCGAGCGCGGCGCGGCGGACGTTCCCGCCCCGCCGGAGTCCATGATCTTCTGGCTCGCCGTGGACACCATCGCCGCCCAGCTCGACGCCGGCGGCGACATGGAGGAACTCCAGGAGCTCGTCGAGGGCCTGACGAGCCGCCACACCGGCTTCCTGGAGACCGCCTGGCGGGTCGAGCACCCCTACACGGCCGAGGTCCTCGACGCGATGGGCCGGCTCCACCCGGACAAGACGGCCGCCAAGGAGGCCCGCAAGGCCGCCTTCAAGGCCCGCTCCCGCACCGGCTCGGCCTGACCCCGCCCCACCCCGGTCGCCCCGGAGCCTTTCCCCGGTCCGGGGGAGGCGCTCCGCGGGCGTTCCCGTGCCGTTCAGCCGCCGTTCCCGCGGGCGCGCGAGGGTGTGCGCGACAACCGGCCAGCAGCAGGGGAGAGACCGCACACCATGGCCCTCAACCGCAGAGAGTTCACGCAGAAGTCCGCCGTCGCGGGCCTCGCGCTCACCGGCGCCGTCGGCGTCCTCGCCACCGCCCCCGAGGCCCTCGCGGGCGACGACCACGACGGCGGCCACGACGACGGCCACGGCCACGACGACGGCCACGGCCGGGGGCACGGTCACGACCGCCTCGGCTACGGCCCGCTCGTCGCCGACCCCGAGGGCCTCCTCGCGCTGCCCGAGGGCTTCGCCTACCGCGTGATCACCCGGACCGGCGTCACCCGCCTGGAGAGCGGCGAGTTCACCCCGGCCAAGCACGACGGCACCGCCGCCTTCGCCGGCCCGCGCGGCACCACGTACCTCGTGAACAACCACGAGATCAAGGGCGACCGGGCCAAGGCGGAGTTCCCCGTGCCGCTCGCCGAGGGCCTCGTCTACGACCCCAAGGCGGCCGGCGGCTGCACCGTCGTCGAGGTGCACCGCGACGGCACCGTCGCCGAGTGGGTCGGCATCGCCGGCACCTCGCAGAACTGCGCCGGCGGCCGCACCGCCTGGGGCACCTGGCTGACCTGCGAGGAGACCGCCGACCGCGCCGGCCAGAACGGCATGACCAAGGACCACGGGTACGTCTTCGAGGTCGACCCGCGCGACCGCCGGGCCAACCTCGACCCCAAGCCGCTGAAGTTCTTCGGCCGCTACGAGCACGAGGCCGTCGTCATCGACCCCAAGCGCGGCCACGCCTACCTCACCGAGGACTCCTCGGGCCCCAACGGCCTCCTCTTCCGCTGGGTGCCGCCGCAGGGCTTCGAGCACGGCCGCGGCAGGCTGCGCACCCTCGCCGACGACGCCGGCGTGCTCCAGGCGGCCCGGTGCGTCGACTCCGCCGGGCGGTTCGTCGACGACTTCTCCCGCGCCACCCGGATCGGCACCGTCTACGGCGTCGACTGGGTCGACGTCCCCGACCGCGACGCCCGCACCACGCCCGTCCGCAAGCAGTTCACGGACGGCCAGGTCACCCGCGGCCGGAAGCTGGAGGGCATGTGGTGGGCCGACGGCGGCACGTACGTCGTCTCCTCGTACGCCCGTGAGGAGAGCCCCGGCGAGGACCACGACGGCCAGGTCTGGTTCTACGACCCCAAGCGCCGCACCCTCACCCTCAAGGTGCTGTTCGGCGTGAACCCCGCGCCCGAGGAGGACGGCGCGTACGACTCCCCGGACAACATCACCGTCTCCCCGTACGGCGGTCTCGTCATCGCCGAGGACGGCGAGGGCGTCCAGCACCTCGTCGGCGCCACCGACTCGGGCCGCACCTACCCGATCGCGCGCAACGACCTCAACGACAGCGAGTTCGCCGGCGTCGTCTTCTCGCCCGACGGCGACACCCTGTACGCCTGCGTCCAGAACCCGGGCATCATGGTCGCGATCACCGGACCCTGGCGCCGCCAGCCCCGCCGCTGACGCCCCGTCGGCCCGGCCGGCGCCTGCGGGGACGCCGTGAGGATTCCCGTCGGGTTCCCGACGGGTTCCCGCCGGATTCCCCGACCCCCTGTCGCCTCCATGGACTGACATCTAACCTGTCAGTCCATGGACGACGCTCTGCGGCCCGTGGGCCGGACCCTGCTGCGCGACCGGGCCTACGAGTCGCTGCGCGAGGCGATCGTGCGCGGCGAACTCGCCCCCGGCGCCCTGCTCAAGGACTGCGACCTCGCCGACCGTCTCGGGCTCTCCCGCGCCCCCGTCCGCGACGCCCTCGCCCGGCTCACCGTCGAGGGCCTCGTGGAGACCAAGCCGCAGAGCTACACCCGGGTCACCCGGCCGGTCAGCCGGATCGTCCGGGACGCCGCCTCCGTGGTGCGGGTGATGCACGAACTCGCCGCCCGCACCGCCGTGCCGCTCCTCGGCCCCGAGGCCATCCGCGCCATGCGCGAGGCCAACGAGCGCTTCGCCGCCGCCGTCCAGGCCTCCGACGTCGAGGCAGCCCTCGCCGCCGACGACGAGCTGCACCAGGTCCTCGTCGGCGCCAGCGGCAACCACGCGGCCGCCGCCACCATCGACCGCTACACCCCGCTGATCCGCCGGGTCGAGCGCAGGCTCTTCGGGGACTCCGGCAGCTGCGGCTCCGTCGAGCTCCACGCCCGCCTCATCGACGCCTGCGCCGCCGGCGACGCGGAGGCGGCCGTCCGCATCACCAGCGAGATCTGGGCCGCGCTCGAACAACTGGCGGACGACGCCATCGAGGTGGCCGAGGTCACGGGCATCCCCGCCCCGGTCTGACCCGGCCGCGCCCGCGGAGCCGCGCGCCCCGCGCCCGCCGGGCGGGGCCCCGTGCCTCCGTCCCCGGAGCCGTACTCCTCGTCGTCCCGCCCGCCACCCCAGGGAGATTCCGCCGTGCCGATCACCGACTTCGACCGTTACCCGCTGCTCTTCGGGCCCTCGCCGGTGCATGCGCTGGAGCGGCTCGCGCACCATCTCGGCGGGGCCGCGCTGTGGGCCAAGCGCGAGGACTGCAACTCCGGTGTCGCGTACGGCGGGAACAAGACGCGCAAGCTGGAGTACCTGGTCGCGGACGCCCTCGCGCAGGGCTGCGACACCCTCGTCTCCATCGGCGGCGTGCAGTCCAACCACACCCGCCAGGTCGCCGCGGTCGCGGCCCGCGCGGGGCTCAGGTGCGTGCTGGTGCAGGAGAGCTGGGTCGACTGGCCGGACGCCGTCTACGACAAGGTCGGCAACATCCTGATCAGCCGGCTCGCCGGAGCCGACGTGCGGCTGGTGCGGGCCGGTTTCGGGATCGGCTTCAAGGAGAGCTGGGAGCAGGCGCTGCGCGAGGTCGAGGAGGGCGGCGGGAAGCCGTACGCGATCCCGGCCGGTGCCTCCGACCACCCGCTCGGCGGCCTCGGCTTCGCCAACTGGGCCTACGAGGTGGCCGAGCAGGAGCGGGAGCTCGGCGTCTTCTTCGACACGGTCGTCGTCTGCTCGGTGACCGGCTCCACCCAGGCCGGCATGGTCGCCGGCTTCGCCGCGCTCGCCGAGGAGGGCGGCCGGCCGCGCCGGATCATCGGCGTCGACGCCTCCGCGAAGCCCGCCGAGACCCACGACCAGATCACCCGGATCGCCCGGGACACCGCCGCCCTCATCGGCGTCGAGCGCGAGGTGACCGGCGCCGACGTGGAGCTGGACGAGCGCTACCACGCCGGCGTCTACGGCGTCCCGGACGAGGCCACCCTCGACGCGATGCGGCTCGCCGCCCGCACCGAGGGCATGGTCACCGACCCCGTCTACGAGGGGAAGTCGATGGCCGGGCTGATCGACCTGGTGGACCGGGGCGAGATCGGCCGGGACTCGACCGTGCTCTACGCCCACCTCGGCGGCCAGCCCGCCCTCAACGCCTACAGCGCGCTGTTCTCGTAGCGCGCGGGCCGGCCGCTCAGAGCGCCTGGGCGGCCGGCTTCACCATGCCCCGGACGGTCCGGGACTTCACGAACTCGCCCATCGCCGTCATCTCCCACTCGCCGGTGAACTGCTTGATGAGCTTGGCCATCATCACGCCGGTCTGCGGCTCGGCGGTGGTCAGGTCGAAGCGGACCAGCTCCTCGCCGGTCGCCGCGTCCATCAGCCGGCAGTACGCCTTGGCGACCTCGGTGAACTTCTGCCCGGAGAAGGAGTTCACCGTGAAGACCAGGCCGGTGGCGTCGGCGGGCAGCCGGCCGAGGTCGACGGTGATGACCTCGTCGTCGCCCGCGCCCTCGCCCGTCAGGTTGTCCCCGGAGTGCCGGACCGCGCCGCCGAGGATGGTCAGCTTGCCGAAGTAGCAGCTGTCCAGGTGGTTGCGCTGGGGTCCGTAGGCGATGACCGAGGCGTCCAGGTCGATGTCCTTGCCCCGGTACGCGGGCTCCCAGCCGAGGCCCATCTTCACCTGGGAGAGCAGCGGACGGCCGCCCTTGACCAGCGACACCGTCTGGTTCTTCTGGAGGCTGACCCGGCCCTTGTCGAGGTTGATCTTGCCGGTGGACGCGGGAGCGGCGGCGGGGGCGGCCGGGGCCGCGGCGGCGAGCCGCGGGTCCACCGGCGGGGCCGGCGGCATCGGCGGGGGCGTGAAGGACGGCAGCGTCTGACCGGGCTGCGCGGGCGGGGCCACCGCCGCCGGCGGGACCGGGGCGGCGGCGGGCTCCTCGTCCACGCTCACGCCGAAGTCGGTGGCGATGCCGGCCAGGCCGTTCGCGTATCCCTGGCCGACGGCGCGGACCTTCCACGCGCCGTTGCGCTGATAGATCTCGACGACCACCAGGGCCGTCTCGGTGGCCAGCTGCGGCGGGGTGAAGGTGGCGATGACTGCGCCGCTGTCGGCGTCGCGGACGGTCGCGGTGGGCTCGATGCCCTGGAAGGTCTGTCCTGCGGCGTCCGGGCTGGCCGTGACCACGATCCTCTCGATGCCGGCGGGCAGGCCGCCGGTGTCCACCAGGATCGCGTCCGGCGCCGTGCCGCCGCCGGAGCGGTAGGTGACACCGGGGCCCGCGGGCTGGTTGTAGAAGATGAAGTCGTCGTCCGAGCGCACCTTGCCGTCGGCGCCGAGCAGCAGACCCGAGACGTCGAGCCGCACGGGGGCGGCGACGTCCACCGCCACGCGGGGGGCGGTGAGCGGAAGGTTCGAGCCGGGGGTCATTGCGGTCATGCCAGGCCTAACGCTCCGGGGCGCTTTGCCGTTCCCTTACCCACGACGGGTTCGGCCACCCTGGTTACGGGGGTGGTCCCGGGCCTGCCGCTCGTTGCCGAAACGGTACGCCCCCGTCCAGCGGGCCATCAGCAGCTGGACGTCGCCGGACTCCGCCTCGGCCAGGAACCGCGCCGCCCTGGCACCGCGCAGCACCCCGGCGGCGCGGCCGTGGTGGGTGAGGACGACGGAGCCGTCCTTGCGCTCTTCGTACGCGAATCCCCGGGGTCGTGGCATGACGGGCATCCTGCCCGTCCCGGGCAGGTCCGTCATATGAATTATCTTTCGCTTCGTGGGTGCTGTGGGTGGGAACTCTTTTACGACCGGGGACGTCGACGAGGCGCGTCAGGAACTCGACGCGCGCTACTACACGAGCCGGATGGACGTCGTCGACGAGCACCGCTCCTTCGCCGCCCGCTTCGACATCGTCGAGTTCGGGCCGCTCGTCATCGGCGACCTGAGCTGCGGCGCCGACGTCCGGATGAGCTTCGGCGAGCTCGGCGCGTACCACGTCAACGCGCCGCTCAGCGGCACCATGGAGATGCGCCAGGGCCGCGGCCCCGCCGTGTACGCCTCCGCCCGCGACGCGCTGCTCCTCGACCCCGCGGGCGACACCTTCCTCGACCGGTGGAGCGGCGACGGGCGGATCCTCTCCGTCAAGGTCGGCGCCACCGAGCTGCGTGACCGCCTGGAGAGCCTCCTCGGCCGCCCGGCGCACGGCGGCCTCGCCTTCCGGCCCGGCCTCGACATCTCGCGCGGCCCGGGCCTGAGCTGGGTGCGCTTCGCCCGCCGGGTCGCCGCCGAGGCGCTCGCCGGGGAGGGCCTCGCCCACCACGAACTCGTCGCCCGGCCGCTCCAGGAGGCGCTGCTCAACGGCCTGCTGCTGGCGGCCGAGCACCCCTGGCGGGACGAGCTCGCCCACCCCGGAGGGCCGCGCCGCCCGGCCCCGGTCAAGCGGGCCATGGACGCGGTCCGCGAGCGCCCCGAGCACCCCTTCACCACGACCGAACTCGCCCTCCACGCGCGCGTGAGCGTCCGCCGCCTCCAGGAGTCCTTCCGGGAGTACGTCGGGATGTCGCCGATGGCGTACGTCCGCGAGGTCCGGCTCGAACGGGTCAGGGAGGAGCTGCGGGCGGCCGAACCGGACGAGGTGAGCGTCAGCGAGGTCGCCTGGCGCTGGGGCTTCGCCCACCAGGGACGATTCGCCGCGCGCTACCGCGAGCGGTTCGGCGAGTCCCCGTCCCGGACCCTGCGGTCGGCTCCCTGAGCCGTGTGCCCCCGCGCGCACCCGTCGACCGCGCATTCCGGACAGAGGCCGCGTTACGCGGCTCGCGGTGATCTTGGTGGCCGCCTACGGTGGGGAGCGTCCGGCGCTGCCAGCGCGCGCCGTCGAACCGGGCCCGGTCGGCTCCCCCGTATCACCGGCCGGGCCCGTGGCGCGCCCTGGGCGTGCCGCGCCCCCTGGACACCCCCTCCGGCTCCTCCGTACGGTCGGCCCCCGGGCGGTCGGCCGGAGAAGGGCGGGGCGATGGGTCACGCGGAGACGATGGGCCTCACGGCGGGGCAGGCGGTGCGGGAGTTCGGCGCGGACGACGACACGGACGACGCGATCCGGGACGACATCCGGCTCGTGACCGGTCGCGAACTGCTCGACGACGCCTCCGAGGAGGCGGCGGACGCCGTGCTGTGGTGGTGGCGGGAGGGGGACGGGGACCTGACGTCCGAGCTGCGGTACGAGGCGGGGCCGTTGGCGGAGAACGGGTCGATCTGGGTCCTGACGCCGAGGCAGGGCAAGCCGGGGCACGTTCCTGCGCCGGAGATGGCGGAGCTCGCCGTCGACGCGGGCCTCCGGGTGCGCGCCGTCACCCCCCTCGGCGGCTGGACCGGCCACCACCTGTACCGCCCCTGAGGCCCCGTCCCGTTGCGGTCACGGTGCGGTGAAGGCGCCGCCGATGTAGTCGTCGCCCGGGGACGGCAGGGGCTGGAGGGTCAGGAGGCGGGGGGCGTGGAGTTCCGAGTCGTCCTGGGGGGCGTAGCCGAGGGCGCGGGCCGGGGCCAGGTCCCACCAGCCGCGGGTGTTGGCCGAGGAGCCGTACACCACCGTGTGCCCGACCGACTCCGCCGTGAGCGCCGCGTCCAGCAGGCGCGCGCAGTCCGCGGGGCTCAGCCAGAGGGACAGCATGCGGAGCGTCGTCGGCTCGGGGAAGCAGGAGCCGATGCGCACCGAGACCGTCTCGATGCCGTGCCGGTCCCAGTACAGCTGCGCCAGGTCCTCGCCGAAGCACTTGGAGAGGCCGTAGTAGGTGTCGGGCCGGTGCGGGGTGGTGACCGGGACCAGGGGCTCGCCGTCGCGCGGGCGGCGGGTGAAGCCCACGGCGTGGTTGCTGGAGGCGAAGACGACGCGGCGGACGCCCTCCTCGCGGGCCGCTTCGTAGAGCCGGTGGAGGCCGGTGACGTTCGCCGCGACGATCGCGTCGAAGTCGGCCTCCACGGAGATGCCCGCGAGGTGCACGATCGCGTCCACCCCCCGCACCGCCTCCCGTACGGCCTTGCGGTCGGCGAGGTCGGCGACGATCGCGTCCGGCGCGTCGGGCACGGGCGCGACGTCGAGGAGGCGGAGCTCGTAGCCGTACTCCGGGAGCAGTCCCCGCATGAGGGTGCCGACGCCGCCGGCGGCACCGGTGAGCAGGAGGGTGCGGGGTGCGGGCATCGGTGGTACTCCTCGACCGGAAGGCTGGTGCATTCATGGACGTGGACACGCTAGGGAGGGGGTGAAGGGGCGTCAAGGTGCTGTCCCGTCGGGGTTCCGGCCCTTGACCGAGGCCTCCCGCGCGGTTAGCGTTCGCGAGACGTTCATGGATGTGAACGTGTGAGCCGCCGTGTGACGCGTACCCTCGGAGCGCCCGTGACCAGCCCCGCCCGGCCCCGTACGGGAGCCTTCCTGTACCCCTGGGACGTCGACGGCGACCCCGCCGCCCCCGCGCTCCTCGCCGGACTCGGCGTGCGGCAGGTGACGCTCGCCGCCGCGTACCACTCCACCCGGGCGCTCAGCCCCCGCCACCCGGCCCGGCGGGTCGTCACCGCCGAGTACGCCGCCGTGCTCTACCCGCCGGACCCGGAGCGCTGGGCCGGCCGCCGGCTCGCCCCGTACCCGGCGGGCGCCTGGGCCCCGGGCGACGCCTGGGCGCGGGCCGCCGAGGCGCTCGACGGCACCGGTCTCGACGTGCACAGCTGGGTCGTCCTCGCCCACAACTCCCGGCTCGGCGCCGACCATCCCGACACCTCCGTCGTCAACGCCCACGGCGACCGCTACCCGTGGGCCCCCTGCATCGCCCACCCCGAGGTCCGGGCGCTGCTCGTCGGCCTCGCCGCCGAGGCCGCCGTCCGCCCCGGCGCGACCGGCACCGAGCTGGAGTCCTGCGGCTGGTACGGCTACGCGCACCTGCACGCCCACGACAAGACCGGCGGCGTCCCGCTCGACGAGCGGGCCCGGTTCCTGCTGTCGCTCTGCTTCTGCCCGCACTGCCGGCGGGGGTACGCGGACGGGGGCGCCGACCCGGACGCGCTGGCCGCCGCCGTCCGTATCGCCCTCGGCCCCGTCTGGACCGGCACCGGGCCCGCCGGGGAGCTCGGCGAGCTCGCCGAGCCCGCCCTCGCCTGGCGCGCCGCGACCGCCCGCTCCTTCCAGGAGGCGGCCGTCGCCGCCGTGCGGGCCGCCGCCCCGCCCGGCTTCCGGATCCTGCTGCACGCCGACCCGGACCCGTACCGCTGCGGCGCGGACGCCGGCACCGACCCCGCGCACGTCCTCGGCCTCGCGGACGGCGTGGTGGCCCGGCCCGGCCGGCTCGCCGCCTTCGCCGCCCGCCGGCCGCCGGGCGCCATCCTCGCGGCCAACCTCTCCGTCGTCGCCGGCATGGGCGGCGCCCCCGGCCGGCTCGCCGAGGACGCCCGGCGGGCCCTCGCCGAGGGCGCCACCGAACTCCGCCTGTACCACGCGGGCCTGGCCTCCGACGCCGACCTGGCGGCGGTCCGCACCGCCCTGGCCGCGCTCGGTTAGCCGATCAGACGGCCGTCCCTGGCCACCACCCGGCCCGCGCGGACCACCAGGTCGCGGCCCGGCAGGTCCACCACGACCTGCGGCAGGCACTCGCCCTCGACCAGCATGAAGTCGGCCGGGGAGCCCGGGCGCAGATCGGCGGCGGGCAGCCCCATGAGCGCGGCGCCGCCGTGCGCGGCGACCGCGAAGCAGGCCTCAAGGTCCTCGTCGAGCCGGGCGTCCAGGGCCCAGCCGGCCAGCCAGGCGCGGTGCAGCATGTCGGCGTCGCCGTACGGGCTCCAGCTGTCGCGGACACCGTCCGAGCCGAGGCCGACCGTCACCCCGCGCTCGGCGAGCCGCCGGAACGGCAGGACCGTCGTCTCGCCCAGGGCGACCGTGGTCAGCGCGACCCCGGCCCCGGCGAGCAGGTCCGCCGTCTCGTCGAGCTCCCGGTCGGCGAGGCCCGCCACCGCGAAGGCGTGCGCCACCGCCACCTTGCCGTGCAGGCCGGCCGCGCGGGTGCGGGCGGCGATGTCCCGGATCACCGCGAGGCCCGGCTCGCCCCGCTCGTGCAGGTGGATGTCGAGCCCCAGGCCGTGCTTCTCGGCGAGGCCGAAGACCAGGCCCAGCTGATCGCCGTCCCCGCCGCCGGAGGCGTCGAAGCCGGTCGGGTCGATGCCGCCCACATGGGTGACCAGACCGCTCGCCGCCGCCTCGGCGAGCAGCTCCGCCGCGCCCGGTTCCCGGACCACGCCGTGCTGCGGGAAGGCGACCAGCTCGACGTCGACGATGCCGGCCAGCCGCGCGGCGGCGTCCGCGACGCCCTCGATCGCGGCGAGGCCGTAGGCGGGGGCCACGTCCGCGTGGGCCCGCATGGCGCGGGTGCCCCGGGCCGCCGCGTGGGACATCAGGCGCAGCGCCCGCTCGCCCACCGGGGTGGGCAGCGAGCGGGCCAGCTCCACGTCCCCGGCGACGTGGTCGGCGATGCCGGCGGCGGGGCGGCGGCGGTGCCAGGGCTCGCCCCAGGAGGTCTTGTCCGGGTGGATGTGCGCGTCGACCAGGGTGGGCAGGGCGAGCCGCCCGCCGCCGTCGACCCGCTCGACGACCGCCCCGTCGGGGACCTCCGCGACGAGCACCCCGTCGACGGCGATCAGCTCGCCGGCCGGCCCGCCGAAGGGCCGTACGTCGTGGAAGAGGGTCGCGGCGCGGGGCGTGGGGCTCACGGGGGTCTCCTTCGGGCTGGACGCAACCCTTTTGGTATACCATGTGGGCCTCCGGGTGCCCCACCCCCTCACCAGGCCAGCTTCTCCAGCGCGTCCAGGTCCAGGGGCGCCGTCGGGGCGGGTCCGGGACCGGCGACCTCCGGGCCGCCGTCCCCGCCGTTCGGGCCGACCCGGAGCTCCGCCCAGATCGTCTTGCCGCGCCGCCCGTACCGCGTGCCCCACCGCTCCGCGAACCGCGCCACCAGGTACAGCCCGCGGCCGCCCTCGTCCGTCTCCGCCGCGTGCCGCAGATGCGGCGAGGTGCTGCTGCCGTCCGACACCTCGCACACCAGCGTCCGGTCGTACAGCAGGCGCACCCGCACCGGGTCCACCCCGTACCGCACCGCGTTGGTGACCAGCTCGCTCAGGATCAGCTCCACCGCGAAGACCGCCTCGTCGAGGCCCCACTCCGCCAGCTTGGCCGCCGCCGCGTTCCGCACCGGCGACACCGCCGCCGGGTCCCGGGCGACCTCCCACTCCGCGATCCGGTCCCCCGGCAGCCGCCGGGTCCGGGCCACGAGCAGCGCGATGTCGTCCCGGGGCGCCGGCGACAGCAGGGTCGCCAGCACGTCCGCGCAGATCTGCTCGGGGCTCCGGGCCGGCCGCTCCAGGGTCCGGCTCAGCAGCCGCAGCCCCGTCCCCACGTCCCGGCCCTGGTCCTCCAGGAGCCCGTCCGTGAACAGCACCAGCTTGCTGCCCTCCGCGAGCCGCAGCTCCGTCGACTCGAACGGCACGTCCCCGAGCCCGAGGCCCAGCGGCAGCCCCGGCGCCAGCGGCGGGAACTCCACCCGCCCCTCCGCGTCCACCACCGCGGGACCCGGATGCCCGGCGCTCGCCACCGTGCACACCCCGGACGCCGAGTCGTAGATCGCGTACAGACAGGTCGCGCCGGTGATGGTCTCCTGCCCCCGCCCCCGGCCGCCGTCGCCGCCCGGGGCCGGCTCGCCCTCCTCGTCGATCCGCCCGGTCAGCTCGTCCAGATGGCCCAGGATCTCGTCCGGCGGCACGTCGAGCGTCGAGAAGTTGTGCACCGCCGTCCGCAGCCGGCCCATCGTCGCCGCCGCGTGCAGCCCGTGCCCCACCACATCGCCCACCACGAGCGCCACCCGCGCCCCCGGCAGCGGGATCACGTCGAACCAGTCGCCGCCCACCCCCGCCTTCGCCGGCAGATAGCGGTACGCCACCTCCACCGCGTTCTGGTCGGGCAGCACCCTCGGCAGCAGGCTCCGCTGGAGCGTCACCGCCATCGCGTGCTCCCGGGTGAACCGCCGGGCGTTGTCGATCGCCACCGCCGCCCGCGCCGCCAGCTCCTCCGCGAACTCCAGGTCCTCCTCCCCGAACGGCTCCGCCGTGTCCGCCCGCCAGAAGTTCGCCATTCCCAGGGTCACGTCCCGGGCCAGGAGCGGCACCGTGAGCAGCGAGTGCATCCCGTACGCCAGCGCCCCGGCCGCCCCCTCCGGGTCCTGCGCCCGCCAGCCCTCCGCCGCCGCCAGCTCCGCCTGCACCACCGCGTGCCCCTCGGCCAGCGCCGTCGCCATCGGCGTGCTCGGCACATGGAAGCGGATCACCTCGCCGACCCGCTGGAGCGGCTGCTCCTCCCGCACCCCGCTCAGCGCGGTCCTGCGCATCTCCGCCAGCGTCGCGTCCTGCGGCGGCTCCTCGCCCCGCAGCACCGGTTCGAGCAGCTCCACCGTGGCGAAGTCCGCGAAGCGCGGCACCGCGACCTCCGCCAGCTCCTCCGCCGTCCGGACCACCTCCAGGGTCGTCCCGATCCGCACCCCCGCCTCGTAGAGCAGCTGGAGCCGGCCCCGGGCCACCGCCGCCCGCCCGGAGAGCGCGGCCAGCTCGGTGGTGTCCCGCATCGTCATCACGCTGCCCGCGCCGGAGTCGTCCGGGGCGGTGGGCCGCACGCTGACCGCGAGGAGCCGGTCGCCCGCCCGGTGCACCTCGTCCGTCGCGGTCCGCCCCGACTCCAGGAGCTCGACCGTACGGGGATCGAGCCCGAGCTCCGCGACCGGGCGCCGCTCGGCGTCCGCCGGCAGGCCGAGCAGCCGCCGCGCCTCGTCGTTGGCGAGCAGCAGCCGCCGGTCCTCGCCGACGATCAGCACCCCCTCGCGGACCGCGTGCAGCACCGCCTCGTGGTGTTCCTTCATCCGGGTCATCTCGGCCGGGCCCAGGCCGTGCGTCTGGCGCCGCAGCCGCCGCGAGACCAGCGCCGCGCCGCCCACCGCGAGCAGCAGCGCGCCGCCGCCCGCCGCCAGGAGCACCACGAGACGGCCCTGGACCGCCTCGCTGATCGACTGCACCTCGATGCCGCTCGTCACCATGCCGACGATCCGGCCGTCGTCGGCGACCACCGGCACCACGGCCCGTACGGCGTCGGTCGGCGAACCGCGGAAGGTCTCCGTGAACGACTCGCCGTCCTCCACCGCCCGGGAGAGGTCGCCGGTCGCCCGCTCGCCGATCAGCCCGGGCTCGGCGTCCGTGTACCGCACCCCGTCCCGGCCGAGGACCGCGACGAAGTCGACCCCGGTCGCCGCCCGGGTCTGCTCCGCCCGTTCCTGGAGCGCCGCCGTCGGGTCCGGCGAGGTCAGCGCCGCGTCCACGCCGGGCGCCTTCGCGAAGGCCTCCGCCACCGCGAGCGACCGCGTCCGGGCGTCCCGCAGCACGTCCCCGCGGGCCTGCTGGTAGGTGACGACGACCGCCGCCACGATCAGCAGGAGCGCGATCAGCGCCTCCAGGGCGAGGACCTGCCCGGCGAGGCTCCGCAGCCCGGAGCCGTCCCGCGGGCGCGCACCGTCCCGGCGGGCCGTCATCCGGTGCTCCGGGCGATGAGCAGCGCCACGTCGTCCTGGGCGCCGGGGCGGCGCAGCTCCCGCAGCAGCCGGTCGCAGCTCTCCTCCAGGGACAGCTCCCGCGTCTCCTCGACGAGCCGGACGAGCAGCGCGAGCCGTTCGTCGATGGGGGCGTCCCGGGTCTCGATCAGCCCGTCCGTGTACAGCACCAGCCGGTCGCCGGGGCGGAACGGCACCCGCGCGGTGCGGAAGGTGCCCCCGCCGACGCCCAGCGGCACCCCCGTGGAGACGGCGACCAGTTCGGCCGGGCCGTCGGCCGGGAGCCGCACCGGCGGCAGATGGCCCGCGTTGGAGATCCGGCAGCGCCGTCGCGCCGGATCGTGCACGGCGAAGAGACAGGTGGCGATGGACGGCTCCAGTCCGACCGCGATCCGGTCCAGGTGCCGCAGCACCTGCCCGGGGGAGAGGCCGAGGTCCGCGAAGGCGCGGACGGCGGTCCGCAGCCGGCCCATGGTCGCCGCCGCGTCGATGCCGCTGCCCATCACGTCCCCGACCACCAGGGCCGTCCGGTCGTCGGGCAGCGCGATCACGTCGTACCAGTCCCCGCCGACCTCGCTCGACGCCTGCGCCGGCTGGTAGCGGGCCGCCGCCGCGAGGCAGGGGCGGGCGGGCGGATCGCCCGGCAGCAGACTGCGCTGGAGGGTGACGGCGGCGTTCCGCATGCTCTGGTACCAGCGGGCGTTGTCGATGCTGACGGCCGCGCGGGCCGCCAGCTCCATGGCGAGCAGCACGTCGTCCGCGTCGAAGGGCAGCGGGTTGTTCCGGTCCCGCTTCAGGTCGAGCGCGCCGAGCACCTCGCCGCGCGCGATCAGCGGCACCGCCAGGTAGGAGTGCACCCCGGCCCGCGCGAGGAGCTCGGCGGCCTCGGGGCCGCGCGCGATCCGCGACAGGTCCTCGGGGCCGACCCGGGCCACCAGGACCGGCCGGCCGGTGTGCGCGCAGCGGGTCACCAGCCGGTCGGCGCCGTACAGCGCGACCGAGCCCGGCGGGTCGGCGGCCGCCAGCGCCTCCGTCTCGTGCCCGGCCTTCACCGCGAGCGCCCGGAAGAGCGCCGGGCCCCGCTCGGGGATGCCGGGCCGGCGCAGGGCGAGCACCGAGTCGAGGACGTCGACCGCGGCCACGTCGGCGAGGGCCGGCACCACCACCGACGCCAGCTCGTCCGCCGTCCGCTCCACCTCCAGGGTGGTGCCGACCCGGGCCGAGGCGTCCGCGATCAGGGCGAGCCGCCGCCGGGACCGGCCGGCCTCCGTGTCCGCCCGGTGCCGCTCGGTGACGTCCACCACCCAGGCCGCCACGCCGAGGACCCGGCCGCCGGCCGCCTCCAGGCGGTAGAAGGACACCGACCAGGCGTGCCGGCCGCCGCCCGGGTCCGCCGGGGTGGCGCCCATCGCCTGGAGGTCGAGCAGCGGCGTCCCCGTCTCCAGGACCTGCCGGGCCGCCGCCTCCAGCGGTGCCGCGTCCACGCCCGGCAGCACCTCGGCGGGCCTGCGGCCCAGGTGCCGGGCGGCCGGCAGCCCGTTGAACCGTTCGAGGGCCGGGTTGACCAGGACGTACCGCAGCTCGGTGTCGAGGACCGCGAGGCCCAGCGGGGACTGGTCGACCAGCCGGTCGGAGAGCGCCAGCTCCGTCTCCATCCGGGCGACGACGGTCCGGTCGGCGCAGATGCCGAGCGCGTACAGGTCGCCCAGGTCGTCGGTGAGCCGCATGTTGCGGAACTCCACCTGCCGGGTCGTCCCGTCCTTGTGCCGTACGGGGAAGGTGCCCGCCCAGGTGGTGCCGCGCCCCAGGACCTCGCCGAAGAGCCGCTTGGCCTCGGCCCGGAGCTCCTCGCCGACGATCAGTCGGGCCACGTACTGCCCCAGGGCCTCGTCGGCCCGGTACCCGAACAGGGTCTCCGCCTGCGGGCTCCACAGCACGATCCGCCCGGCCGCGTCCACCACCACGGCGGCCACCCCGAGCACGTCGAGCAGCCCACGCCCGCCGAACACGGTCCCGGGCGCCGACCCGGCCGCCGGACCGGGTCCGGGAGGGGCGCCGGATCCGGGAGGGGCGCCGGGTTCGGGAGAGCCACCGGGCCTGGGAGGAGCGCTCGGCCAGGGAGAGTCACCGGGTCCGGGAGAGGCGCCAGGGCCGGGTGAAACGCTCGGCCCGGGAGAGGCGCCGGATCCGGAAGAGGCGTTCGGCCCGGAAGAGGCACCAGGGCCGGGCGGGGTGCTTCCGGGCGCGGCGGCGCGTGCCTCCTCCGTCCCCGTGCCCGTCTCCGGGAAGGAACCGGCCGTCACCCTGCCCTCCTCCCGCCGAGCCCACGTCCCCTTCCATGCTCCCCGGCCCCCCGCGGGGACGCACCACGAGACGGTCCGACCTAGGTCACGGCCCCCCGCACCGCCGCCCTGGCCGTGCGCAGCGCCCCGGCGAGGCCCGCCACCGCCAGGGCCGGGAGCAGGAGGCGGACGTCCACGGCGGTGACCAGGGCCGCGCCCAGGGCCAGGGCCAGCGCGTTCGGGACGAAGAGCGCGGTGTTCGCGGTCGCCGCGAGGCGGCCGGCCGCCTCCGCCGGGGCCTCCCGCTGGACCGCCGTCATCGCCGCCACCAGGACCCACGGCAGGCCGAGCCCGATCACCGCGCTCGCCGCCAGGGCCGTCGCCTCGTACGGCAGCGCCCGTACCCCGGCCGCCGCCGCGAAGAGCGCGAGCCCGGCCGCGGCGAGCAGCCGCTCCGGCACCCGGCGCAGCAGCGGACCGGTGGTCAGGCCCGCCAGGACCGAGCCCGCGCCCTGCACCGCGTACAGCACGCCCGCGTACGCCGCCGGCCGCCCGAGCCCGTCCACCACCGCCCACACCGCCGCCCCGTTCACCCCGGCGAGCAGCATGGTGAAGGACCCGGTGGCCACCAGCGGCCGCAGCACCGGCGAGGCGGCCAGCAGGCGGACGCCCTCCGCGGTCTCCCGCCGCCACGTCCCCCGCTCGCGCGCGACCGGGACCGGCCGCTCCTCGCGCACCCGCATCGCGGCGAAGGCGCCCGCCGCGAGGGCGAAGCTCGCCGCGTCCAGGAGGGCCACGGGCCCGCCCCCGTACCGGGCGAAGAGCCCCGCCGCGGTCAGCGGGGCGATCAGCTTCATCGACTCGTTGGCCGTCATCCGCCAGCCGTTGACCGAGCCGAGCCGCTTCTTGTCGAAGCCGGTCGACAGCAGCGCCTGCTCGGCGGCGTCATGGACGGCGCCCTGCGCCCCGTACAGCACCAGGACGGCGAAGAGCAGCCACACCCGGTCGGCGGAGGTCACCCAGAGGAGCAGCGGCAGCACCGCCACCATGGAGAGGTCGAGGGCCATCAGCAGCGGACGGCGGCGCACCCGGTCCGCGAGCGTGCCGAGCAGCGGCCCGAGGAGGGCGGGGGCCCAGAGGGCGAAGGCGGTGAGGGCCGCGAGCCCGTCCGAACCCGTCAGCGACTTGACCCAGATCCCGGAGACCAGCCACATCGCCGTCGTCCCGAACCCGGACACGACCACACCCGTCAGATACCAGCGCATGGACGGAGACTCGCGTCTGAGGCG
The DNA here is from genome assembly GCF_040633895.1 of Streptomyces sp. NPDC007863. NCBI lineage: Bacteria > Bacillati > Actinomycetota > Actinomycetes > Kitasatosporales > Streptomycetaceae > Streptomyces > Streptomyces sp. NPDC007863. The sequence goes on from NZ_JBEYEI010000002.1 coordinate 512,768, forward strand.
CCCCGCCGGGATCGGGCAACCGCCCTATTCCGGCGGGCTCCCGGCCCCTATTTCCCGGCGGTCGCGACGTCCCCGTCCCGGTCCTCCGGCCAGGTCGCGGCCTCCCCGTCCCGGTCCTCCGGCCAGGGCCGGGCGGTCGCGGCCTCCGCGGCCCGGTCCTCGCGCCAGAGCGCCGCGCCCGTGAGCACCGCCCCGAGCCCCTCCCACAGGCCGACCCCGAGGAAGCCGGACGGGGCGCGTTCCGTGATCACCGCCACGGTGAAGACCGCGCAGGTCAGCAGCCGGAAGGGGACCGTCCAGCGGAAGAACGCCCGCCAGTCGGCGAGCGCGGCGAGCACGTAGTAGACGCCCATGTTGAGCGCGGCCATCGAGGAGGCGGTGAGGAAGACCAGCGTGTGGTCGCCCTCGGCGCGCCCGCCGGCCGGCACCGGCTCGAAGCCCATCACCGTGAGGAGGACGTCCGGGGCGACCAGCCCCACCACCCCGAGGGCGGCGGCGAGGACGCCGAAGACCGCCATGGTCCAGCCGGAGAGCGAACGGGGCAGGCGGTGCAGGCGACGCACGAAGGTCCTCCGCGAGGCGAGCGAGATCGGCAGTTCGAGAACACCTGTTCTCTTCGAGCGTGACCTTGCCTATCGCACGAGGGCCCGCGGGGGCCAATCCGGCCCCCGCGAACGTCACTTCAGGGCCGCCGCCATCATCTTCTGCGCCACCGGCGCCGCCAGACCGTTGCCGCTGACCTCGGAGCGGGCCGCGCCCGAGTCCTCGATCAGCACGGCCACCGCGACCTGCTTCCCGGTCGACGGGTCCTTGGCGTAGGAGGTGAACCAGGCGTACGGCGTCTTGCTGTTGTTCTCGCCGTGCTGCGCCGTGCCCGTCTTGCCGCCGACCTCCGCCCCGGCGATCGCCGCGTTGGTGCCGGTGCCCTGCTCCACCACCGTCACCATCGCGCTGCGCAGCTGCTCGGCGGTGGCGGAGGAGACGATCCGGGTGGCGTCGCCGTCCTCGAAGGACCGCAGCGCGTCGCCGTCGGAGTCGACGACCTCGGAGACCATGTGCGGGGCGGCGAGCTGCCCGTCGTTGGCGATCACCGCCGAGACCATCGCCATCTGGAGCGGGGTGGCGGTCACGTCGAACTGCCCGATGCCGGTGAGCGCCGTCTGCGCCTGGTCCATCCCGGACGGGTAGACGCTCGCGTAGGCCCGGACCGGCACGTCCAGCTCGTCGTCGTTGAAGCCGAACTTCTCCGCCATCGCCTTCACCTTGTCCTGCCCCAGGTCGGCGGCCATCTTGCCGAAGACGTTGTTGCAGGAGTAGCGCAGCGCGGTGCGGATCGTGGCGTTCTCGCAGGGCGCGGAGGCGTTCTCGTTCTTCAGGACGGTCCGGGTGTTCGGCAGGGTGTACGGGTCCGGGCTCGTGGTCGGCACGTCGACGGAGGAGTACAGGCCGTTCTCCAGGGCGGCGGCCGCGACGACCAGCTTGAAGGTGGAGCCGGGCGGCAGCGGCTGCCGCAGCGCCCGGTTGACCAGCGGCTTGTCGGGGTCCTCGGTCAGCTCCTTCCAGGCGTCGCCGTCGTGCGTGCCCGCGATGTCCGACGGGTCGTAGGAGGGGGTGGAGACCATGCCGAGGATCCGGCCGCTCACCGGGTCGATCGCGACGGCCGCGCCCTTCTTCTTCCCGAGCGCCTCGTAGCCCGCCTTCTGCACGGCCGGGTCGATCGTGGTGACGACCGTGCCCGGCTTCTGCTGCTTGCGGGTGACCGCGTCCACCGGGTTCTTCAGCCGGTCGTCGGTGCCGTCCAGGATCCCGGAGTAGATGCCCTCCAGCTGGGTGGCGCCGTACGCCTGCGAGCTGTAGCCGGTGACCGCCGCGTACAGCTCGCCGTCGGTGTAGCTGCGCTCGTACGCGAGGTCACCGCTCCGGGTGCGCTCGGAGCCGGTGACCGGCGAGCCGGCCACCACGATGTTCCCGAGCGGCTGCGCGTACTGCGCGATGGTCTTCCGCCGGTTCTTGCTGTCGTTCGCGAGCGCCTTGCCCTCGTACGCCTGCACCCAGGTGGCCCGGCCGAGGAGGGCGAGCACGAGGAGCAGCGCGAAGACCGAGGTGCGCCTGATCGTCTTGTTCATGGCACCTGGAGGGACGAACGGGGCGGCGGCGGACGTTCCGGTTGTGGTCCGATTCTCAGGAAACGTTCATCCGGGACCGACGGGATCGAAGGGGCCGAACGGTCACCCGGGCCTCGGGTCCGGGCCCGGGGCGCCCGGTCCCCGTCACAGCCGCCGCGTCGCCAGCGTCAGCCGGTCGCGCGCGTCGAAGAGGGCGTCCTTGATCAGCTGCTCGTGCGCCGGGGTCAGCCGGGCGGCCGGCACCGAGCAGCTCAGCGCGTCCCGGGCCGGGGACCGGTAGGGGATCGCCACCGCGAAGCAGCGCAGTCCCAGGGTGTTCTCCTCGCGGTCCACCGCGTAGCCGAGCTCGCGCACCCGCGCCAGCTCCTCGATCAGCCGCTCCCGGTCGGTGATCGTGTGCTCGGTCACCGACGGCAGCTCCTTCGGGAGCAGCTCCCGCACCTGCTCGTCGTCGTGGCCGGCGAGCAGCGCCTTGCCGAGCGCCGTCGAGTGCGCGGGGAGCCGCCGGCCGACCCGGGTGAAGGGCCGCAGGTGGTGCTGGGACTGGCGGGTGGCCAGGTAGACCACGCTGGTGCCGTCGAGCCGGGCGAGGTGGACGGTCTCGGTGGTGTCGTCGGAGAGCCGGTCGAGGGTGACGCGGGAGGCCGCCACGACCTCGTCGCCGTCGATGTACGAGGTCCCCACGAGCAGCGCCCGCACGCCGATGCCGTACCGCGTGCCGGTGGCGTCGGTCTCCACCCAGCCCAGGTCGACCAGGGTGCGCAGCAGCATGTACAGGCTCGACTTGGGGTAGCCCATGGTCTCCTGCACGGCGGCCAGGGTGTGCATCCCCGGCCGTCCGGCGAAGAACTCCAGGAGCTCCACCGTCCGCACCGCGGACTTCACCTGCGCACCGTTCGCGTCGGCACCCGCCATGTCCCCGCCCTTCTCGCCGGACTCCCGGACGACCCTCTGTCTCCCGGGCGACCTTGTGGGAACGCCCGTGGCGTCCCTAGAGTCCACCCTGAAGCGTTCATGCACAAGAACGGCGTTCATCATAGTGAACAGGGGTGTGGTCGTGTCGGCAGCAGCAGTGTGGAGTGTGGACCCCCGGACGGGGAAGCCTCGCGAGCGGGTCGGCACGGAGGCCACGGCCGCCGACGTCGACCGCGCGGTCCGCGCCGCGCACGCCACCCGGGAGTCCCTCGCCGACCGCGCGGTCCGCGCCGCCTTCCTCAGGACCGCCGCCGACCTCCTCGACGCCTCCGCCGACGAGGTCGTCGCCACCGCCGACGCCGAGACCGCCCTCGGCGCCCCCCGGCTCACCGGCGAACTCGCCCGCACCAGCGGCCAGCTCCGGGCCTTCGCCGCGGTCGTCGAGGACGGCGCCTACCTCGACGTGCGCATCGACCTGCCCGACCCGTCGGCCGTGCCGCCCCGCCCCGACCTGCGCCGCTGGAAGATCCCGCTCGGCGTCGTCGCCGTCTACGCGGCCAGCAACTTCCCGCTCGCCTTCTCCGTCCCCGGCGGCGACACCGCCAGCGCCCTCGCCGCGGGCTGCCCCGTCGTCGTCAAGGCCCACCCCGACCACCCGGCCACCTCCGAGCTGGCCGCCGCCCTGCTGCGCCGCGCCGCCGTCAAGGCCGGGCTGCCCGAGGACGTCGTCGTCCTCGTGCACGGCTTCGACGCGGGCGTCGGGCTGGTCCGCCACCCGCTGGTCGCGGCCGTCGGCTTCACCGGTTCCGTACGCGGCGGCCGGGCGCTCTTCGACGCCGCCGTCGCCCGCCCCGTACCGATCCCCTTCCACGGCGAGCTCGGCTCCCTCAACCCGGTCGTCGTCACCCCCGGCGCGGTCGCCGAGCGGGCCGAGGAGACCGGCGCGGGCCTGGCCGGCTCCATGACCCTGGGCGCGGGCCAGTTCTGCACCAAGCCCGGCTTCGTCCTGGCGCCGGCGGGACCCGACGGCGACCGCTTCCTCGCCGCGCTCACCGAGGGCGTCGCCCGGGCCGGCGCCGCCGTCCTGCTCGACCACCGGATGCGGGCCGCCTTCGTCGACGGCGTCACCGAGCGGGCCGCCCTCGACGGCGTCGAGGCCCCCGTCGTCCCCGGCGCCGCCGACGAGCACACCGTCACCCCCGGCGTCCTCGCCGTCGACGCGGCCCGGCTCGCCGCCGGCGAGCACGCGCTCCTCCTGGAGGAGTGCTTCGGCCCCGTCACCGTCGTCGCCCGCTACACCGACGAGACGGAGATCGCCGCCGTCCTCGGCCGGCTGCCCGGCAACCTCACGGCGACCCTGCACTGCGCCGACGAGGACCCCGCCGCCCCCGGCCTGCTCGCCGCCCTCACCCCGCTCGCCGGCCGCGTCCTCGTCGGCGGCTGGCCCACCGGCGTCGCCGTCGCCGCCGCCCAGCACCACGGCGGCCCCTACCCCGCGACCACCTCCACCGCCACCTCGGTCGGCGCCACCGCCATCGAACGCTGGCTCCGCCCGATCGCCTACCAGTCCACCCCGCAGCACCTGCTCCCGCCGGAGCTGCGCGACGACAACCCGCTGGGCGTTCCCCGGCACTGACCCGCCCGACCGGGCCCACGGGCCGGAGCACGGCGCCGCGGCCCGTGCTCCGCCTCACATCGGGGGCGAAAGCGGAATGAAATCCGCCGGGGCGGGCGTTGCGCGCAGGAGAGACCCCACCCGCCCCCGGAGAAGGAAACCCATGCGCGTCGAGATCTGGTCGGACATCGCCTGCCCCTGGTGCTACATCGGCAAGGCCCGCTTCGAGAAGGGACTCGCGGCCTTCGCCCACCGCGAGGACGTCGAGGTCGTGCACCGGTCCTTCGAGCTCGATCCGCACCGCGCCAAGGGCGACACCGGGCCCGTCCTGGAGATGCTGGCGAAGAAGTACGGGCGGACGCTCGACGAGGCCCGCGCCATGGAGGCGCACGTCGCCTCCAACGCCCACTCCGAGGGTCTGGAGTACCTCGCCGACGGCCGCGACCACGGCAACACCTTCGACATCCACCGGCTGCTCCACCTCGCCAAGGAGCGCGGCCGGCAGAACGAGCTCCTCGACCTCGCCTACCGGGCCAACTTCGCCGAGGAGCGGTCCGTCTTCGACGCCGGGACCCTGGTGACCCTCGCCGTCGAGGCCGGGCTCGACGAGGCCGAGGCGCGCGCCGTCCTCGCCGACGAGACCGCCTACGCCGACGCCGTGCGCGCCGACGAGCGCGAGGCCGCCGAACTCGGCGCCAACAGCGTCCCGTTCTTCGTCCTCGACCGCCGCTACGGCGTCTCCGGCGGCCAGCCCGCCGAGGTCTTCACCCAGGCCCTGGAGCAGGCCTGGCAGGGCCGCGCCCTCCAGCCGGTCGGCGCCGCCGACGCGGAGGCCTGCGGTCCGGACGGCTGCGAGGTCCCGCCGCGCGACTGACCGGTCCCACCGGCCTGACCTGCGGAGATAAGCGGCGCTTGGGGGTTCCCCATGATCGAACGGCATTGACGGGCGGTCGTGGGGAGCCCAGGGTGGGGGCATGGATTCCCTCGATGACTCCCTCGATCTGCCGCTCGGCGGCGCCGAGTTCGCCCCCACGCGGACCTATCTGAACACCTCCGCCTGCGCGTTGCTGCCGCGCCGCACCGTCGCGGCGATCACCGCCCTCGCCGAGGAGACCGCCGACGGGCGGGCGGGCGGCGCCGGCAGCTTCGACGTCGTCGACGAGGCCCGGGCCTCCTTCGCCCGGCTCGTCTCGGTCGCCCCCGAGCGGGTCGCGGTCGGCAGTTCGGTCGCCGTCCACGCCGGGATGATCGCCCAGTCGATGCCCGCCGGGGCTGAGATCCTCTTCCCCGAGGGCGACTTCTCCTCCCTCATCACGCCCTTCACCGTCCGCGGCGACCTGAAGGTCCGCTTCGTGCCGCTGGAGCGGCTCGCCGAGTCCGTCCGCCCGGAGACCGCCCTGGTCGCCTTCTCCGCCGTGCAGTCGGCGGACGGGCGGACCGCCGACTTCGCCGCCGTCCGCGCCGCCGCCGCGGCCCACGGGGCCCGCACCCTGCTCGACGCCACGCAGTCCGCGGGCTGGCTGCCGCTGCGGGCGGGGGAGTGGGACTACACGGTCGCCGGTGCCTACAAGTTCCTGCTCTGCCCGCGCGGCGCCTCCTTCCTCACCGTCACGGAGGAGGCCCAGGGCAGCCTGCTGCCGATCCACGCGAACTGGGTCACCGGCGAGGAGCGGTGGGTCAACAGCTACGGCCCGGTGCGGGAACTCGCCCGCTCCGCGCGCCGCTTCGACGAGCCCGCGGCCTTCCTCTCGTACCACGGCGCGGCCGCCTCGCTCGCGCTCCTGGAGGAGGTCGGCATCGAGCGGATCGAGGCCCACGACAAGGGGCTCGCCGCCCGCTTCCGCGCCGGGCTGGTCTCGCTCGGGCACGAGCCGGTGGCGGACGACTCCACGGTCGTCGCCGTCCCGGGTCTCGGCCACCGCGCGGACGCCCTGGAGGCGGCGGGCATCGTGCTCTCGGACCGCGCCGGCCATCTGCGGGCCTCGTTCCACCTGTACAACACCGCGGCGGACGTCGACCGCGCCCTGGACGTCCTGGCGGGCTGAAAGCCCCCGGGGGGCCGGGAGCTCAGCAGTCGATCGGCGGGCAGTCGCCCGCGTCGCCCGCCTCCGCGCGCAGGTTCTCCGCGAGGACCCCGAGGAGGCGGGCCAGCTCGGCCCGCTCGGCCGGGTCGAGGCCGGCCAGCGAGCTGGCCTCCAGGTCGGACCAGGCGTTCTCGACGCCGGCCTTCAGCGCCTGCCCCTCCTCCGTCGCCTCGACGAGCACCGCCCGCCGGTCGGCGGGGTCGGGGGAGCGGCGCACGTATCCGCACTGCTCCAGGCGCTGGAGCATCTTCGTCACGGTCGACGGGTCGAGGCCGAGCGACTGGATCAGCTCCGACTGGCGGGCCGCGCCGCGGTCCCACAGCCGCATCATCATCAGCTCCTGGCCCGGGTAGAGACCGAGCTCGCGCAGCCGGCGCCCCATGGCTATCCGGTGGGTCCGGGAGACCCGGGCGAGGGTCATGCCGACCGGGCCGCCGCGCGCGGCGGACGGCAGCTGCTCGGTGCAGGCGGGTTCGACTGCGGTCATCAGGGGCTCCTCGGGGCGGCTCTACCTCCCTCAGGGTACCGCGAGCGGGCATTTGCTTGGCTGGCCAATCAATGCGTACAGTGGCGGCGGGCCACATGCTTGGCCGACCACATATTATTTCGGGAGACCGTCATGACCACCGCCTTCGACCCCGTAGACCTCGCCGGCACCCGCCTCGCCAACCGGATCGCCATGGCTCCCATGACCCGCAGCCGGGCCGACGGCCAGGACCGCACCCCGACGGCGATCGTCGCCGAGTACTACGCCCAGCGCGCCTCCGCGGGACTGATCATCAGCGAAGGCATCCAGCCGGTCGCCGAAGGCCAGGGCTACCCCAACACCCCCGGCCTGCACAGCCGCGAGCAGATCGCCGCCTGGCGCGAGGTCACCGACGCCGTCCACGAGCGCGGCGGCCGGATCTTCGCCCAGCTCATGCACTCCGGCCGGATCGGCCACCCCGATCTCCTCGACGGCGACCTCCACCCCGTCGGCCCCTCGCCCGTCGCCGCCGCCGGCCAGGTCTACACCCACGAGGGCCCCAAGGACTTCGTCACCCCGCGCGAGCTCACCGGCGACCAGGTCCACGAGGCGGTCGCCGGCTTCGCCGCCGCCGCCCGCAACGCCGTCGAGGCCGGCTTCGACGGCGTCGAGATCCACGGCGCCAACGGCTACCTGATCCAGCAGTTCCTCGCCTCCGGCTCCAACCACCGCACCGACGAGTGGGGCGGCTCCGTCGAGAACCGCGTCCGCTTCGCCGTCGCGGTCGTCAAGGCCGTCGCCGCCGAGATCGGCCCCGAGCGCACCGGCCTGCGCATCTCCCCGGCCAACACCCTCAACGACATCGCCGAGACCGACACCGAGGAGCTCTACTCCGCGCTCCTCACCGCGATCGAGCCCGTCGGCATCGCCTACCTCCACGTCCTGGAGACCGCCCCGGAGCGCCGCCCGCTCGTCCTCGACCTGCGCAAGCGCTTCGCCGGCACCTTCATCCTCAACCCGGCCACCGGCGCCGACCCGACCGGCGCCGAGTCCCTCGCCCTGATCGAGGACGGCACCACCGACCTCGTCGCCTACGGCCGGCTCTTCATCGCCAACCCCGACCTGCCCGCCCGCCTGAAGGCCGACGGCCCCTACGCCACCCCGGACCCCGCCACCATGTACGGCGGCGGCGCCCAGGGCTACGTCGACTACCCCGCGCTGTAGGGCGCGGACACGCGGAAGGGGCGGGGGTCCGGACCCCCGCCCCTTCCCCGTACCGGAACTACCAGGCCGCCGTGACCGCCCGGCGCGCGCCCTCCAGGTCCACCGTCAGGCCCGCCTCGCCGAGCACCGCGCCCAGCGCGGCCAGCGAGGACTGCACCGCGTTCGGCGTCGCGTCGGGCCCGTAGTGGTTCACCCGGACCATCTCCTTCGCCAGCGCCCCGCCGCCCGCGATGACCGGCAGCGACGGGTCGGCGGCCAGCGCCTTCGCCACCAGCTCGGAGGCGTCGAGCCCGGCGGGCACCCGCAGCGTCGTCGCCACCGGCGCCGCGTCCCCCGCCTCGTACACGTACGGCTCCAGACCGCCGCCCAGCGCGAGGGCGCCCGCGCGGGTCGCCGCCGCGGCCGAGGCGTGCCGGGCCATCAGCGCGTCCAGGCCCTCCGCCTCGATCCGCTCCACGCACGCCTCCAGGGCCAGCATCTCCAGCTGCGCCGGGGCGTGCAGCAGGGCCTTGCGGCCGCCGTCGATCCAGCGCTCCTTCCAGTCCAGGAGGGAGAGGTACGAGCGGCGCGGGGCGGCCGGGTTGGCGGCGAAGCGCTCCCAGGCCCGCTCGCTCACCGACACCGCCGAGACGCCCGCCGGGCCGCCCATCGCCTTCTGCGCGCCGATGATGCACATGTCGACGCCCCAGGCGTCCGGCAGGACCGGCTCGGCGCCGATCGAGGCCACCGCGTCCAGGTAGAACAGCGCACCGTGGGCGCGCACGACCTCGCCGATCTCCGCGACCGGGTTGGTGTTGCCGGTGGCGGCCTCCGCGTGCACCAGCGAGACGAAGTCGATCTCCGGGTGCTCGGCCAGCGCCCGCTCCACCTGCTCGGCGGTGACCGCCGTGTGGAAGGGCACGGCCAGGTCGACCACGGTCGCCCCGCAGTCGCGCAGCCAGTTCCCGAAGGTCTGCCCGTACGGACCGGTGACCACGTTCAGCGCGGTCGAACCGGCCCGCGCCCCGCTGCGGATGCACCCCTCCAGGGGCAGCAGCGCCTCGCCCTGGGTGATCACCACGTCCTGCTCGGTGGAGAGCAGCGCGGCGACCCGCCGCTCGATCGACGCGAAGTGCGCGGCGGTCATCGGAGCCAGGTCGAGCAGCGGATGTGTCACGGTCACGGTGGTGCCTTCTCGGGGTCGGTGGTACGGCCGGTGGCCAGCGTACGCCCACCGTTCCCCGGTGCCCCCGCATCCCGCGGCCGTACAGTGCAGCCATGAGCGATCACGAGGTGTTGCACGTGAAGGGGCGGGTGCTCGTCGGCCCGGAGGACGTGCGGGACGAACTCTGGTGCGTGGACGGGCGGATCACCTTCGAGCGGCCCGCCGGGGAGGCCGTCGTCGTCCAGGGCTGGGCGCTGCCCGGGCTCGTCGACGCGCACTGCCACGTCGGGCTCGACCGCCACGGCCCCGTCGACGAGGTCACGGCCGAGAAGCAGGCGCTCGCCGACCGGGACGCCGGGACCCTGCTCATCCGGGACGCCGGCTCGCCCTCCGACACCCGCTGGATCGACCAGCGGGAGGACCTGCCGAAGATCATCCGGGCGGGCCGGCACATCGCCCGCACCCGCCGCTACATCCGCAACTACGCCCACGAGATCGAGCCCGCCGACCTGGTGGAGTACGTGGGCCGGGAGGCCCGGCGCGGCGACGGCTGGGTCAAGCTCGTCGGCGACTGGATCGACCGCGAGGTCGGCGACCTCACCCCGTCCTGGCCGCGCGCCGAGGTCGAGGCGGCGATCGCCGAGGCGCACCGGCTCGGCGCCCGGGTCACCGCGCACTGCTTCGCCGAGGACTCGCTGCGCGACCTCGTCGAGGCGGGCATCGACTGCGTCGAGCACGCCACGGGCCTGACCGAGGAGACGATCCCGCTCTTCGCGGAGCGCGGGGTGGCCATCGTGCCGACCCTGATCAACATCGCGACCTTCCCGCACCTCGCCGACGGCGGCGAGGCCAAGTTCCCCCGCTGGTCGGCCCATATGCGCCGGCTGCACGAGCGCCGGTACGACACCGTCCGCGCCGCCTTCGACGCCGGGATCCCGGTCTTCGTCGGCACCGACGCGGGCGGCTCCCTCGCCCACGGCCTGGTCGCCGAGGAGGTCGAGGAGCTGACGAAGGCCGGCATCCCGGCGCTCGACGCGCTCTCCGCCACCACCTGGGGGGCCAGGGCCTGGCTGGGCCGCCCCGCCCTGGAGGAGGGCGCCCCCGCCGACCTCGTCGTCTACGACCAGGACCCGCGCGCGGACGTCCGCGTCCTGGCGGCGCCGCGGCGGGTCGTGGTCGAGGGCAGGATCATCGCCTAGCTCAGGCGGCGGCCCTGCGGAGGAAGGCCAGCCGGGCCTTCTTCTCCGGGATGAAGACCTCCGGCAGGTCGACCTCGGGGAGGACGACCTCCGGGCCCAGCTCGAAGCCGGCCCGCGCCATGCGGGCGACGGCCTTCTCGTTCGCCGCGTCCGGCTCCACCACGATCCGGGTGTGGTCGCGCAGGCAGAAGGCGACGAGAGCGGAGAGCAGTCCGGCGGTGAAGCCGGGGGACGGGGCGGTGCTCGGGGCGATGAAGAGGTGGCAGCCGATGTCGCCCTCCTCGACCTCGTAGCACTCGCTGACCCGGTCGGCCTCGGGCTCGTACGTCTGGAAGATCGAGACCGGCGCGCCGTCGACCTCCACGAGGAACCCGTGGTGGGTGGTGAGCGAGTCCAGGTGGGCGTAGACGTCCCTGACCTGCTCGACGGTGGTGCCGTTCATGCCCCAGAAGGAGGCCCGCTCCTCGTTGACCCAGGCGTGGATGAGCGGGGCGTCGGCGTCCGGGACGATCGGTCGGACGGCGACGGTGCCGAGGCCCTCGACGGCGTGGACGTAGACGGGGGTGGTCATCCCTGCTCCTTGGTGAGGCGGTTCCAGTCGGTGGTGACGGGGGCGAGCTCGCCCCGCAGCCACAGGGGGAGTTGGTCTTCGTGGTGCGGGTCGCCGGCCACCCCGGAGGCGCCGAAGGGCACGATCCAGCCGCTGCGTTCGCGGTCGGCGAGGTCCCACACGTAGCGGGCGGCGGACGCCCGGGCGCTCCGGTCGGTGTAGCCGGGGACGCTGGAGGTGGAGAGCACGCAGTCGTGGTCGCCGCCGAGCCCCGGCCACCGGTCGTCGTCCGGGTGGGGCAGCGCCTGCCAGGGCGCGAGCCGGTGCGTGGTCCCCCAGGCGGCCGGCGGCTCGCCCGCGCCGGTCTCCTCCAGCGCCTCCCGCACGATCCGGTCCACGTCCGGGGCGGGTACGGGTCCGGCCACCAGCAGGGTCTCCAGGGCGAGGCCGACCCGGGGGCCGAGGTACAGCCACGGGCGGAACACCTCCGGGTACGCCCCCGGTTCGCGCAGCCCCGCGAAGACCCCGTGCGCGGCGAGCCGCCGCACGACCGCGCCCCGCACGGCCGCGTAGAGCCCGGCGTCGGCGCTGTCGGCGTCCATCCGCCGGTCCCAGGCCAGCAGCCGCTCCCGCACCCGGCGGGCGGCGGCGGAGAGCTCCGCTCCGGCGCCGTCCCCGGCGGGGCCGCCCGCCGCCTCGACCGCGGCCAGGAGGCGGGCCGCCGCGCGGTTGCCGGTGTCGCGGTGGACGGCGGTCGTGGTGTCCGGGGTCCAGGCGGCGGAGGCGGCGAGGAGCTCGGCGATGCGGTCGGCGCGGTGCGGGGGCGCGAACTCGACGCCGAGCGGCGCGGCGATGCCGCGGGCGTTGGCCATCACCGCGTATCCGTCCGTCACGCCGGCCCGGGGCAGCGGCGCGGGCTCCGGCTCCCAGGCGTGCGCCGGCTCCCAGGCGGGCACGGGCCGCAGGGAGTTGGCCCGGTCGCGTACGGGCACGTGCCCGGCGACCCGGTGCAGCAGCCCGCCGTCGGTGTCGGCGGCGAGCACCACGTTCACCGGCTCCACCCAGGCGTCGAGCGCCGCGTCGACGTCGGCGACGGTACGGGCGGCGAGCAGGCGCGGCAGGGTCTCGAAGCCCAGCCGGCCGGTGACCCGGGGCACGTACCGCAGGCTCAGCCCCTCCCACTCGGCGCCGGCCGCGTCCGGCTCCTCGCCGGTGATCACCGGGCCGCGGCCGGTCTCGACGACCTCGACGAGGACCGGCTCGCCGCCGGCGACCTCGACGGTCTCGGTGTGCGCGGCGGCCGGGCGCCAGCCCTCGGGGCCGTACGCCTCCACGCCGCCGCCCTCGGTGCGCCGCAGCCGCTCCCGGTAGAGGTCCTGGTAGTCGGCCATGGCGTTGGTGATGGCCCAGGCGACCGGGCCGGCGTGCCCGAAGTGGGCGAGCCCGGGGACGCCGGGCACGGCGAGGCCGACGACGTCGTACGCGGGGCAGGCGAGCCGGATCTGCTGGTAGACGCCGGGCGCCTCGATGAAGCGGTGCGGGTCGCCGGCCACCAGGGCGGCGCCGCTCGCGGTCCGCTCCCCGGCCACGAGCCAGCCGTTGGACCCGGCCGTGGCCGGCCCGTCGGCGGCGAAGAGCTCGGTCCACTCCTCGCCGAGTCCGGTGGCGACCTGTTCGCGCCACAGCTTCGTCGGGAAGCCGGCGAAGAGGATGTGGGTGGAGAGCCAGACGGCCAGCGGCGTCCACGCCTCCCAGCGGCCGGGGACGAGCCCGGTGGCGGCGAACTCGGGGGCCCGGCGGGCCCCTTCGGCGAGGCCGGCGTTGACCCCGTCCGCGTACGCCCGCACCCAGTCCGCGGTCTCCGGGTCGCTCTCCTCCAGGCGCGCCAGGCAGCCGCGCGCGGTGTCGGCGAGCCGGGCCCGGCGGACGAAGGCGTCCCAGCCGGCCTCGGCGGCGCCGAGGAAGGAGGCGCTGGTGCCGCGGGCCCGGTGGCGCTCGACCTCCAGCTGCCAGGCCCGGTCCAGGGCGGTCACCCGGCCCTGCGCGAAGGCCAGTTCCTCCGGGTCCGCCGCGCGCAGATGGGGGACGCCGTACGCGTCCCGGTAGACCTCGATGCTCACCCTTACCGATCCCGTCCGTGTGCTTTCAGGTGCCGTTAGGTTAGGCTGACCTAAATTGATCGTCGACCCAAGGTAACCCATGGGTTCGGGGGAGGAGTGCGCGGTGGGTCACGGGTGGCAGGGCGCCGTTCTCAAGCTGATGGGCGCCAAGGACTTCACGTTCACGGTCACGGGGGCCGAGCAGGTCACCGAGGACTACCGGCGGGTCCACTTCACGGACGGCGGGCTGCTCGCCGCCGCCGGGGTGCACCCCACGATGTGGGTCCGGATCTGGTTCGCGAACGCCGGGAAGCCGCACCAGCGCGCCTACACCCTGGTCGACCCCGACCGGGACGCCGGCACCTTCAGCCTGGAGTTCGCCCTCCACGACGGCCCCGCCAGCCACTGGGCCCGCGACTGCGCCCCGGGCGACACCGTCGAGGCCACCCTCCAGGGCACCGGCTTCGAGACCCCCGAGCCCCGGCCCGAGCGGCTCCTCGTCATCGGCGACCCGGCCTCGCTGCCGGCCGTCAACTCGCTTCTCGACGCCCACCCCGACCTCCCGGCCACCATCTGGTTCGAGACCCAGCACGCCTCCGACGAGGAGCTGCCCTTCCGGGTCGACCCGGGCCGCCACGAGCTGCGCCGGATCCCCCGGCAGCGCTCCGGCGCCGGCCTCGTCGAGCGGGTCAGGGCCGAACTGCCCGCGCTGGCGGGACCGGAGGCGTACGTGTGGATCGCCTGCGACACCGCGACGACCCGCGCCCTCGCCGGGTACGTCCGCAAGGAGCTCGCGCTGCCCAAGGAGCGGGTCCACGCGCTGGGCTACTGGCGCCCCAGCTGAACCGTTCCGCCCCGGCGTGACGTTGACGATCCGTGACCCCGTCGGGGCGCGGATCGTTTTCCTGCGCGACGCAGGGGACTACCGGTAACGGTTGTGTCGAAAAAATTCGAAAATGAACACGGAAACCCCCCTTTGGAGTGAACTCACGTCAGGCGACTGTCGGTTCACTCTCCGTGCGTAAAGATTCCGGTGTCCCAGTCGCCGCAGCCGCGCGAAGCCACCGTCCCCGTGGCGAGCGGCCGGCGACGCCATGCCTTTTCGTGGGGGTTCCACCACCTTGAACAGCAACACCTTCCGTGCGCCCGTCCGCCGCACCGCGGCCGCCGCGACCGTCGTCGCCCTGGCCGCAGGACCCGTCCTGCTCGCGGCCCCCGCCGCGCAGGCGACGGACGGAGAGCGCCGCGAGGGCCGCGCCACCGCCGCCGTGCTGCGCACCGGGCTCGACGTCTCCCTCCTCGGCGAGACCGTGAGGATCCCGGTCCGCGCCTCGCTCAACGAGGTCGAGGCGCCCGAGAGCGAGAGCGAGACCGCCCTCAGCGTGAAGGTCCAGGGCGCGGAGGGCGGCAAGCCCGTCGACATCCTCACCGCCGACGTCGCCACCTCCACCGCCACCGTCGACGAGCGCAAGGCCGAGGGGTACGTCAACCTCGCCAAGGCCCGCGTCCACGTGCCCGGCCTGCCCGCCCTCGCCCTCATCGAGGTGGAGAAGGTCACCTCCAAGGCGGTCTGCGAGACCGGGAAGAAGCCGGTCGCCGAGTCCAACGTCCTCGGGCACGTCCGCGCCCTCGGCAAGAAGATCACGCTCACCGCCGGCGGCCGCACCGAGATCGACGTGCCCGCCGTCGGCCGGATCACCCTCGACCTCTCCCGCACCGGCACCACCTCGCGCACCGCGGCCGCCACCGCCCTGGAGCTCGACGTGGAGGTCAACCCGCTCAACCTCGGCGTCGCCAAGGTCAAGGGCAAGGTCACGCTCGCCGAGGCCACCTGCGAGACCCCCGACGCCCCGGCCCCGACCGAGAAGCCGACCGAGAAGCCCACGGAGAAGCCCACGGAGAAGCCCACCGAGAAGCCCACGGCCGAGCCCACCCAGGAGCCGACCGGGCAGCCCTCGCCGCAGCCCACCGAGCCCCAGGGCGACGGCGGGATCAAGACGAACAACGGCGGCTCCGTCCCGACGCAGAACCTCGCCGAGACCGGCGGCAGCTCCGCCACCCCGTACATCGCGGGCGGCGCCCTCGCCCTCGTCCTCGCCGGCGGCGGCGCCGTCGCCCTGACCCGCTTCCGCGCCCGCGCCCGGGGCTGACCGCCCGAGGGGGAGACGCGTCAGGGGGACGCAGGGGGAACCGGCCCGGGGCGGGCGGTGGGCACGACGCCACCACCCGCCCCGGGCCGCCCCGCGTGGTCGTACGGCCCCGAGGGCATCGGTCGGGGCCCTACGGCCCCGAGGGCTAGCCCCCCAGCAGGAGGGCCTGGTCCAGCGCCTGGAGGAAACGATTCGTCGTCGCCCGGTCCCGGACCGCGAGCCGCAGCCAGTGCCGGTCGAGCCCCGGGAACGTGTCCCCGCGCCGCGCCGCGAACCCGAGCAGCCGCAGCCGCTCCCGCACCGCGTCCGCGCCCTCGATCCGGATCAGCACGAACGGCCCCTCGGCCGCCGCCACCGTCCGCACCTCGTCGAACTCCGCGAGCCCCGCGAGCAGATGCGCCCGCTCCGTCCCGATCCGGTGCGCCGCGTGCTCCGCCTCCGCCAGCGCCGCCCGCGACATGCACGCCTCCGCCGCCACCAGCGCCGGCGTCGACACCGGCCACAGCGGCTGCGCCCGCTCCAGGAGCGCCACCGTCTCCGGCTCCGCGAGCACGTACCCGATCCGCAGCCCCGCGAGGCCCCAGGTCTTCGTCAGGCTCCGCAGCACCACCAGGCCCGGCAGGTCCGTCCGCCCGGCCAGCGACTCCCGCTCGCCCGGCACCGCGTCCATGAAGGCCTCGTCCACGACCAGATACCGCCCCGGCCGGGCGAGCGCCGCGATCGTCTCCGCCGGATGCAGCACCGACGTCGGGTTGGTGGGATTGCCGATCACCACCAGGTCCGCGTCCTCCGGCACCGCCGACGGGTCGAGCCGGAAGCCGTCCTCCTCGCGCAGCAGCACCCGGCGCACCTCGTGCCCGGCGTCCCGCAGCGCCGCCTCCGGCTCGGTGAACTGCGGATGCACCACCACCGGCCGGCGCACCGGCAGCGCCCGCGCGAGCAGCACGAAGGCCTCCGCCGCGCCCGCCGTCAGGAGCACCCGCGCCGGCGGGAGGTCGTGGCGCTCGGCCACCGCCGCACGGGCCGACCGCCCGTCGGGGTAGTGCGCCAGACCCGTCAGGGAATGGGCGATCCGCTCGCGCAGCCAGTCCGGCGGGGTCGCCGTGCGGACATTGACCGCGAGGTCGACGAGCTTCTCGTCGCGGACCTCGGCGTCGCCGTGATGGCGCAGGTCGTGGGCGTGGGTGCCCGTGTCGGGGCCGTCCGTGTGGGTGTCCATGTCCGCCGTCGTGTGGGGGGTGGGGATGTGGGGTGTGCCAGGCTCGCCAGCGATGTACCCGCACGTCAAGGGCAACAACCGTGCGACGGACGTCACTTCGTGCGAACGAAACGGGACATTCATCGCGATTGCGCAGGTCACGCGGCGTGATTTCCGCTTCGGCACCAGCAGGACCGCCCCCGGCCCCGCCGCCCGCAGCGCCGCCGCCTCCGCCACCGACGCCGTCCCCGTCGCCGCCCGAGGCACCTCCGACGGATGCGGCACGGCCACCCCGGCCAGCTCCTCCGCCGCGAACCCGGTCACGGGCACCCCGAACCGCTCCGCCGCCCCCACGATCCCCGGCTCCCGCACGCGCGCGTGCAGGGTCGCGAACCCCACCACGCGCGCGTGCCCCACGAAGCGCCCGGATCCCACCACGCGCGCGTGCCCACCACCGGCCGCGCCCGCACCGGTCCCCGCCTCCGCGAGCGCCTCCCGGACCAGCGCCAGGACCTCGTCCCGTGTCGCGCCCGAGCGGACGCCGACACCGATGTGCAGACCCGGCCCCCCATCCGCTACCAAGGGGCCATGGCTGTGCTCGTCGCGCTCGGCGCGTTCCTGATGACGCTCTTCGGCGGCTGGGTCGCGCAGCGCGTCACCGACCGCCGGCACCTCGTCCTCGGCCTCGCCGGCGGGCTCATGCTCGGCGTCGTCGGACTCGACCTGCTGCCCGAGGCCCTGCAGGCCGCCGGGGAGGAGGTCTTCGGCGTCCCCCAGGCCCTGCTGCTCTTCGTCGGCGGCTTCCTCTTCGCCCACGTGGTGGAGCGCCTCCTCGCCACCCGCCGGGCCGCCCACGGCGCCGACACCGGGGAGAAGGCGGGGCGGAAGCCGGGAGGGGGACCCGGGGAGAAGGCGAGGGAGCGGACCCCGCAGGTCGGGCTCGTGGCGGCCGGCGCCATGGTGCTGCACAGCCTCATGGACGGCATCGCGCTCGGCGCCGCCTTCCAGGTCGGCGGCGGCATGGGCGCCACCGTCGCGCTCGCCGTCGTCACCCACGACTTCGCCGACGGCTTCAACACGTACACGCTCACCAGCGTGTACGGGAACGAGCGCCGCAAGGCCCTCGCGATGCTCTTCGCCGACGCGCTCGCCCCGGTCGCCGGCGCCGCCCTCGCCACCCTCCTCACTCTTCCGGAGGAACTCCTCGGCAGCTATCTCGGCTTCTTCGGCGGCGCCCTGCTCTACCTCGCCGCCGCCGAGATCCTGCCCGAGGCCCACCACGAACACCCCGCCCGCACCACCCTGCTCTGCACGGTCGCGGGCGTCGGCTTCATCTGGCTCGTGGTGGGGCTCTCCGGCGGCTGAGCTCACGCGCAGTGCCCGACGAACCGCGCGGCGATCCCCGGGGCCCCCGCCCAGTGGGTGTGCACATAGCTCGCGTGCACCCCGCCCCGCACGAAGCCCTCCACCCGGGGCTCCGGCTGCCGCAGCCCCCAGGCCGCGAACTCGCCCGCGCCCGGTTCGATGACCGTGCGGTGGAACTCGTGCCCGCGCACCCGCGTCCCGGCCGCCGCGAGCACGCTGTCGCCGACGGCCACCGCGTCCCGGTACCCGAGCGTCAGCCGCTCCGACATCCGCGCGTCCGCGTCGAGGACCCCGCACATCGGCGTCCCGTCCAGCGACCGCGCCAGGTACAGCAGCCCCGCGCACTCGGCGGCGACCGGCGCCCCCGACGCGGCGAGCTCCGCCACGGCCTTCCGCAGCGGCTCGTTGGCGGCGAGCTCCGCCGCGTACATCTCGGGGAACCCGCCGCCGATCACGAGCCCGCGCGTCCCCTCCGGGAGGGTCTCGTCCCGCAGCGGATCGAAGGTCACGACCTCGGCGCCCGCGGCGGTGAGCAGCTCCGCGTTCTCGGCGTACGAGAACGTGAACGCGGCCCCGCCGGCGACGGCGACGACCGGCCGGCCCCCGGCCGGGGGCGCCACGACGGACGGGCTCCACTCCGTCGTGGACAGCGGCGGCGCCGACCGGGCGAGCGCGAGCAGCCCCTCCAGGTCGCACCCGGCGAGCACCTGCTCCGCCTGCGCGGCCACCGCCTCCACCGCCTGCGCCTGCCGCTCGGCGACCGGGATCAGACCCAGGTGCCGCGAGGGCGTGGCGACGGCGGGAGCCCGCCGCAGCACGCCGAGGACCGGCACGCCCGACTCCTCCAGGGCCTCCCGGAGCAGCGCCTCGTGCCGGTCGCTGGCGACCTTGTTGAGGATCACCCCGCCGAGCCGCACCTCCGGGTCCCAGGACGCGAAGCCGTGCACGAGCGCCGCCACCGAACGCGACTGCGAGGACGCGTCCACGACGAGCACCACCGGCGCCCGCAGCAGCTTGGCGACCTGCGCGGTGGAGGCGAGCTCGCCCTGGCCGGCGGCGCCGTCGTACAGCCCCATCACGCCCTCGACCACGGCCAGGTCGCAGCCGCGCGCACCGTGCGCGAAGAGCGGCGCGACCAGCTCCGTCCCGCACATGTACGCGTCGAGGTTGCGGCCCGGGCGGCCGGTGGCGAGCGCGTGGTAGCCCGGGTCGATGTAGTCGGGCCCCACCTTGTGCGGGGAGACGGCGAGACCGCGGGAGGCGAACGCGGCCATCAGGCCGGTCGCCACCGTGGTCTTGCCGGCTCCCGACGAGGGGGCCGCGATGACGAGACGCGCTACCACTCGATGCCCCGCTGGCCCTTCTGGCCGGCGTCCATCGGGTGCTTCACCTTGGACATGTCGGTGACGAGGTCGGCGAAGTCCACCAGCTCCTGCGGCGCGTTGCGCCCGGTGATGACGACGTGCTGCTGCCCGGGACGGTCCCGCAGCACCTCCACGACCTCCTTGACGTCGATCCAGCCCCAGTGGAGCAGGTACGCGAACTCGTCGAGGACGTAGAACTTGTACCGCTCCTCGGCCAGGTCCCGCTTGACCTGCTCCCAGCCCTCGCGCGCCTTGTCCTCGTGGGACTGCTCGCCCTCGGCGACCTCGCGCTGGATCCAGGACCAGCCCTCGCCCATCTTGTTCCAGGTGACCGTGCCGCCCTTGCCGGTCTCGCCGAGCGCCTTGAGGGCGTTCTCCTCGCCGACCTTCCACTTGGCGGACTTCACGAACTGGAACACCCCGATCGGCCAGCCCTGGTTCCAGGCGCGCAGCGCCATCCCGAAGGCGGCCGTCGACTTCCCCTTGCCGACGCCCGTGTGCACCATCACCAGCGCCCGGTTGCGGCGCTGACGGGTCGTGAGGCCGTCGTCGGGCACGACGGTCGGCTGTCCCTGCGGCATTAAGCGGCCCTCCTGACAGAGCGGTTGACTTGTGCTTCCCGTACGAGCCCGGCGATCGCGTCGGCCCGCAGCTCGTCCAGCGTGACGGCGGTGCCGCCCAGATCACGGGCGAGGTTCCCGGCGAGACCGAGCCGCACCGGGCCCGCCTCGCAGTCCACGACCACGGCGGCCGTGCCGTCGGCGGCGTGCAGCCGCGCGGCCCGCGCGGCGAGGCCCACCGGGTCGGGCCCGCCGCCGGTCGCCCGCCCGTCGGTGACGACGACGAGCAGCGGCCGGCGCGAGGGGTCCCGCAGCCGCTCCACCCGCAGCACGTCATGGGCCTTCAGCAGCCCGTCGGAGAGCGGCGTACGCCCTCCGGTCGGCAGCTCCTCCAGGCGGGCGGCGGCCGCGTCCACGGAGGACGTCGGCGGCAGCGCGAGCTCGGCGCCGCGCCCCCGGAAGGTCACCAGGCCCACCTTGTCGCGCCGCTGGTAGGCGTCGAGCAGCAGCGACAGCACGGCGCCCTTGACGGCGCCCATGCGCTTGCGGGCCGCCATCGACCCGGAGGCGTCCACGACGAAGAGCACCAGGTTCCCCTCGCGCCCCTCCCGCACCGCCTGCCGCAGGTCGTCCCGGCGCACCACGAGCCCCGCCCCGGACCGCCCGCGCGCCCGCTGGTGCGGGGCGGCGGCCCGTACGGTCGCGGCCAGGTGCAGCTTGGTCAGCGCGCCCCGGGGCCGGGTGGAGCCGGTGGTCCGCCCGTGCTCGGTCCGCGCCCGGGACCGTCGTCCGGCCGCCCCGTCGCCGAGTCCGGGCACGCTGAGCATCTTCGTACGGAACGGCTCGCCGGCCTTCACGGCGGCCCGCTCACCGCCGCTCCCCCGCGGAGCGGGTGCCTGCGCGGGAGTCTCCTCCGGTACGTCACCGGCCTCGGGCGCGTCCCCCTCACCGCCCTGCGGCGGCACTCCACCGCCACCACCGGGCCCGCCGTCCCCCGGCCCGTCGGGCCCCGGGTCGGGATCGTCGTCGTTC
This sequence comes from Streptomyces sp. NPDC007863, assembly GCF_040633895.1. Classification (NCBI taxonomy): domain Bacteria; kingdom Bacillati; phylum Actinomycetota; class Actinomycetes; order Kitasatosporales; family Streptomycetaceae; genus Streptomyces; species Streptomyces sp. NPDC007863. The sequence goes on from NZ_JBEYEI010000002.1 coordinate 533,859, forward strand.
TCGTCGCCCCTGAACTGCTCCAGGGTCTCGTCGAGCTTGTCCTCGTCGAGGCCGGGCGCGTCGAAGGGGTTGCGCCGCCGCCGGTGGGGGAGCGCGAGCAGCGCGGCCTGCCGCACGTCCTCGGAGGTGACCTCGTCCCGCCCCGCCCACGCGGCGAGCGCGGTCGCGGTCCGGGCCATCACGATGTCGGCGCGCATGCCGTCGACCTCGAACGCGGCGCAGGTGGCGGCGATCTGGAGCAGCACGGCGTCCCCGAGGGACACCTTCGGCAGCAGCTCCCGCGCGGCGACGATCCGCTCCCGCAGCGCGGCCTCCTCGCCGGCCCACCGCTCGGCGAACGCGGCCGGATCGTCCTCGAACGCGAGCCGCCGGCGCACCACCTCGACCCGCTCCTGCGGATCGCGCGAGGCGGCGACCTCCACGGTCAGCCCGAACCGGTCGAGCAGCTGCGGCCGCAGCTCGCCCTCCTCGGGGTTCATGGTCCCGACGAGCAGGAACCGCGCGGCGTGCCGCACGGAGACGCCCTCGCGCTCGACGTGGGAGGCGCCCATGGCGGCGGCGTCGAGGAGATGGTCGATGAGGTGGTCGCTCAGGAGGTTGACCTCGTCGACGTAGAGGATCCCCCGATGGGCGGCGGCGAGCAGCCCCGGCTCGAACGCCTTCACGCCCTCGGCGAGCGCGCGCTCGATGTCGAGCGCTCCGACGAGCCGGTCCTCGGAGGCCCCGACGGGCAGCTCGACCATCCGCGCGGGACGCGCGTCCGACCCCCCGTCGGGGTGGGGCCCGTCCGGGCACCCCGGGTCGGGCGAGGCGGGATCACAGCTGAAGCGGCACCCGGCGACGACGGCCACCTCGGGCAGCAACTCGGCGAGCGCGCGCACGGCGGTGGACTTGGCGGTCCCCTTCTCCCCCCGCACGAGGACTCCGCCCACGGCCGGGCTGACGGCGTTGAGCAGCAGCGCGAGCCGCAGGTCGTCCATGCCGACGACGGCGGTGAACGGAAAGCGGGTGCTCATCGGGCGATCACTCCTCGGAAAGACAGGGATGCGGCTTCGTCGTGCTGGGGTCCCGCGCCGCGGCGCACCGACCGTGGTTCCAGGGCGGGGACGCCCCCCACGCACCCGGCGGCCGCCGACGGCGGGCAACCGCCCACGGGGGCCACCCGCGCGGCTCGCCCGCGCGGCGCCCTCGCCCCGCGCCCCCTCACGGCGCACCCGGCGGCACGAACGGCAGGTCCTTCGGGGCGCCCCGCTCGATGAGCCGCAGCAGCGCGTCCGTGTCGGCGTGCTCCTCGATCAGGTCGCCGAGCCGGTCGAGCTGCTCCTCCCGCAGCGCGCCGAACGAGGTGTCGGGCGCGGGCACGAACGCCCGTCCCGCCGCCGCCGCGACCTCGCGCAGGAACGCCCGGCGGAAGCCGTCGCTCTCCAGGGAGCCGTGCCAGTGGGTGCCCCAGACCGCGCCGACCCGGCAACCGTCGAGGAACGCCTCCCCGCCGCGCACGTCCGCGACGCCGTGGTGGATCTCGTACCCCTCGACCCGCTCCCCGAGCGCCTCGCCGACCGGCCGCGCGAGGGTCTTCTCGCGGGCGAACCGGACGCGTACGGGCAGCAGCCCGAGGCCGTCGACGGCGCCCGCCTTCGACTCGACCTCGTCCTCGATGTGCTCGCCGAGCGCCTGGAAGCCGCCGCAGACACCGAGCACCGGCCGGCCCTCCGCGGCCCGTCGGGCGAGCGCGTCGGCGAGGCCCCGCTCGCGCAGCCACGCCAGCGCCTTGACCGTCCCCCGCGTACCCGGCACGACCACGAGGTCCGCGTCGGCCAGCTCCTCCGGACGGTCGACGAACCGCACGATCACGCCCGGCTCGGCGGCCAGCGCGTCCACGTCGGTGAAGTTCGACATCAGCGGTACGGCGCAGACCGCGACGCGCAGCACGTCGGCGCCGACCGGCGGCGCGACGACCGACTCGCGGACGGTGCCGCGCAGCGAGACCCGCAGCCCGTCCTCCTCGTCGATGCCGAGCCCGTGCGCGTACGGCAGGACGCCGAGGGTCCGGCGTCCGGTCAGGCCGTGCAGCATGTCGAGGCCCGGCTCCAGGAGCGTCACGTCGCCGCGGAACTTGTTCACCAGGTATCCGGCGATCAGCTCCTGGTCCTCGGGCGCGAGCAGCGCCGTCGTGCCGAAGAACTGGGCGAAGACCCCGCCCCGGTCGATGTCGCCGACCACGACGACGGGCAGCCGCGCGGCCCGCGCGATGCCCATGTTGACGATGTCGGTCCGCCGCAGGTTGATCTCGGCGGGGCTGCCGGCCCCCTCGCAGATCACCGCGTCGTGGGTGGCCCGCAGCTCCTCCAGGCAGGCGAGCACCGGCTCGAAGAGCGTCTGCTGCCGCCCCCCGTGGTAGCCGCGGGCGCTCATCTCGCCGACCGGCTTGCCCATCAGCACGACCTGGCTGGACCGGTCACCGCCCGGCTTGAGCAGCACCGGGTTCATCAGCGCGGTCGGCTCGACGCGGGCCGCCTGCGCCTGCATGGCCTGCGCGCGCCCGATCTCGGCGCCCTCCCGCGTGACGAAGGAGTTGAGGGACATGTTCTGCCCCTTGAACGGCGCGACCTTGACGCCCTGCCGGACCAGCCACCGGCAGATGCCCGCCGTGACGACGCTCTTGCCCGCGTCGGAGGTCGTCCCGGCGACGAGCAGCCCCCCACCCCTCACTTCGTCCTCCGCTTCACCGTGGTCTCGAAGACCGTGTCGGTCAGGATCCGGCCGCCCACGCAGGCGGCCAGGGTCAGCCAGGTCACCCGGCGGGAGAGCCGGACGGCCCGGTCGATGTCGGCGACCTCCACGGGCCGCCCGTCCCCGTTGAGGACGGGCCGGTGTTCGACCCGCCCGCCGTACGAGAGCGTCCCCCCGAGCCGTACCCCGAGCGCGCCCGCGAACGCCGCCTCGACGGGTCCGGCATTGGGGCTCGGGTGCTGTCCGGCGTCCGCCCGCCAGGCCCGTACGGCTCCGCGCCGGTCGCCGCCCGCGAGGACCGCGAGCGCGGCGGTGAGCCGGGCGCCGGGCCAGCCGGCCACGTCGTCGAGGCGGGCGGAGGCCCAGCCGTAGCGGCGGTACCGGGGCGACTTGTGGCCCACCATGGCGTCCAGCGTGTTGACGGCCCGGAAGCCGAGCAGTCCGGGCACGCCCGCGACCGCGCCCCAGACGAGGGCGCCGACGACGGCGTCGGAGGTGTTCTCGGCGACGGACTCGACGACCGCGCGGGCCATCGCCGCCCCGTCCAGGGCCTGCGGGTCGCGTCCGACGAGGTGCGGCATCCGCTCCCGGGCGACCTCCAGGTCGCCCGCCGCCAGCGCCCCGCCGATGGCCCGGGCCTCCCGGCCCAGGGTCGTGCCGCCGACGACGGCCCACACGGCGGCGGCGGTCAGCGCGGCGGAGCCGGTACGGCTGCCCCGGGCCGCCCGGGCGGCCAGTGCTCCGGCGGCGACGGCGCCGCCCGCGCAGACGGCGGTGTGCAGGGCGCCCCGGCCCCGGTGGTCGCGCCAGAGGAGCTTCTCGGCGGCGGCGGCGGCCCGCCCGAAGGCGGCGACGGGGTGCCCGCGGCGCGGGTCGCCCAGGACCAGGTCGACGGCGAGGCCGGCGGCCGCTCCGTACGCGAAGACTGCGGTGGTCCGGGAGACCACGGGGGTGCGGCCGGGCATGGCGGCGTGTCCTCACTCAGGGTCCGCGCCCTGGCTCGACGTGACCGGCGGCGAGAGTTCCTGACTCCCGGCCCGGGCTGTTCACCGGGGCCGGTCACAGTGGCGGGACCGCGCCGGAATCGCACCGGGCTTCCTCTCCATTGCCGCCGTATTGGCCCCGGCAGTCCACCACGCCCCGCGAACGGCCGTCAACTCACCCTTGACCTGCGACGGGTCACTGTGCGGAGCGCCACAGACACGAGGGCCGGGCCCGCCCTCGCGTGGAGGAGCGGGCCCGGCCCGGGGTCGTCGCGGGTGTCAGGCGACGATCAGATAGATGCCGTACGCGACGGCCGCGGCGCACAGCGCGAAGCAGGCGTACGCGCCGGTCCTGGCGAGGACGGCGGAGCCCCCCTCGGCGGCGGCCTTCTCCTGCTTGCCGAGGCCGACGATCCCGAGGGTGAAGAGGCCCACGAGGGCGACGGTCGCCACGAGGCTGACTCCGAAGACGGAGCCGAGAGCTGCCCAGTCGATCTTCATGGCTTGGTTCCCGTTTCCTTAGGGGTTCTCAGACCGCGGCGGCGGGGGCCGGGGGAGCGGCGGGGTCGTTCGGGCCCGGCGCGTGGATGGTGGTCTTGAGGCCGTCGTCGGCGACCGCGGCGACGGAGCCGGCGGGCGGCGGGGTGACGGCGGCGATGGCCGTGGTCACGACGCCCGCGGGCTCGCCCGTGGTGTCGTCGTCGTTGACGTTGGTGTGGTCGACGACCTGGCGGCGGGAGTAGAGCCAGATGCCGAGGCAGGAGGCGACCAGGAAGCCGGCGACGAGGTAGACGCCCCAGTCGCCCTGGCGGGCCACGAACTCGGCCCCGGCCGCGACCAGGCCGGCGGCCGGCAGGGTCAGGCCCCAGGCGACGAACATCCGGGTGGCGGTCGACCAGCGGACGACGCCGCCCTTGCGGCCCAGGCCCGCGCCCATCACGCCGCCGGAGCAGACGTGCGTGGTGGAGAGGGAGTAGCCCAGGTTGGAGGAGGCCAGGATGACGGTGGCCGCGCTGGTCTGGGCGGCGAAGCCCTGCTGCGGCTGGAGGTCCGTGAGGCCCTTGCCCATCGTGCGGATGATGCGCCAGCCGCCGAGGTAGGTGCCGAGCGCGATCGCCGTACCGGCGGAGACGATGACCCACAGGGGCGGGTTCGAGCCGGGGACGAGCGCGCCGCCGGCGACCAGGGCGAGGGTGATGATGCCCATCGTCTTCTGGGCGTCGTTGGTGCCGTGGGCGAGGGAGACCAGGCCGGCGGAGGCGATCTGGCCCGCGCGGTAGCCCTTCTCCGTGGTCTTGGCGTCCGCGTTCCGGTCGAGGCGGTACGTCAGCCGGGCGGCGAGCATCGAGGCCAGGCCGGCGACGATCGGTGCGGCGATCGCGGGGAGGAGGACCTTGGTGACGACGACGTCGCCGTTGACACCGCTGAAGCCGATCGAGGCGACGGTCGCGCCGATGAGGCCGCCCATGAGGGCGTGGGAGGAACTGGACGGCAGTCCGACCAGCCAGGTCAGCAGGTTCCAAAGGATTGCGCCGACGAGCGCGGCGAGGATGACTTCGGGCTGGATGCCCTCCTCGTTGACCAGTCCCTTGGAGATCGTGTTGGCGACCTCCACGGACAGGAACGCGCCGACCAGGTTCAGCACGGCGGACATGGCCACCGCCGTCTTGGGCTTGAGGGCACCGGTCGAGATGGTCGTGGCCATCGCGTTGGCGGTGTCGTGGAAACCGTTCGTGAAATCGAACACGAGAGCTGTCACGACCACAATGGCGAGCAGCAGCGTGATGTGTTCCATTTACCCAGGCAATCGTTTGACGTCAGTGGCTGGTCGAACGTAGGCAACCTGAGTGAACGGAAGGTGAACTGGGCGGGGCATCACGGTGTCCCGATCCGGCGTCGTGAGATTCCGCTTCCCTTCCGGAGCGCCCCCCTGTCCACCATCCGGTCACCCCGGAACCACGGGTAATCCCGCCCCCCACGGCCCCCGCCGGACCGCCGCCCTCCGCGCCCCGGTCCCCCCCGTCCCACCCCCTGGACGACTTCATCCCCACGGACCACCCCCCGAGGAGACCCTCGTCACCCTCAGGAGCGAAGACCGGGGACACCCGCCCGCCCCGCCCGGGGACACCCGCCCGGCCCCCGCCCGGTGGCAGCCTCGCCGCCCCGTCCCGAGACTGGGAACGTGCGCCCGGCTACAGCGACGGCAGCGGCCGTCACCACCCTGATCGGTCTCGGTGCGGCCGCCGTGGCGGCCGGCCGCCACGCCAGCGACGTCGCCCTCAAGGCGGCCTCGGGGCGGCCCCTCCCCGGAGACCCCAAGCTCACCGTGCACGCCACGGGACCCGAGCGGGTCACCCTCACCCGCAGCCTCGCCTCGCTGCGCCCCGGCACGTACGGGATGACGGCACCCGGCCTGCACGCGGTCACCGGGCCGGTCCTCGACCGCGTCCCGCACACCGCCGACACGGTCGTCCGCCGCCTCGAACGCGTCGAGCGCGGCGCGCTCGGCCCCGGCAGCCGGGTCCGCCTCACCCCCCAGCTGCACACCGGCACCCCGGAGACCGCCCTCGGCCTGCCGCACGAGGACATCGAGATCCCCGGCGAGCTCGGCCCGCTCCCCGCCTGGCTGGTCACCGGCCCGCGCTCCACCTGGGTCGTGGCCCTGCACGGCATCGGCACGGGCCGCGAGCACACGCTGAACCTCGTCCCCTTCTACGCGCGCCGCCGCGTCCCCGTCCTCGTCCCCGCCTACCGCGGCGACCGGGGCGCCCCCGCGCCGGCCGACGGCCTCGCCCAGCTCGGCGACACCGAGTGGCGCGACGTCGACGCGGTCCTGCGCTACGCGGTCCGCCGCGGCGCCTCCAAGATCGTCCTGCACGGCTGGGGCACCGGCGCCACCATGGCGCTGCGCGCCGCCGCCGAGTCCGGCGTGCGCGACCGCATCGCCGGTCTGGTCCTGGACTCCCCGGTCCTCGACTGGGAGGCCACCGTCCGCAACCTCGCCGCCGCCCGGGGCGTCCCGGGCCCGCTGGTCCCGCTCGCCGTCCGCGCCGCCCTCGGCCGCACCGGCCCGCACCCCGACCACTCGGCGGACCTGCGCATCCCGGTCCTCCTGGCGCACGGCCCCGACGACACGATCTCCCCCTGGGAGCGCTCCGTCGAACTCGCCGCGCGCCGCCCGGACCTCGTGACCCTGCTGACCGTCCGGCAGGCCCCCCACACCGCGATGTGGAACGCGGACCCCCTCCGCTACGAGGAAGCCCTGCGCCGCTATCTGACCCCCCTCATGTAGCGCCCCCACGGCCCCCGGCGCCCCGTCCGCGACGGCGCGGCGGATTCCGATTGGGCTTTCGGGCCGTCAGCGGGAAGACTGCCCCCGTGACGTCTCGAAAGCCCGATGAACCATTGGCGCGCAACTCCAGACTCCGCCTCGTCCGTCCGCGCTCGCTGGCCACCGCACGGCGGGCCGCGACGACGCGCCGCACCCGGCCTGCCCCGAGGCCGCCCGAGGGCACTCCGCCCCGCGCGGAACTGGCCCGCCAGGCCAGACTCGTCCTCGCCGACGCCGTGCGGATCGCCCGCTGGGCCGCCGCCCCGCGCGGCCCCCAGCCGGGGCTGCGCGCGGCGACGGCCCCGCCGTCCTCCGCTTCCGCCGCTTCCGGCTCCGCCTCCGCCCCCAGCGCGACCACCGCCGAACAGGCCGCCGCCGCCCTCGACCTGACGCCGGACCGGGTCCGGGCCGGCTGGGACCGGGCCCGGCTCGCCGGCCTCGTCGAGCTGCACGGCGCCACCGTCCGCCCGGGCTGGCGGCTCCAGGCCTGGGACCGGGACGACTCCGCCGTGCTCCGCGGCTGGGTCGCGCTCCTCGACGCCTGGTCGCTGGTCCACCCCGCGCCCGAGGGCGTCGCGCCCGGCGCGGTCGCCGAGGTCGTGGAGGCGGTGCCGCAGGTCCTGTCGCTGCTGCAGCTCTCCCAGGGCCCCGTCCTCGTCCCCGCCCTCCTCGACCTCCTCGGCCAGCGCGTCGACGAACTCCGCGAGGAGCGCTGCGAGGTGCCCGGCGACGGCGCGCCCGCCCCCTGCCCGCCCCCCGCCGAGCGGCTGCCCGCCCTGCTCGACTGGGCCCTGGAGGGCCTCGCCGAGGTCGGCGCGCTCACCCTGGACGGCGAGGCCGGCCCGGAGGGACGTCACGCGACCCTGACCCCGCTCGGCAACTGGGCGGTGTGGGTCAAGCTGGAGCAGATCTGCGTGGCCGCGCAGAGCCCGGCCGGCAACATCGAGCAGTCCGCCGCCGACATGCTCCGCGGCTGCGCCCGGCTCACCCCCGGCCCGGCCCGCGACGAGTACCGCGCCTGGCTCGCCGCCCGCCCGCTGGCCGGCGCGGTCGCCGAACTCCTCGCCGCCGCGCGCGGCGAGGACGCCCTGCTGCGCGGCCTCGCCTTCGAGGCGCTGCGGGTCGTCGGCGCCCCCGCCGAGGCGGAGGTCCGCGCCGCGGTCGCCGAGCCCTCGCTGCGCCCGTACGCGCTGCTGTGGCTCGCCGAGTACGAGGGCACCGACCCCGACGACGCCCCGGAGGTCCTCACCCGCGAGGAGGCGACCTGGCTCTGGGTGGACACCGCGGCCGCCGTCGCCGACCACGGGGAGAGCGAGCTGCTGGTGCGGCACCTGGACTCGGCCGTCCAGGGCACCGTGCCCGCCCTCCTGGAGGAGGTCAGGGCGGTGGGCCACCCGAGGACCGTCCAGGTGCTCGTGGCCCTCGCCGCGGCCCACCCCGACCCGGCCCTGGCCAAGGCGGTCCGCCGCGCGGCCTTCCAGGTCCACACCGGCACGCTCTGACGCCGGCGGTCCGGCGGGCGCCCCTCCGGGCGCCCGCCCCGCCGGGTCCCGGGTCAGTCCGACGCGCCGGGCGCGTACGTCCCGAAGCTCCAGATGTTGCCCTCGCCGTCGCGGGCCATGTAGTCGCGGGAGCCGTAGTCCTGGTCCGTGGGCGGCATGAGGATCTCCACGCCGTGGGCGGCGGCGCGGGCGTGGTGCTCGTCGACGTCGCGGACCCGGACGTAGACGCCCACCGGACCGGAACCGGCCATCAGCTTGTCGAACTCGCTGCCCGTGCCCGAGCTGCCGAGCATCACCGTCCCGTTCCCGTACGACAGCTCCGCGTGGGCCACCAGGCCGTCCTCGCCCTCGTACACCGCGGTGGCGGTGAACCCGAAGGCCTCGGTGAGCAGCGTGATCGCCGCCTTCGCGTCCCGGTACGTCAGCGCCGGACAGATGTCGGGTGCCTCGGACATCCCGCTCACTCCCTCTCGATCGACCCCGCTCGGCCAGATGTGACCTAGGACACAGTCTTGCAGTCCGCGTCGCCGCTCAGCGGAAGGTGTTGCACTGGGCCATGTCGCCGGTCCGGTAGCCCGTGTGGAACCACTGCCGGCGCTGCTCCGCCGAGCCGTGCGTCCAGTTCTCCGGGGTCACCCGGCCCTGGAAGCGCTCCTGGATGCGGTCGTCGCCGACGGCCGCCGCCGCGTCCAGGCCGTCCCGGATGTCGGTGTCGTCGATCCGGGTGAGCAGCGGCCGTCCGGTGGACTCGTCGGGGGTGGCCGTCGCGTGCCGGGCCCACACGCCCGCGTAGCAGTCCGCCTGGAGCTCGACGCGGACCGCGTTGGAGCCCGCCCCGGTCCGCCCGTCCTGGGAGCGGCTGAGCGTCCCCATCAGGTTCTGGATGTGGTGGCCGTACTCGTGGGCCACCACGTACGCCTGGGCGAAGGGCCCGCCGCTGGAGCCGAACTTCGTCCGCAGCTCCTCGAAGAAGCCCAGGTCCAGGTAGACCTTCCGGTCGCCGGGGCAGTAGAAGGGGCCGACCGCCGCGCTCGCCGCGCCGCACGCCGTGCTCACCCGCTGGCTGAACAGGACGGTGGAGGCGGGGGCGTAGGTGCCGCCCCGGCGCGCGTACTCGCCCCGCCAGTAGTCCTGGAGGCTGTTGACCACGGCCACCGTCCGGCAGTCCGGCCGGCTGTTGGCGTCCGCGCCGGTCCGGCAGTCCCGGCTCACCTGCGCCGCGGAGGAGGAGCTGGCCGCGGGCGTGTCCTCGCCGCCGCCGGAGAGCCCGAGCTGGTCGGGGCCGACCCCGAGGAACAGGCCGAGGATCAGGGCGATGAAGCCGATGATCCCGCCCCCGACGGTGGCCTTCCCGCCCGGGATGCGGCTGCCGCGGACGTCCTTCACCTCGGAGGTGTCCAGACGGGCGTCGTCGTCGAACTGCACGGTCCACCTCCGCGTCGCCGCGGCGGCCAGACCGCCGCCCTCCGCCGAGTATCGAATGATCTCGACTGATCCGCTCTTTTTGTCAGTGATTCAGGCGATCCGCTGAGTCATGAGAGAAAAGTCCCTCTTCGTCCTCCGTCGCCCGTGTGGCCGAAAACCAGTTGCATCAGCCCGTTAGACTGGCCGCATGGCCGTTCTCCTCTGGGTGCATTAGCGGCGCCGACGCCCGCCACCAGCCGTCTCTTCCGCCGTCTTCCCACCGCCCTGGAGTCTGTCCGTGATCACCGCTTCCGGCATCGAGCTGCGCGCCGGCGCCCGCATCCTCATCGAGAACGCTTCCTTCCGCGTCGCCAAGGGCGACCGCATCGGTCTGGTCGGCCGCAACGGCGCCGGCAAGACCACCCTCACCAAGTGCCTGGCCGGCGAGGGCCAGCCGGCTGGCGGCACGATCGCCCGCTCCGGCGAGGTCGGCTACCTCCCGCAGGACCCGCGCACCGGCGACCTCGACGTGCTCGCCCGCGACCGCGTCCTCTCCGCCCGCGGCCTCGACGTCCTCCTCCGCAAGATGCGGCAGAACGAGGAGCGGATCGCCACCGGCGCCGGCGCCACCCGGGAGAAGGCCCTCAAGCAGTACGAGCGCCAGGAGACCGAGTTCCTCACCAAGGGCGGGTACGCCGCCGAGGCCGAGGCCGCCACGATCGCGGCCGCCCTCGGACTGCCCGACCGGGTCCTCGGCCAGCCGCTGCACACCCTCTCCGGCGGTCAGCGCCGTCGCATCGAGCTCGCCCGGATCCTCTTCTCGGACGCCGACACGCTCCTCCTCGACGAGCCGACGAACCACCTCGACGCCGACTCGATCGTCTGGCTGCGCGACTACCTGAAGACCTACCGCGGCGGCTTCATCGTCATCTCCCACGACGTCGACCTGGTCGAGACCGTCGTCAACAAGGTCTTCTACCTGGACGCCAACCGCTCCGTCATCGACGTCTACAACATGGGCTGGAAGCTCTACCAGCAGCAGCGCGAGGCCGACGAGAAGCGCCGCAAGCGCGAGCGCCAGAACGCCGAGAAGAAGGCCGCCGCCCTCAACTCGCAGGCCGACAAGATGCGCGCCAAGGCCACCAAGACGGTCGCCGCGCAGAACATGGCCAAGCGCGCCGAGCGCCTGCTCTCCGGCCTGGACGCGGTCCGCGTCTCCGACAAGGTCGCCAAGCTGCGCTTCCCCGAGCCCGCGCCCTGCGGCAAGACCCCGCTCACCGCGGAGGGCCTGTCCAAGTCGTACGGCTCCCTGGAGATCTTCACCGACGTCGACCTGGCCATCGACAAGGGCTCCCGGGTCGTCATCCTCGGCCTCAACGGCGCCGGCAAGACCACCCTGCTCCGCCTCCTCGGCGGAGTGGAGCAGCCCGACACCGGCGAGGTCACCCCGGGCCACGGCCTCAAGCTCGGCTACTACGCCCAGGAGCACGAGACCCTGGACCCGGAGCGCTCGGTCCTGGAGAACATGCGCTCCGCCGCGCCCGACCTCGACCTGGTCGAGGTCCGCAAGGTGCTCGGCTCCTTCCTCTTCTCCGGCGACGACGTCGACAAGCCCGCCGGGGTGCTCTCCGGCGGCGAGAAGACCCGGCTCGCCCTGGCGACCCTGGTCGTCTCCTCGGCCAACGTGCTGCTGCTCGACGAGCCCACCAACAACCTCGACCCGGCCAGCCGCGAGGAGATCCTCGGCGCGCTGCGCACCTACAAGGGCGCGGTCGTCCTGGTCACCCACGACGAGGGCGCCGTCGAGGCGCTCGACCCGGAGCGGATCATCCTGCTCCCGGACGGCGTCGAGGACCTCTGGGGCCCGGACTACGCGGACCTGGTCGCGCTCGCCTGAGCCCCGACTGGATCATTCGGCTCATCGCCGGATCCGTCATCTGAGTGAGAAGGTCTCGTACCCCCGGCGCGGGCCTCTGCCGAATCCTTCCGGCAGGGCCCGCGTCGCACGTTTGTTCCCTCGATACGCCTGACCTGGCAGTCCCTTGATCCACTCCTTCGAGGGACGCGATCCGGCCGCGCGGAATGTCGGCTTCCGATCGTGAGGACGCCGTACTCGTCCGCAAACCCGGCAGGACGGACCTTGTCGAATGGGTGGCCAGGATGCCGGGGAGGGGTGATCATGAGAAGTCCAGAGCGCACTTCCCATGAGGAGGCACGGGTGGCCGAGACTCTGAAGAAGGGCAGCCGGGTGACCGGCGCCGCGCGCGACAAGCTCGCGGCAGACCTGAAGAAGAAGTACGACTCCGGAGCGAGCATCCGGGCGCTGGCCGAGGAAACGGGCCGCTCCTACGGATTCGTCCACCGGATGCTCAGCGAATCCGGAGTGACGCTGCGTGGTCGCGGCGGCGCGACCCGGGGCAAGAAGGCAGCCTCGGCCTGACGCCGGGGGCGGCTCGACCGGTCCACCGGGAACCTCCCGGTGGGCACCCGGTCGGTCCTGCGACCGGCCGGGTGGTTACTGTGCAGTCACTTAGCATCGATTGCAGTGCTGCACCGGAACCGGAGGCGCCCCATGACCACGCCCGACGACTCCCAGCTCGTCTTCGACAAGGACGGTGTACGGCTCACCGTCGAGGACGCCGTTGCCACGGTGACCCTGACCAACCCGGCGAAGCGCAACGCCCAGTCTCCCGCTCTGTGGCGGGCGTTGACGGAAGCCGGCCGGTCACTGCCGGGCAGCGTGCGGATCGTCGTCCTGCGCGGTGAGGGCACGTCCTTCTCCGCCGGACTCGACCGACAGGCCTTCACGCCCGAGGGCTTCGACGGAGAGCCGTCCTTCCTCGACATGGCGCGCGGGTCCGACGCGGACCTCGACGCGGTCATCGCCGAGTACCAGGAGGCGTTCACCTGGTGGCGCCGCAGCGACCTCGTGTCCATCGCGGCCGTCCAGGGCCACGCCATCGGTGCGGGCTTCCAGCTCGCCCTCGCCTGCGACCTGCGGGTCGTCGCCGAGGACGTGCAGTTCGCGATGCGCGAGACCAGCCTGGGCCTCGTCCCCGACCTCACCGGGACGCACCCGCTCGTCTCCCTCGTCGGCTACGCCCGCGCGCTGGAGATCTGCGCCACCGGCCGCTTCGTCCACGCCGAGGAGGCCGAGCGGATCGGCCTGGCCAACATCGCCGTGCCCGCCGACGAGCTCGACGCGGCCGTACGGGACCTGAGCGCCGCCCTCCTCGCCGCGCCGCGCGACGCGGTCGTCGAGACCAAGGCGCTGCTCCAGGGTGTCGCCGGACGCTCCTACGAGGAGCAGCGCGTCGCCGAGCGCGCCGCCCAGGCCCGCCGCCTCCGCGACCTCGCCGGCCTCGGCGACTGACGCCGGCTCCTAGGTTCTGTCGTCAAATGTCAGGCCCACATCAGGAGTGATGCGAGTGTGACTGCTGCCTCGTAGGACTCGGCGGTCTTGTCGTATCGGGTGG